>NZ_JAGPXS010000001.1:0-736345 GCF_018070425.1 Micromonospora sp. C81
GGTGGGGGGTGGGCTCCGTTAGAGCCAGCCGTTGTTTCGGGCGGTGCGGACGGCTTCGGCGCGGTCGGTCGCGCCTAGTTTCTGTACGGCGGCGGAGAGGTGGTTGCGGACGGTGCCGGTGGACAGGTGCACCCGGCGGGCGATCACCGCGACCGGCGCGCCGACCTCCGCCAGCCGTAGCGTCTCCAGCTCCCGCGGCGTCAGCGGGCACGCCGGCAGGGTCAACGCGTCGGCGGCGAGCGACGGGTCGACGTACCGTCCGCCGGCGTGCACCCGGCGGATCACGTCGGCGAGCGCGCCACCGGGCGAGCCCTTGGGCACGAAACCGCGCGCGCCGGCGGTCAGTGCATGACGCAGGTGCCCCGGGCGGCCGTGCCCGGTCAGCACGACCACCGCGCACTCAGGACGGACGCGAGCCAGCTCGGCGGCCACCGCAATGCCGTCCAGGCCGGGCATCTCCAGGTCCACCACCGCCACGTCCGGGTGGTGCGCGAGCGTCGCGGTGACCGCCGTGGGTCCGTCGGCGGCCTGGGCCACCACGTCGATGTCCGGTTCGAGGCCGAGCAGCGCGGCGACCGCGACCCGGATCAGGTCCTCGTCGTCGGCGAGCAGGACACGGATCACGACGGCACCGGCACTGTCGCCTCCAGGGTGAACACCCTGTCCTCCCGGCGGACCCGCAGCTCTCCCCCGACCGCGGCCAGCCGGTCGGCCAGGCCGCGCAGGCCGTGGCTGTGCTCGTCCGGGCCGCTGTCGTCGGCCCCGTCGTTGGCGATGGTCATCCTGGCCCCGTTCTCGTCCCGGTCGATGTGGATCCGGCACCACTCGGCCCGGCTGTGCCGCAGCACGTTGGTGCCCGCCTCGCGCAGCACCGCCGCCAGTTCGGTGGCGGCCGGCTGAGGCAGGTCGACGTGTGGCGGCACCGTGCAGCGCACCCCGCAGGAGCGCAGCACGTCTGCCACCGCGGTCAGTTGCTCGCCGAGGTCGACGGCCCGGTAGCCGTGCACGCTCTCGCGGACCTCGGTGAGCGCGGACGCGGCCAACCGTTGCACCTCGGCGGCCTCCCGCCCGGCCCGCTCCGGGTCGACCGGTGCGAGCCGCGCGGCGAGTTCGGCCTTCAGCGCGATCACGGTGAGGCTGTGCCCCAGCAGGTCGTGCACGTCACGGGCGAAGCGCAGCCGTTCCTCGGCGGCGGCCAGCCGGGCCTGGGCGGCCTGACCCTGCCGAGCCTCCACCAGCAGGTCCCAGAACCAGACCTGGAACCAGTTGACCGCTGCCACGCCCACCCCGATGCCACCGGTCACGGCCAGGGACCGCCCCACGGACCCGCCGGTCCACCAGGCCACCGCCGCCGACACGAGCAGCGCGCCGGCGGTGACCGCCAGCGCGCCCGGGAGGCGGACCAGCAAGGGGGCCATCCCGACCAGGGAGGCCCCGATCCACGCCCAGGTCGGCCAGGTCCCGGCCGCGACCGGGGCCACCAACGGCACGGTCAGCGCCGCCACGACGACCAGGCCGAGCTGGGCGCGACGTCGCCACCGTTGCGCGAGCCAGGGGGTCACCGCCGCGTACAGCACAGCGGTCTGGCTGGCCGCGAAGAGGAGGATCCCGACCGCGCCGAGCGCGACGCGGCCGGGGGACGGCTCCCGGGTCAGGCCGGCCGTGGGCAGCAGGACAGTCGCCCACACGCCGGTGGCCAGCGACAGCAGCGTCGCCCGCCGGGCCCGGTGCAGCCGGCGGTCCGCCCGGGGGGTCACCGCCTCGCTCGCCACGCACCGATCCTAGGACCGCCCGGCGCCCGGTCCACCCGTGCGAGATGTCACGGTTGGACCGTGCGATCCGCACGGGTTTCCGGTGACGGACGAGCCTGCCCACCGCGCCGGGACACCGGCAGTGTCAACGGCATGGAAAACACACGGGTGTACGCGGACAGCATGGTCGTACCGTCGCCTGCGCCGATGCCGGCAGCGCCCGGCACCGGCACGCGGCGGCTGTGGTGGCATCTCGCCGAGATGGCGCTGGCGATGGTCGTCGGGATGCTGCTGCTCGGGCCCCTGTGGGACGCGGCCGGCGCCCCGCTCGGGATCACCGGGACGCTGGACCGGCCGGACGTCGCCGCGCTGGTGATGGCCACGAACATGACGGTCGGAATGACGGTGTGGATGCGCTACCGGGCGCACCACTGGCGTGGGGTCGTCGAGATGGCCGCGGCGATGTACGTGCCGTTCCTGTTGGTGCTCGTACCGTTCTGGGCCGGCCGGCTCGATGGCGACGCCCTGATGCTCGGCGGTCACCTGCTGATGGTGCCGGCGATGGTGCTGGTGGCGGTGCGCCATCGGCACGAGACGCCGGTGTCGGTACGCCGGCACCCGACCATGGTGGCGCTGGCCCACCGCTGGCCGACTGGGCTGGCGCTGCTGGTGACGGTGGACATGTGGGTCGAGCCGAGGGTGCTCAACCCGTGGACGATGCTGGTGCTGCCCGGCGGGTACCTGCTGATCGGCGTGGTCCGACGCACCCTGCGCGGGCCGGGCGTGCTCGCCACCCAACTGGTCGGCCTGGTCGTCTGGGTCGCGCTGACGCTGGTCGCGGTCGCGGTGGGGGGTCAGACGGCCGCGTGGCTGGTGGCGCTCGGTTGGCTGGCGCACGCCGGGTGGGACCTGGCCCACCACCGCACCGGCCGGGTGGTGCCGCGCGGGTACGCCGAGTGGTGCGGCGTGTTCGACACGACACTGGCGGGCACCATGATCCTGGCGATCCTGACCGGCGCCGTCTGACGGCTCCGCCCGCCGGGCCGAACGGGCAGGATCTGCACAGGAACGGTGAAACTGCTGCCTCAGACGTCGCGGAGGCAGCAGTTTCAGCGTTGCTGCGCCGATCCTGTGGGGGTGTCCCGGGGCGCTGATCGCGCTCTTGTGGCGGTCGGCGCAGCGGCTTGGACGGCGTAATGAAAGGCTTGGCACATGAGTTCCGCACCTGCACAGCACGACGCACCGATCGACGCACCGATTGACGCCGCCCCCGCCGGCGCCGAAGAGGTGTACGCCTTCACCGAGCTCGGGCTGCGTCCCGAGCTGCTGGGCGCGCTGTCCGCCCTCGGCTACGAGGAGCCGACCCCGATCCAGCGGGAGGCGATCCCACCACTGCTGGAGGGCCGGGACCTGCTGGGCCAGGCGGCCACCGGCACCGGCAAGACGGCGGCGTTCGCGCTCCCGCTGCTGAACCTCATGACGGCGCACCGCCAGGGCGGTGACCCGGTGGCGCTGGTGTTGGTGCCGACCCGTGAGCTGGCGGTGCAGGTCTCCGAGGCGTTCCACCGCTACGGCAAGGACCTGGGCGCCCGGGTGCTGCCGATCTACGGTGGGCAGCCGATCGGGCGGCAGCTGCGGGCACTGGACAGCGGTGTCGACGTGGTGGTGGCCACCCCCGGGCGGGCCCTCGACCACATCGCCCGGGGCACGTTGCGCCTGGGCGGGCTCGCCACGGTGGTGCTCGACGAGGCCGACGAGATGCTCGACATGGGCTTCGCCGAGGACATCGAGGCGATCCTGGAGCACGCTCCGGCCGAGCGCCAGACTGTGCTCTTCTCGGCCACCATGCCGTCGCGCATCGACGGGATGGCCCGGCAGCACCTGCGCGAGCCGGTCCGGATCGAGATCGGTCGGGAGCCGACGGTCGCGGGCGAGGCGCCGCGGGTGCGGCAGAGCGCATACATCGTGACCCGCGCCCACAAGCCGGCCGCGTTGGGCCGGGTGCTGGACGTGGAGTCGCCCACCGCGGCGATCGTGTTCTGCCGCAGCCGGGAAGAGGTCGACCGGCTGACCGAGACGATGAACGGCCGGGGCTACCGCTCCGAGGCGCTGCACGGCGGCATGAGCCAGGAGCAGCGCGACCGGGTGATGGGCCGACTGCGGGCGGGCACCGCCGACCTGCTGGTGGCCACCGACGTGGCGGCCCGTGGGCTGGACATCGAGCAGCTCTCCCACGTCGTCAACTACGACGTGCCGTCCGCCCCGGAGTCGTACGTGCACCGGATCGGCCGGGTGGGTCGGGCCGGCCGCGAGGGCGTGGCGATCACCCTCGCCGAGCCGCGTGAGCACCGGATGCTCAAGACCATCGAGCGGGTGACCGGCCAGCGGATCACCATCGACAAGATCCCCACAGTGGCCGACATGCGGACCCGCCGGTTGGAGCTGACCCAGGCGGCGCTGCGGGAGAGCCTGCTCGAGGACGACCTCGACCCGTTCCGGGTCATCGTGGAGACGCTGACCGACGAGTTCGACCTGATGGAGGTCGCCCTCGCCGCCGTGAAGCTGGCCCACGAGGTGACGTCGCCGGGCTCCGACGACGAGGAGGAGATCCCGCAGGTCCCGGTACGCGGTCCCCGCGAGGGTCGACCGGAGACCGGCGGCCGGGGCGGCGACCGGCGGGGCGGGGGCCGGCCGCGCTCCGGCGGCGGCAACACCGTCCAGGTCTTCGTCGGCCTGGGCCGGCGCGCCGGGGTGCGCCCGCAGGACCTGGTCGGCGCGATCACCGGGGAAACGGGGATCCGTGGTCGGGACATCGGCTCGATCGAGATCGCCGACCGGTTCTCGCTGGTGGAGGTGCCGCAGGGGGTGGCCGACGAGGTGATCTCCGGTTTGCGCCAGAGCACGATCAAGGGCCGTAAGGCCACAGTGCGCCGCGACCGCGGGGGCGACGAGCGCTGAGCACGCCACCGGCGACCGCCGGAGCACGCCGCCGGCGACCGCCGAGGTACGACGGTCGCCGGCGCTGCGGATCAGAAGGAGTACGGCCCGAACCGGCCCCACGCCACCACGGCGGCGAGCACGAGCAGCACCGCGCAGGTGATCGCGCCTTGCAGCTCCGTACGACGTTGCTCCGCCGTGTCCTGCTTCTTCCTGTCGCGCAGGTGCACGAGGACGCCGCCGATCATGACGATGACCAGCCCGGTGGCGGCGAGCGGGGTGAGCACTGTGGCGATGCCGGTGAGTGGGGGCAGCACCAGCCCGAGGGCGGCCAGCAGCTCGACGGCACCGAGCGCCTTGACCTGGGTCGGCGGGACCGGGTCCACCCACCGCATCATCTCGCGCAGCTTGTCCTTGGGCTGGGTCAGCTTGGCGAAGCCGGCGCCGGCGAAGACTACGGCGAGCAGGATCTGGATGATCCAGAGCACCACGTTCACGGGGGTTCCTCCAGTGGGACGCCTCGCGGCGAAGAGGTAGTTGAAGATTCAAGCGAGACAGTAGACCTCTCCCCGCGTACGCAGAGGACCCCCGCCGTCTTCACAGACGGCGGGGGTCCTTGTGTTCGGAGCGTCAGGCCGCGAAGAGCGCCGGACCGTCCAGCGTCTTGACGTCGGCCGGGCGCAACGCCAGGGCGAGCACGTCGGCCACGTCGGCCAGGGTGTGCACGGTCAGCGCCTCGCGCACCTCGGTCGGCAGGTCGTCCAGGTCGGGCTCGTTGCGCGCCGGGATGATCACCTCAGTGAGGCCGGCCCGGTGCGCGGCGAGCAGTTTCTGCTTCACCCCGCCGATCGGCAGCACCCGACCGGACAGTGTCACCTCGCCGGTCATCCCGAACTCGGGGCGGACCGGGCGGCCGGTGACCAGCGAGGCCAGGGCCGTCACCATGGTGATGCCGGCGCTCGGGCCGTCCTTGGGCACCGCGCCCGCCGGGAAGTGGACGTGGATCCGGCGTCCGGCGAGGACGTTGGGGTCGATGCCGAACCGACGCCCGTTGGAGCGCAGGTACGACAGGGCGATGTGCGCCGACTCCTTCATCACGTCGCCGAGCTGGCCGGTCAGGGTCAGCCCCGGCTCGCCCTCCATGCTGGTCGCCTCGATGAAGAGCACGTCCCCACCGGCGCCGGTGACGGCGAGGCCGGTTGCCACGCCGGGCACGGCGGTGCGCTCGGCCGACTCCGGGGTGAACTTCGGTCGCCCCAGGTAACGGGTGAGGTTGTCGGTGTCGACGCGTACCGGCGACGGGTCGGTCGCCAGCGTCACCGCCACCTTGCGCAGGATCTTGGCGAGGCCACGTTCGAGCTGCCGGACACCGGCCTCCCGGGTGTACTCCCCCGCGATCAGCGCCAACGCCTCGTCGGCGATCTCCACCTCGTCGGCGGTCAGCCCGGCCCGCTCCCGCTGCCGGGGCAGCAGGTGGTCACGGGCGATGGCGACCTTCTCGTCCTCGGTGTAGCCGTCCAGCATGACCAGTTCCATCCGGTCCAGCAGCGGGCCGGGGATGGACTCCACCACGTTGGCGGTGGCCAGGAACAGCACGTCGGACAGGTCGAGGTCGACCTCCAGGTAGTGATCCCGGAAGGTGTGGTTCTGCGCCGGGTCGAGCACCTCCAGCAGGGCGGCGGCCGGGTCACCGGCGTAGCCGGCGGCCAGCTTGTCCACCTCGTCGAGGAGCACGACCGGGTTCATCGAGCCGGCCTCGCGCAGCGCGCGGACGATCCGACCGGGCAGCGCGCCGACGTAGGTGCGCCGGTGACCGCGGATCTCCGCCTCGTCGCGGACGCCACCGAGCGACACCCGGACGAAGTTACGCCCGAGCGCGCGCGCCACGGACTCGCCGAGGCTGGTCTTGCCGACCCCGGGAGGGCCGGCGAGGGCGAGCACCGCGCCGGAGCCGCGACCGCCGACCACGCCGAGGTTGCGCTCGGCACGACGGTTGCGCACGGCCAGGTACTCCAGGATGCGGTCCTTCACGTCGGCCAGGCCGGCGTGGTCGGCGTCGAGCACCGCCCGGGCCGCGGCCAGGTCGGTGTTGTCCTCGGTACGCGTGCCCCACGGCATTTCGAGCACGGTGTCCAGCCAGGTGCGGATCCAGCCCGCCTCAGGGGAGGCGTCGCTGGCCCGCTCCAGCTTGCCAACCTCGCGCATGGCCGCCTCGCGGACCTTCTCCGGCAGCTCGGCGGACTCGACCCGGGAGCGGTAGTCGGCTGAGCCGTCCGGCTCGTCCTCACCCAGCTCCTTACGGATCGCGGCGAGCTGCTGGCGCAGCAGGAACTCCCGCTGGGACTTCTCCAGCCCCTCGCGGACGTCACTGTTGATCTGCTCGGTGACCTCCTGCTCGGCCAGGTAGTCCTTCACCCAGCCGACCAGCAGCTCCAGCCGGGCGGTCACGTCCGGCGCGGTGAGCAGTTCGGTCTTCTGGTCCAGGGTCAGCCAGGGCGCGTAGCCGGCCGAGTCGGCGAGCTCGGACAGGTCGGTCATCCGCTCCACCGCGTCGATGACCTGCCAGGCACCCCGCTGCTGGAGCACGGAGGTCACCAGGGCGCGGTACTCGCGGGCGAGTTCCCGGGCGCGGCCGGCGGGAGCGGGTTCGTCGAGTTCGGAGGCCTCGACCCAGAGTGCGGCGCCGGGGCCGGGCACGCCGGAGCCGATCCGGGCCCGGGACAGGCCACGGATGACGGCGGCGGGCTCACCCTCGGGCAGCCGGCCGACCTTCTCGATGGTGGCGACCACGCCGACCGGGCCGTACTCGCCGTCGATGCGCGGCACGGCCAGCAGCTTGCGGTCGCCGGTGGCCCGGGCGGCGTCGATCGCGGCCTGGGTGGTCGGGTCGAGGGTCACCGGGATGACCATGCCGGGCAGCAGCACGGCGTCGGTCAGGGGAAGTACCGGAAGAGTTGCCATCGAACACCTGCTATCACGTTGAGTTGAGCGTGTCTGGCTCAAGTAACAAAGCGTTCCCCTTGTTCCGCTCTGTGACCCAGACCACTCTTCCGGCCGGTCCGTCGGGCCGCCCGAAACCGGCGGGCGACCCGACCGGACACGTCAGGTGAGCTTGCTCTTGACCGTGTTCACGACCGAGCCGGCCACACCCGGATTGGTGCCGTACAACCGCGGGTCCCCCGGCGGCAGCACCGGCTCCGGGGCGTTCGCCCGCGGGGCGTCGTCGTACCGGAACTCGCCCTTGCCATCCGGCGAGGGCCCGGACGCCCAGCGTCCCTCGGAGGAGTCGGTGCCCGAGGAGAAGCCCAGGTAGGTGTAGCCGTACTCCTCGGTGAACTCGCCGGAGTCCGGGAACGCCTCCGGCACCGGCATGTCCTCCAGGCCGTCCTCCTTGAGCTGCTCGATCGCCGCCAGCCACATGTTCTGGTGCATCGTGTCGCGGGCCAACAGGAAGCGCAGCATCTGCTTGACGCCCGGGTCGTCCGTCATGTTGAACAACCGGGCGACCTGGAGCCGACCCTGCGCCTCCGCCGTGACGTTGAGCTGGAAGTCAGCCAGCAGGTTGCCGCTGGCGGTGACGAACGAGCCGTTCCAGGGCACCCCGTTGGAGTCGGCGGGCAACGCCCCGCCACCACCATGGATGAAGTGCGCCGGGTTCGACCCCGCGAAGGTCGCCGCGCCCCCCGGATCCTCCGCGATCCCCTCGGTCATCGACAGCGGTGCGCTGTCCAGCAGCCGGGTGATCATCGTGACGATCATCTCGACGTGGCCCATCTCCTCGGTGCCGACGTCGAGCAGCAGGTCCTTGTACTTGCCGGGCAGCCGGCAGTTCCACCCCTGGAACAGGTACTGGTTGGCGACGGTCATCTCACCCCACTTGCCGCCCAGCACCTCCTGCAGGCGGCGGGCGAACGCGGCGTCCGGGCCGTCCGGCTTGGCTTCGAACTGCAGATCCTTCACATGGCTGAACATCTGACCCCCTCATGACGGGAACTGGTAGAGAGTGCCGTTCCCGCCTCGGTGACCCGACCGGGCCAACCCATGTCCCGGTGGGGTCAGCGCAGCGGGTGAACCGTCGGCAGCAGCACCTCCAGCGCCACGCCGCGCGGTCGCAGTCGGTGCACCCGCAGCGCTCCCCCGTCCGGCACGAGGAGTTGCCGCACGATCCACAGCCCCAGCCCGGACATCCCCACCGCCGGCGCCGGGCGGCGCAACGCGGACAGCAACGCGTCGTCGACCCGCCCCTCGTCGGTGACCAGGACGCTCAGGCCAGGCCCACGCACTGTGGCGTACAGCCCCACCTGCCCGTCCGGTGGCCCGTGCCGCAGCGCGTTCTCCACCAGGTTGACCAGCACCTGGCGGGTCCGTCCGGCCGGCACCGGGCAGGCGCCCGCCCGCCGGGTGGCCCGCGCACGCCGCCGACCGGCCGGCACCAACGCGGCGGCCTCGCGCAGGATGCCCGCCAGCGGGACGGCCGGCTCCGGCTGTGGAGCCAGCGCCAGCGCGCCGGTGCCGGCGGTCGCGTCGCGCAGCAGGCTCTGCAGGTGGACGGCCTGGTCGCGGGCCAACTCGCTGATCGCCCGCCGGTCGGCGCCGCTGAGCTCTCGCTGCTCGTCGGCCAGCGCGCGGGTCAGCGAGGTCAGGGTGCTGATCGGCGTACGAAACTCGTGGCACAACACCCGCAGCAGCAACTCCGAATCCGCCACCGGTGGTCGCATCTCGCCTGGAGTTGGCTCGATCCGGCGCAACCCTCGCAGCAGGCCCTGCAGACCGTGGCGTGCGCGCATCCACCCGACTCCCCTCGTTCGGTGCGTACCCGCATGATCGGTACCCGCTGGGGAACGGCGCAGACATGCCGGGAGCCTCCACCATGCGACTTGTCGTCGTGGACGATCACCCCCTCTTCGTCCGCGGCCTCGAACTGCTGCTCCCCATCACCACCGACGGCCGCGCCGAGGTGGTCGCCTCGACCGGCGACGCCGCAGCCGCCGCGGCGCTGGTCAGCCAGTGGCACCCCGATCTGGCCCTGGTCGACCTGCACATGCCCCCACCGGGAGGCATCCGGGCGGTGGGCGCGATCCGGCGGACCACCCCACGGGTACGGGTGGTCGCGATGTCCGGATCCGCCGACCCGGCCCCGGCGCTGGAGGCGCTGCGGGCCGGCGCCGAGGGGTTCCTGCCGAAGACCAGCGAACCGGAGGAACTGCTGCCCCCGCTGCTGGCCGTCCTCAAGGGGTGGGCGGTGCTGCCGGCCGAACTGCTGCACGCCATGCTGAGGCCGACCCGCGCCGCGGCGGTCGACCTGGACGGCGAGGAACGTCGGCTGCTGCGGGCGATCGCCGCCGGCCGCAACACCATCGAGATCGCCGACGAACTGCACGTCTCGGAGCGGACGGTGAAACGAATGACGGCCGCGTTGCTGCGCAAGTTGCGGGTGTCCAACCGGACGGAGGCAGCCGCCCTCGCCGGGCACGCCGGCCTCCTCGACGAATGAGACCGCTTCAGCGCGCGCGATTCACGGTTTTGCTCGGTAACAGAATCGCGACGCGCCGAATGAATGGGACGCATATTGTTGCGGATTACCGGGGTGATAGGTCAGACTTTGGACACATCCCGCCGCACACAGGGAGTAATCGGCAATGGCGAGAAAAGTAATCACGGTCCTGACCGACGACCTCGACGGTGGGAAGGCAGACCGGACGGTCGAGTTCAGTCTCGACGGCGTGGCCTACACGATCGACGTCTCGGACGAGAATGCCGGTGTCCTGCGCAAGGCTTTGGACCCGTACATCAATGCGGGTCGGCGGATCGGGCGTGGCCCGGTGGAGAGCGCCCGCACAGTCCGACGGCCGGGGCGACCCGCCGGCGCGGGAATGGATCGGGAGCAGAACCGAGCCATCCGGGAATGGGCCGTCAAGAACGGCTACAAGATTTCCGAACGAGGCCGGATCCCGGTCGAGGTCGTCGAGGCTTACAAGAGCCGCTGACGCAGGAGTTGCCGATGGGGCCACGCCGGAAACGGCGTGGCCCCATCGGTTTGTCCGGGCACCGAAACGACGCGGCGGCCGGTCACGCTGAATCAGTTGACGGTGATCCGCACCGAGTCGAACGCGGGCGTCTGGTTGGCCCGCTCCATCATCGGCAGGCGGTGCGAACCGTCGCCGGCCCAGACGGAGCACTGTGCCGTACCCGACTCCGGCAGGCCCGGGATCTGGATGGTCACCTCGTCAGGCTGGGCGCCACCGCGGCCGTCCTCGGTCGCGACGAAGAACGCGGGCACCTCCTGCGGCTCCGGCGGAGCGGTCAGGCTGTCCAGCATCCGGCATGCGGTGTGGAAGTGGCCCCGGACCAGGCCCTGGGCGTTGAGCAGCGAGCTCTCCACGTAGTAACCACCCTGACCGGCGGCGAGGAAGCGGTCCCGGACCAGGTTGCGGGTGCTGACCCGCAGGGTGAAGGCCTGGTTCTGGCCGACCTGCTGGGGGAACTGGGTGATCAGCAGTGACGGGTTGTTCGCGGCGGCGCCGACCTCACCGAACTCGGTGCTCACGCAGCGGTTGCCGTTCTGGAAGCCGTTGTGCGGCTGGAGCTGGCTCTCGTCACAGTCGTTGGCCAGCACGCCGAGCCCGGCGCCGGGGGCCGTGCCACCGTTGTTCCCGCCGTTGTTGCCACCGGGAGTGGTGGTGGGGCTGGTGGTGGGGGTGCCGCCACCGTTGTTGCCGCCGGAGTTGTTGGTCGGCTGCACCTGGCACTCGGCGAGCTGCGCGAGACCCTGCGGCCGGGGACCGACCCGGTCGATGGCCGTCGTGATCCGGTCCAGCACCGCGCGCCGCTTGCCGGCCAGCGGTTGGAGGATCGCGCTACGGATGAACGCCTCACCCTTGTTGCCCTCGGCGGCCAACCGGCGGTCCGCCTCGGCGATCTGGGCCTGCAACTGGGCGAGGTTGCGGTCCACCTCGGCCCGCGCCCGGTCCGGCACCTGCGGCAGTTTGGCCGCCACGTCCGGGCAGGCAATGGCTGTGCCGGTGCCCACCGTGCCGTCCTTACCGTCCTCACACTCGGGGACCGACTGCTGTCCGTCACCCCAGTGATTACGCACCCACCGACCGTTCTGCCAGGTGCGGCTGGTCGAACCGCCGCCCGTCGGCGCGGTCGCGCCCGGGCTCGGTTCCACGCACTGCCCAGCAGCCGGGCGCGGCTTATTTGTCCGCCGGTCCTGGGCCGACGAAATCTGGGTCACGGCGACGACTCCGCCGAAGACCGCGAGCGTGCCGACAACGGCCAGCAGACGCTTGCTCCGCGCGTTGCCGGATGACCGGCCCGCCCGTGTGGACCTGCGCATCGAATTGTTCTCCTTCTCGATCCGGTAGTGGATTCCTGGCCTCGGCGGACCGACGGATGTCAGATGGCACGCCACGGCGGCGAGCACCGTGACCTACCCGGTAATGCGTCGATGGCCGACGATGCCCTTTCCACACCGTCCCCCGGGTCCCGACGACGCGGATGGGAGATCCTGTTCATTCGCGCAGGAGTACGGGTGGGCGACGGGGAAGGTTCAACCGGCGCACAGGAAATTGCCACGACCCGGCATCGAGCCGACGCGGAGCGGAAAATCAGCAGGTGGAACGGGTGCCGATCAGTCGGCGCAGAGGTGGTCGAAGGCGAACCCGCCCACCAGTTCGTGGCGGCGCCCGCTCAGCGCGACGATCTGCGCGGTCAACTCGGCGCGCGGCACCAGGTCCGAGGCGACGTTCTCCCGCAGCCGTTCCCCGACGGCGACCGTGGCGAGATCCTCGGCCAACCGGGCCGCGTCGATGCCGCAGGAGAAGCGGTGCTCGGTCACCGAGACCCGCTCGACGAGGCACGCGTCGGGGCGGACCTGCACCCAACTCCACCCCTGCGCCGGCCCGTCCACCCAGCGCACGTGCAGCCCTCGCACGATCGGGTCGGCCACCCGCCCGGCCACGTACGCCTCGACGGCCGCCGCCCGGGTCAGCGCGCCGAGGTCGTTGACCGGTCCGGTACGGCCGTCGGGCAGCCGACCGAGGATGTCCCGGAAACTCACCGGGGCCGGGTCGTCCCCGGCAGCGGTCACGCCGGCGCCTCCCGCGGCGTAGGCGCGCGCGTCGATCACGTACTCCACCAGGCGGCGGCCATGCTCGGCCGCCCGCAACGTCGGCGACCCGATCCGCAGCACCGGCAGGCCGACGGCGGCGCTCACCGCGTCCTTCAGCCGCTCGACGCGCTGCTCGGCAGAGCCGGCGGGCGCGACGGGGCCGATCTCCACGGCGACGATCGCCCGGCCGGTGTCGGCCGCGTAGACCACGAAGTCGAAGCTGGCGCGGCTGGCCGAACTCCACTGGCTGCCGGTGACACCGGGCGGGCGGCCCTGGACCAGGTCACTGAGCCGGCGCCCCGGGTAGACCCGGTGGCCGGCGCGGGTGAGCAGCGGGTCGCGCCCATACTCGGCGGGCACCGCCCGCAGCCAGCCGCGGTCGTCGCTGCCGATGCTCGTCATCTGCCTGATCCATCCGCCGGTCGGTCGAGCCGGGCCGAGTCTAGGTGGTCGATCATGACCTGCACCTCGGCGGTGCGGCCGGTCCGGCGTACCCGGCCGACCGTTACTCGGCGGCGCCCATCACCAGGCCCTCGATGGTGTGCTTCTGCCGGATCGGCTCCAGCCGGTCCACGACCGGGCAGGGCAGGTGCTCCCGGACCAACGGCGGCAGGCTCTCCCAGTAGCCGCGGGTGACGGCCATGTCGTGGTGGGCGGCGTTTCCCGCTCCCGGGGCGTCGACGCCGAGCACCAGCACGGGGCGGGCGGACCGGGAGACGTTCGGGGTGCCGCGGTGGATGGTCAGCGCCGAGCGGGCCGAGATGTCCCCGCGCTGCGGGTACTTGCGCACCGCCCGCTGCTGGTAGCGCGGGTAGCGCTCCCGTGGCGGGAACATCTCGTGGTCGAAGTCGGCGCCGTGGTCCCACTGGGTGCCCGGGGCGATCTCGAACGGCCCCATCTCCTCCACCGTGTCGACGGTGGTCAGATTGAACGCCAACGAGGTGAGGCGCCGCTGCCTGCGGGTCTCCTCCGGCATCGGGAAGTCCCGGTGCCACGGTTGCATGGCAGCGCCGGGGAAGGGAATGTCGAAGCCCAGCTCGACGATCTCGTACTCCGGGCCCAGGACCGCCTGGCAGACCGACACCACCCAGGGCTGGGTGACCAGGTCGACGAAGCCCCGCAGCTGCTCCGGATGGATCTCCACGTACCAGCGCTGCGGGCCTCGTCCGACGGCACCGTCGGGCCGGGAGCGCGCCTCGTCGAACGCGGCGGCGACATCCTCGCCGACCTGGTCCACCCACGCCACGTCGAAGGCGCCCCGGCAGGCCGTGATGCCGTCGCGGTAGAGGTCGCCGAGCGCCTCGACCGGCACCTCGTCCGGGGCGACGGACGTGGGGTGGGCGGGCGACGCCGCTGGTGGGGCCGGGGAGACGCGCATCGGGGGCTCCTGGGGGTCGAAGCGTGGATTACAACGTTGTAGAAGCGTGTCAAGAACCAACAACCGGTGCCAGCGCTCGAGGCGAACGTGTGACGCAGGTCACGTCGAAGTCGTGTTCCACGGGTGCGCGGCGGGTGTATTCAGCCGGGTCGCCGGTAGCGGACCGGCCGGGAGGTCAGCATGTCGCGACAACAGCTCGGCACCCCCGCCGGGAGCGGTCTGGCCGCTGGCCAGCGTCAGGATGACCCGCGTCGCGTCCGCCGGCCCCGACTGGCCGGTGACCCGACCATCCGCCGGCGCCCTCGCGCTGATCGCGCGGGCCGACACCACCGGCTTCCTTCGCGGCCCGTCGCCATCCGCCCGACCGTCGGCACCACAGGGACCACACGCGTCATCCGGACCAGCAGCCCCACCACGCCTGCCGACGCGGGCCGGTATCCGACCAGTCGACGTCGTGCCGGGCCGGACCGCGGTGAGCCGGGCACCGTCACGGCGGCGGACGTCGCACGGATCGCGGTCGAAGCGGCCCGCCGGGTGTCCGGCGTGACCGGCGCCCACCCGACCGCCGTGCGTCTGGGCGGCGGGTCCGTGGGGCTCGACCTGCACCTGGTCACCTCGTACGGGCACAGCGTGCCCGCCGTGGCCGAGGCGGTCCGGGTGGCGGTCTCCGAGCGGGTGGCCGCCGGAACCGGCGTCGGCGTCACCGCGGTGACCATCACTGTGGACGACCTGCTCGTCCCCGGGGTGGACAGCGCTGAGGCAGGGCGGCCCGTCCGGCGGCCGGAGGCCGACATGCCGACGATCAACCGGGCCGCCACGGTGCTGCTGGCCGTCGCCCTGCTCGCCGGTGGTGTGCTGCTGGCCGTACAGGCGCTGCTGGTCACGCTGGGTCGCCCGGCGTCGCTGCTCGCGCGCACCGGCTGGTACGACGCGCTGACCAGCACTCGTTGGCACGACCTGGAGGTTCGCGCCGTGGCCGGCGGGGCCGTACTGCTGGGCCTGGTGATCCTGGCCGCCCAGCTGCGACGCTGGACACCGGCCCGGCTGCGGATCGACGAGCGGGACGGCTGGCACCTGCGGCGGCGGTGCCTGGAACGCCGGTTGACCGAGGCGGCCGCGACCGTGCCGGGTGTACGCCAAGCACGGGTGCGCATCCGGCGGGACGGTGACCAGTGGCGCCCCCGGGTGCGAGCCACCGGCGACCCGGCGGCCCGTTCGGAGGTCGAGTTCGCGGTGAGCCAGGAGCTGCGGCAGCTCGCCTCGCATCGTGTCGGCCGGATCGAGATCCGGCTGCTGCCCCGCCGGCGGCCGGCATGACGGACGCCGCCCACCGGCTGCTGTGGACCGTCGTCGCGCTGCTGCTGGTGGCGCTCGGAGCGACAGCTTTGGGGGCCAGCCTCGGCGCGCTGCCCGGCAGCGACCCGGGTGCGCCGCTGCTCGGGGCGGGGTTGCTGGACGCGTGGCGAGTGGCCGCGCCGTGGAGCACAGTGGCCGCGGCGGTCGCCGGAGCGCTGACTGCCCTCACCGGGCAGCGCCTGTTGGGCCGTGAGCTACGTCGGCCCCGCCAGGCACTGCACGGCATGCTGAGCCACCCCGGACGCCACCCGGGACGCACCCGCCTGGCTACCGACGTGCTCGTCGACGCACTGGAGCGCGACCTGACCGGCGACCCCGGGGTGCGCCGGGCCCGGGTGGTGCTCACCGGCATACCGGGACGTCCCGACGTGTGGATCCGGGTGGATATGGCGGCCGACGCCCGGGCCGACGCCATACGCGAGCACGTCGACGCCGCGGTCCGCCGGTTCGCGACGACCGCCGGCTGCACACCTGCGCACCTCGACGTGACCGCCCGCATCGAGCCCCGCCGGCCCGGACCGGGGTTGCCACGACGGGCATGATCGGTGCCGGGACCGGTGGCGGACGGAGGTGCGCGGGTGCGGGTGGTGTCGTTGGTGCCGTCACTGACCGAGGCGGTGGCGGTGACAGTGCCGGGAGTTCTGGTCGGGGCCACGGACTGGTGCAGCCACCCAGCCGGGCTCGACGTCGCCCGGGTCGGCGGCAGCAAGTACCCGGACCTGGACCGGGTGCGCGCCCTGCGGCCGGATCTGGTGCTGCTGAACGTGGAGGAGAACCGCCGCGACGACGCGGAAGCGCTGCGGGCGGCCGGCGTGCCGGTGCGGGTCACCTATCCGCGTACGGTCGCGGGCGCTCTGACCGAGCTGGGCGAGCTGCTCGCCGAGCTGGGGGCGCCGACCGAGCCGGCCTGGCTGCGCGACGCCCGGCGGGCGTGGGCCGAGCCGCCCCGGCTGGCCCCGCCCCGCCGGGCGGTGGTGCCGTTGTGGCGTCGGCCGTGGGTGGTGCTCGGCGGCGACACGTTCGCCGGTGACGTGCTGCGTCGGCTCGGTGTGGTCAACACCTACGACGAGCATCCCGAGCGCTATCCCCGTCCCACGCTTGCCGAGCTGCGCGAGCGGGAGCCTGAGCTGGTAGTGCTGCCCGACGAGCCGTACCGGTTCACGGCCGACGACGGGCCCGAAGCGTTCCCCGGCGTACCGTGCGCCCTGCTCTCCGGTCGGCACCTCACCTGGTACGGCCCCTCGCTGGTCGAGGCGCCCGCCCTGCTGGCCGAGCAGTTGTCCCGCCCGGTCGTGGTGGGCTGACCCGACGCGGGCCGGCGGCTCAACCGCCGGCTCCGGCGGCCTGGCGCCTCAGCGGCCGTTTCCGGGACGCCGCGCGGCCGGGATGCTGGCGCCGATGGAGACCGCCAGGGTCAGCACCACCACCGCGAGGGTCAACCAGACCGGCAGTTTGCCCACCGGCGTCTCAGCGAGGATGAGCTTCAGCCCCGCGAAGGCCAGCAGCAGTGCGAGCCCGTACCGCAGGTAACCGAAGTGTCGCAGCAGGCCGGCGAGGCAGAAGTAGAGGCTGCGCAGACCCAGGACGGCGAACGCGGTGGCCGTCCAGACCAGGAACGTGTTGGTGGTGATGGCGAGGATCGCCGCCACCGAGTCGATGGCGAACACCACGTCGGTGGCCTCGATCGCGACGAGGGCCACCAGCAGCAGCGTCGCCACCCGCCGGCCGGCGACCCGGGCGGTGAACCGGTCGCCGTGGTAGCGGGCGTCGGTGGGCACCAGCCGACGGAACAACCGGACCACGACGTTGCGGTCCGGGTCGACGTCCGGCTTTCCGCGTACGGCCAGCCGCCAACCGGTCCAGATCAGGAAGGCACCCAGCACGAACCCGGCCCAAGCGAGCCGGTCCAGCAGCTCGGCACCGGCGAAGATGAACAGCAGTCGGAAGAGAAGCGCCCCCACGACGCCCCAGAACAGCACCTTGTGCTGGTAGCCGGGCGGCACCTGGAAGTAGCCGAAGAGCAGGGCGAAGACGAAGACGTTGTCCACCGAGAGCGCCTTCTCCAACAGGTAACCGGAGAAGTAGGCGATGGCCGGGTCGCCGCCGAGGCCCCACCACACGACCAACCCGAACAGCAGGCCCGCGCCGATCCAGACGGCGCTCCACAGGATTGCCTCGCGCAGCTCGATGACGTGGTTGTCCCGGTGCAGGAGCACGTCCACGGTGAGCATCACCGCGATCACCGCGCTGACCGCCGCCCAGGCCCACAGCGGGACCGTGACCGTCGCCTCAGCCACCGACGCCCTCCGCATCGACCACGGTGCACCGCCCGCACCCCGCCGGCCGGCCGCTCCCGAGCCTAGGCGAACAGCCGGCCCTACGTCGGTGGTCGGTCGAAGTCCGGCGCCTCTGGTCGTACCGTCGAGGGGTTCGTCGTGGCCGTCGGCCCTGCCACCGGCGGCGCGGCGCGGTGGGCGATCGAGCAGGTGGCGGGTCCGCCGCACATCGGTGAGGGGCGATCCGGCAGGATCGACGGTGACCGGACACATCACCCAACACGGCAGGAGATCCCCGCATGAACCAGGCAGCAGGCGCCCGATCGGGCAAGCCCGAGGTGGGTCCGATCGAGGGTGCACCGCCGGCCGACCTCGTGATCGAGGACATCACCGTGGGCGACGGCCCGCAGGCCGAGGCAGGCCAGCTGGTCAGCGTGCACTACGTCGGGGTGTCGCACTCCACCGGCGGCGAGTTCGACTCGTCGTGGAACCGGGGTGAGGCGTTCGAGTTTCCGCTCGGCGGCGGTCAGGTCATCGCAGGTTGGGACCGGGGCGTCGTGGGCATGCGTGTCGGCGGCCGCCGCCGCCTGACCATCCCGCCGCACCTCGGGTACGGCGACCGGGGCGCGGCCGGCGTCATCGCGCCGGGCGAGACGCTGATCTTCATCGTCGACCTGCTCGGCGTGCGCTGACCGATTGTCCGGGGGTCGCCGGCTCACGCCGGCGGCCCTCGCGCCGCGCCTCGGGTCAGGCGACCAGCTGCAGGTGCGCGGTCGCGGGAAGCGGGCGGCGCGCCGCCTCGACCACCCGGGCCGGCTCCAGGATCGGCATCACGCGGTGCAGACCGGTCGCGCGCAGCACCCGCGCCACCACCGGGCTCGGGTCGACCAGGACCAGCTCGCCGCGGCGAGCCCGCACGCGCAGATGCGCGGCGAGCAGGGTGCGGATGCCGGCGGCGGAGAGCAGCCGCAGCTCGGACAGGTCCAACTGGAGGACCGGACGAGGCGGCGCGGACCACAGCGCGGAACGGAACGCCGCGACCGTGGCGATGTCGACCTCGCCGGCCACCCGCATGAGGACCATCCGGTCACCCACGCTGACCTGCACGTCGAGCCGGTCGCTGTGCTCTTCCATGCCCTGAAATCTAGCCCCCACCCCCGACAGTTTCGCCCCTCCGCGGAGTGATTCCGGGTACGCCCAGGGTCATACCCCGAGGTGCTGCCCATCCCCCTCAGGGTGGAGCCGGGGGGCGACCGTCGGCACGCCGCGCGAGCGGCGAAACGGGGACGGCCGACAGCGGCGGTGGAGAATAGGCGGATGCTGATCCCCCGGCCCCGGCCGCCCCGGCTGATCCGTCCCGTCCGCGAGCCGGCAACCGTCCCTCCGGCACTGACCGGGGCGTGGGCTCCCACCGACCGCCGGCTCGACCAGGCCGAGGTGCTGCCCCTCCCCGACGGCGCCGTCGGGCCCGAGGACGTGCTCATCGACCGCACCGGGCGGGTGATCAGCGGCGACGAGGAGGGTCGACTCTGGTGGTGGCCGGTCGACGCGCCGGCCGGCACCCGACCCCGGCTGCTGGCCGAGACCGGTGGCCGGCCGCTCGGCATCGAGCTGGACCCGTCCGGCGAGGCCCTGGTGGTCTGCGACGCGTACCGGGGGTTGCTGCGGGTCACGCCCGACGGCACGGTACGCGAACTGACCGGGACCACACATCCGGTGCACCTGGCCAACAACGCGACGGTGGGCCGCGACGGCACCATCTACTTCACCGACAGCTCCGACCGGTTCCCGGTGTCGCACTGGAAACGGGACCTGCTGGAGCACCGCCCCAACGGCCGGGTGCTGGCCTACCACCCGGGCAGCGGTCGCACCGAGGTGGTGGCCGACGGGTTGTACTTCCCCAACGGGATCGCGCTGACCCCGGACGAGTCGGCCCTGATGCTGGTGGAGACCAGCACCCACCGTCTGCTGCGCGTGGAGTTGGGCGGCGGTGTGCGGGTCCTGGCCGACCTGCCCGCGTACCCGGACAATCTCGCCGCGGTGGGCGACGGGACGTACTGGATCGCGCTGCCCAGCCCACGGGTGCCGATCGCCGAACGGTTGCTGCCGCACCCGCGACTGCGCCAGATCGCCGCGCTGCTGCCCGACGCGATGCAGCCACAGCCACGCCGCTACGGGCTGGTCGCGCTGGTCGACGGCGACGGCGGGGTCCGCCGGACGCTGCACGGTCCGAACGGGCACTACCGGATGATCACCGGGGTACGCCAGCACGGCGACTACCTGTGGCTGGGCAGCCTGATCGGGACCGGGGTGGCCCGCGTACCGCTGGGGTGATCGCTCCCACGCCCCTTGTCGGTGCGGCCCTTGCCTCGACGACGTCAAGGCGACGACGGGGCCGGTCCGCCAGGTGGCGGGCCGGCCCCGAAGGCTGGCGGCGGTGACTCAGCGACCGCTGACCGAGGGTGCCGGGGCGGGCGACCCGCCGGCCACCGCTCCCGGGTGCGCCGGGGCGACCGGCGCGGGCTTGAGCCCGGGCGGCACCGGCAGGGCGCTGCCCCGGACGAACTCGTCCCAGCTCACGTTCCACGCGGTCCAGCCGTTGCCCGGCTGCAACTCCACCTCGGTGCCCTTGACGGTGACCAGGTCACCGACCTGGGTCACCCCCATCAACCAGTCCGCCGCGGTGGCGGACACGTTGGCGCAGCCGTGCGAGACGTTGGTGTTGCCCTGGTCCCCCTCCGACCACGGGGCGGAGTGGATGAACTCGCCACCCCAGGTGTAGCGCTGGGCGTCGTCGACGTCGACCACGTACCCGCCGTTGGGCTCACCCCGGGTGTCGAAGGTGGTCCGTTGGTGCTTCTCCATGATCACCATCTTGCCGCTGGAGCTCGGGGTGCTCGGCTTACCCAGGCTGACCGGGATCCGGCGGACCTGCTTGCCGTCGCGCATCACCGTCATCTGCTTGGTGGCGTTGTCGATCTCCAGTGAGACCTGGCGTCCGATCTTGGAGGTCGCGGTCCGCTCGGAGTCGCCGACCCGGTCCTTCCCGATCGGCAGACCCTCCAGGCCGGCCCGCACGCTGATCGTGGTCCCCGGCTTCCAGAAATCGGGTGCCCGGTAATAGACCTGACTTCCGTCCTCGAGCCACGACCAGGTGCCCGGCTGCGGGGGATTCGTCTTCACGAACAACCGCCGCTGGACATCCGCTCTGGCCTCTTTCGGAATTCCCGGGTCGAAGGCGACGGTTACCGGCATCGCCGTGCCGTACGTCCGATTGCCGACGAAATAGAGAGTGCTGGTGATCTGCGGTTTGGCGGATTTCGCCATCGTGGTGAACGTGGTGGTGCGAGTGGTGGTGGCACCGGAGTCGCCGGTGGCGGTCACCTCGGCGGTGTAGGTCCGTCGCGGTTGCAGCGGCGCGCTCGGCACCCAGCCCGAGCCATCCTCGCGCGGCTCGGCGTTGACCTGCTTGCCCTTGTCGTCAGTGAGGCGTACGCCAGTGACCCGGCCGCCCTTGACCACGGTGCCCACCTCGGCGCTGACCGGCACGTCGCGGGTCTTGTCCCCCGGTGTCACGGCGAGCTCCGGCGGGGCGGCGTGCCCCTTGGCCGAACCGGTCGCCGACTCCCGGTTGGCGGTGCACCCACCCAGGACGAGTGGTGCGGCTGCGATGGTTACCGCCAACATCGTCAATCGCCGCCTAGACGTCATGTTCAGTCCCCCCGTTTTTGACTTCCCTCTGTCACATTCTCGCTTCTTCGACAGGGGCATCCACGGCATTCGCAAATAATCGGAGGCGCATTTATCGACGCATTTTCCGCCAATGTTCCGCTTGGCGGATGAGGCGTTCAAGCGACCCGTGTCACGCTCTTTGCTCTGCTTGAGCGACCGCCACACCGGCTGTCCGGATCAGGGCGTCTCGCCTGGCCCGGCCCGGTCCCGCCTGGTCCCGCCTGGGCCCGCCTGGGCCCGCCTGGGCGGAAGTGGCGCGAACGAGGCGTGCGAGGGTCGCACCCGTCATGATCGACTCGGTTTCATGGAAGTCGGGGTATCGGGACGTCCCGGACACCGCGACTTCCATGAACGCGAGTGGATCACACCCTGGGGCGGCGAGGCGCGGCGCGGCGCGACCCGGCGCGAACGACGCGACCCGGCGCGAACGACGCGACCCGGCGCGAACGACGCGACCCGGCGCGACCGGCGCGGCCCGGCGCGGCGCGGCGCGGCGCGGAAGTAGGAGGTCGCGGCAGGCGGCGCACCTCGGGGGCGGACTTTTGTCAGTTGGGGCGAAACTTCTGCCGATCACGACGAAGCTTTGCCTTCGTCCGGAGGCAAGGGTAGGGTCACGATCCAGATAGAGGGTTGCCCATTCGTCGATCAGCTCGCCGCCACCCTGCCGGGTCGCCGCGTTCCGCCCCCGAGGGGTCCGGGCCGCACCCGAGCACCGTCCCTCACCGTCCAGCCGGAGCCAGCCTCCGGCCGGTTCGGCGCGTCCGGGCGACGGCAGCCAGGTCGACTGCCGTAGACGGCATGCCAGCCGTCAGGAAGGGACCACCACCATGGATCAACAGATCAACCAACCGGAGCCGACAGCGGTGTCCGAGCCGGTCAGCCGCCGTGCGGTTCTGCGCGCCGCGACCGTTTCCGCCGCTGCCGTCGGCGCTGCCGGTATGTTCGCCGCTCCGGCCGCCGCCGCGCCCGCCGCGCAGTCCCACGGCCGGCGCCGGGTTCCGGTGGACCGGATCAGCATCCAGCTCTACACGCTGCGCGATCAACTCGCCGCCGACCTGCCCGGCACCCTGGACGCGCTGCGCCGGATCGGCTACCGGCGGGTGGAGCACGCCGGTTTCGTCGGACGCACCGCCGCGCAGTTCCGGGCGGCTCTCGACGAGGCCGGGCTGCGCGCCACCTCCGGGCACACCGGCATCCCGCAGCCGTTCGACGCCGCCACCTGGGAACAAGCCCTCGCCGACGCGAACGTCGTGGGGTGCAGGAAGATCGTCCACCCGTACTTCGGTCGGGACGCGAGCGGCCAGGCGATCCGGGACCCCAACGTCTACCGGGCCCTGGCGCGCGACCTGAACAAGGCCGGCCGGATGGCCGAACGTGCCGGGCTCGACTTCGGCTATCACAACCACCAACTGGAGTTCGTGCCGTTGACCGACGGCTCGACCGGGTTCGACATCCTCACCGGGCAGACCGATCCCCGACTGGTCCACTTCGAGCTCGACCTCTACTGGACCTGGCGGGGTGCGCACGACCCGGTCGACGTGATCCGGGCCAACCGCGGCCGGATCCGTCAGGTGCACGTCAAGGACCTCGACGTCGAGGGCGGTTTCGCCGACCTCGGCGACGGCCTCATCGACTTCGGTCGGATCTTCGCCCACGAGCGCGAGGCCGGCATCGAGGAGTACATCGTGGAGCGCGACGACGCAGGCACCCCGCCACGCTCCCCCGCCGACGCCCTGGACACCGCCCGGGTCGGCTTCGACTATCTCGCTTCACTCCGGTACTGAAAGCATCTCGGGGGACCACTTGATGAACAGGACCGCATTCGCGTCCGCCCTGCTGCTGGTGACGGCCGGCCTGGTCGTACCACCGTCAGCCGCGGCCGCCGCACCGGCCGCACCGCCGGACAGCAGCTTCCAGAAAGTGACACTGAACGACTTCCCGGGCGAGCCGATGAGCCTCGCCGTCCTGCCCGACCTGCGGGTGCTGCACACCTCCCGCACCGGCGAGGTCCGCATCCACGACCCGCGCACCGGGCTGAACACCCTCGCCGCTGACATCCCCGTGTACGAGCACGACGAGGAGGGGCTGCAGGGGGTCGCCATCGACCCGAACTTCGCCCAGAACAAGTGGGTCTACCTCTACTACTCGCCGCCGATGAACACACCGGTTGACGACCCGGCGACGCCCGACGTCAACGAGGGGGACGCGCCGGAGGTCGGCACGGAAGCCGACTGGCAGCGGTTCAAGGGCGCGCTGCGGCTGTCCCGGTTCAAGCTGGACGGGATGAGGCTGAACCTCGCCAGCGAGCAGCAGATCATCGACGTGCCCACCGACCGGGGCATCTGCTGCCACGTCGGCGGCCAGATCGACTTCGACAGCCTGGGCAACCTGTACCTGTCGACCGGTGACGACACCAACCCGTTCGCCTCCGACGGCTACATCCCGATCGACGAGCGGGCCGACCGTAACCCGGCGTACGACGCCCAGCGCACCTCGGCCAACACCAACGACCTGCGCGGCAAGCTGCTGCGTATCAAGGTGAAGGCCGGTGGTGGTTACACGGTGCCGGCCGGCAACCTGTTCAAGCCGGGCACGGCGAAGACCCGCCCGGAGATCTACGCGATGGGGCTGCGCAACGCGTTCCGGTTCGCCGTCGACCGGCGTACCAACGACGTGTACCTGGGCGACTACTCCCCCGACGCCTCCAACCCGAACCCGGAGCGCGGGCCGGCCGGGCACGGCCGCTGGATGCGGATCGACAAGCCGGCGAACTACGGCTGGCCGTACTGCGTCACGCCGACGATCGCCTACCGCGACTACGACTTCGCCACCGGTCAGTCCGGCGCCAAGTTCAACTGCAAGCGCCCGGTCAACGACTCACCCCACAACACGGGCAAGCGGATCCTGCCGCCGGTGGAGCAGCCGGAGGTCTGGTATCCCTCCGCCGCCTCCGGGGAGTTCCCGCAGCTGGGTTCCGGCGGCATCGGCCCGATGGGTGGCCCGGCGTACGACTACGACGGGACCAGCACGTCGCGTACCCGCTGGCCGGCCTACTACGACGGGGTGCCGCTGTTCTACGAGTGGACCCGCGACTACATCAAGGAGTTCCGCCTCGACGAGGACGGTGACGTCACCGACATCCGGCCGGTGGTGCCATCGCTGGTCGTGGACAACCCGATGGACATGGAGTTCGGCCCGGACGGCGCGCTCTACGTGCTGGAGTACGGCGACGGCTACTTCGCCGAGAACCCGGACGCCCAGCTGTCCCGGATCGACTTCGTCCGGGGCAACCGGACGCCGATCCCGAAGATCAGTGGCACCCCGACGGTCGGGCAGGCTCCGCTGACCGTCGCGTTCTCCAGCGCCGGCACCACCGACCCGGACGGTGACAGGCTCAGCTATGCGTGGGACTTCAACGCGGACGGCTCGGTGGACAGCACCGACCCCAACCCGACGTGGACGTTCCAGGAGAACGGCTCGTACACCCCGACGGTGAAGGTGACCGACCGCACCGGGCGCTCCGCCTCGGCGACCCTGCCGCTGGTGGTCGGGCCGACCGCGCCGATCATCGAGTTCGTCGCCCCGGTGGCCGGGCAGCCGTTCCAGTTCGGGCAGACCGTCGCGTACGAGGTGAAGGTCACCGACGACCTGCCGGTGGACTGCTCCCGGGTGAAGGTCACCTACGTGCTCGGGCACGACGAGCACGGGCACCCGCTCTCCACGGCGACCGGGTGCTCCGGGACGATTCCCACCTTCGTGGACGGTGGGCACAGCGGCGCGGACAACCTGACCGCGGTGTTCGTCGCCGAGTACACCGACGCGCCGACCGAGCCGGGTGTGCCGCCGCAGTCGGCCTCGGCCACTGTCGTACTGGACCCGGACCCGGTGGCGGGTCTGGCCGGCTGATCACCTCACGATGACAGCGGCGGCGACCCGAGTGATCCGGTCGCCGCCGCTCCTCGTTCCACCACCGACCGCAGGTCGAGGGCCGTTGCCCGGCTGACCTCCGCCGCCGGGTGGTCGCTCAGGTCCAGTCGCTGTCGACGTGGTTGTCCCGCCAGCGTCCGCCCACCGGCGGGGTGTCGAGCTGCATCCCCTCGTCGGCGTTGCCGGCGAGGTCGTTGTCCTCCACCCGGCTGCCCACGCAACTGCCCCGATCGGTGATCCACAGCCCGTGCGTCTGGGTCTGGTGGTCGTGGTTGTCCCAGATCCGGTTGCCGCGGATGGTCGCCGAGTCGAACGGCGCGTCGATGGTGATGCCGGCCCGCCGCTTCGGCGCGGCAGCCAGTTCGTATCCACATCCCGGTGGCGGGATGTCCCCGCTCCACGCGCTGAACGCGTCCGGGCGGACCGGGGCGAGGGTGAGTTCGTCGCCGGTGTTGCCGGCGACCATGGCGACGGACCGTCCGACCCGCAGCATCTTGCCCCGGTGCCCGTCGTGCGGCCAGTTGGCCGACCGGTCCACCACGGACCGCTCGCCGTAGCGCACGGCATCACCCGTCCCGCCGGTGCCTTCGGCGTACTGTCGCCCGTTGTTGCGGATCCGGTTGTTGAGCACCACCGCGTCGGTCATCTGGTGGTCGACCCGGACCGCGTCCAACCCGTTGCCCCAGATCTCGTTGCTCTCGATCACCACGTCCCGGATCGCGCCCTGGTAGCCGCGCCTGAGGTTGCGCGTGTGATAGCCGTGCTGGCCGTTGCCGCTGATCCGGTTGCCCCGGACGGTGTACGGGCCGGGGGTGTTGCCGATGCTGACCCCGTCGCGCAGGTTGCCGTCGATGACGCAGTCGGTGAGCAGCCCGCCCCGGCCGGCCACCGACGAGGTGCCCTGCGACGACACGTCGAAGCCGGTCTCCAGGTTGCCGGTCATCGTGCAGGCCGAGACGATCAGACCGTCGGCGCCCCAGTCGGAGATGCCGAACCGGTTGCCCTGACTGTGGCAGCCGATGATGCGGTAGCCGCGTGGCGGCTCCCAGTAGTCCTTCTGCAGCTCCAGGAAGATCCCGTTGGTGCCGTTGGCCAGGGCGGTGCAGTTGGCGATGGTCAGCCGCTCCACCGGGCCCCACCCGCCGATGCCGATCCCGATGCCGGCGCCGCCGATCTGCTCGCCGTTGTCGAGGCGACCACAGCCGACCACCACCACGCCGTCGATCAGGGAGTCCTGGAGGAAGTCGCAGCCCAACCCGGTGGCGGCGGTGTGGTGGATGTAGAGGTTGCGGAACACGCCCCGCACCATGTACTGGATACCGAGGCCCTTGGCCAGGTAGCTGTACTCGGCCATCGCGACCCCGGAGCCGTCGATCTGGAAGTCGGAGAAGGTGCAGTCGGCGATGTGCCGGTCCCGGTCGGCGCCGTGCTGCACCGTGGTCCAGAAGGCCAGCGGCGTCGGATCGGCCCGGTTGCCCTCGTTGCTGAGCATGAACCGGGTCGCCGCCGGGCCGGCCCCGATCAAGGAGACACCGCTGCGCCACACCGTCCCCGCGTCCCGGATCGAGTAGATGCCCGGCGGGCAGTAGATGACGCGGGCCCGCCCGTCCGAGGCGTAACCGGCGCCGAGACGTTCCACGAGGGCGGCCAGCGCCGGCTGGTCATTGGTTGCGCCGTCACCGGTCAGCCCGTATTCCAGCGCGTCGCAGTAGAGGGGCGCGCCCGCCGAGGCGGGTCGTCGTACCCGGACCGAGTTCAGTAGCAGCTCGTTCGCCACGGCCACAGGTGGCTCCCTTCGACGCGTGCGGTGCGTTCCGGCGGGGCCGACTTCCCGATGACACGGCCGGGAAACCCCCGGCCCGACGACGCACGCCGGGAAACCCCCGGCCCGGCGACGCACGCCGGGCAACCCCGGACATGGGCCGGGAGGTGTACGCCGTCAGACGGCGGCGATCAGCAACGCCGGGCGCTCCACGCAGTCGGCGACGTGGCGCAGGAAGCCACCGGCCACCCCGCCGTCGCAGACCCGGTGGTCGAAGGTGAGGCTGAGCTGGGTCACCTTGCGCACGGCGAGTTGCCCGTCGACCACCCATGGCTTGTCCACGATCCGCCCGACGCCGAGCAGTGCGGCCTCGGGGTGGTTGATGATCGGCGTGGAGCCGTCGACGCCGAACACCCCGTAGTTGTTCAGCGTGAACGTGCCTCCGGTCAGCCGGGCCGGCGGGAGGCTGCCGGCTCGCGCGGCGGCGGTGGTCGCCGCCAGTTCGGCGGCCAACTCGGCGGTGGTGAGCCGCTGGGCGTCGCGCAGCACCGGCACCAGCAGACCCCGGTCGGTCTGCGCGGCGATGCCGAGATGCACGCCGGCGGACTGGACGATCCGCTGCGCCTCGGTGTCGACCCGGGCGTTGAGCTGCGGGAACCGGCGTAGTCCGCTGAGGCAGATCCGGGCCAGCAGGGCCAGGATGCTCACCGGCGCGTCGGGAGTCGCCGCGTTGATCGCCGCGCGGGTCTCCAGCAGCCCCGTGGCGTCCACGTCGACCCAGATGGTCACCTCGGGGATCTCCCGCCGGCTGCGGGAGAGCTTGTCGGCGATGACCTTGCGTACGCCGGTGAGCGGGATGATGACGTCGCCGTCCCCGGCCGGGGCGAGCGCGACGTGCGGGTCGGGCACGGCGGCGAGCCGGGCTGCGGGCACGGCCAGCGCCGCCTCCACGTCGGCGCGGCGGATCACCCCGCCCGGTCCGGTGCCCCGCACAGTGGCGAGGTCGAGGCCCTGCTCGCGGGCCAGCCGCCGCACGATCGGCGAGATGACCAGGGCGGTCGCCGCGGCTGCGGCGGGATGACCGCCCGTGGTCGGACCGGTGTCGCCAACCACGTCGGACCCGCGAGCGGGACCGGCAGTGGCCGGTTCGGGAGCCAGCGACAGGCGGGGTCGACGCCGGCGCCGGGTGGCACCGCCGTGCCCGGTGCCGTAGCCGATCAGCACGTTGCCGGAGCCGGCCCGCTCCTCCTCGCGGTAGGTGGCGTGCCCGGCCGGCTCGTCGCCGCCGTCCAGGGGCGCGATGGTGATCAGCGGCTGGCCGACGGGGCGTACCTCACCGGCCGCGCCGTGCAGGGTGACGACCCGGCCGGCGTACGGGCAGGGCACGTCCACGACCGCCTTGGCGGTCTCCACCTCGACCACGCTCTGGTCGACGGTGACGATGTCGCCCACGGCGACCCGCCACTCGACGATCTCGGCCTCGCTCAGCCCCTCGCCCAGGTCGGGCAGGAGGAAGACCTGCGTGCGCTCGACGGTGGTCATGCCGCGCTGCCCTGCGCCGCCCAGCGCGGGTCCGGCTGGTCGTCCCACTGCAACCGGGCCACCGCGTCGAGCACCCGGTCCACGCCGGGCAGGTGGGTGTGCTCCAGCATCGGCGCCGGGTACGGGATGTCCAGCCCGGCGACCCGCAGCACCGGGGCGTGCAGCGCGTGGAAGCACCGCTCCTGCACCCGGGCCGCGATCTCCGCGCCGACACCCGCGAAGCCCTGCGCCTCCTGGATCACCACGCACCGGCCGGTCCGCCGGACCGAGGCGGCGATGGTCTCGTCGTCGAACGGCACGATGGTGCGGACGTCGACGACCTCCAGGTCCCAGCCCTCCTCGCGGGCGGCCTCGGCGGCCTCCAGCGCGACCGGCACCGCCGGCCCGTACGCCACCAGGGTCGCGTCGCGTCCCGGCCGACGCACGACGGCCCGCCCGAACGGCTCGGTCCGGGTCGGCAGGGCCGCCTCGGCGCTGCCGAAGTAGAGCTTCTTGGGCTCCATGAAGACCACCGGGTCGGGGTCGTCGATCGCCTCGCGCAGCAGCGAGTACGCGTCCTCGACGGTGGCCGGGGTGACCACCTTCAGCCCGGGGGTGTGCGCGTAGTACGCCTCGGACGAGTCGCAGTGGTGCTCGACCCCGCCGATGCCGCCGGCGTACGGCACCCGGATGACGATGGGCACGCTGAGCTTGCCCCGGGTGCGGTTGCGCAGCTTCGCCACGTGCGAGGCGATCTGCTCGAACGCCGGGTACGCGAACGCGTCGAACTGCATCTCGACGACCGGCCGCAGCCCGGACATGGCCAGGCCCACCGCGAAACCGACGATGCCGGCCTCGGCGAGCGGGGTGTCGAAGCACCGTTTCTCGCCGAAGCGGGCCTGGAGGCCGTCGGTGATCCGGAAGACGCCACCGAGTTGACCGACGTCCTCACCGAAGACGACGACCCGGTCGTCGGCGGCGAGGGCGTCGGCGAGCGCGGTGTTGAGCGCCTTCGCCATGGTGGTGGCCATCAGGCGTCACCCTCCTCGTCGCGAGCGGCGGCCAGCTCGGCGCGGACCTGCTCGCGCTGTTCGATCAGCTGCGGGGTGGGTTCGGCGTAGACGTGGTCGAAGAGGCTCATCGGGTCCACGGTGGGCTGCTCGTTCATCCGGGTCCGCAGGTCCGCCGCGTACGCCTCGGCCTGTTCGGCGACCTCGGCGACCGCCGCGTCATCGAGCACACCACGGGCGCGCAGGTAGGTCTCCAGGCGGGCGACCGGGTCCCGGTCACGCCAGGCGTCGACCTCGGCGCCGTCGCGGTAGCGGCTGGCGTCGTCGGCGTTGGTGTGCGCCTCCATCCGGTAGGTGTGCGCCTCGACGAGGAACGGCCCGTTGCCGGCGCGGGCGTGTGCGACCGCGCGGGTGAGGACGGCGAGCACGGCGACCGGGTCGTTGCCGTCGACCTGCTCGCTGGGTACGCCGTAGCCGACGCCCTTGTAGGCCAGCGACGGCGCGGCGGTCTGCCGGGACAGCGGGACGCTGATCGCGTACCGGTTGTTCTGCACGAAGAAGACCACCGGCGCCTTGAACACGGCCGCGAAGTTGATCCCCTCGTGGAAGTCACCCTCGCTGGTCGCGCCGTCACCGATGAACGCCAGCGCCACCGTGTCGCGCCCCTGGTACGCCTCGCCGTGCGCGAGGCCGGCGGCGTGCACGCACTGGGTGGCGAGTGGGGTGCACTGCGGTGCGGTGTGCACCTCGGTCGGGTCGTAGCCGCAGTGCCAGTCGCCGCGTAGCAGGGTGAGCACCTCGACCGGGTCGATGCCCCGGGCAACCAGCGCCATCGACTCGCGGTAGGTGGGGAAGACCCAGTCGGTGTCGCGGACCGCGAGAACCGCGCCGACCTGGCACGCCTCCTGGCCCCGCGAGGACGGGTAGACGGCCAGCCGGCCCTGCTTGGTCAGGGCGGTCGCCTGGGTGTCGAAGCGGCGGCCGAGCACCATCCGGCGGTACAGCTCGCGCAGCACCTCGACGGGCGGCTCCGGATAGTCGGTGCGGGCCGGCAGCGGCGTGCCGGTCGGGTCGAGCAGGCGGACGGGTTCGGTGTTCGGCAGCAGCGGGCGCGCCGGGTCGGGCGGGGTGGCCGCCCGACGGGTGCGCGGGGATGCCCTGCGGACCGCCTGGGGAGTGGTCGTCACGGCGGAACCTCCTGGGACGTGTGGTGAGCCTATGCTTCCGCCTGTTGGATGATTGACTCAAGATCCACGTAGAAGGCGGGACGGTTGGCATGGGGAGGGACCGGCAGTGAGCCAGGAGACCGCAGACGGCGCGGGCCGGGCGGCGGGATCGGGACGATCGGCCCGAGCCCTGGACGAGGTGGACCGACGGATCCTCGACGAGCTGGTCCGGGACGGTCGAACGTCGGTGCGCACCCTCGCCGAGCGGATCCACATCTCCCGCACCAACGCGTACGCGCGGGTGGAGCGGCTGCTGCGCGACGGGGTGATCACCGGCTTCCGGGCACAGGTGGCACCCGAGGCTGCCGGGCTGGGCACCTCGGCGTACGTCGCGTTGACGATCGAGCAGAACACCTGGCGGGAGGTGTCGGCCGAGCTGGCCCGGGTCCGCTACATCGAACACGCCGCGCTGCTCGGTGGCGACCACGACGTGCTCGCGCTGGTCCGCGCGCCGGACAACGCCGCGCTGCGGGATGTGGTGCTGGGCCGGGTGCAGAGCATCCCGGGGGTGTTGTCCACCCGCACCTGGTTGGTGTTCGAGGAGTTCGACGGGGCCGACAGCCCCTGGGCCTGAGCGCTCAGCGCTCCGGTGGGGCCTCCAGCCCGTCCCGGTCGGCCAGCTCCAGCAACGGCTCCAGCGAGTGCCGGTCGCCGTCCAGGCCGGCGTGCGGGTCGCCACGCTCGGCGAAGCGGGCCGGCATGCTGAGCACGTCGACGGCGAGGTTGCCGCTCGGTCAGGCGATCAGCAGCGCGCCGACCACAATCAGTGGCAGCCCGACGAAGAGGAAGATGCCGACCCCGGTGAGCACCCGCCCGCCGCCGGCAGTCTCGCGCTCCGATGCGGCGCCGAAGATGGCGCGCGGGCCCAGCATGCCGATCCGACTCATCGTCAGGTCACCCGTCACACCGAGGAGCCCGCCCACCACTATCAACGCGATGCCCAGCCGGTTGGTGTACTCGCCGCCGGCGACCGCCACCCAGATCGCTGCCGCGACCGCGACCAGCACCCCGGCGATCACGAACAACAGAAGCGCTTCCCGCAGACCTCGCACGATCGTCACATCGACACATCCCCACCGGTCGCCCCGGACACATTGTTCCGTATCGAACCGTCGTGGCGCTGCCCCCAAGCCGACAACTGTGGCTGGCGCACCGTGCTGGTGGTCGGCCGCTCCCCCTGACCCCGGCGCAGTGTTGCCCGCCGGAGTGGCCGCGCCGCGCGCCTTCGACGGGGGCCGACAGCCCCTGGGCCTGAGCGCTCAGCGCTCCGGTGGGGCCTCCAGCCCGTCCCGGTCGGCCAGCTCCAGCAACGGCTCCAGCGAGTGCCGGTCGCCGTCCAGGCCGGCGTGCGGGTCGCCACGCTCGGCGAAGCGGGCCGGCATGCTGAGCACGTCGAAGTCCTCCGGGCGAGCGTCGTCCAGCTCCGCCCACTCCAGCGGCGCCGACACCAGGGCCTGCGGTGTCGGCCGGATCGAGTACGCCGACGTCACCGTGTGGTCACGGGCCATCTGGTTGTAGTCGATGAAGACCGGCCGGTCGCGTTGGTCGCGCCACCAGGTGGTGGTGACCAGCTCCGGCAACCGGCGTTGCATCTCCCGACCCAGGGCGAGCACCGCCCGGCGACACTCACCGAAGCTCCACCGCGGCTCGATCGACAGGTAGACGTGCAGGCCCCGCCCACCGGTGGTCTTCGGGTAGCCGGTCATCCCCAGCTCGGCGAGGAACGCGTTGACCTCGCGGGCCACCGGCACCACCTGTTCGAAGCCGACGCCGGGCATCGGGTCGAGGTCGATGCGCAGCTGGTCGGGGCGTTCCACGTCGGAGGCGCTGACCGGCCACGGGTGGAAACGCAACGTGCCCAGGTTGGCCGCCCAGATCACCACGGCCAGCTCGCTCGGGGCGATCTCGTCGGCGGTACGGCCACTGGGGAAGGTGATGTGCGCGGTGCGTACCCACTCGGGCGCGCCTGCCGGCAGTCGTTTCTGGTAGAACGCGTCGCCCCGGTTGGTCTGTCGGGTCGCGATCGTCGCGCCCTCGAAGACCCCACGCGGCCAGCGCTCCAGCATCGTCGGCCGGTCCCGCAGGGCACGCAGGATGCCGTCACCGACCGCCAGGAAGTAGTGGACCACGTCCAGCTTGGTCAGCCCCCGCTCCGGGAAGTAGGGCTTGTCGGGGCTGGAGACGCGGACCAGCCGCTCCCCCACCTGGATCTCCTCGGCCGCCGTCGCCACGCCACCGAGGGTACGACCTGCCCCCACGCCGGACGCCCACCGAGCGGACATCGGCATGGCGGATCACCGGACACGGTTACCGTCGGTGGCGCCCGGGTAGGGGTGCCGCATGGCGGAACTGGCAACCCTCTGGATCGTCCGACACGGCGAGAGCACCGCGAACGTCGCGGCGACGCACGCCGAGGCGTCGGGCGCGGAGCTGATCGATCTGACCCACCGCGACGCCGACGTGCCGCTCTCCGCGACCGGCGAGGACCAGGCCCGGGCGACCGGCCGTTGGCTGGCCGAGCTGCCGGAGGCGAAGCGCCCGGACGTGGCGGTGGTGTCGCCGTACCTGCGCGCCGTGCAGACCTCCCGGCTGGCGCTGGCCGGCACCGACATTCCCGTCCACCGCGACGAGCGGCTGCGCGACCGGGAGCTGGGCATCCTCGACGGGCTGACCGGGCACGGGGTGCGGCGGCGGCACCCGGACGAGGCCGACCGTCGGGAGCGGTTGGGCAAGTTCTACTACCGGCCGCCGGGCGGCGAGTCGTGGACGGACGTGGCATTGCGGCTGCGGACGCTGCTGGGCGACCTGCGCCGTGACCACGAGGGTAGCCGGGTGCTGCTCTTCGGCCACGACGCGCTGGTCTTCCTGCTTCGCTATCTGGTGGAGGGGTTGACCGAGGATGAGCTGATGGCGCTCACCCGCCAGGAGGTGATCGCCAACTGTTCGATCACCGAGTGGTCGGCCGACGAGGGCCGACTGGCGCTCACCGCCTTCAACCGTGTCGAGCACCTGCGGCAGCAGGGCGCCCGGCCAACCAAGGAGGACGAGATCCATGCCGAGCCGGTCTGAGGTGAAGGTGATCACGCCGGGGCTGCTGCGGGACTGGGCACTGCCGGTGCCGGCCGGGGGCAAGGAGAGCCGCGGCACCGTGCTGGTCGTCGGCGGCTCCCGTTTCACCCCGGGCGCGGTGCTCCTCGCCGGGGTGGCCGCGTTGCGCGCCGGGGCCGGGGTGCTCCAGCTCGCCGCCGCCGAGTCCACCGCCGCCACGCTGAGCATCGAGGTGCCCGAGGCGCTGGTGGTCGGCTTGCCGGAGACCGCCGACGGCGCGGTCGCCGCCGACCGGGACGGCCAGCTCGGCGAGCTGGTCGCGCAGGCCGACGTGGTGGCCCTCGGCCCCGGGCTGAAGGCGATCGACGAGACCAACCGCCTGCTGAGCCTGGTCCTGGACGCGGCCCGGCCGCAGACGTCACTGGTGCTCGACGCGTACGCGCTCGGTGCCCTCAGCCACGCACCGGACCTGCTGGTCGGCTCGGGCCGGCCCGTGGTGCTCACGCCCAACGTCACCGAGGCCGGTCACCTGCTCGGGCGGGACCCGGGCGACGACCTGGACGCCGAGGCGGCCGAGCTGGCCGTCCGCTACGAGGCGGTCGTCTCGTTGTACGGGCACGTGGCCGCCCCCGACGGGCGGGGCTGGCGGGAGGAGAGCGGCGACGCCGGGCTGGGCACCTCCGGCAGCGGGGACGTGCTCGCCGGGTTGCTGGCGGGGCTGCTGTCCCGGGGAGCCGACCCGGCTCAGGCCGCCTGCTGGGGCTCGTTCGCGCACGCGGTGAGCGGTCAGCGGCTGATCCCCCGCTACGGCCGGATCGGCTTTCTGGCTCGGGAGTTGCTCGACGAGATCCCCCGCACCCTGGCGATGGTCTGAGGCGGTTTCACCTGTTTTCCGCGTTCGGCGTGGGGGTACCGGAACCCCACCAGCCGAGACTTTTCAGGGAGGTCATACCGGTGTCGACCGATGCCATCGTCCTGCTCAAAGAGGACCACAAGGAGATGCGCCGCCTGTTCAAGGCCTTCCAGGATGCCGAGGAGGGGCCTGCGAGCAAGCGGCAGAAGCTGGTCGGGCAGATCATCGAGGCCCTGACCGTGCACACCTACCTCGAGAACGAGGTGATGTACCCGGAGGTCCGCCGGCTGCTGCCCGACCTGGAGGACGACATCCTCGAGTCGTACGAGGAGCACCACGTGGCCGACGTGCTCTGCGCCGAGCTGGCCGCCATGGACGCGGACCACGAGCACTTCAACGCCAAGACGACGGTGCTGATCGAGAACGTGACGCACCACGTCGAGGAGGAGGAAGAAGAGTGGTTCCCCAAGGTCCGCGAGGCCCTGGGTCGTAAGCAGTTGCAGGAGATCGGCGAGAAGATGATCGCGCTGCGGGCGGACGCCCCTCGTACGCCCAGTGACCCGAAGGCGATCAAGAAGGCGATCGACGCGGTGACCGCCTGAGGCGCCTGCTCACACCGAAGGGCCCGGCACGATGCCGGGCCCTTCGTCGTGCACCGGGTCAGTCGCCCGAACCTGGCTCGGCCATCCGACGGTGTTGCTCGGCCTTGAGCTTGTCCGGAATGATCTTGCCGGCAGCGGTCTGCACCTTGTTCATCAGCGAACCCGCGGTGACCGTCTGATCGCCCTTCATCAGCGCCTCGAAGCCCTGCTCGGCGACCTTCGCCGGGTCGTCCTTGGAGCCCGAGCCGACCCGGGTGTCCTCCATGTCGGCCCGATCGAAGAACTCGGTGTCGGTCGGCCCGGGCATCAGCGAGGTCACCGTGACACCGGTGTCCTTCAACTCGTTGCGCAGCGCCTCGGCGAAGGACTGCACGAACGACTTCGAGGCGTTGTACACCGCCTGGAAGGGCCCCGGCATGGTCGAGGCGATCGACGAGGTGAACAGCACCCGGCCGGTGCCCCGCTCGACCATGCCGGGCAGCAACCGCTTCGCCAGGTGCACCGTCGAGCGGACGTTGAGGTCGACGATCTCCAACTCGTCGCGCAGGTCGGTACCGCCGACGAAGGCGCCGCCAGCGCCCCGGCCGGCGTTGAGCGCCAGGGCGTCCACCGGGCGACCGGCGGCGGCGATCGTGGACGCCAACTCCTCCACGCCCTGCTCACGGGCCAGGTCGACACGGACGGGCTGGACCTCCGGGCCTCCGTCGCGGCGCAGCTTCTCGGCCGCCGAGGAGATGCCGTCGTCTTCGGCGACCACGATGAGGTCGAAACCGTGCTCGGCGAACTGCACCGCCAGTTCGTACCCGATTCCGCTGGACGCCCCGGTCACCACGGCGAGCGGCCGGTCGGTGGACGGTGTGGTCATGATGGGTGACTCCTCTCGTGCGGGTGGCGGTCGTACCGGCAGGGGTGACCGCTCCCTACCGTGTGCCCCGACGTCGGCCGCCCAACCCTTCCGACGCGCGGCGTGCGGAGGTCGGCCCGGGACGGCCCCGGCCGGCCCGGTAGGATCGGACCGGGCCGTTACTGGCGCGTGGGGATGGACAACCATCGGGGAGCGGCCCCGTCATGAGGACGTTTGCCGAGCGCCTGGGCCTTCCCGCACGTCTGTTGGAGGTCGCATGTCGCGCAACGCCGAGTCCACCGCATTCCGTAGTGCCCTTGAGGTGATCCGGGCTGTCGAGCCGCGGGTGGCCGACGCCATCGGCGCCGAGCTGACCGACCAGCGGGAGTCGCTCAAGCTCATCGCCAGCGAGAACTACGCCTCCCCGGCGACCCTGCTGGCCATGGGCAACTGGTTCAGTGACAAGTACGCCGAGGGCACCGTCGGCCGCCGCTTCTACGCCGGCTGCCAGAACGTCGACACGGTCGAGGCGCTCGCCGCCGAGCACGCCCGGGAGCTGTTCGGCGCCGCGCACGCGTACGTGCAGCCGCACTCGGGCATCGACGCCAACCTGGTGGCTTTCTGGGCCGTGCTGGCCGACCGGGTGGAGTCCCCCGCCCTGAAGAAGGCGCAGGTCCGCCACGTCAACGACCTCACCGAGGCCGACTGGTTCACGCTTCGCCGTGAGCTGGGCAACCAGCGGATGCTCGGCATGTCGCTGGACGCGGGCGGCCACCTCACCCACGGGTTCCGGCCGAACATCTCCGGCAAGATGTTCGACCAGCGCAGCTACGGCACCGACCCGGCGACCGGTCTGATCGACTACGACCGGGTGGCCGAGGCGGCCCGGGAGTTCAAGCCGCTGATCCTTGTCGGCGGCTACTCGGCGTACCCGCGGAAGGTGAACTTCCGGATCCTGCGGGAGATCGCCGACTCGGTCGGCGCGACCTTCATGGTCGACATGGCGCACTTCGCGGGCCTGGTCGCCGGCAAGGTCTTCACCGGCGACTTCGACCCGGTGCCGCACGCTCACATCGTCACGACCACCACCCACAAGTCGCTGCGCGGCCCGCGCGGCGGCATGGTGCTCTGCCAGCCGGAGCTGGCCGACCAGGTGGACCGGGGCTGCCCGATGGTGCTCGGCGGTCCGCTGCCGCACGTGATGGCCGCGAAGGCGGTCGCCCTCGCGGAGGCACGCCGGCCCGACTTCGCCGACTACGCCCAGCGGATCGTGGACAACGCGCAGGCGCTCGCCGAGGGGCTGCTGCGGCGGGGCGCGAAGCTGGTCACCGGCGGCACCGACAACCACCTGGTGCTGATCGACGTGTCCGGCTACGGGCTCACCGGCCGGCAGGCCGAGCAGGCTCTCCTGGACTCGGGCATCGTCACCAACCGCAACTCGGTCCCGCAGGACCCGAACGGGGCCTGGTACACGTCCGGCATCCGGGTCGGCACGCCCGCCCTGACCACCCGAGGGCTCGGCACCGCCGAGATGGACCAGACCGCGGAGCTGATGCACACCGTGCTGACGCAGACCACCGCCGGCGCCAACGCCGACGGCACCCCGTCGAAGGCGAAGTACACCCTCGACCCCGCTCTGGCCGACAAGGTCGCCCGCCAGGCCACCGACCTGCTGGCCCCGCACCCCCTCTACCCGGCGATCGACCTGACCTGACCTGACCTGACCGGTCCCGGCCGCGTCGATCATGGAGTTGTGGTGCCCGAAACGGGCGGATGTACGGTGTTCGTCCACCACCACAACTCCATGATCGACGACGCGGGTGGGGCTCGGGGGGCATCGCAGGGGGTTAGTTCATGGGGCGCTTCAGGTGGTAGCGGTGGACCTCGGTGCTTCCCTGGACGTTGTTCACGTCCTCGGCGGCGGAGACCAGCTCCCATCCCTCCCGGCCGGCGCGGTTGAGGTGCGCGATGGCGGTGTCACCGAAGGCGGTGATGTCCTTACGGGACCCGTCCGGCGCGTACCAGACGAACGAGACATGGAAATTGCGGCCCTGTCCCTGATAGCGGCGGACGAGCAGGGCGTACTCCCAGGCAACCATGCGGCCTATTATGACCGTCCAACCAGGACGACGGCACGCGGGTCGTCGCGCATTGCCATCCGATGAACGCGCTGTGTCAACCCGCTCGGCGGGCCACCTCGTCGGTGATCAGGGCGGCCAGGCGGTCCAGCCCGACGTCGATCTGTGGTGGTGTCACCGCGCTGACCGACAGTCGCAACGCGCACACCGGCGCGGTGTCGTCGTAGAAGTGCGCCATCGGCGTCCACAGCACCCCGTAGTCGCGGGCCGAACGGTCCAGCAGCGCGTCGTCGACCGGAAACGGCACTGTCACCACCACGAAGAACCCGCCGGCCGGCACCGTCCAGCGCACCGCCGCCGGGCCGCCCGCCCGGCCCGGGAACCGCCGGCGCAGCCCGGTCACCAGATGGCGCAGATTCCGGGTGTACGCGGAACGCTCCCGGGTGTTCGCGGCCACCAGGCTGCACCCGTTCTCCAGCAGCCGGCCGCCGATCACCGCCTGCGCGATCGGTGACGTGTTCACCGTGACCATGCTCTTGATCATGGCGAGCTGGTCCGCGAGCGGGCCGACCCGGCCGTCCGACCCGGCCACCCGCTGGTCGGCGACCACGTAACCGACCCGCGCCCCGGGCAGCACGGTCTTCGCGAACGAGCCGAGGTAGACGACCCGACGCCCGGTGTCCAACGCCTTGAGGGTGGGCGGGCGCGGCCCGTCGGCGGAGTGGAACAGCCCGTACGGGTTGTCCTCCAGCAGCAGCAGGTCCTCCTCGGCGGCCAGCGTGAGCAGCCGTCGCCGGTCCTCCGCCGAGATGCTGACCCCGGACGGGTTGGCGAAGTCCGGCATCACGTAACAGGCACGCGGCCGGAGCCCCGCCGCCCGGGCCCGCCGCACCTGGGCCGACAGGTCGGCCAGGTCCACCCCGGACGGTCCGCCGGCAACCGGCCACACCGGCAGGTCGACCAGCCGGGCCGCCCCGGTCAGCCCGACGTAGGTCGGGGCGACCGCGAGCAGCACATCCTCTGGTCCGGCGCGCAACGCCCGCAGCACCAGGAACATCGCCTCCTGGCAGCCGACGGTCACCACGACGGCCTCCGGGTCGACGGTGATCCCCTCGTCGACCGCGAGGTTGCGGGCGATCAGGTGGTGCACGATGCCCTTGGTCCGGCCGTACTGCAGCAGCAGCCGCCGGGCCTGCTCGGACGAGTGACCCAGGTCGTCGGTGAGGTGCCTGTGGAACGTGTCCAGGTGCCGGTGCACCGCCGCGAGGTCGAAGAACTCCTCGTACGGCCTGCCGGCCGCCAGGGACACGGCAGCCGGGTAACGCTCGGACACCTCGTTGAGGAAGTTCATCGAGGTCAGCGCCGGATCACCCAGCGCGGGGTGCAGGTCCGCGACGGTCAGGTCGACCGGCTCAGTGGCAGTCACCGCTCAGCCCGCATCGAGCGTCCGCAGCGCGGTGGCCGCCGCGGGGTCGGCGCAGCCGGCCAGGGTGAGCGCGTCGGTCAGCTCGGCGGCGAGCAGCGTCAGCGCGTCCCGCGCGCCGCGTTCGCCGCCGGTGGCCAGCGCCCAGAGCAACGGCCGGCCGACCAGCACCCCGGCGGCGCCCAGCGCGAGCGCCCGCAGCACGTCGGTTCCGCTGCGGATGCCGCTGTCCAGCAGCACCTGACAGTCGCCGCCGACCGCGTCGACGACCTCCGGCAACATGGTGACACTGGCCGGCGCGCCGTCGAGTTGCCGGCCGCCATGGTTCGACACGACCAGCGCGTCCGCGCCCACCCGTACCGCCTCGACCGCGTCGCGGGGGTCCAGCACTCCCTTGACCACCAGCGGCAGGTCGACCTGCTCGCGTAGCCAGGCCAGGTCCGCCCAGCGCAGCGCCGGCGCGAACGAGGAGGCGGTGTGCGCGGCGAGCGCGGACACCCCGGGTGCGCCTGCGTGCGCCAGGGCGTCGCGCCCGTCGGGCAGGTTCGCGGCCACCACGTCGTCCGGCAGCCGGAAGGCGTTGCGCAGGTCCCGGGGACGCCGGCCGAGCACCGGGACGTCCACGGTGACCACCAGTGCCCGGCAACCGGCCGCGACGACCCGGGCCAGCAGGTCGCGGACGAGGGCCCGGTCGCGCAGCCAGTAGAGCTGGAACCACACGTCCGCGCCGACAGCGGTGACCTGTTCGAGAGGTGTGCTGCCCAGCGTGCTCGCCAGGTACGGGATCCCGGCCGCGCCGGCCGCCGAGGCGAGACCCAACTCCCCGTCCGGGTGCACCAGGCGCTGGTACGCCATCGGCGCCACCCCGACCGGCATGGCGTACGGGCGGCCGAGCAGCCGGACGCCGAGGTCGACGGTGTCCACCCCGCGCAGCATCCGGGGCAGCACGGCGACCCGGTCCAACGCGCGACGGTTGGCCGACACTGTCACTTCGGACGCGCTGCCGCAGTCGACGTAGTCCCACACGTCCTCCGGCAGCACCGTGCGGGCCCGCTCGGCGTAGTCGGTGAGCGACACGGCCGGCAGGTCGGTCAGCACCGGCTCAACCACCGCGCACCGCCGTGCCCGTCGGGTCGTCCGCCGGGTCGTCACGCCCGGGCGCCAGCCCGAACCGTTCCCGCAGGAACGCCGCCGCGTCGGCCTGCGCCCGCCGGCCGTCGGTGAAGACGCCCGGCATGGCGAAGAAGCCGTGGATCATCCCCGGGTAGTGCCGCACCCGGGTGGGTACGCCGGCGGCGGCCAGTCGCTCGGCGTACCGCTGCCCCTGCGCGCACAGCGGGTCCAGCTCGGCGGTGACCACCAGCGCCGGGGGCAGGCCGGTCAGGTCGTCGGCGAGCAGCGGCGACGCGAGGGGGTCCTGGGCGTGCGCCTCGTCGGTCAGGTAGTGCGTCCGGTACCAGGCCACCGAACGGCTGTTGAACAGCGTCGGGTCTTCGTCGGCCGGGCCGGTGGGCTCGCCGCTCTGGTCGGTGTTCGGATAGACCAGCAGCTGGGCGGCGAGCGTGGGCCCGTGCGCGCGGCTGAGCAGGGTGACCGCGGCGGCCAGGTTCCCGCCGGCGCTGTCCCCGCCCACCGCCAGCCGGTCCGGGTCAACGCCCAGCCGGTCGGCGTGCCCGGCGACCCAGCTGGCGGCCGCGTGGCAGTCGTGCACCGCCGCCGGGAAGGGATGTTCCGGGGCGAGCCGGTAGCCGACGGTGATCACCTGACAGGGCACGGCGTTGGCCAGTCGACGGCAGATACCGTCGGCGGTGTCGATGCTGCCGAGCGTCCACCCGCCGCCGAAGAAGTACAGCAGGGTGGGCAGCGGGCCCGACCCGGCCGGCCGGTACACCCGCAGCGGCAGCTCGCCGGCCGGGCCGAGCATCCGCTCGTCGCGTACCTCGGCCACCGGCTCGACCGCGCCGGAGCCGGCGCGGATCGCGGCCAGGTCCGCGGCGCGCGCCTCGGTCAGCGTCTGCGTGTACAGCGGCGGGGTGCCGGTCGCGGCGCGGGCCGCCCGGTATGCCGCCACCTCCGGGTGCGGGGCCATGTCGCTCCTATCCGCCGGTGCTGACGAGCAGCTTGTCGATGCCGCGCAGGAACAGGCTGCCGCTGTACGTCGGCGTCTCGGTGACGGTCAGCTCGGGGAACCGGGCGAACAGGCGGGGCAGCGCGAGGCGGCCCTCCAGTCGGGACACCGCCGCGCCGAGACAGAAGTGCAGACCCACCCCGAAGGCCAACGACGGCGGGCCGGGTCGGGTCGGGTCGAAGACGTCCGGGTCCGGAAACCGTGCCGGGTCGCGGTTGGCCGCCCCGATGATGATCAGCACGTTGTCGTCCCGGGCGACCGGCACATCACCCAGCACCATGTCGGCTGGCGCGGCACGGGCCAGGAAGTGCACGGGGCTCTCCAACCGCAGCACCTCGTCGACGCAGCCCGCGGTCAGCTTGTCGTCGGTGGGCATCGCCGCGACCGTCTCCGGGTGGGCCAGCAGCAACGGCATCCCGTTGCTGAACATGTAGACGGTGGTGACAAAGCTGGCGTTGAACAGCACGATCAGGTTGCTGACCAGCTCCTCCTCGGTCAGCTCCACCTCACCCGAGTCGAGGGCCTCCACCAGCCCACTCAGCAGGTCGTCCCCGGGCACCCTGCGGCGGTGCGCCAGCAGCTCCCGGTAGAAAACCCGCAGCTCCTCGGCCGCGGTGTTGGCGGCGGCCAGACGTTCCGGGGTCTTCCCGGCGACGTCCAGGAACTCGTCGATCCACTCCACCCGCTCGCGATACCACGCCAACTCCGCCACCGGGATGCCGATGAACTCGGCCATCACCAGCGCCGGGACCGGGTACGCGAAGTCCGCCACGAAGTCCACCACGGCGTTTCCGGCGTCGGCCATCCGGTCCAGCAGCTCGTCGACCACCCGCAGGATCACCGGTTCCAGCGCGCCCAACCGGCGCGGGGTGAAGGTGCGGGAGAACACGTGCCGCATCCGCGTGTGGTCGGGCGGGTTCACGAACATCATCGACGTCTGGAAGGTGCGCAGGATCTCCTGCTCCTGCCAGCCCGGCGGCGGCTGTTTGGTCCACTCCGGATCGCGCAGCAACCCGTCGACGAGGTCGTAGCCGACCGCCACCGCCGCCACCGTGCGGTGCTCGGCCCGGGCCGGGACCGCGCTGACCGGCCCGAGCTTGTGCAGGCCTGCGTACCACGGATACGGGTTCTGTCGGCCCTGCTCGCTGTACAGGCCGGTGAGCAACTCCTGCGCCGTCACGACGTGCTCCTCCCCAGGATGTCGGTGCCGGGGCGGCGAGGATCACCCGCCGCCCCGGCCGGTGTCACAGGCCGAGCAGCCGCAGCGGCACGGCGTTCGCCAGCGCCTGGTTGCCGGCGTCGTTCGGGTGGATGTGGTCACCCGAGTCGTACGCGGGCAGCAGCTGACTGGGTCGCGCCGGGTCGCGCAGCACCCGGTCGAAGTCGAGCAGCCCGTCGAACTCGCGGCTGCCGCGCAGGTACGTGTTCACCGCCTGCCGGGTGGCTTCCTTCTGCGGAGTCCACACGCCGGGCGCCCCGTGCCCCTCGTACGGGGTCAGCGTGGCCACCAGGCTGGTCAGCCCCCGCTGCTGGAGCTGCTGGTTGATCTGCCGCAGGGTGGCGATGATCGCCTCGGGTGAGTCGTTGGACATCCAGATGTCGTTGATGCCCAGGTGGGTGACGACAGTGCGCACCCCGGTCTGGGGAAAGACGTCCTCGTTGAGCCGGGCCGCCGCGTTCGGGCCGAGCTGGTAGTAGCCGGGGTAGTTGCCGTCGCCCGGCTCGGTGCCCTCGTGGTTGAGGCGGTTGCCGGCCAGGCTGAGGTTGAGCACGCCCGGGGTGCGCGGGTCCGGCCGGTCGGCGAGCAGCCGGTCGGAGAGCAGGTCGGGCCAGCGCCGGTTGGCGTTGACGGTGCTGCCGTTGCCGTCACCGATGGAGTCACTGAGCACCACCACCGCGCCCGGGGTGGCCCTGCGCTGCACGTCGATCCCGGAGAGGAAGAACCAGCAGCAGGTGGGGCGGGTGGTGAACCCGGTGCCCTCGGCGGCACCGGTCAGGTCGCCGGCGCCGATGAAGTTGGCCTGCTGCGACTGCCCGTGGAAGGTGGTCGGGCCGGTCGGCGTCGGGAAGTGCACTGTGACCACCAGGTCGCTGTCGTCCGCGACCGGGAACGTCAGCGGGTCGCTGAGCAGCTCCGCGCCCCGGTTCATGGTCGCCGAGGCGTTGCCGGTGAAGGTCAGCGGGCGCACCGAGGCCGGATCGATGTCGGAGAGGTCGTCGGCGGTGGCGGTGTTGGGTCGGGCGACGGTGGCCCGACCGACCGCTACCGCCTGCTCGCCGTAGAGGTTGCTCAGACGGACCCGCAGTGTCGGACCGCCCACCGAGACGTGCACGATCATCCGTACGCTCTGGTCGTTCAGACCGGTGTTGGTCAGCCCGACCGAGTTGCCCCGGGTGACCGCGGTGGCCCAGCTGCCCGCCCACTCGGAGCGGTCCGGTCGGGCGGCGGCGGTCCCGGACGGACCGGCGCTGGCGACGACCGCGGGTGTGCCTGTGACCAGCAGCGCGGCCGCGGCGGCGATGACGTGCCATCTCTTCGGGGTCGACATTGAACCTCCATCGTGTGGCAGCCCAGGGCCGTCCGCTGACGGCGCCCGCCTGGACGATGGTCCAGAAACCTAGCCGCCGCCGCTGACGGGCGTCAATCAACCTGATCGACGCGATCAAATGTCCGGCGGGCCTGTCGGATCGCCCCGTCGGCACGGTTCCGACCAACCGTTACCGGCCTAGGCTCGCAGGCGGCGGGCTCACCGGAGCGCGCGCCACCGTCGCGTCGCCACCGGGCGCTGCCCGGGGACCGCCGCTTTCTCGGATGGGGGCAGTCGGATGACTGACGGACCTGGGCACACCTACGTGGACCGAGTGCTGGATCTCTTCGCCGGCTTCGGTGACCGGGAGGCGCTGGTCGGCGGGGACCGCCGGCTCACCTACACCGAGGCCGCCGCGTTGGTGGGGACGATGGCCGCGACGCTGACCCGGCACGGCGTACGCCCCGGTGCGGCGGTGCTGGTGACAGTGGCGAACGCGGTCGAGGGCCCGTTGCTCCAGCTCGCGCTGCATCTCATCGGCTGCCGGACCATGTGGGTCGCCCCGGTGACCGCGCGCCGGGAGGTCGACGAGTTCATCCGCCTGGCCTGCCCGGACGCCCTCGTCTACGACGCCCGGGACCCGGCCGGTCTCGGCCCGGACCTTGCCGCCGCGCTGCCCGGCACACCGGTGTGCTGTCTCGGCCCGGGGGGTGCCGGCCCGGACCTCACCGCCGACGCCGACGCGGCGGAACTGCCGGCGACCGTGCCGGCGCCGGAGTCGTTCCTGCAGACCAGCGGCACCACCGGCAGCCCCAAGCTGGTGCACCACCGGGAGAGCTTCTACGCGCAGATCCTCACCCTGGCCGCCGACTTCCGCGGCGCCGGGTTCCCCCTGCTGCGGCACCTGTCGCACTCACCGATGTGGTTGGCCAGCGGGCAGATCACCACCCTGTTCAACCTGTTCACCGGCGGGGTGCTGTTCCTGCGCGACGACTGGGACCCGGTGGCCTTCGTGGACACCGTGCAGCGGGAGAGGATCAACTCCACCTTCGTCACCCCGCCGATGCTCTACGAGGTGCTGGACCACCCGGCGCTGGTCGGCGCGGACTTCAGCGCCATGTTCATGTTCAACGTGGGAGCGGGGCCCGCCGCGCCCGCCCGGCTGCGCCAGGCCATCGCGCGGTTCGGCCCGGTGCTGCGCATCGTGTACGGCCTCAGCGAAGCCGTGGTGATCACCGCGCTGCCCGGGTTGACCGATGACCCGGAGCACCCGGAGCGGCTGCGGTCCTGCGGTCGACCCTACGGCGACGTGCGGATCGAGATCCGCGACGACGACGGCACGGTGCTGCCGCCCGGGCGTGACGGCGAGGTGTGGGTGCAGACCCGACTGAGCTTCGCCGGCTACCACGGCCAACCCGAGCTGACCGCGCAGACGCTGGTCGACGGCTGGGTGCGTACCCGCGACATCGGGCACCTCGACGACGACGGTTACCTCTACCTGGTCGACCGCGCGCACGACATGATCGTCACGCACCGGCGGAACTGGGCGATCTTCTGCCGCCCCATCGAGGACGTGCTGGCCGGGCACCCCCAGGTGCGGGCCGCCGCCGTGATCGGCGTACCGGACGACACCGTCGGCGAGGTCCCGTACGCGTACGTCGTGGTCGCCCCGGACGCCACGGTCACCGGCGCGGAGCTGATCGACCTGGTGACCGCGGAACTCAACGAGATGTGGGCGCCGGCCGCTGTGGAGTTCGTCGAGGTGTTGCCGGTGAACCGGTCGGTCAAGGTGGACAAACGGGCGCTGCGCGAGCGGTACGCGGCGCGTCGGGCGGCGGCGGTCGGGGCGTGAACCCCCGCCGGCAACTGGTCGTCCTGGTCGGCGCGGACCTGATCTCCAACCTGGGCACCCGCATCTCGGTGGTGACCATCCCGTGGCTGGTGCTGGTCACCACCGGCAGCCCGACCAAGATGGGTTTGGTCGCGTTCGCCGAGACCCTGCCGTACCTGCTGTCCAGCGCGCTGGGCACACCCTGGGCGGACCGGATCGGCCTGCGCCGCACGTCCATCCTCTGTGACGCCGGCAGCGCGGTGGCCATGGTGGTCGTCGCGCTGACCCCGTGGTTGGGTTTCGGTTCGCTGGTGGCGCTGGTGGCGCTGGCCGGCGCGCTGCGCGGCATCGGGGACCGGGTGAAGCACGTGATGTTCCGGCCGGTCGCCGAGGCCGCCGGGGTGCCGCTGATCCGGCTGACATCGGCGTACGACGGGCTGAGCCGGGTGGTGACCCTCTTCGGCGCCGCCGTGGGCGGCGTGCTGATCGCCGCGTTCGGGGTGACCGAGGCGATCCTCATCGACGCGGCCAGCTTCGGTGTCTGCGCGCTGCTGATCGGTGTCCTGGTCCGGCCACCGGCCGCGCCGGCGAAACCCGCCGAGCCGGAGAGCTACCTGCGCGCGCTGCGTGCGGGATTCGGCTACCTGGGCCGGGACCGGCCGCTGCTCAGCATGCTGCTGGTCATCTCGGCGCTGAACATGGTGGCCAACGCCAGCGTGGCCGTCTACATCCCGGTCTGGGTCGCCCGGGAGCTGCACGGCCCCAGCGGGCTCGGTCTGGTGCTGGCGGCGTTCTCGGCGGGCGCGCTGCTGGGCAACGTGGTCTTCACCGCGCTCGGGCCGAGGCTGCCCCGCCGGCTGACGTTCCTGGTCGGGGCGCTGATCGCCGGCACACCCCGGCTGGTCGCACTGGCGATCAGTGACGAACTGCCGGTGGTGCTCCTGGTGACCTTCCTGTCCGGCATCGGCATAGCGGCGGTCAACCCGCTGCTCGGGGTGGCGCTCTACGAGCGGGTGCCGGCGGAGTTGCAGACCCGGGTGATCGGCATCGCCGGGTCGCTGGCCTTCGTCGGTCTGCCGGTCGGCGCGCTGCTCGGCGGCTGGTCGGTGGACGCGCTGGGTCTCACCCCGGCGCTGCTGACCATGGCGGTGGCGTGCCTGCTGGTCAGCGCGTACCCGCTGCTGACCCGGCCGTCCGAGCCGAGGACACCGACGCGGCCCACCCCCGCCGTCGCGCCCTGACAGTTGGGCTCGCACGAGCACACTGCGGCCCGCTGAGCGCGGTACCGTGTGGACATGCCGAGCTGGGAGGACGTCCGCCGGATCGCGCTCGCTCTGCCGGAGACCACCGAGCGTCCGTCGTACGACGGGTTGCCGGCCTGGCGGGTCCGGGACAAGCCGTTCGTCTGGGAGCGACCGCTGCGCCGCGCGGACCTCGACGCCCTCGGTGACGCCGCGCCCGAGGGCCCGCTGCTCGGCGTACGGGTGGCCGACCTCGGCGTCAAGGAAGCCCTGCTCGCCGACGACCCGTCGGTCTACCTCACCACCCCGCACTTCGACGGGTACCCGGCGGTGCTGGTCCGGCTCGACCGGATCAGCATGTCCGAGTTGACCGAGGTGGTCACCGAGGCGTGGTATTCCCGCGCCCCGAAACGCCTCGCCGCCGCCCACCGCGCCGATCAGGAGCCCACGAACGCCTAGACCGCGTCAGCGGGTGGCCGGGGCGGCGTGTTCGCTGCGGCAGCGGGGGCAGCGCAGGCGCGCTCCGACACCACCGCGCCGACGACGCCAACCCGACAGCGCCGCGAGGTGCTCGGCGGGCGTTGGGTTGATGGCACGGAGGGCGTCGGGCGGGCCTGGCCGGGCGGGCGGTGGTCGGCTAGCGTGCCGGAATGGCATCGACGTTGGCCGAATCGACTGATCCGTACTGCCTGCGTGCCGGCGAGGCCGCCGAGCTGCTGCGCGGGCACCCGTGGCGGCGATTCATCGCACTGGGCGACAGCGTGGTCGAGGGCAGCTGCGAGCCGACGCCCGGCTACTCGGACGTGCAGTGGGCCGACCGGGTCGCCAGCGAACTGGACGCCGCCCGCCCGGGTCTGGCGTACCTCAATCTCGGCCGCAGCGGGCTGCGCGCGCACCAGGTGCGAGCCGAGCAGCTCGCGCCGGCGCTGGCCTTCGCGCCCGACCTGGCGCTGGTGGTCTGCGGTGGCAACGACGCCTTCCGCCCGGCGTACGACGCGGACGCGGTCGACGCGGAGCTGACCGCGATGATCATTGCGCTGCGGGACGTCGGCGCGCACGTGATCACGGTGGGGATGTTCGACGTCTCGTACAGCCCGGCGGTCCCGGAGGCCCTGCGCCCCGGCCTGCGGGAGCGGATGCGCCGCCTGTCCGCGCGCACCGCGCGGCTCGCCGAGCGCCTGGGCACCGTCCACGTGCACCTGACCGATCACCCGCTGACGGCCGACCCGACCCTCTACAGCACCGACGGCCGACACGGCAGCGCCCGCAGCGACGCCATAGCAACGGCCGAAACCCTCCGCGCCCTCTCCCCCCACCGCCGCCCCTGACCGACCCCGCGCCCCCCGGTCCCCACCCGGTGATCAAGAGGTTTCGGTCACGACACGCCAGGTCCGGTGACGCAAACCTCTTGATCACCGGGGCGATCGCGTGGGGGGCGTGGTGGGCGTGGGGGGCGTGGGGGGTCAGTCCTTCAGGAGGACTCCGGTCATCAGGACGCCGTGGGCCAGGTTGAGGACTCCGTCGCAGCCGGGGTAGCCGACCCTCGCCAGGCCGCCGGAGGCGTGCCGGCCGAAGAGGTACGGGGCGAGGGAGTACGGCACCTCTGCCGTCACCGTCTCGCCCGTTTCGATCTGCACGAAGTCCATCGACACCCGGTCGGTCGGCAGGTACTCCTGAAGGATCGCGCCGCCCTGGTCGACGGCGGCCCGTACCCCGTCGGCCCAGTCCGTCGGGGTCAACTCGGGGCCGAGCAGCACGCCGTGCCCTGCGGAACCGTCGGCCGGTTTGGCCACCAGCTTCGCCTGGTCGGCGATCGCCCGGTCGAGCACCGCGGCGGTCAGCGGCACCGTGTACGGCACGTGCCGACGAATCAGCGTCTGGTCGTCGGCGGGCAGAGCGCCCATGTCCTCCCACAGCCACGCAAAGGTGATCTTGTTGCCGAGCAGCCAGGCCGCCGCCGAGACGAACATCGGCAGCGTGCCCGCCGCGAGGGCACCGGCCACCGCGTCCAGGCCGGCGGTCGGGGTGACCCGGTTGGGCACGAACAGCCGGAACAGCGCGTCGACCGGCGCGCCGTCGACCACCAGGCGACTGTCGGCGTCCAGGGTGGCGGTGGAGACCGGGGCGATGACCAGGTCGATGCCGAAGTCCCGGGCCCGTACGGCCAGTGGGTCGAGGATCCGGATGAACGTCTGCGGGTCGTCCAGACCGGGATAGTCGGAGTCGAAGTCCATCAGCAGCGCCACCCGGGCGCCGTCGGGCAACCGCAGCTCCTCGCGGATCGCCACGAACCGTTGGTCGAGCAGTGACGGTGCGGCCCGCGCCGACAGGTCGTCCAGGATGCCCTGGTCCTGGTAGAGCCGCGCGAAGCGCTGGATCACGGTGTCGGCGTCGAAGCCGCCACCGAGGCTGCTGTCGATGTTGTACTCGACGAACTTCGGCACCCCCGCCGAGAAGATCACGTCCGGCCGGTACGCGGCCAGCAGCGCCTCGCTCAGCGGCTCCGACTCGTCCAGCAGGCGGGTCTCCCCCGCCGGTACGTCGAGCAGCCGGCGCAGCTCACCCGCGGTGCCCGCCCGACGACGGCAGGCGTCGAGGATCAGTTGGGCGAGCCGGTCGCAGACCTCGTTCAGCTGCCGCCAGGCGTCGGCGGTCAGGACCGGGGGGCGGGCCAGCCGCCACTTCTTGTTGTAGGTGGCCCGGCCGTGGAAGACCTGCTCCCAGGCCGCCGCCCCACTGGTCACCATGGCTCGTCGGGCCGGCTCCGGCAGGTCGGTCCAGGCTCGGTCGGCCGCCGGCCACGCGTAGTTGGGGTCGATCATGATCCGTCCTTCATGGTCAGGTGGATGGCGGTGGCGAGCTGGTCCCGGGACGGTTGCACGGCCCGGTCCAACGCCGGCGCGAACGGCAGCACCGCCCCGTCCGGGCGGGTGACCCGGCGGGGAGGGGCGAGCAGTCGGACGCGCTCCACCACCGAGGCGATGATCTCGGCGGCCATGCCGCAGGAGCGGTTGGCGTCGTCGAGCACCACGAGCCGCCCGGTGCGCGCCACCGACTCGGTGAGGCCGTCGATGTCGAACGGGTACAGCGTGCGCGGGTCGAACACCTCCACCGAGACCTGGTCGGCCAGCTCCTCGGCCACCGCGAGCGCGTCGTGCACCAGGTGCCCGACCGCGACCACTGTGACGTCGTCGCCGAAGCGGTGGATCCGGCCCCGGCCCAGCGGCACCGGGGTCAGGTCCTCGACGTCCTCCCGCAGGTCCATCGCGCCAGCCGGGGCGAACACCACCACCGGGTCGTCGTGGCGGATCGCGGTGACCAGCAGCCCGTACGCGTCGGCCGGGGTGGCCGGCACGACGGTGACCACGCCGACGTGCGCGAAGAGGCTGTACGGCTGGTCGGAGTGCTGCCCGGCCCAGCCGGTGCGCGAGCCGGAGCCGGGGACCAGGTAGGTGACCGGGACGGCGCACTGCCCACCGGTCATCAGCGGGAACTTGTGGGCGTGGTTGACGATCTGCTCGAAGACCAGGAACAGCAGCGACGGGATCTGGAACTCGATCACCGGCCGCAGCCCGGCCAGCGCCGCGCCGGTGGCGAAGCTGGTGAACGCCTGCTCGGACAGCGGGGTGTCGCGTACCCGCTCGGTCCCGAAGCGCTTGGCCAGGCCGGTGGTCACCATCGACGCCCCGACCTGGACGTCCTCGCCGAGCAGGAACACCGCCTCGTCGCGGGTCAGCTCGTCGGCGAGTGCCCGGGTCAGCGCCCGGCGGTACGACAGTCGGGGCACCTCAGCCACCTCCGGTGCGGACGGTCATTCAGCCACCTCCGGTGCATGCGGTCATTCAGCCACCTCCGGTGCGGGCGGTCATGCCGCTGGCGTACAGGTAGGCCAGGGCATCGGCCGGGTCGGGTTGTGGGCTGGCCAGGGCGAAACGCACGGCCGCGTCGAGGGTTTCCTCGACCTCGGCGTCCACTGCGGCACGGTCGACGTCGGAGAGGCGCTCACCCTGGATACGCACCGGGTCGCGGGCCCGACCCCGGGTCACCTCGTCGGGCGGGCGGTAGTCGAGGCGTACCGCGTGCTCGAAGGTGTGGTGGACGTCGAAGCGGTAGGTACGGGCCTCGATCAGCTCGGGACCGCCGCCGGCGCGCATCCGGTCGACGGCGGCGGCCGCGGCGACGCGTACCGTCTCGGGGTCCTGGCCGTCGACCTGGGCGGCCGGGACGCCGAACGCGGCGGCCCGGCCGGTGATGCTGCCGGCCACCGCGCCGGCGACCGGCATGGTGGTGGCGTAGCCGTTGTTCTCGCAGACGAACAGCACCGGCACCCGCCAGAGCGCGGCCAGGTTGAACGCCTCCAGCAGCATCCCCTCGTTGACCGCGCCGTCGCCGAAGAAGCTCACCCCGACGGTGTCGCGCCCCCGACGGCGGTGGGCCCAGACCGCACCCGTGATGATCGCCCCGGAGGCCCCCACGATGGCGTTGGCGCCGAGCACGCCGAGGCTGAAGTCGGCGGCGTGCATCGAGCCACCCCGCCCGGCGTTGAGGCCGGTGACCCGACCGCACAGCTCGGCGAGCATCCGGGCCGGGTCCGCGCCCCGGGCCAGGACGTGCCCGTGTCCGCGATGGGTGCCGGCGATCACGTCGTCGGCACCCAGGGCGGCGCAGACGCCGGCGGCGATCCCCTCCTGACCGAGGTACGGGTGGATGCCGCCGACGATCTGCCCGCCGTGGACCAGCTCCACCGCCCGTTCCTCGAACCGGCGGATCAGCCGGACCGTGCGGTAGAGCCGGACCGGGTCGGCGTCGGTCACGCCGGTCCCTTGATGGCGGCGAGGATGTCGTCCCACAGTCGGGCCCGGGCGGTGAGGGCGGTGTTGACCGTGTCGGCGCACTCCTGCCACTTGGTGTCGTCGTCGCCGCACAGGTCGGCGAGCATCTGCATGGCCATCGGGGTGTGCTGTTCGCCGTCGACCTCGATGTGCCGCTCCAGGTAGTCGACGAACGTGTGCAGCCGGTTGCTGCGCTCGTTGACCGAGACGACCTGCGTGAACATGTCCGGGATGAGGTCCTCGCGACCGAACGCGAAGGCCGCCGCCTGGCAGTGCACCGGGGTCGACTCGATGATCCGCCAGGTGGTGGCGGCGAACCTCGCCGACGCGGCCGGCACCCCGGCCTCGGTGAGCGCGTCGGTCACCGGCCGGCCGGCGCGCAGCAGGTCGACGAGGGCGTTCACGGCGGTGGTGTCCGCGCCGGCCTCGACCATGCCCTGCACGTACAGCTCGAAGTGGCTGATGTAGCCGCCGCCCAGCTCGTCGCTCTCCTCGACCATGACGATGTCGTTGATGAGGCGGCGGCTGCCGGTCGGGCCGGTCGGGATCCACGGCACGGTGACGCAGGTCAGCTGCCGTTGCAACGACTTCAGCAGCGACATGAAGTCCCAGACCGCGAAGACGTGGTGCTGCATGAAGGTGACCAGCGCCTCATGGGTGTCCAGGTTGGCGTAGAGCGGGTGCTTGACCACCACGTCACGGCGGTCGGTCACCGCCTTTTCCAGCCGTTCGATGCCCGGGTGGGTCCTACCCCAGTCGTAGCGTGACATGTCAGCCTCCCTGTTGGGCGCGGTGGCGCCAGATGACCGGGCAGTAGTCGGGATCCGCGTAGTCGGGCCGCCCCTCGTGGGTGCGGCGGACCAGCACGTCGTGGTTGTACGCGGCGAGCGTGCCGTCGGAGAGCGGATACTCCCGCCAGGCGTTGTCGCCGTCCTGCAGGTGCAGCGAGATCGCCTGTCGGGGGCGACCGCTGCCGTTGGGGCCGCTGCCGTGGTAGGTGCGGCAGTGGTGGAAGCTCACGTGGCCCTTGGGGATCACCATGGGGATCTTGCGGATCTCCGCACCGTTGTACGCGGCGTTCTCGGCCAGCATCTCCTCCAGCTGGCTGCGGTCCCGGTCGGCGAAGTGCCGCACCACCGTGTCGTCGGCGCCGATCTCCTTCCACCGGTGCGAGCCGTCGACCATGGTGATGGTGCCCATCTCCTCCCCACAGTCGTGGAAGGGGATGAACGCGGTGAGCATCTTCTCCGACGACGAGGACGCCCAGTAGTGCTTGTCGAAGTGCCAGGGCACGATGTTGCTCGGCTCACCGTCGATCGGCGGCTTGTAGATCAGCGTGGACTGGAAGACCCGGATCTCGTCGGCCTGGGCGAGCCGGGCCGCCACCGCCCCGACCAGCGGCTTGCGCAGGATCGCGCCCAGCCCGTCGTGCTCGTGGTGGACGTAGTCGTTGTGCCGTTGCACCGGCCCCGACGACGGCTCCCAGTAGGCCAGCTTCGGGGGCCGCACCGGCAACCGCCGGTCCCGCTCACCGTCGTAGTAGCGCTGCGCGGCGGCGGCGAGGGCGTCCACCTCGTCGTCGGTGAACACCTTCTTCGACAGGTACCAGCCGTGCTCGGCGTAGTGCCGCACGTCGTCGTCGGACGGCAGCAGGGCCTGCTCCTCGGCGGTCAGCGTCGGTTCGTAGCCGGTCACGCTCACGCCCCCACCCCCTGTGGTGTGGCCGCCACAGCGGCCAACTCCCGTTCCTTGGCCTCGTAGAGCGCCTTGATGTTGCCGCTGCCGAAGCCCCGCGCGCCGCGCCGCTCGATCAGCTCCAAAAAGAGCGTGCGGCGTACGTGCATCGACTCGGCGAAGATCTGCAACAGCTGGCCGTCGTGGTCGGAGTCGACCAGCACGCCCAGCTCGCGCAGCCGGTCCAGTGGGGCGTCCACCCGACCGACCCGTGCCTCCAGGGAGTCGTAGTAGCTGCCGGGTGTGCCGGCGAAGCGCACCCCGCGCCGGCCCAACGCCTCGACCGCGGTGAGGATGTCGTCGGTGCGCAGCCCCAGGTGCTGCACTCCCCCGCCGGCGTGCTGGTCCAGGAACGCGTCGATCTGCCCCGGCCGCCGGGCCCGGTCCGGTTCCAGCAGCACCACGGTGACCCGCCCGGACGGGCTCTGCACCACCTTGGAGTTCATCCCCTGCCCGTCGACCTCGATGTGTTCCTCGAAGATCTCCGCGAAGTCGAACAGCTTCTCGAAGTGCCGGACCGTCTCGTCGAGCTGACCGGGCGGCACGCAGACCGCCAGGTGGTCGATCTCGGCGAGCACCGGCGGATGACCCTCCCCACCGGACGGTGCCGGTGTGATGACGCCGGGCAGGAACTCGGCCGGGTCGCCGCGGCGTTGCACCAGCCGGTGCCGCACGTCGGCGAAGCCGTCCACCTCGGCGGTCACCACCTCGGCGCTCGCACCGGTGACGGTGGTCGGTGGTGTCACCCCGGTCGCGCCGCGGCCCACCAGCTCGGCGTACGCGGACGCGACGTCGTCGACCTCGACCGCGACGACGGCGATGCCGTCACCGTGGCGCTGGACGTACCTCGCCGCCGGATGCTCGGCACTGAGCCCCGAGGTGAGCAGCAGTCGGATGTCGCCGTGACAGAGCAGCAGCGAGCGCTGCCCTTCCAGCCCGGTCTCCGGGCCACCCTGGCCACAGATCTCGAAGCCGACGGCGGTGCTGAAGTAGAAGGCCGCCTGTCGGGCGTCCCCCACGTAGAGTTCGATGTGGTCGATACCACGGATGTCCATGTCCCCTGAAACCCCTCCCACACGCTTCCCCCCGTGTTGCCGTCCGGGCGCGCCCGCCCGGGATGCCGCGTCGATCACCTCCTCGGCTCGGCGACGCGCGCGAGCAGCAGGCTCACGTTCTGACCGCCGAACCCGAACGAGTTGGTGACCGCGTACTCCGGGTCGGCCTTGCGGGGCGCGCCACGGATGTGGTCCGCCGGGCAGGCCGGGTCCGGGTCGTCGAGGTGGTACGTCGGCGGCAGCAGCCCCCGACCGAGCGCCAGCGCGGTGACCGCCGCCTCCAGGACCCCGGAGGCGCCGAGCAGGTGCCCGGTGAGCGCCTTGGTGGAGCTGACCGGCACCCCGCCGACGCCGAACACGTCGGCGAGGGCGGTGGTCTCCGCGATGTCACCGAGCTTCGTCGCGGTGCCGTGCGCGTTGACGTAGCCGACCGCCGCCGCGGGCACACCGGAGCTGCGCAGCGCGCGCCGGATGCACGCGGCCGCGCCGGCACCGTCCGGGCGGGGTGCGGTCGGGTGGTACGCGTCAGTGGTCGCGCCGTGGCCGGCCACTTCGGCGTACGCGGTGACGCCCCGCGCCGCGGCGTGCTCGGCGCGTTCCAGCACCAGCAGCGCGGCGCCCTCGGCCAGCACGAACCCGCTGCGGGAGGTGTCGAACGGCCGGCTCGCCCGGGCCGGGTCGTCGCCTGCTCTGGCCAGGGCGCGCGCGTTGCCGAAGGTGTCGGCGAAGGTCGGGAACAGCGGTGCCTCGCTGGCCCCGCAGAGCACCACGTCGACCTCTCCGGTGGCGATGAGCCGAACCCCGTCGGCGACCGCCTGGGCACCGGAGGCGCAGGCGGTGCCGACCGACGAGCTGTAGCCGCGGATGCCGTGCGCGATGGCGATCCGCGCCGCCGGCATGTTCGGCAGGATCCCGGTGAGCAGGTACGGGCTGACCGCCGCCCGACCCCGGGCGGCCCGGGCCAGCACCTGCGACTCCAGGGTCGCCATGCCACCGACACCGCCGACGATCACCCCGATCCGGTCGGGGTCGACGTCGCGGCCGACCTCGATGCCGGCGTCGGCGAGCGCGTCGGCGGCGGCGAGGAGTGCGAGCACCACGATCCGGTCCAGCACCCGGGTCTCCGGCCCGGACGCGACGGTGCGCGGGTCGATGTCGGGCAGCAGGCCGGCGACGTCCAACGACTCCCTGACCGGGTGCCCCTCGGGCGGGCGGGTCAGCCCGGAACGGCCGGTGGTCACCGCCTCGAAGGTCTCCTCGACGCCCCGCCCGACCGGGGTGAACAGACCCATCCCCGTGATCAGGGCGGTCACGCCGCCACTCCGCTTCGCTCCGCGCCGGCGCTGAGCTGCCTGATTCGCTCGCTCATGACGCCGCCTCGGTGAGGTAGCGCTCGCGCAGGACCACCTTGCGGACCTTGCCGGTCACCGTGACCGGGATGTCCGCGGAGCGCACCGGCACGACCCGGCGCAGCGTGCCGCCGACGTCCGCGCCCAGTGCGGCGCGGACCCGTTCGGTGCGGTCCTCGGCCTCGTCGGCGCCGGCGGCCAACTCCAGCAGCACGTCGGTGACCACACCGTCGGCCTCGGCGACGATCACCACAGTGCAGTCGGTGACGTCCGGGCAGGCGGCCAGGATGCGCTCCTCGGACAACGCGGTGAACAGGCGTCGGCCGTCACCGGCGTCGACCGAGTCCACCGCCCGGTCCAGGTGGTAGTAGCGCCCCTCGGCGTCGGTGCGGACCAGGTCGCCGGTCAGGTACCAGCCGCGCTGACGGAACCGGTACGTGGTGACCGAGTCGTTCCAGTAGCCACGGAACAGCGACGGCGAGTCGACGCCCAGGAAACCCACCTCGCCGGTCGGCACCGGTTCGCCGTCGGCGTCGAGCACCGCGACCCTGGTGAACTGGTACGGGCGGCCGATGCAGCGGCCGTACCGGTCGGTGTCGGCGCGGTGGGTGATGTGGAACATCGAGTGCCCCATCTCGCTGGAGCCCAGCCCGTCGATGAAGACCGAGCCGGGCACCCGCACCACGCCGTCGCGGGTGACCGTGTCCCGGGAGCCGACCGCGACCAGCCGCCGGATGTGCGGCTCGTGCGAGCAGTCGCCGGTGTTGAACCACAGCCGCACCGAGTCCAGGTCGTACCCGGACAGGTCGAAGCGGGCCAGCTCGGCCCAGGTGACCGAGAAGCCGAACACGCCGTCGGGGTGCCAACGTTGGATCGCGTCGAGCACCCGCTCACCGTCCTGTTCGGACAGCAGCAGCATCTGCGCGGAGTTGCCCAGCGCCTGGTTGACCATCAGCACGGTGGCGGTGTGCGGGGCGGGCAGCGCGTTGAGGATCCGGGTGGTGCCCTGCGCCTGGGGCATGGTGAGCAGGTGCCGGGTCGCGGCGAAGAGGCTGGCGTGCGAGTGCAGCACCGCCTTGGGCACCCCGGTCGTGCCGGAGGTGTGGGTGATCACGATCGGGTCGTCTGGGTGGTGCCGGTAGTGCGCAGGGGCGGCGGACGGGTCACCCGTACCGGCCTGCGCGGGGGTGCCGAGCAGGGGTACGCCCAGATCGTGCCCGGCCAGCAGCGCGGTGTGCGCGTCGTCGGCGAGCACACCGACGCCCCGCAGCCGACGGATGTACTCGGCGGCGATCTCCGGACGGAGCTTGCCGTTCATCAGCGCCGGAATCGCCCCGAGGCGGGCCAGCGCCAGGAAACTGAGCACCATGTCGGCGGCGGCGGTGGCCCAGACGGCGACCGGGTCGCGGGGACGTACCCCGCGCTCGTGCAGCCAGGCCGCACGAGCGGCGACGCGCTCGTCGAGCCGACCTAACGTGAGCGGCTCCTCGGCCGGGTGCCCGTCGACGGCCGTGTCGAAGGTCAACCCGGGGCCGTCCGGGTCGGCGCCGTGTGCAAGCACCCGGGCCAGGACGTTACCCGCGCCCACCTCGGTGTCGGCGGCCAACGCGCCCCGCAGTCCTCGTGTCCTCATGGTCGTCCTTCTCCCCCCAGCAGCACCGCGACCGCCTCGGTCGACGCGTCGGGCGCCTGTTCGATCAGGATCAGCAACACCTCGTCGGCGTCGCCGTCGTACCGCAGCAGGTCCGCCTCGGCGGTGCCGTCGGCGTACGGGTCACCGGTCGGGCTCAGGCAGACCACCGGGCCGCGCAGGCCCCAGCGGGCCGCGAGGTGCCCGGCGACGCTGTTGGGCACCGACTGGAAGAAGAACAGTGGGCCGATCCGCCCGCCGGCCTCCACAGTCGCCCGTACGTGCCCCGCGCTGGTGCGGTCGCCACTGGCGCTGACCAGCACGATCGCGGTCCGCCTCCCCGGGGGCACGCCGGCAACCCCGTACCCGCGCCCCAGACACCGCTCCGCCACCGCCGCCACGACCGGCGCGAACTGCGAGGACACGAACCCGGGGACTCCCGGTGCCGGCCCGTCGTCGCCCGCCTCGGGCCACCGCGCCTGCGCCAACACCCTCGTCCCCCGCTCCGCCGACCCCGCAACGACGGGTGCCGTCTCGGGTTCGTCGGGGCGGACGGTGGACGACCGCCCGGTCATGGCGCGCCGACCAGGAGGGCGGTGTTCGCGCCGCCGAACGCCGCGTTGAGGGTCAGCGCGTGCGTCGTGGTCGTCCGGCGAGGGTGGTCCCTGATGACGTCCAGGGGGCACGCCTCGTCCGGGGCCAGCCAGCCGGCGTTGACCGGCAGTTCGCCCTGCCGCAGCGCGAGCGCGGTGACCACCAGTTCGAGCAACCCGGACGCCTCCAGGGCGTGCCCGTGCACCGCCTTCGTGGAGCTGACCGGGACCTGCGCGGCGTGCGCGCCGAGAACCCTGCGCAGGGCTGCCGCCTCGGCGGCGTCACTCTGTGGGGTGCCGGTGGCGTTGGCGTTGACGTAACCGACGGCCTGCGGCGGCAGCCCGGCCCGGCGCAGCGCGGCGTCGACCGCACGGGCCAGGCCGGCGCCGGTCGGGTCCGGCTGGCACGGATGGAACGCGTCCCCGGCCCGCCCCCAGCCCACCACGGTGGCCAGTGGCTCGACGCCCCGCCGCCGCCCGGCGCTGGATTCCAGCACCACCGCGGCCACGCCGTCGCCGAGCAGCAGCCCGCGTCGGTGGGCGCTGAACGGGCGGACCGCCCCGTCCACCGCGAGGGCCCGGCCGGCGTCGAACAACGCGAACTGGTCCGGCTCCACCAGGTAACCGGCGGCGACCACCACCCGGTCGACGTCACCCCGGGCGATCAGGGTCGCCGCGTCGGCCACCGCTGTGCTCGCCGACACGCAGGCGCTGGTGTAGACCCGGGTGTGCCCCGAGAGCCCACACTCCGCGGCGAGCTGGGCGGCGAGCGCACCCGGGGTGGGGCCCGCTCCCGGTGCCGGTCCGCCGTGCACGGCGAGCAGCAGAGCGCACTGCTCGCGCTGCGCACCGGCCAGGCCGGCCGCGCGGCACGCCGCCTCGATCGCGGCGGCCAACTCGTCGCCGAGCGAACCGACCTCGGGCAGGGTTGCCGCCACGGTGACCCGGCGGGCGGCGGTGTCGAAGCGGCGTACCGCGCCGAACGCCGGCACCCCGGCCAGCACGCCGGCGAGCTGCGCCTCGGCGCCCCGACCAAGGGCACTGACCGCGTGTACGCCGGTGAGCTGGGTGACGCGCGGCTCAGCCATCTGCGGGGGTGGTCAGCGACGCCCGGAACACCGCCAGGGCGTCGTCGACGGTGCGGATGCCGGCCAGCTCGTCGTCGGTGAGGTCGAGCTGGCGGTCGAAGCGTTGCTCGACGAGGTGCACCAGCCAGGCCAGCTCCATCGAGCCGATCCGGTCGGGCACCTCGGCGGCCGGTTTCGTGGTGAGTTCGGCGAGCATCGTCAGCAGGTCAGCTCGCCCCAGGTCGGGCTGACCGTCCATCAGGCTTTGTCGCTCGTCGCCTCGGTCACCCGGTTGGCGACCATGGTGGTGAACTCGCCGACCGTCATCAGGGCCAACTGCTCCGACTCGTCGTCGGCGAACGTCACGCCGTACCGGTCCTCGACCCGGACGGACAGGTCGGCCAGGGCGAGCGACTCCAGGTCGACGCCGGCGGGGCCGAGCGTCGTGTCGTCGTCGAGCCCCTCGACGTCGTAGTTCATGTCGGCGAGCTGCTCGACGACGAAGGCGCGGACCTCGGCTCTCATGGATACCCTCTCTGCGTGGGTCAGCTGACGGCGTCCGGTCGGGACACCGCCTACGTGTGGGTCGGTCGGGATACCGGCGGTCAGCCGGATCCGGCCGCTGAGCTGCTGTGCCAGGCGGGACGCCTGCTGCTGGACCGCCCGAGGGCCGAGTTGGTGCTGACGTACGGCCCGGGTGGGCGGCCGCTCGTCCGGGCCAGCGATGACCCGGCCGGGTCGGTCGGGTTGCCGGTCAGCGTCAGCCGCACCGCCGGGCTGGTGGTGGTCGCCGCCCGCCGTGCCGGCGCAATCGGCGTGGACGTGGAGCGGGTGCGCCCGCTGCCCGCGCTCGCGCTGGCCCGCCGCTGGTTCCCGCCCGCCGAGCTGACCTGGTTGGCCGATCGGCCCGAAGCTGGCCGGGCGGTGGACTTCCTGCGGCTGTGGACTGCGAAGGAGGCGGTCGGCAAGGCGCTCGGGCAGGGCCTGCGCGGCGGCGGACTGCGCCGGGAGATGCCGCCCCCGGGGCTGCCGTGGCGACCGGTGCCCGGTGCCGAGACCCTGTGGGTCGGCCACCCGGAGTTGGGCGGTGACCTCGTCCTGGCGGTCGCGGTGCACGCCACCGGGCAGGTCGACGTCGAGGTGGTGCAGCCGACCGGTCACGGTGCCGTCGAGGTGGTGCAGCGGCCCGGTCACGGGGTGGCCGCCGTGCGCAGCGCGTCGGTCGAGCGGACCAGCTTGCCGGTGGTGGTGCGGGGCAACTGGTCGAGCAGGTGCAGCACCCTGGGCCGCTTGTAGCCGGCCAACCGCTCGGTGAGGAGCTTGTCCAGCGTCTCCTCCGACAGCGGGCCGTCGGGTTGGACGTACGCGGTGATGCCGTCGTCCCACACGACCACCGCCGCGGTGACCCCGGGCAGCTCGGCGACTGTCGCCTCCACCTCGGTCAGGTCGACCTTCATCCCGCCCACGGAAACCTGCGAGTCGAGTCGGCCGCGCACGGTGACCAGGCCGGTGGCGGGGTCGACGGTGCCGGCGTCGCGGGTGTGCAGCCAGCCGTCGGCCCAGCGGGTCGGGTCGCTCAGCCCCACGTACGGCGACGCCGGGCAGGACACCCACAGCTCGCCGTTGGTCTCGCGGACCTCGATGCCGGGCGCCGGGACGATCGACGGTCGGTGCGATCCGTGCAGGTCGGTGCCGATCACACCGACCTCGGTCATCCCGTACATGTTGCCCAGCGGCACGCCGTACCGGTCGGTGAACGCCTGGGCGACCGCGGCCGGCACCAGCTCGCCGCCGGTGGTCATCCGCTTGAGCTGCGGCAGCGGACCGGTGGGTCGGGTGGAGGCGAGCAGTCCGATGTGGAACGGCACGCCCAGCACGGTGGCGGGCGTCGCGCCGGCGCTGATCGCGGCCAGCACGGCGTCGCCGCTGAGCCGCTCCGGTGGCACCAGCTCGACCCCGGCGTGCAGGCCGTAGAGCAGGCCGCCGACCAGGCCGAGCACGTGCACCATCGAGGGCAGCAGGATGATCCGTTCGCCGGGCAGTGCCATCCCGTCGATCCGGGTGTAGCGGTGCACCTCGGCAACCAGGTCGGCGGCAGTGCGGCCGATCACCTTGGACGGTCCGGTGGAGCCGGAGCTGAGCTGGATCACGGCGTGGCCACTGACCGCCGGGCCGTCGGCGTACCGGGAGACGCCCTCGGTGACGTCGACGAAGATCCGCAGCGCGCCGCCGCCGCTGCGGACCGGCGCGACGACCACCTGCGGGGTGAGCCGGACCAGCGCGCGGTCCACCTCGTGATCGGTCAGTCGGTGGTCGAGCAGGATCGCCTGCGCCCCGGCGCGCCAGGTCGCCAGGAGGTTCACCACGTACGCCAGTGACGGCGGCAACCGCAGCGCGGCAGCGCCACCGGGGCGCAGTCCGGCCGCGACGAGACGGTCCTGCGCGGCGGTGACCAGCCGGTGCAGGGTGGCGCGGTCGATCGGCTCGGGCAAACGGAGACAAATGTCTGTCGGGCGGCCGGCGAACAGGACTTCGTCCACCCATCCTGGGTCGGTCGCCGTAGGATCTTCTGTCGTCACTGCCGTTCACCGCCCAGCATGAAATAGGGCAAATATGCCCATGACGTACGCTTGTCGGGGTGCTGCGGGGAACCATACGACGCCCCGCGCGGCCATTGCTAGATGCAAATGGCTGGATCAAAAGAGGCGGCCAGCCGGATTGCCGACAGCCCGTTCGACGGGCAGGATCAGGCGCGTGCCTCGGCAGATCGTCACCGTGGGATGACCCCTCGTACAACCGTCGTGCGGCCCCATCCGGACGGCCGATGGTGCCCCCCGGGTGAGCCCGACGAGGGTTGCGAGTCGCGCCACGCTGGTGGCTGCGCGGCCGCTGTGGGCGATCTCGGCGATGAGGATACGGGCCGGGAGCCCTCACGGTGGGCGGGGACATGACACCAGCCTGCCGCTCTTGCCGGCGACTACCGCCGCACACGCCGCCTCACCCGCGACAGCTGACAATCTTGGACAGTTTCCGTTACCCCGTAACGGAAACTGTCCAAGATCTACCCTGCCAGCTCTCCGTCACGCCGCTACCGACGTCGTCGGCACGGTCAGATCATTGGACGCACCAACGCCTCCGCTCATCGAGCCGTCCAGATACGCCGGCTGGCACAGGTGAGCGCGACCATCTCGGCGGCCCGAGGGCCGTCAGGCGAGCGCCGGCGTCTGCGCGTGGATGTGGAACCGCAGCGAGCGGGCGTCGGTGAAGCACTCCCGCATCGGGCGCACCAGGTCCCGGTGTTCCGGGCTGCGTTCCCAGCTCTCGAAGTCGGCCAGACTCGCCCACTCGCTGGTGATCAACCACTGCTCCGGGTCGGTCGACGAGCGGCACACCTGGTCGACCAGGTGCCCGGGCACGCCGCCGGCCACCAGATGCCGCACCTGCTCGTACGCAGCGAGGAACTGCTCGGTGCGCGGCACCGGCACCCGCACCAGAAAGACCACCCGGGCCCGCTGCTCACTCATGACGCCTCTCCCCTCATCGGTGCGGCACCCCGCAGGACCAGCGCGCTGTTGAACCCGTCGAAGCCCCGCGCGCACACCAGCGCGAGCCTGCTGCGCGGCCGGCGGTGCTCCCGCAGGAAGTCCAGCTCGCACCCGTCGGCCACGTCGTCCGGGCCCGCCGACGCCGGCAGCGTGTCGTGCGCGAAGGCGAGCAGCGCGGTCGCCACGTCCAACGCCGAGCCGCCCTGGTACGCCCGCCCGGTCAGCGACTTCTGGGTGGTCACCGGAGGCGGCCGGTCGGCGAACACCGCCCGCAGCGCCTCGGCCTCGCTGCGGTCGTAGCGGGGCACACCGAGCGCGTCGGGCAGCACCACGTCCACCCCGGCCGCCGCGACGCCCGCCCGGTCCAGGGCCAGCCGCATCGCCCGCGCGTACTGCGCCGGATCGCCGGCACTGTCCGCCGTGGTGTGCGCGGCGTCGTGGGTGGAGCCCCAACCGCTCACCTCGCCGTAGACCCGGGCTCCCCGGGCCAGCGCGTGCCCCAACTCCTCCACCACGAACACCGCTCCCCCCTCCGCCGGCAGGTAGCCGCTGGCCGTGGCGTCGAACGGCCGGTACGCCCGCTCCGGGTCGGCGACGTCGCTGAGCAGCCCGGAGCGCAACTGGCAGGCCAGCGCGTACGGGCTCAGCGGGCACTCGGTGGCCCCGGCGATCACGACCGGAGTGCCCCGGCGCACCGCGCGGGCCGCGTGCGCGAGGCTGTCCAGCCCGCCGGCCGCCTCCGCGACCAACACCCCGCTCGGGCCCTTGAACTGGTGGTGGATGGAGAGCTGCCCGACGCTCGCCGCGTAGAACCAGGCGATCGACTGGTACGCCCCGACCGTCCGCGACGACCCGCCCCACAACCGTTGCAGCTCCCGCTGGCCGAACAGGTTGCCTCCCGACGAGCTGGCCAGGGTCACCGCGTAGCCGTACGGGTCGGGGGCCCGCTCGGGCAGCCCGGCGTCGGCCAACGCCAGCCGGGTGGCGGCGAAGCCGAGGTGCGTCCACCGGTCGGTCTGCACCAGTTGTCGGCTGTCCGCGTAGGAGTCGGCGGTGAAGCCGGGCACCTCCCCGCCGAATCGGGTCGGGTAGCCGGACGGGTCGAACAGCGTGATCGGCCCGGTCCGGCGGGTGCCGGCCAGCACCGTACGCCAGTGGGCGTCCGCGCCGATGCCGCTGGGCGCCACCACACCGATGCCGGTCACCACCGCGCGGGCGGTGCTCACGCCGTCGCGGTGTGGGGCGCCCCGGTGCTGCGCGGTGCTCACGCCGCCACCGTTCCGGGCAGGCGGCGGAACACCATCGCCGACTGGAAGCCGCCGAACCCGCTGCCCACCGAGAGGGCCACGTCCACCGGGACCTCCCGCGCCTCGTTCGGCACGTAGTCCAGGTCGCACTCTGGGTCCCTGGTGCTCCAGTTCGCCGTCGGGGGCACCACGCCGAACTCGATGGCCAACGCGCACGCGGCCATCTCGATCGACCCGATCGCGCCGAGCGAGTGCCCGACCATCGACTTGATCGAGCTGATCGGCACCCGGTACGCGGCCTGGCCCAGCGCCCGCTTGAACGCGGCCGTCTCGTGCCTGTCGTTCTGCCGCGTGCCCGAGCCGTGCGCGCTGATGTAGGAGACCTGCTCGGGCAGGGTCCTGCCCTGCTTGAGCGCGTCGGTGACGGCCAGGCCCATCTCCAGCCCGTCGGGGCGTAGCCCGGTCATGTGGAAGCCGTTGCTGCGGCTGGAATAGCCGGACACCTCGCAGTAGATGTGCGCCCCTCGTCGCAGCGCGTGCCCGGCCTCCTCCAGCACCAGCACCGCCCCACCCTCGGCCAGCACGAACCCGTGCCGGTCGGCGTCGAACGGGCGGGAGGCGTGCGCCGGGTCGTCGTTGTCCGGGCTGGTCGCCTTGATCGCGTCGAACGAGGCGACGGTGACCGGCGAGATCGGCGAGTCGGCAGCCCCGGCCAGCATCACGTCCGCCTCACCGTCCACGATCATCTGGTGGGCGTAGCCGATCGCGTCGATGCCGGAGGTACACCCTGTCGACACGACCTGCGCCGGGCCGTGCAGCCCGTACCGGCAGGCCACGTCGGCGGCGAGGCTGCTGGGCACCAAGGCCTGATAGAGGTACGGGCCGCCGCGCGCCGCGTCGACCAACCAGCGGCTGCCGTGCTCGCTGACCGTGACGTACTCCTGTTCCAGCGCCATCGTCCCGCCCACGGCGGTGCCCAGCACCACCCCCGCCCGGTTCCGCTCGGCGTCGGTCAGCACCAACTGGGCGTCAGCGACCGCCTCCGCGGCGCAGGCCAGCGCGAACTGCACGTACCGGTCGGACCGGCGTCGCTCCGCCTCGGTGAGCCCCGCCGCGACCGGGTCGAAGTCGCACTCCGCCGCGATCTGGGACCGGAACGGCGACGGGTCGAAGAAGCTGATCCGCCGGGTGGCGGTCCGCCCCTCGGTGATGGTCTTCCAGAAGCGATCCCGGCTCGCGCCGCCCGGAGCGACCACCCCGACGCCGGTCACCACAGTGCGACGACCGGTCATGACCCGCCCCGCTGCTCGACCAACTCGGTGTCGACGTGCCCCAACTCGGGGCGGGGGGCGAGCGGGCCCAGGTGGAAGACCACCTCGGCCGGTTCGACGCCGGTGTTGCGCAGTCGGTGCCGCACGTTCACCGGGACGAACAGTCCCTCCCCGGCGGCCAGGAGCGTCGGCTGGTCGTCCAGGTCGACGGTGATCGCGCCACGCACCACGTACAGGAACTCCTCGCTGTACGGGTGGTAGTGCTCGGCGATCCGCTCCCCCGGCGCGAGCGCGGCCACCCCGAGGAAGCCCGAGGTGCTGCCGACGGTGCGGGGGCCGAGCAGCACCCGCAGCTCACCGCCGCGACGCCGGTCGGCAGGTACGTCCCGGGCGGCGATCGGCCGGGTGCTCAGGTCACTCATCGTCGGCCTCCGTCGTCTCGTCGGTGGCCGCCGGGCGACCCTGGTCGGCGCGCTGCCGGGCGATCCGCTCCACCCGGTCCTTGATCACTGCGAGTTGGATGACGCTGTTGGTGTTGATCCGCTCGGTCATCCCGGCGTTGTCGACAGGTGCGGTCGGCTTCATCGCGAAGTCCTGCGTCCAGGTCATCCGGGTGCCGCCGGCCTCCTCGGTGTAGCGCCAGTGGATGCGCATGTACTCGAACGGCCCGGTCTCCACCCGGTGTGCCCGCACCTGGCGGCTCACCGGGTCGGCGGTGCGCTCACTGACCCAGCTCCACGACACCCCGTTCTCGTCGGGGTACATGGTGAGCCGGAACCGCACCGTGTGCCCGTCGCGGTGCAGGATCTCCACCACCGCGTACTCGGTGAACAGCTCCGTCCAGTTCGCCACGTCGTTGGTGACCTCCCAGACCAGCGCGAGCGGCGCGTCGAGGACCACGCTGTTCTCGGTGTGCCCGGGTGGGTCGGCGCGGCGGGTGACCAGGTCGGCCACCGCCGGAATGCTGAGCTGCCCGGCCTGCTCGGGAATGGTCACCTGCCACCGGTCGGCGACGACCGCGGAGAGTTCCAGCAGGGCGAGGGAGTCCATGCCCAGCTCCTCCAGCGACGCGGCGGGCGCCCGGGCCGCGGCGTCGGCGTCCAGCCCGCAGTGCGCCACCAGGATGTCGGTGATCTCGGCGGTCATCGGGCGACCATGGGTGACGGTCATCGGGTCCTCCTGTGGGTTGCGTCGGGCTTTGCGGCGGGCGCGGGGCGCGGGGCGGGGGTGGCCGTCGGCCGTTGCGCGGGCGCGGCACCGGGCACGCCGAGCAGACGGTCGACCAGGCCCGTGGTGTAGCGGCCCTTGCGGAATGCGGCGTCGTCGAGCACCCGCCGGACGAACGGGATGGTGGTGTGCACGCCCGGCCCCGCGATGTCGAACTCGTCGAGGGCGCGCTCCAGCCGGTTGAGGGCCAGCTCCCGGTCGGGCGCCCAGACGATCACCTTCGCCAGCAGCGAGTCGTACCAGGGGCCGACCAGGTAGCCGGCGCTGGCGTGGGTGTCCACCCGGGTGAACGGTCCACCGGGTGGGGTGAAACGCTCCAAGCGGCCGGGAGTGGGAGCGAAACCGCGCTCGGGGTCCTCGGTGTTGACCCGGCACTCCACAGCGACACCGTGCAGGCGGATCTCCTCCTGCCGCCAGCGCAGCGGCACCCCGGCGGCGATGTGCAGCTGCTCGTGCACCAGGTCGATCCCGGTGACCATCTCGGTGACCGGATGCTCCACCTGGATCCGGCAGTTGATCTCCAGGAAGTGGAACCGTTCCTCGGCGTCGACCAGGAACTCCAACGTGCCGGCACCGACGAAGCCGACCTCAAGGGCACCCCGCAGCGCCGTCTCGGCGATGGTGTCAAGAACGGCGGCGGGCAGTGCCGGGGCGGGTGCCTCCTCCACCAGCTTCTGGTGCCGGCGTTGCACCGAACAGTCCCGGGTGCCCAGGTGCACGCCGTTGCCGTGGGAGTCGCAGAGAACCTGCACCTCCACGTGCCGCGCCTCGGTGAGGTACCGCTCGACGTACACCCGGTCGTCGCCGAAGGCGGCCTGGGCGGCGGCCCGGGTCCGGGTGTAGGCCCGACGCAGCTCGCCCGGGGTGTGCACCACCGTCATCCCCCGGCCACCACCCCCGGCGGCGGCCTTCACGATCACCGGGTAACCGACCGCCTCGGCCACCTCGGCCGCGGCTGCGGCGTTCGGCACCGGCGCGATGCTGCCCGGCGACAGGGGCAGACCGGCGCGGCTCATCAGCGCCCGCGCCGACGACTTGTCGGCCAATGCGGCCATCACCGCCGGCGGCGGGCCGATGAAGACCAACCCGTTGTCCGCGCAGATCTCGGCAAAGTCGGCGTCCTCGGACAGGAACCCGTAGCCCGGGTGCACGGCCTGCGCGCCCACCTGCCGGGCCGCCTCCACTATCGCCGCGGCGTTGAGGTAGCTGCGTCGGCTCGACGCCGGCCCGATCCGGATGGCCTGGTCGGCGAGTCGGACCGCCGCCGAGTCGGCGTCCGCGGCGGAGTAGACCACCGCCGTCCGTACGCCCAACTCCTTGCAGGCGCGCAGCACCCGCAGCGCGATCTCGCCCCGGTTGGCGATCAGGACGGTCTCGAACATGGTCAACAACCCCGCGCCGTCATGCCGGGTCCAGTTCGACCAGCGGCTGGTCGTACTCCACCGGCTGGCCGTCCTCGACGAGGACCGCGACCACCCGGCCGGCGCGGTCGGCGGTCACCTCGTTCATCAGCTTCATCGCCTCGACGATGGCGACCGGCTGGCCCGGGCGGACCAGGTCACCCACCGCGACGAACGGCCTCGCGCCGGGCTCCGGGGAGCGGTAGAAGGTGCCGACGATCGGCGCCCGCACCACGGCGCGCCCGGGCACCGACGGCCGGATCAGCGCCGCCGGTGGGCCGGGTGCCGGCGCGACCGGCAGCGCCGCCGCCTGAACCGGAGCAGGGAGTACGTCCGGTCGGGTCGCCTCTTCGGGGTGCCATTCGATTTCGAGCACCGCCGGCCCGCTGCGCAGCCGGACCCGGCGCACAGGGCCGGCCAGCTCGGCGATCAGGTGCTGTGCCTGCCGGCGCAGCCCGGCCAGTGCCTCCTCGCCGCCCACCTCGGTGTCGTCGGGCGCCTCGACTGTCGACACCGACCCGTCGCCGGCGGTCACCGGACACCTGCCCGGTTGACACCACGGGTCGTCCCGAACCGTCGGAAGCGCTGCCGACGGAGGCGGACCAGCATGGCGGGTGGCACGTCCAGCAGCGGCAGCAGGTTGGCCAGCAGGGCGGCCCGCAACCGGTGGGCGGTCTCCGCCGGGTCGTCGTGCGCGGCGGCCGACGGCTCCGGCACGACCTCGTCGACCACGCCGAGCCGGCACAGGTCGGGCGCGGTCAGTCGCAGCGCGCGAGCGGCCTGCGGCGCCGCGGACCGGTCCGGCCAGAGGATGGCCGCGCAGCCCTCGGGGCTGATCACCGAGTAGACGGCGTTCTCCAGCATCAGCACCCGGTCGGCGACCGCCAACGCCAGGGCGCCGCCGCTGCCGCCCTCTCCCGTGATGACCGCCAGCACAGGAGTGGGCAGCACGGTGAGGGTCAGGATGTTCTCCGCGATGGCCGCTGCCTGGCCCTGCTCCTCGGCGCTCACGCCCGGGTCGGCGCCGGGGGTGTCCACGAGAGTCACCACGGGCAGGCCGAGCCGGGCGGCCAGGCGCATCAGCCGCAACGCCTTGCGGTGCCCGGCCGGGCTGGCCATGCCGAAGTTGCGGGCGACCAGTTCGGCGGTGGTGTGCCCCTTCTGGTGGCCGATGACCATGACGTGCCGGCCGGCCAGCCGGGCCACACCGCCCACGATGGCCGGGCAGTCACCGCCGAGGCGGTCACCGTGCAGTTCCACGAACCCGTCGAAGACCGAGTCGAGGTAGTCCAGTGTGGTCGGTCGAGCGGGGTGACGCGCCATCCGGACGGTGTCCCAGGCGTCGCGTACCGCCGGCGTCTGGCCCGCCCCCGGAGTGGGTGACGGCGCCACGGCCGCCGCCGGGCCCGCTGGCCGCGCCAGGGCGGCATCGTCGTCGGCGAGGCGCTCGTGGCGCGACGCCGGCTCCTGCCGGGGTACGGGCGGGTGGCCGGCACGGGCCGCACGGCCGGCGCGGGTCGCGGCCAGCAGCGCCACCAGCCGCCCGCGCAGCGACCGACGCTGCACCACCATGTCGACCTGTCCGTGCCGGAGCAGGAAGTCGGCGGTCTGGAAACCCTCCGGCAGCGCCCGACCGGTGACCTGACGAATCACCCGGGGGCCGGCGAAGCCCATCCGCGCGCCGCTCTCGGCGAGCACCAGGTCGGTGTTGGTGGCGAACGACGCGGCCACCCCGCCGTAGGTCGGATCGGTGAGGACGCTCACGGTGAGCAGACCCGCTTCCCGCAGCGCGGCGATCGCCTGGCTGACGGTGGCCATCTGCATCAACGACAGCGCGCCCTCCTGCATCCGCGCCCCGCCCGAGGCGGTGACCAGGACGAGCGGGATGCGGTCGTCCAGCGCCCGCTCGGCGGTCCGGGTGATCAGCTCACCCACCGCGCAGCCCAGGCTGCCACCGAGGAAACGGAAGTCCATCACGGCCAGGGCGACCGGGTGCCCGCCGATGGTGGCCGTGGCACAGACGACCGCCTCGGCCAGGCCGGTGCTGGCCCGCGCGGCGGTGAGCCGGTGCGGGTACGGCAGCACGTCGACGAAGTCGATCGGGTCCGCCTCCGGCAGCAGGTCGGACAGGGGGCGCAACGATCCCGGGTCGACGAGTTGGCGCAGCCGTTCCGGTGCGCCGAGTCGGGCGTGCTCCCCGCACTCGGGGCAGACGTCCAGGTTGCGGCGCAACCGTTTGCGGTAGAGCAGGCTCGCGCAGCCCGCGCAGCGGGACCAGAGCTGCTCCTCGCGGCGCGCGATGGCCGTCACGACCGCCGTCCGGGGTCCGGGGCGTCGAAGCGGTAGAAGCACTGCGCCATGGCGTCGCGCGGCGAACGCCAGGTCGGCAGGTACGGCGAGACGTACGGGCGCAGGCGGTCGCTGACCCGGATGAACTCGGGGTGGCCACGGGCGGACTCCACCGCACCCTCCGCCGGCTGCTCGGTTTCGAGCAGGTGCACGTAGAGGTCGTGCAGGCGGTACAGCGAACGGTGCCGGACGCCGACCAGGCGCGGCAGCTCCGTAGCGTCCGACTCGGCGAAGATCTCGGCGACCCGCTCCTCGGCGGTCGGATCCACCTTCGCGACGATCAGCGATCGGTCCATACTGGGCCTCCCCCCACGGCGTCCGGCCGGCGACGGGTCGCCCCCGGACGCGCTGGACGACTGCCCACACGATGCGGCAATCCTCGTCACGGCGGCGTCACCGTGAAGGGATGATCAGCTACGCATGACGGTGACGCTGCGTTGACGCAACCTGTGTATCAGCTATGCGTCGAGCGCGCCCGGGACGACGGATCGATCAGATGTTTGCCCAGTTCAGAACCGATCTCAGGTTGACTGTCGCGAATAGAAGGCCCACGTCGGCGTTGACTCACCGTGACCGCTATTGATAATCTTCACGGTGGTCAGCCCGGCGGCCTCAGCGGGCGGGGCCGCGCCCGGCCCCGCCGTCAGCGGTGAGGTCGACAGTGGCGTCACGGGCAACCGATCCGGGACACAGCAGACAGTCGGGACATGCGTCCCGCAGGGGGTGCCGCCGTGACCGCTGATCCGTCCGTGCCGACCGCCGGAGAACCGCCCGAGGAGGGCGTCTCACTCCACCTGCTCGGCGGCTTCCGCCTGCTGCGCGACGCCGTACCGGTCGTGGTGCCGCGCGGGCTGCAACGGGTGATCGCGCTGATCGGGCTGCGCCCCGGCGCCACCCGCAGCCAGCTCGCGGGGCTGCTCTGGCCCGACGCCTCCGAGGAACGCGCGCTGTCCTCCCTGCGCACGGCGCTGTGGCGACTCCGTCAGGACCCGTGCTGCCCGATGACGATGGCCAGCGACACCGTACGACTCGGCACGGCGGTCCGGCTCGACGTGGACGACCTGGTCGGCACCGCCGCCCGGGTCCGCGACGGCGACGACCCCCGCACCGCCGCCGGGGCGCTCGCCGCCGGACGACACGACCTGCTCCCCGGATGGTACGACGACTGGGTGTTGCTGGACCGGGAGAGACTGCGCCAACTGCGCCTGCACATGCTCGAACAGGTCGCCGGGCACCACCTGACCGCGGGGCGACACGGCGAGGCCCTCGAAGCCGCGCTGGAGGCGATGGCCGCCGAACCGTTACGCGAGACACCGCACCGGCTGGTCGTCCGCATCCACCTCGCCGAGGGCAACGCCTTCGAAGCCGTCCACGCCTTCTACGTCTACCGGGACCTGCTGCGCAGGGAGTTGCGCCTGGAGCCGAGCCCGGCGATGTGCGCCCTGCTCGACGACACGCTCGCCCCGATCCGCCAGGCCAGCCGGGACGCCGTCACCGATCGCCCGTCACCGGCCGGCAGACGTACGTGACGGTGACGTGACAGGCCCTGCGGCACGGTGGGCGCACAGAGCACGTGGCGCCGGTCCGAGGGTCGGAAAGCCACCGGCGGAAGGGGTCCCATGAGTCGTCTACTGATCGTCAGCCGGATCATCCCGGGCGCGGAGGGGCGGGTCGCGCAGATCTTCGCCGAATCCGACGCCACCGAACTGCCCGGTCTGACCGGCGTCACACACCGATCCCTGTACTGCCTGCACGACCTGTGCGTACACCTGCTGGAGACCTCGGACGTCGACCCGGACGCCCTCGCGGCGGCCCGCAACCACCCGCTCTTCCAGCAGGTCAACGAGCGGCTCTCCGCGCACACGTCGCCGTACCTGCCGACCTGGCGCTCCCCCCGCGACGCCATCGCCAGCTGCTTCTACCGGTGGGACGCCACCGACGCGCCCGCCGCGCGCCCGACCAGCGCAGACGCGCCCGCAGCACGCCCAGCCAGCACCGACGCGCCCGCAGCACGCCCAGCCAGCGCCGGCGCTCCCGCAGCGCGCCCGGCCAGCACCGACACACCTGCCGCGCACCCGGCTGGCTGAGATGTCCGCCGCCCCACCACACGTACTGATCATCGGCGCCGGCACCGGCGGACTGTGCCTGGCGCACGGCCTGCGCCGGGCCGGGATCACCGTCGCCGTCTACGAACGGCACCGCGACCGCACCGACGGGCTGCTCGGTTACCGCGTCGGCATCGGCCCGACCGGTAGCCGGGCACTGCGCGAGTGCCTGCCGCCGGAACTGTTCGCCACCTTCCTGGCCACCTGCGCGCGGCCACCGCACTACTTCAACGTGGTCACCCAGGGACTGCGCCAGACCGCGTCGTTCGCGCTACGGCCCAGCGCCGACCCGGTGCACACCGAACACTCGGTGGCCCGGATGGTGCTGCGCCACGTGCTGCTGACCGGCCTGGACGACGTGGTGCACTTCGACAAGACCTTCACCCGGTACGAGCAGCGCGACGACGGCACGGTCACGGCGTACTTCGCCGACGGCACCAGCGCCACCGGCGACCTGCTGGTCGGGGCGGACGGCACACACTCGGCGGTACGCCGGCAGTACCTGCCGCACGCCGTCACCCGCGACGCCGGCACCATCAACATCGCCACCCGCATCCCACTGACCGCACACACCCGCGACCTCGTCCCGGAACGCGTCCGCCAGGGCATCTCACTGATCTTCGGCATCGGCGGGATAATGGGCGTGCTGCACGTCATGGACTTCAAGTGGGACGCCGAACGGGCGATCAAGCCCGGCGTCAGCGACGCGGACGCCGGGCTGCTGCGGCAGTGGCCCGGCCTGTCCGACGACACCACCACCGACAACATCAACCTGATCATCTGGAGTGCCGCCCGCCGGTTCCCCGCCGACGTGATGGAACGACGAGGCGAGGACCTCGTACGGGTCGCCCTGGAACTCACCACCAACTGGCACCCGAACCTGCGGGAGCTGCTCACCCGCGCGGACCCGGCCAGCGTCCTCCCGATCAACGTGTCGACGTCCGAACCGGTGCCTCCCTGGAAGAGCAGCACCGTCACCATGCTCGGGGACGCCATCCACACCATGACCCCCGGTCGCGGTGTCGGCGCGAACACCGCCCTGCGCGACGCCCGCCTGCTCTGCGAGCAGCTCACCCGGGCCACCACCGGAGACAAGACGCTGCTCCAGGCGGTGGCGGACTACGAGGCCGCCATGGCGCCGTACGGCTTCGCGCGGGTCGCCGAATCATTGAACCGCAGCGGCACCAGCGGGGACGACCGGATGTACCGACCGGTGGTGGGCCGGCTCGCGCTGCTCGGGGCACGCGGCTACTTCGGAGTGACCAGCCGGGTGCCGCGACTACGCCGCCGGTTCGTCGACGACTTCCACACCTACGAGGGCGATCAGGACTGACCCGGGCAACAGCCCGTCGACCCGGGTTCGGCGTTCCGCGCCGGGCCCGGGTCTCGTCGTGTCCGTGCTGACCTCGTCGAGTCGCTGGCTTTCGTCGCGGCGCTGGCTTCGTCCGCGTCGCCGGCTCCCGTCGAGCCTGGCTTTTTGTCCTGCTTGAGGCGACGCTGTGTCACTCGGCGGGCACCGGCTGATGTGGCCGGCCGATGCACAACGCCCCTGGCCGATCCTGTCTGTCGCCCGCAATACGCGTGTGCGAAGCTGCGGCGAGTTTTTCTCGTGACTTATCCAACGAGCTGAGAGGGAGGTTCGCCGTGGCGTGGTCTATCGGACACTCGCTGATAGTGGTACTGGCACTGTTGCTGGGACTGGCCGCCGGATGGTTGCTGCGCGGCCGGCGGGGCGTGCAAGGCAACTCGATTGTGGAAGGTGACCCCGTCGCCGGCCTGGCCGTGATCTCCACGCCGACGCCGGCGGCCACCACCGACGAGGTCCAGCCCGCAGCCGCCGTCGACCCGGCCCCGACCGCCGTCGCGGACGAGCCGGTGCCGGTGGACACGGTCAGCGCACCAGCCGCAGTGACCGCTACGGACGGTCCCACCCCGGTTCCCGTCCCGACCGAAACCCCGAGCACTATCGACCCGGCCGACATGGCGCTGACCGAGCCCCCGCCGCCCGTACCGGCCGCCGAGCAGCCCGACCCGGCCGAGCTGCGGTCGGAGCCCGTTGTGGAGTCGACCCCCGAACCGGTCGCGGTCGATGAGCAGCCCGCCCCGGCGGCCGTGGTCGCCCCCCGTAAGCCTGCGGACGACCTCCCGCACGTTGACAGCACGCCGCTCGACAGCACCCCGGCCGACGAGCCGGTCGCGGCCACGCCGGCCGACGATGCGGTCGCGACCGCCCCGGCCGACGAGCCCGTCGCGGCCAGCCCGGCCGACGAGCCCGTCGCCCGGGCCACGGTGGCCGATCCGGCGGAGGCACCGGTGACCACCGACGCGGTGGACGTGGACCCGGTGGACGCTCACCGGGTGGACGCGGAGCCGGCGGACGCGGACGCGGTGCACACCAACGCCGTGAGCACCGACGCTGACGCTGAGTCGGTGCGGGCGCCGGTGGCCACGCCTCCGGTCCGGCCGGCCGTGAGCGCGACCCCTCCGGTCCGTTCGACCGCCGACACCGCGATCAGCACCTACGAGGGCGACCCGACGGGCCCCGCCGACGACTTCCGCCGCATCCAGGGGATCGGCCCGAAGATGGCGGCGGCGTTGCAGGACGCCGGCGTGCGCACGTACGGCCAGCTCGGCGATTTGGACGAGCCGGCACTGCGCGACCTGATCCGTGCCGCCGGTCTGCGCGCCGCGCCTGGGCTGGCCAGCTGGCCGCAGCAGGCCCGTGTGCTCGCCGGAGCTGGTGAGGAGATGGCCGCGGTGTTGCCGAGCAGCAACCAGGCCTGACGCCCGAGACCGAGCCCTCGGCCCACCGTCCAACGCGACGGTAGGCCGGGGGCTCGTCCGTGCGGGTCGAAACACCGCAGGGCCGCACGCCGAACCGACGGACAAGGCGCACGGTGATCGACTCGCCTTGCAGGAAACCGCGCCAACGAACCCGCCCGGACACCCCGACTTACAGGAACCCGAGTCGATCAGCCCCGGTTGGGGGAAGGGCCGGCGAATTCGGGGCCGTGCCGTCGACCGATCGTTACCGTCCGGGGAGGTGGACCGGACGGGTCCGTCGAGTCGACCGGTTCCGCAGGAGAATCCCGTGAACCTCGCCGCGCCGGAGCCCGGGTCACCTGGGCCCCGCCGCCCTCCGGTGCGTGATCCGGCGGCCCCGCGCCGGGTGACACTTCTCGAACTCTTCTTCGACCTTGTGTACGTGGTCGCGTTGGCCCTCATCTCCCGCGGACTGGTCGACCAGCTCGACTGGCACCGGGCAGGTCAGGCACTGATCATGCTGGCCGCCGTCTGGTGGACCTGGGTGATCACCACCCTGGTCACCGACCTGTACAACCCGGAACGCACCGAGATCAAGCTGCTGATCAGCGCCGTGATGTTCGGCGCGCTGCTGATGACCACGGCGATCCCGGAGGCGTTCAAGGACCGCGGGCTCGTCTTCGCCGGCACCTACGTGGCGATCCACCTGGGGCGCGGGCTGTTCCTGATGCCGGCGGTACGCCGAGAACCGCAGACCCAGCGTCGGGCGGTACGCATCTTCATCTGGTTCGCGGTGTCCGCGATCCCGTGGATCGTCGGCGGGTTCGTCAGCGACGACGCCCGGCTGGTGTGCTGGGCCATCGCGCTCGCCATCGACTACATCGGTTTCCGCCTCGCGTACCCGGTGCCCGGGCTCGGGATGGTGCCGGAACCCCAGCGCAACGTGACGGCGGAGCACCTCTCCGAGCGCTACCAGCAGTTCTTCATCATCGCCCTCGGCGACGCGATCCTGATTATCGGCACCATGTTCAGCGCGCAGCACAGCGAGACGGAGAACATCGGCGCGTTCGCCGTGGCGTTCCTGACCACCCTGCTGCTCTGGCGGATCTACGTGCACAAGTCCGGTCAGCTCCTACCGATGGCCATCAAGGGATCGGCGTCGCCGAGCAAGTTCCTGTTCACCGCGCCGTACACCCATCTGTTGATGGTCGCCGGGGTGGTGACCACGGCCTCCGGGTTCCACCTCGTGCTGCTCGAACCGAGCGGCCGGACGCCACCGGCCTGGGCGGCGGTGATCCTCGGCGGTCCGGCACTCTTCCTGGCCGGACGGGCCTCCTTCGAGTACGAGGTGTTCAGCCGGGTGTCGTGGTCCCGCCCCGGCGGGGTGCTGGCGCTGCTCACCATCGCGCCCGCCGTGCTGTACCTGCCACCGGTGTTCGCCTCCCTCGGCGCCCTCCTGGTGCTGGCCGGCGTGGCGTATGCGGACTTCCGACGCAGTTACGGCAAGCCGCCGGAGGCTCCCAGCCCACCGCACTGAACCGGCCCAGCGCACTGAGCCAGCCCACGGTCAGCGGGCCGTCCCGGCCAGCAGGAGGCCGGCGTCCGGCACGTACGGCTCGACGCCCAGACCCGTCAGCAGTTGGTGCACCGTGGCGGTGGCCGCGGTGAGCACCGGGCGGCCGAGGCGGGCCTCCACCTGCGGCACCGCCGCCAACGACGGCAGCTGCACGCAGGCGGAGAGAACCACCGCGTCCACGTCGGTCACGTCCAGCCGGTCGGCCAGCTCCACCAGGCGGGACGTAGGGATGCGTCCCACCGCCACGTTGTCCGGCTCGCTCAGGCTCACCGCGTCGGTCACCTGCACGCCGTGCGCAGCAAGGTAGGCGGCGACGGTCGCGGTCAACGGCGGCAGGTACGGCGCGATCAGGGCCACCCGGCGGGCACCCAACGCCCACAGCCCGGTGACCAACGCGCCCGCGCTGGTCACCACCGGCATGTCGTGCCCGGCACGACCGGCCGCGCGGCCCAACCGCCGCTCGGCCCGCTCGTGCGCCCCGGCGCCCTCGCACATCACCGCCACCAGGCAGGCGTACGCGAGGACGTCGCAGCGGGCGTCGGCCAGTTCGGCGGCGCACCGGACGGCGGAGCGGTTCATCCGGGCCAGTTCGTCGAGGGTCACCTGGCGCAGCCGTACGCGGCTGGAGTGCGTGGTGAAGCGGACCGTCGGGTCGACGATCTCACGTCGGCGCAGCATCGCCGGGATCTCGGTCTCCATAGTGGTGTTCGAACTGGGCACCACCAGGCCGACCCGGTAGTCGCTCACACCAGCGCCCCGGCGTACCCCCGGACCTGCAACCGCTGCCGGGCGGTGCCGCCGAGGCGCACCTGCAGGCCGAGCGGCGCGGCCGCGCGGCGGACGTCGTCGAGGTGCAGCGACCCGTGCCGGTCCACGGTGAGCACGGGCGGCTCCTCCAGCTCACCCTCCGGCGCGTGGAAGGAGAGCAGGGTGACCGAGGTGGTGAGGTAGCCCGGGTACGCCGCGCGGGCCGCCGCCTCGTCCCGGTGCAGGAGCACCACCAGGTCGTCGAGGTGGGCGAAGTCGGCGGCGAGGCCCCCGGCCTTCCAGTGCGCCGGTTCCTCGGCCGTGCCGGTGAGATGGCGGGACCGGTTCGCCGAGGTGATGTAGAGGTGGTCCGACCCGGTCTCGGCGAGCGCCCGCTCGAAGAAGGCGTTGGACGGGCAGGTCAGGCCCGGGGCGATCACCTGGGTGGTTCGTACTCCCTGGTCGACCTGGACGAGGTGCTCGGGGAGCCGTTCCGCCGCCGGGCCCCGGAAGCCGAACGGCCCGGCGCCGTAGAGGGCGTCCATCAACGCCCGCACCCGACCGACCGGCAACCGGGGTGAGATCCGGGTCCAGTCGAACATCCCCGGGATCCGTCCGATCGCGGTGGTGATGCTGCCGACCTGGTGGACCGGACGCCCCTTGGCGAGGTTGACCCGGCCGACGGTGTCCGCGTCGGGACGCGTGACGATGACGTAGAAGTTGGCGAACGCCGCCGCGACGACCGCGCCGCCAGCCAGCGCGCGGGCCGCGACCGCGACGTCCTCGGGGCGGTCGATGTACAGGGGCGGTGACGGGGCGTCCATGAGTCCTCCTCGGCGGGGCGCTGAGGCAGTTCTACGTCCACCGGCCCGTACGACGGCGAGGTCGGTCGGCGATCCGATAGCCGATTCGCGTGACCCGGTGCGGGCGGCCGATGCGCGGGCGGTACTCAACGGCGGACGGCATCGGCCGGACGGACGATCCCCCGGGGGTCGTGGCGGGCAACCGTTAGCCGCGTGACCCGATTGGGTACAACGCCTGCACCTCAGATCCACCACATTCCCCCAGGAGGCAGCGATGCGCGGCACCTCGATACTCGGAGTCATCGTCGTGATCTGGTTGGTGATCGGCGCAATCGCCGGTGGCCAGCGAGGCTATTACAGCGGCGACGACACCAACTGCGCCGAGGCCGGCACCATCCTGGTCACCATCGTGGCCGGGCCCTTGAACTACATCGGCGCCAACCCCAAGGTCGACTGCAAGCTGCCCGAACCCTCTAAGTAGGTAGAACGCACTCCGGCCCGTGCCCCCTGACCGGGGCACGGGCCGGTGCACGTTCGGTAGGAACGGCTCAGTTGTTGTAGACAACCGAGTCGCAGCGGCCGTTGTAGTCCTCGGGCCTCGCGTAGCCCAGGCAGACGAAGACCTCAGTCCAGCGATACGAGGTGCCCGCGCCGGATTCCCACCGCAGCCGCACGCTTCCGGCGTTGCTGGTGTCGTCGACGGCGATCGCACCGGTGTACTGCTGTGCCCAGTAGACGTACACGCGCGCGGCGTACCCGTCGGCCTTCTTGTCGGTGACCGTGTTGGTGCGGTTCGTGTCCAGCCAGGCGTAGCCGGCGCTGTTGACGCAGAGGGTCGCCGTCGCGGTGGCTCCCGCACCGCCCGTCGGGCTCTGCACGTTGCCGGTGCCGGTGAGGCAGCCCTCCGCGTGGGCCGGTGACGCGACGGCGAGGGCGGCGCCGCCCCCGAGGGCAGCCGCCACCGCGAGGGCGCTGGCTCGGCGAGACAGTCGGTTGGTCATTCCCCTACCTCCAGGAGCTCAGTGTCGCGACCGGTCCGGCCGCCAACATCGATCGGGTACCTGTTCCGCCCAGCCGCTGGTCCCCCGTCGCACCGCGGTGGGTCAGGTCGCGCCGAGGTGCACGCGCCCTGTACCGACAGAAGTCTCGGGGCCCGACGGCGACCGACGAAAGAGATGACACCGGTTCCGAACAGGCGATCGATGGTTCGACCTGGTCACCGGCGTGTTCGGAGTTGTTCGACGGACGGTTCGCCCGCCCTCGCGCCGACGTCGTGACGCGCGGGCTCCGAACGCTGATCGACTCGAGTTCCTGAAGTCGCGGTGTCCGAGGCTCGGCGACAGCCCGATTTCCGAAAGCCCGAGTGGATCATGGGCTGCGGATGACCACACACCCCGTAGGCCGTCCTAGGAGGCTGGTTTGCAGGCCTGGGCGGCGTTTGTCGACGCCGAGGGCGGGAAGCCGACCCGGCGTCGACCGGCGGACGGAATCGGAGCGTGCCATGCAGATCGGCTACAAGCTGGCCTCGGAGGGCTACGGCCCCCAGGAGATCATCCGGCAGGCCGTCATGGCCGAGCAGGCCGGTTTCGACTTCGTCGAGATGAGCGACCACTTCCACCCCTGGCTCGACACGCAGGGCCACTCGTCGTTCACCTGGAGCGTGCTCGGCGCCATCGCGGCCAGGACCAGCACGCTACGGCTGGCCACCGGCGTCACCTGCCCGACCGTGCGCTACCACCCGGCGATCATCGCGCAGGCCGCGGCGACCATGGCACTGGTCTCCGACGGGCGGTTCACCCTCGGAGTGGGCGCCGGCGAGCGACTCAACGAGCACGTCGTCGGCCAGGGCTTCCCCAGCGTGCGGGGCCGACACGAACGGCTACGCGAGGCACTGGAAATCATCCGGCTGCTCTGGCAGGGCGGATACCAGTCGTACGAGGGCCGGCACCTGCAACTGGAGGACGCCCGGATCTTCGATCTGCCGGACACCCCACCGGTGATCGCGGTCGCGGCCAGCGGCGAGGCGTCGGCCCGGCTGGCCGCCGAACTCGGCGACGGGTTGTTCGCCACCGAGCCGGAGGCGTCCATCGTCGAGCACTACCGACGCGCGAACGGGTCGGGCCCACGCTACGCCGAGGTTCCGCTGGCCTGGGCCACCGACGAGCAGCAGGCGGTGCAGGCGGTGTTGCAGACCAGCCGGTGGATGGTCACCGGCTGGAAGGTGATGAGCGAGCTGCCGAACCCGGTCAACTTCGACGCGGCCAGCGCGTACGTCGAGGAGAAGCACATCCGCCAACTCTTCGCCATCGGCCCCGACCCGGAACCGCACGTCGCCAAGGTCCGGTCGTACGTCGAAGCCGGCTTCGACCACATCGTGCTGCAAAACGCCGGCCCCGACCCGGACGGCTTCCTCGACTTCTTCGCCGGCGACCTCGCCGGCCGTCTCCGGGCGATGAGCTGACGGCCGCCGCACCTGACACCACGACCGCTCCGAGCGCCGCACGACCCGAGCGGGACGCGCCGAGCCGCCCCGACTGATCGTCGGGGCGGCCGGTTGCGCGGGTCCGCTCAGCGCGGGTCGTGCGCAGGTCTGCTCAGCGCTGATCCGCTCAGCGGAAGCAGTGCGCGATCGGCGCCTGGCTGCCCTCGCAGTTGGTCGGCTCGTTCTCGACGACCACGCTCTCATCGTCGATCTTGACCTGGGCGTGCGAGGCGAAGATTCCACCGGGCTTCACCGTCGACGCGTTGTGGGTGACCTTGCTGGTGTAGATGGCCACCGAACCCGCCGTCGCGTAGATGCCGCCCCCCTTGGAGGCGGCGCCGACGGCCTCGTTGCGGGTCACGTCGCTGCCGCGTACCAGCAGGTTCGCCTTCTCGGCATAGATGCCGGCGCCGAGGCCGTGGGTGGTGTTGCCCTCGACCACGCTGTCGTCGAGTGGCGTCAGGCCCTTCACTGTCGAGATGCCGCCACCGTTGACGGTGGACGTGTTGCCGCGGATGGTCATCGTGCGCATCACCAGCACCGCGTCGGAGTTCGCGGCACCGCCGCCGACCTGCGCGGTGTTGTTCAGCAGCTCGGTGTCGGAGACCTTGGTCCGGGCCGAGAAGCTGGCCAGCCCACCGCCCTGGCTGGCGCTGTTCTGGGTGAACGAGACGCTCTCCACGTCGGCCGCGCCACGGTAGTTGCCGAGCCCGCCGCCGTACCCGTTGGCGCTGTTGCGGTGGAACTCGGATCGCTTCAGCGTCAGCACGCCACCGTTGAGCAGGCCCCCGCCCTTGCCCGCGGCGCCGGATGCGCTGTTGCCGATGAAGGTGGAGTCGGTGACCACCATGTTGCCGTCGTTGAAGATGCCTCCGCCGCCGCCCTCGGGGGACAGCGAGGTGCTCTGGGTGACGGTGACCCGCTCCACCACCGCTGTCGCGCCGTGCACCACGTGCACGCTGCCGCCCTCGATGGCCGAGCGGCCGTTGTGCAGTTCCACGTCGCGCAGGGTCAGCTCGCCGCCGTCGCGGACGGTGAAGAACCGGAACGCGGCGGCCTGGGCGTCCCGGGCGATGGTGGCTCCGGCGCCGTCGATCGTGATGGGCTGGTAGATCACCGGCAGGCCGGCGGTGTCGTCGGCCGGGTTGTGCGGCGGCGCCTCGGCGTCACCGGGGGTCTCCGCGGCGTCGGCCGCTTCCCGTGCGTCGCGGATTCCACCGTCGTACTGGTCGGTCTCGTGGAACGCCTCGGTGAGGGTGTAGCGGCACTTGGGCGCGAGCCGGAGTTCCGCGCCGCCCTCGGCGTTGGCCGTCACCAGCGCCGCCACCAGCTTCGCGGCGTCGCAGGGCACCGACACCACACCGCGCTTGCCGGTGCCCGGGGTGGCCGGACGGCCCCGCTCGGCACCGTCCTTGTCGCGCCCCTCCCCACGCTGGTCGTCGGCCCGGCGGTCGTCGTCGCTTCCGGCCGTCGCGCTCAGTCGGCCCAGACCGGGGAGGGAGAGGGCGCGGTCCGCGGCGGCGGCCACGCCGGCAACGCCGGCCGCTCCCACGACCAGGCTCCCCGCCAGGAAGCCGCTGGCGAGGAACCATCGGGACCGCCGTCTGGGTCGGGTCGCGCGGTCTCCTCCTGGGTACGTGGACATCAAGAATGCCTACCTTCCTGCCTGCCTGCCGTGACCGCGCGCCGATCCGGGCGCGGGGCGCTCGACGTACCGTCGACCACCAGACGTCACGATAAGTCCGCAATACGGACAAGAAGGTGTGAACGTGAATAGTGCCCTTATTCATCTTTGGAACCCACTAAAAGGGCAGCCGCTCACCCGCCGACGTGGATCCCCGGCCGACGCAGCGGGTCCCGCTCGGTCCGACGGATGATCTCCCGTACCACCGGCGGGGTGTCTCCACGGCCGAGGATGAGATAGCGCGCCAGGTGCGCGATCGGACTCCCCTCCGACCACTCGAAGTGCGCGTGCGGACGTACCCCGGTGGCGTCGCGCAGGGCCAGCAGGATCGCGGCGATCGCGTTGGGCGCGGCCGGGCTGCTGGCCCGCAGCACACGAAAGCCCCCCACCTCGATCCCGTGCACCTGCAGCACCTGGCTGAACCCCGACGGGTCGACCACGTCGATCTCCAGGAACAGCACGTCCGCGGCCCCGGGCACCGGGTTCATCCCCCGCTGCGCCCGTTCCTTGACCGTGTACTCCTTCACCGAGCCCTGCTGCCGCTTGTTCGCGATCAGGTGCAGCTGCCCGTCGTGGGCAAGCGACTCGGTGATGAACCGACGGGCCGGCTCATCGAACTCGATCCGCTCGGCACGCAACTCGGTGGTCCGGGTGACCCGGGAGACCAACGAGACCACGATGATGCCGAGGATGAACAGCGCGGAGATGGTGATCCCGTCCGGCTGCTCGACGACGTTCTCCAGCAGCGCGTACAGCAGCACCAGGGTCAGCCCCGTGAAGCCGATCGCGGCGGCGCGCTGGTGCCGTCGGGCCGCCGAGATCGTCACCGCCACCGCGCCGGAGACCATCATCGCCAGGATGCCGGTGGCGTACGCCCCGGCCTGGGCGTTGACGTCGGCCCGGAAGGCGATGGTGATGGCCACGCTGACCACCGTGTAGACGATCACCACCGGGCGCACCGCCCGCGCCCATTCCGGTGCCATTCCGTACGAGGGCAGGTAGCGCGGCACGATGTTGATCAGCCCGGCCATCGCCGAGGCGCCGGCGAACCAGAGGATGAGCACGCTGCTCACGTCGTAGACGGTGCCGAACGCCTCCCCCAGGTAGGTGTGGGCCAGGAACGCCAGCGCCCGCCCGTTCGCAGCGCCACCAGGGCGGAACTCCTCCTCCGGGATGAGCGCCGTGGTCACGAAGGTCGTCGAGATCAGGTACACCGACATGATCAGGGCAGCGGTGGTGAGCAGCCGACGGGTGTTGCGGATCCGGGCGGCGAGTCGGGCCTGCTTGTCCGGACCATCGGCCGAGATCAGGGGCATCATGCTGACCCCGGTCTCGAAACCGGACAGCCCCAGCACCAGCAGCGGGAACGCCAGCACGGCGGTGAGCAGCACACCGCCGGGCCCGCCACCGGTCTCGGTCAACGCGGCGGTCCAGTCCGACACGATGTTCGGGTCGCCGACGATCCGGACCACCGCGACCACGACGATCACCGCGTTGAGCACCAGGAAGACCGCGACCAGCGGGATGGCGACAACCACCGCCTCGCGGAACCCGAGCAGGAACACCCCGCCGAGGATGAGCAAAAGCGCGACGGTCACGACGACCGGCACCAGGGGGCCGTGCAGGGCGTCGGGCAGGTACGGGTTCTCCAGGAGGTGCACTGTGGCGTCGGCCGAGGAGAGGGTGATCGTGATGATCCAGGAGGTCGCCACGAAGCCCAGCAGCACCAGGACGAAGATCTTGCCCCGCCAGAACGGCAGCAGCCGTTCCAGCATGGCCACCGACCCCTGGCCGTGCGGGCTCTCGTGGGCCACCCGCCGGTACATCGGCAGCATGCCGAACAGGGTGAGCGCGACGATCAGGAGGGTCGCCAGCGGGGAGAGCGCGCCGGCCGCCACCGCCGCGATGCCCGGCAGGTACGACAGGGTGGAGAAGTAGTCCACGCCGGTCAGGCACATCACCTGCCACCAGGCGTGCCTGCGCTCCTGCCCCTCGGTCGCCTCCGGGCCGGGTGGCTGCACCTGATGCTGGAAGAGCCACCGGCGCAGTCGGCTCGCCGGCGGCCCCGAACGAACGGGTGTGGGCACGCGTTCGGGCACCACGACGCCGTGCCGGCCGCTCCGGTGCGGGCGGGCCGGGTCGCGGGCCGCCCGCAGCGCCGGGTCCGGCCCGTTCGGCGTGTGCCGGCGTCCACTCCAGCGTCGTGGTTTCGCCCGGTGCTCGTCACCCATCGTCCGTCCCACCCTCACAGGTCCTGATCCGACGGTAGGCGGTGGCCGGGGGTCCGGCCTGCGGAAACGGGGACGTGGACGGCCTGCTCAGGACAGGTCCGGGACGGCGAGCAGCCGGGCCAGCGCCGGCGGGTCGGTGACGGTCATCGTGGCCGCCGGGTGCCGTGGGCGACCGCCGGGTACCAGGGCCGGCACCGGTTCACCGAAGCGCAGACAGATCCCGCCGGCCGTGCTGGTGCCGAAGCTCGCGCCCCCGTCGGCCAACGACAGGTGCGGCCCGATCACCCGCCACCAGCGGTACGGGCCGCTCAACTCGACGGCGGTCACGTTGTCCCGGCGGGTCCGCAGCCGCCACGGCCCGTACCGGATCGTCAGGTCCCGGTCGGTCACGGCCACCCAGGCGGTCGCCGGGCGGACCCCCAGCAGCGCCAGCACCGGGCGGAACGTCGGATCGAAGCGGAACGGAAACCGCGTCGCGGCGTCGGTCATCGCGCACCGGGCCGGGCGGTGGGCCGCGACACCGGGCCACCCGGCCGCAGGGGCCCGGGCCGCGCCGGCCGGGGTCGGGCGGCGGGACGGTGCCGGGCCAGGACGGTCATGGCGCGGGCGTACCCGTTGCGCGCCCGCCGACACCACCTAATCTCGCGCCGTCGCCGCCCTCCCCCACCGCCGGCCGGCACCCCCCCCCGGGCCGGCCGACGGTGGCAGACGGTCGACACCCCCCGGGCCGACCGGCTGTTCTCCCCGGGGGCCGACCGAACGTCGGGCGACCACGCGGGGTGGGTGGAGCTGGTGGGACGCACCCCCGCGCTCCGCCGCCCCCCACGGGGCGGAGCGCGGGGGCCCCCCGTCCCGACTACTGCAGGAACGCCCCGAGGGGCGAGAGCAGCAGCCGGCCGAGCGCCGCGGCGTTGTCGTCCAACCGCATGCGCTCACACTCGCGGGCGTCCGGGTCGTGCCGGCACCGCCAGATCTTCTGCGCGTTACGCCAGGCGACATCGCGGGTGTACTCGACCAGTTCCCCCTGGTACCAGTCGTCGATGTCGCCGTTGAGCATGTCGATGAGCAGCTGCCACCGCTCCAGATAGCCGCGGCGCAGGCCGGGGATCTTGTCCGCGAAGATCTTGTTGATCTCCAGGTAGTCGTGGTGCTGGTCGCTGCCGTCGACCGGCTCCGACTCCAGGTGGTCGAACGTGGTCACCAGGGCGAACGGCAGGTCGAAGTTGATGTGCGCGTTCACCCCGGCCGCCGCCGAGGGCAACGGGCGGGCGTCCGGCCCACGCATCCGCTCGAAGAGACACGACCACGCCTTCGGCGTGCCCGGGCTGGAGTCGGTCCACAGCCGCATCGCGTCGAAATACCGCGCCGCGAACTCGACGTCGAGCCGGGAGAGGAACGCCGGGTCGACGAAGCGGTCGTCGTACAGCCCGTCCAGCACACTGCTGGTGATGGTCAGGTAGAGCCTGTTGAAGTCGGCCAGTGGGCAGCTGGCCTCCAACGGAGGCAACCGCACCAGCATGTCCTGAAGCTTGGTGAGGTGATCGACCACGGCCGGCACGTCCGCGGGATGGTCGGCCAGCAGGTCGACGATGTCCCGGTGCACGGGCCCCCAGACCGGTTCGGTCATCTCTCCTCCATCGTGGTCGGCGGCCTCCCCCGTGCCGTCGTCGACGCGGCCCAGCCTCTCAGCCGACACCCGTGCACCGGATCAGTAGAACGACGTATCCCGGCGCGCGCACGGGCCTACGTACGGCCGGGGTCGATCAGCCCCGGTGGTTGCGCAGCTGGATTGCGCTGGCCTGGACGCGGGTGCGGACCTGGAGCTTGTCGAAGATGTGCGACACGTGCACCCCGATGGTCCGCTCGCTGATGAACAGCCGCTGACCGATCTCCTTGTTGGTCAGCCCCTCGGCGACCAGCGCGAGCACTTCCCGCTCCCGTGCGGTGAGCGCGGCCAACTCGTCGTCGGACTCCTCGGTGGGCGCCCCGCGGGTGGCGCCGTTGGGCTCCCGCTGCTCCAGCGGCACCCGGGCCCGCCCGGCCAGCTCGCGGATCTCCGAGGTCAACGGCACCGCGCCCAGCCCCTGCGCCACTTGGTACGCCTCCCGCAACAGCTTGCCGGCGGTGGCCACCCGGCTGCGACGAGCCAGCAGCGCCTCGGCCTGCCGCAGCCGGGAGTACGCCGCCGGGTAGGGGTGATTGCGTCGGTCCCACTCGGCGGCCGACACGGCCCACAGCTCCGGGTCGCTGCCGTCGAGGCGGCTCACCTCGGCGGCGCAGAGCGCCAGGAAGCCCTCCACCACCGAGCGCACCGGTCGGGCCGCGCCGGCGCTCTTGCGGGCCACCCGGTCGGCGACGTCCCGCAACCGGCGTACGGCGGTCGGGTCCACGTCCACGGTGCGGCTGGCGTGCGCCTCCGCCTCGGCGCGCAGCCCGTGCCAGACCAGGGCGGACAGGATCATCACGTCGTCGGAGCGACTCTCGGTGAGGCCGCGCTGGACCGCCAGCCGCGCCACGTCGTGCCGGCCCTCCCACATGGCCAGCCCGGACCGCAGGGTGAGCAGCGGGATGACGTGGCGCGCCCCACCGCCGGCGAGCAGGGTCGCCACCGCGTCGAGGTCCCGACCGGCGGCCTCGATGTCCCCGTAGCCCACCGAGAGCCGGCACCGGGCGAGCAGCAACTCGACGGCGTCCGCGCCGGAGGGTCGGTGCCGCAGGGCCGCAGCGACCACCTTCTCCGCCTCGGCCCACTGCCCCACCCGGAACAGCCCGTTGATGGCGATGGCCAGCAGCCGGGTGCCCCAGGTGCGGCCCAGCCCCAGCTCGGCCACCCGCTCGGCGCCGCGCCGCGCCACCACCACGCCCTCTTCGAGGATGTTCAGCGGGCCGGTCAGCAGCTCCGCCAGGTGCAGGTAGGCGCAGGCCACGTCCTCGGGTTGGCCGGCGCGCTCGGCGGTGTCGAGGGCGTCGCGCATGACCGCCAGGCCTGCGTCCGGGTCTTCGAGACAGGCGTCGCTGAAGCCCAGCGCCGAGCTGGCCAGCACGACCTCGGTGGCGGAGCCCTCCACGTTCTCGGCCAGCGCCAGCGCCTCGCGTGCCCGCTCGCCGGCGTCGGCGTAGCGGCCCAGGTGCAGCAGCAGCTCGGCCAGGCGCGCGGCCGCGGCGGCGCGGTCGCGCGGGGAACAGTCCGCCGCCTTCAGCGCCCGCTGGTATTCCTCCTCGGCCAGCGCCGAGCGGCCGGCGGCGGCCAGGTAACGGGCCCGACGGATGTGCAGCGCGCAGCTCGGCTCGCCGCCCCGCAGCGCGGCCAATTCCTCCAGCAGGGCCAACGCGCGGGCGTGCTCCCCGCAGTGGTGGGCGGCCTCGGCGGCGTTCTCCAGCAGCTCGACGCGGTCCACCGTCAGCGGGCCCGGGTCGGCGGCCAGTTGCAGCGCCGCCGACCAGTGCCGGTGCGCCTCGGCGTAACCGTGCAGCCGCTCGGCCTCCTGCGCGGCGGCCACCGCCGCCGGCAACGCGCGCGCCGGTTCACCGGCCAGCCGCCAGTGGTGTGCCAGTCGCGCCTGGTGCAGCTCACCCGGCGCGGCGGTCAGCGCCTCGGCGTAGCGGCGGTGCAGCCCGGAACGCTCGGCCGGCAGCAACTCGTGCGCCAGCACCTCGGCGACGAGGCGGTGCCGCAGGCGGTAGCCGTCGTCGGCGCCGACCAGCAGCCGGTGTGCCACAGCGGCGCGGGCCGCGTCGATCAGCTCGTCCTCCGGCAGGCGCAGCACCTGGGCCAGCAGCCAGTGCTGCACCGGCTCGACACCGGCGGACACCGCGTGCACCACCGCGTGCGCGTGCTGGGGCAGCGCGTCGACCCGGTCGAGGAAGATCTCCCGCAGCGTCTCGGACAGACCGTCGCGGCCGTCGCGCAGGTCGCGGGCCAGCTCCTCGATGACGAACGGGTTGCCGCCGCTGCGCTGCCACACCTGCTCGGCCGCCTCGGCGGACAGCGTCCGGCCGACCACGGCGGCGGCGAGCTCCTCGGTGTCGGCCCGGCCCAGCGGCGCCAGGTCGAGCACCCGCACCGTGCGCAGCCGGCGCAGCTCGGTCAGCACCCGGCGCAGCGGGTGCGCGCCCTGCAACGACTCGGCGCGCACCGCCGCCAGCACCGAGAGCTGGAGGTCACCGAGCCCGGCCAACAGATAGAGCAGCAGCTGCCGGGTGCTGCGGTCGACCCACTGCAGGTCGTCGAGGATCAGCACCAGCGGTCGGCCCTCGGCGATCAGGTGCAGCCCGCGTGAGACCCGCTCCAGCAGCGCTCCCGCGCCGTCCGGGCCGGCGGTCTCGTCGGCGAACATCTGCAACAGCCCTCGCACCGCCGAGGAGGTGCGGGCACGCGTGGACAGGTCGGCGTCGAAGCGCCTCAGCGCCTGCAACAGCGGGTGCAGAGGCGACGCGTCGCCGATGTCCAGACAACTGCCGGTGAGCACCACGGCGCCCTGCTCACGCAGCCGGTCGCCGATCTCGCCCAGCAGCCGGGTCTTGCCCACACCGCTCTCGCCGGTCAGGAAGACGGCGGCGGTCTGCCCGAGCGCACCGTCACCGAGCAACGCGGACCGAACCGTCTGCACCAGCTCGGCCCGACCCACGAGCGGTGCGGTGTCCACATCGCTGGCCATGGCACGCAGCCTAATCACAGGGCCCCTCACCGTTCTACGGCCACACGTCGCTTGTGGTACTCCTCGCGTCGACTTTGCGACTAAAGGTTGCGGGTGGCCGACATACGTCGTTCGGCAGATCCCCCGTGAGCCCAGGAGTGCCAATCTCCGGAGGTCATCAGGCATGAGCGGGGAGAAGGGCCGGTGCGATACCCATGACCACCATCATCGTCGACGCGCAGCGGACCTCGACCCCGCACTGGCCGGTGCCCCAGGAGAGACGCACAGTCACTGTGCTCTTCGCCGACATCGTCGGCTCCACGGCGTTGGTGGACCGACTCGACCCGGAGGACGTCCGCGCGCTGCAACGGGCCTACTTCGACACCGTGGCCGGTGTGCTGCACCGCTGGCAGGGGGTGGTGGAGAAGTACGTCGGCGACGCGGTGATGGCGCTCTTCGGCGCCCGGCACTCGGACGGCTTCGACGCGTACCGGGCGGTGCGCGCCGGGCTTGAGATCCAGGCCGCGCTGGACCGCCGCCCGATGGTCGGCGACAGCAGACTGCGGGTCCGCGTCGGTGTCGCCACCGGCGAGGTCGTGGTCGACCTGGGCAGTGCCGTCAGTGGTGGGCACGGCGTGGCCAGCGGCGCGGTGATCACCACCGCAGCCCGCCTGCAGGAGTACGCGCCACCCGGCGCCGTCGCGCTCTGCGCGGCCACCGCCCGGGCCACCGCCGGCCTGATCACCCAGCGTCAGCTGACGCCGGTGTCGGTCGCCGGCCGGGTGCCGCCGATGCCGGTCTGGCACGCCGTCGGTCCGGTCCGTCCGGGCACCGACCGGCACGACGGCCCACTGATCGGTCGCCGCCGCGAGCTGGCCACGATCCGCGACCAGTTGAGCCGGGCCATCCGCGAGCAGGACCCGCGCTGGATCTCCCTGGTCGGCCCCACCGGCAGTGGGCGAAGCCGGCTGCTGCACGAGTTGACCCGTGGGCTGACCACGGTGGACGGGATGCCGGTGCGCTGGTGTGTGGCGACCTGCCAGCCGTACCCCGATCAGGTCATGGCGCCGGCCGCCGAGCTGCTCCGCGGCCTCGCCGGGGTGCGGCACGGCGACGGCCCGGCGGTGGTCCACGACCGGTTGGTGGCCGCCCTGGCGTCGCTGTTTCCGCCGGAGCGCGTCGCGGCGGCGATCCCGGCCCTGCAGCGGTTCCTGACCACCCCGGACGGCTCCTCGGCGGCGCTGGCGGGGGCGGCGATCTGCCGGGACGTCCTGCTGCGTCTGGCCGCGCACCAGCCGCTGATCGTCGCCGTGGACGACGTGGACCGGGCGGCGCCGGCAATGAGCCGTTTCCTGCACGCGCTGTTCAGCACGGCGACGGCGCGCGGATTGCCACTGGCCCTGATCACCCTGCACCAGCCGCAGTGGGCCGACACCCGGCCCAGCCCGGCCCGACGGGTGACGATCGGGCCGCTGGCCACGGTGCAGTCCGGGCGGCTGCTGCGCCACCTGCTCACCCGCGCCGGGCAACCGGTGACCCTCGCCGACCGGCTGCTGCACCTGGTGGGGGGCCGACCCGGGCACGCGGCCGCGTACGTGCGGTCGATCATGGACGGTGCCGACCGGATGACGCTCCCGCTGCCCGAGGCGGTCCGCCGGGCCGTCTGCGCGGAGCTGGACCACCTCGACGGTGAACGGCGGGCGGTGCTGATGGCCGCTGCCACCATCGGCGGTGTGATCTCCGGCGGTGCCGTCGACCGGGCCCTCAGTTGGGCACCCGGCCGGTCCGCGCCGGCCCTACGAGGGTTGGTCGCGGCCGGGCTGCTGCTCCCCCGGCGTGCCGACGGGTACGCGTTCGTCGCGCCCGCGCTGCGCCAGGTCGCCGCCGAACGCTTGCCCCGCGCGTTGCGGGCCGTCTTCGGCCGACGGGCCGCCGAAGCGCCGCCCCTCGACACCGTCCGCCCAGACGCCGCCCTTCCCCGTGACCACGCCGCGGCCGACCGTGCTGGGTCCGGCCGTGCTGCGGCCGAGCGGGCTGGGTCCGACCGCGCTGGGTCCGATCGGGCTGCCGTCAGCGGCTCGGGCGTGCGGCGCGCCGAGGTCGTGCCCCTCGACGTCGTTCGGGCCCGGGACGGCCGCCTCGACGTCGTCCTCGCGGTGCCGCCCTCCGGCCCCACCGACCCGCTGCGCCGAGGCCTCCCCAGCTCGACAATGGCCACCTCACCGACCGCGCCGACCGGCGGAGCCAACCGATCGTTGGGCTTCCGCCGGCTCCGGGCCGTTGCCTCGGCTGGCGACGTGCCTCCGACCCGAGTGTCCGCGACACCGAACAACGCGGGCGGTCACTGGCCTGCGGCCCCCGACCGGTCCCCGGCAACGATCCGCGCGGTGCCTGCCGTGCCGGGGCCGGCCGGACGCACAGCGGCTGCCGCTGTCGGGGCTCCGCCGGACGTGGTGCGCACCGGACCGCGCCCGCCGTTGATCCGCTGGCCGACCGGCCTGGCCGCCTCCGCCTGAGGGACCGGCGTCGTTGACGTTGGCAGCTGAGCAACTCGACACGCCGAGCACCCGTCTGCTGAGCTGCCACTGATCGGCACGACCGTCCCGAGCAGGTCTCGGGAGCGAGTCAGGACGGACGCCCGCCGAACTGCCAGCGGTGCACCTCGACGTCGGCGTACCGGTCCACGGTCAGGATGGCGCGCGCCGCGTCCGGGGTGGGTGCGCGGAGCAGCGCGGCGGTGCCGAGCCAGGTGTCGCCGTCGTCGGACAGCAGCGGCCCGTACGCGATCAGCTCGTCCGGGTCGCGCGGCACGGCCAGGTCGACGGCCGGCCCCGCGCCGAGGCCGAGCACCAGGTACCGGTCACCGCCCGTCCGACCACCGGGGAAGTCCCACATCGTGCGGCCCAGCGTGTTGCGCCACCGGCGCAGCAGCACATCCCGGTACACGCCGGCCTGGTAGTTCGGCTCGTCGAAGGCGAACGCCCGTGCGGCGGCCGGACCGGGCACGTCGACGATGTGCACGCTGCCGGTGGCCGTGTCACCGGACAGTGTCGGGCCTCGGGCGATCATTTCCGCCGCGTACCGGTCCATGTAGGTCCAGTGCTCGGCCAGCAACTCGTCGCGCAACGCGGCCGAGTCGGGCCGGTCGCGGTGATAGCACAGGAACTCCATGCCGCACATTGTCGACGCCGTGCCCGATCCACTGCCGGCCGGGCGCAGGCGAGTCGTCCTACGGCACGGACCCCGAGGCCAGCAGCGCCGCAGTGGGGAGCGCGAGCAGGCCGTCCGGGTCGCGGTAGGGGGCGGTCAGCTCGTCGTACGCGGCACGGATCCGCACGATCATGGCCGCCGGTTGGGTCTCCATCAGCAGGCCCGGCCTGCTTATGCCGTTGGCGGGGCCGCTCCACCACGCCTCGGGGTCGGTGCGATGCGCCCAGGTGATCGTGTCGCAGCGCACGTCGACGAGGCCGGCGGCGTCGAGCAACCCGGCGAACCCCTCGGGGGTACGGGGAAAGTCCCTCTCGGCGTCCACCCTCGGCACCGACGTCGGACGGTCGACCCCGGCGGCGTCGAAGACCTCGCCCCAGAGGCTCTGCGCCTCGGGCGGCGGGGCGGGCCAGATCGTCACCGCGATCCGACCGGCCGGCCGGACGACCCGTCGGAGCTCACCGATCGCGGCCAGCGGGTCACCCACGTGATTGATCACGAAGTTCGCCACGGCCGCGTCGAAGGACCCGGAGGAGAACGGCAGGCTGGGCAGCGCGGCGAGGCGGACCTCCTCGGCGGACGGGACGCGGCTGCGTGCCAACTCCACCATGCTGGGCTCGGCGTCGACGGCCACGACCCTGGCACCGCGAGCGCTCGCCAACCTGGCCACCGTCCCGGAGCCGGTGCCGGCGTCCAACACCCGGGTGCCCGCGCCGACGTTCGCGGCGTCCAACAGCGACGGGGCGGGATGGGCACAGAGCGCGGCGAGGCTGCGGTCGTACGCCGCCGCGCGCCCCGCCCAGCGCGACCGCTCATGATCGTCGAACGCCGTCGTCGTCATCGCCACACCCCGCTCAAGGATCTTGATGTGGCGCCACGATATCGAACAGGGTGCGTCCGGGGCGGCGCGCTCGCACAACCCGCAGGGAACGGCTCAGGGCCTCATCGCTGCGGAGGAATGGCGGCCCTGTCGCCCGCCGAGATCGTCGTCTCGGCGTCGGCGTCGGCGTCGGGCTTGGGGCGAACCCCTCGCCCGACGCTGGCGCGAGGCGGCCGCCACCGGACTTTGTGCCCCGTGACGAGGGGATGGGCCTGCGGTGCGCCGGCGCGGATCTGCTGCTGAAGCAGGTGCAGCGTCGGCCACCACTCGGGGTGGCTCTCCACCACCTCGTCGAGGATCGGGCTGTGTCGCAGCATCTCGGCCGGCCAGTGATGCCACGAGTGGGCGAAGTTGAAGGCGGGCAGCAGCGAGGCCATCTGAAGATTGCACTCGAGCACGTCGCCGAGCAGTTCCGCGAAGGTCAACAGCTTCGGCCGCTCCACGTCGTCTGGCGTGCAGGGCTTCCCGTCGAAGAAGTACGGCCGCGCCGACGGGTCCTGGAGCAGACGTTCGTGCCAGGAGCGAATGAGGTTGTTGACCTCGACAAGCGCGGTAGCCGAACCGATGCCGTTGTTGATGCGGCTCTGCCTGGCCACCTCCCGTGTCTGTAGCGCGGAGAAACACAGCGAGACCGCGACCAGCACCAGACCAACGACGCTCAGGACCGTTTCGTTCACGCCGGCAGCCCTTCGATTGCGAGAGTCCGTCTGTCCTCACGCTACGGTGGCGGCACAACCACTGACCGTGGCTGAACCTGACGCTCAGCAGGCGGCCAGGAAGGCCAGCACCCGCGGCCAGGTCGCCGCGGTGGCGTCCGGGGAGTGCTCGGCCAGGCCCGGGTCGGTGAACAGGTGCCCCACCCCGGGGTAGCGGAAGACCGTCAGGTCGGCAGCGGCGTCGGTGAGCGCCTGCTGCCACTCGTCGACCTCGTCCGGCGCGTCGTACGGGTCGGGGTCGGCGAGGTGCAGCTGCACCGGCAACCCGGCCCGGACCGCGTCGGGCGCGCCGCCGGTGCCGTGCAGCAGGAGCAGACCCGCGGCGTCAGGGCGCTCGGCCAGCAGCGCCCCGGCCACACCGGCGCCCATCGAGAAGCCGGCGAGCACCGTCTCCGGTGGGAGGTCGCGCAGCGCTGCCCGGGCCCGGTCGAGCACCACCTCCTGGCCAATCTTGTCGAGCAGCGCGAAGCCCTCCTCGACGATGTCGGTGGCCGGCACGCCGTACAGGTCGGGGGTGGTGACCTGATGGCCGGCGGCGCCCAACCGGTCGGCGGCGGCGCGCACGGCGGGTCGCAGGCCGTACACGGAATGGAACAGCACGACGTGTCGCATCACGTCATCCTGCCGCAGCCGACCGCGCGCCCGGCGCGGCCACGCGGGGCGAGCCTCAGACGAGTGCCGCCAGGCGCGCGACGAGGTCGGTGGGTGGCGGCATCGCGGCGATCTCCTGGCTGACCTGCCCGGCGGCGACGCGCAGGCCGTCGTCGGTGAGCAGCCGGGTCAGCGCCTGCGCGGTGATGTCCCGGGGGCGCAGGGCCAGGCCGGCGCCCCGACGGGCCACCAGCTCGGCGTTGTGCCGCCGGTCCCCCGGGCCCACTGTGGCCAGTTGGGGCAGGCCGGCGGCGAGGGCTCCGAGGGCGCTGCCCGCCCCGCCGTGGTGGACCAGCGCCGCGCTCGCCGGCAGCGCCTCGTCGAGCGGAATCCAGTCGACCACCCGCACGTTCGCGGGCAGCGACCGCGCCGACCGCTCGTCCGGGCGGACGAGCACGATCTCGGCGTCCACGTCGGCGGCGGCGGCCACCACGGCGGGCATCGGCCCCCGGTCACCGGGGCCGGTCAGGGTGCTGCGGGTGACCAGGATCCGGGGCCGGTCACCCGGCTCGCGCAGCCAGGCCGGCAGCTCGCCACCGCCGACGTAGGACGCGTAGCGCATCGGCCAACCGCCCTGCACGGCCACGCTGGGCGGGGCCACGGCGAGGGCGGCGACGGGTGGCGGCAGCTCACTCAGGCCGTGCCGGCGCAGCGCGCCGCCGAGTCGGGCCACTGTGGCGCCGACCAGGTCCCGGCCGTCGAACAGGGCGTTCTCCTGGCGTACGGCAGGCACGTCGAGCCGCGCGGCGGCCACCGCGCCGGCCACCGCGAACGGTTCGTGCAGCACCAGATCCGGCCGCCACCGGGTGGCAAGCGCGACCACCGGGTCCGTGAGCCGGTCGTTGAGCGCGCCGAACAGCAGGCCGGCGCCCCGGGTGCCTGCGGTGCCGGCCAGCTCGGCACGCGCGATCAGCGGATGGCGGGGGAAGACCCGCAACGCGATCCGGCCGAAGTCGAAGCCCGGTGCGATGTCGTGCACGGGCAGACCGGCGCCGGCGGCGGCCTGGCCACCACCCCCGGTGGCCAGCAGCACGTCGTGGCCGGCGTCGCGCAACGCGACGGCGAGCGGCACCAGCGGAAAGACATGCCCGACCAGGGGCGCGGAGACCACCAGCACACGCATGAGCAGGATCCTATGTCCACGACGCACCGGGAGTCAGGACTCTCGACGCCCTCGACCAACCAGTTGCCCCACAACCGGGGCAGCTCTACAGGAGACAGACCTGCGGCCCGGTCCAGGACGGGACCGGGTGTCGGCCGTGGGTCAGCCGGCCGCCCGCTGGTCGACGATGCGGCGCATCTTGCCCATCGACCGCTCCACGGCGTCCGGGGCGAGCACGTCGACCGCCACGCTCACACCGATGGTGTTCTTCACCAGCTGGACCAGCGTCGCACCGGCCCGTTCGGCGGCGTCCACACCAACCCCGGCCCGTCGTTCCACCCGCACGGTCAGCGTGTCCAACCGGCCCTGCCGATCGAGTACGCACTGGAAGTGCGGCGACAACGGCGGGGTCCGCAGGATCAGCTCCTCGATCTGGGTGGGGAAGATGTTCACCCCGCGCACGATCATCATGTCGTCCGTCCGACCGGTGATCTTCTCGATCCGGCGCATCGGGCGGGCGGTGCCGGGCAGCAGCCGGGTCAGGTCGCGGGTGCGGTAGCGCACGACCGGCATCGCCTCCTTGGTCAGCGAGGTCAGCACCAGCTCACCCCGCTCACCGTCGGGCAGCACGGCCCCGGTGACCGGGTCGATGATCTCGGGGTAGAAGTGGTCCTCCCAGACGTGCAGCCCGTCCTTGGTCTCGACGCACTCGGTGGCCACGCCGGGACCCATCACCTCGGAGAGCCCGTAGATGTCCACCGCGTGGATGTCCAGTCGCTGTTCCATCTCCCGGCGCATGTCCTCGGTCCACGGCTCCGCCCCGAAGATGCCCACCCGCAGCGAGGTGGCGCGCGGGTCGACGCCCTGGCGCTGCATCTCGTCCACGATGGCGAGCATGTAGCTGGGCGTGACCATGATGACCTCAGGTTCGAAGTCGCGGATCAGCATGACCTGACGCTCGGTCATGCCGCCGGAGACCGGGATGACGGTGCAGCCCAGCTCCTCGGCGCCGTAGTGCGCGCCCAGACCCCCGGTGAAGAGCCCGTAGCCGTACGCGACGTGCACCCGGTCGCCGGGACGGCCGCCGGAGGCGCGGATCGACCGGGCCATCAGTCGCGCCCAGGTGCGCAGGTCGTCGCGGGTGTAGCCGACCACCGTCGGTCGGCCGGTGGTGCCGGAGGAGGCGTGCAACCGGGACACCCGCTCCCGGGGGACGGCGAACATGCCGAACGGGTAGTTCTCCCGCAGCTCCGCCTTGCCGGTGAACGGGAAGCGGGCCAGGTCGTCGAGGTCCCGGCAGTCGTCGGGGTGCACCCCGGCCGCGTCGAACGCCCGGCGGTAGTGCGGCACGTTGTCGTACGCGTGCCGCAACGACCAGCGCAGCCGTTCGCGTTGCAGGTCACGCAGCTCGTCGATGCCGGCGCGCTCGATCGGCTCCAGCTCCTCCGCACGAGGGGTGCGGTCCTGCATCGCATGCCTCCTTGGCGCGGCGGTCCCGGTGGGGCTGCGGGTACCGTACGCCGCCGTCGCCCGGTCTGTCGGGGCGGTCAGCGGGCGGCTGGCAGCCGATGCAGGGCGTCGCCGCCCTGGTCGAGACGGCGGCCTGACCCGCTGACACGAGGACGCCGGGCCGGGCGGATGCCCGACCCGGCGTCACCCTGATCATCGCCCTGCCATCCTCTCGCAATTGCAACTTATGTGCAACAAGGTCTGGACAGTACGCCCGAACGGTAACTAGCCTTCCCATCATGAGTCCTTACATCACGGATGCGTGGGCCTGGCAGGAGAGCTGGGACCGTCAGCAGGAGGCCTACCTACCGGACCGGGAACACCGGTTCACCGCCATGCTCGACACCGTCGACGCGGTCCTCGACGGTCGGCCGCCACGAGTGCTCGACCTGGCCGGCGGCACCGGCAGCATCTCGCTGCGCACGCTGGCCCGCTTCCCCGGCGCCGAGGCGACCCTGCTGGATCTCGACCCGGCGCTGCTCGCCATCGCCCGCTCGTCGCTGGCCGACCGGGCCACCATCGTCACGGCCGACCTCGGCACCCCCGACTGGCGCGACGCGCTCCCCCACCGCGAGTACGACGCCGTCCTCACCGCCACCGCCCTGCACTGGCTGCCGGCCGAACGGCTCGGACAGCTCTACGCCGAACTGCGGGACGTGCTGCGACCGGGCGGGGTCTTCGTCAACGCCGACCACATGCCGGACGACAGCCTGCCGGAGCTGACCAAGCGGCTGATGGACCGGGCGAGGGACCGACGCAACGCCCGGTACGCGGCCGGCTCGTTGCTGTCCTGGTCGGACTGGTGGAAGCAGGCCGGGGCGGACCCGGTGCTGGCGCCTCTGGTCACCCAGCGGCAGGACATCTACCCGACCGGGCACAGCCCGGAGTGGAACCCGCCGGTCTCCTGGCACCTCGCCGCGCTCACCGCCGCCGGTTTCAGCGAGGTCGGCACGGTGTGGCGCGGTGGCGCTGACGCCGCGGTGGCGGCAGTTCGCTGACGCCGCCGTCGCCGGCACTACGCTGAAGAGCCGTGCCAGAGCCATCCGAGCCACGTAGCGACCCCGACGTCGACCTGCGCGTCCCCGCCGACCGCCGCGAGCTGACCGTGCGCCCCACGACGGTCCTCGCCGCGATCGCGGCCGGCGGGGTGCTCGGTGCGCTGGCCCGGGCCGGCCTGCAACACACCGCCCCGCACCCGCCGACCGGCTTCGGTTGGGCGACGTTCGCCATCAACACGTCCGGCTGCCTGCTGATCGGCGTGCTGATGGCGGTGCTCGGGCACCTCGGCGGCGGGCACCCCCTGGCTCGCCCATTCCTCGGGGTCGGCGTGCTCGGCGGGTTCACCACGTTCTCCGCCTACGCGGTCGACATCCAGCAGGCACTGGTCGCGGGCGCGCCGGGCACCGCGCTGGCGTACCTGGCGGCGACGGTGCTCGGGGCACTCGTCGCGGTCGCGCTGGGCGACGCCGTCACGGCGTCGCTGCTGAGGCGGCGGGCGGCCCGATGACCGTGCTGCTCATCGCCCTGGGCGCGGCCGTCGGCGCGCCGTTGCGTTACCTCACCGACCGGGCGGTCCAGACCCGGCACGACTCGGCGTTCCCCTGGGGCACGTTCACCGTCAACGTGGTCGGCTCACTGCTGCTCGGCGTGCTCGTCGGGTGGCCGGCCGGCCCGGCGCTCACCGCGCTGCTCGGCACCGGGTTCTGCGGCGCGCTGACCACCTACTCCACCTTCAGCTACGAGACGTTGCGGCTGGCGCAGGGCGGTCACCGGCTCCTCGCGCTGGCCAACGTCGTGGGCAGCGTCGCCGTGGGGCTCGCCGCGGCCGCCGCCGGCTACGCCCTGGCCCGCCTCCTGCTGGGCTGACCTCCGGAAAATGGCGCCCCGACCGGGGGACCCTCCGAGGACACACCGAGGGTATATACGCGAGGTATACCCTCGGTGTATTCTCCTCCCATGAGCGTGCCACTGACCCTTCTCGGCCTCCTCGAACGAGAGCCCAGCCACGGCTACGACCTGAAGCGCGACTACGACGCCTTCTTCGGCCGGGGCAAGCCACTGCCGTTCGGCCAGGTCTACTCCACCCTCAGCCGGCTGGCCCGCGACGGCAAGGTGGTGATCAGCGACGTCGCTCCCGGCTCCGGCCCCGACCGCAAGCGCTACATCATCACCGACGTCGGCGCGACGGAGGTCGAGCAGTGGCTGACCCAGCCGGTCGACCCGGAACCGCACCTGCAGACGGTGCTCTTCGCCAAGGTCGTGCTCGCGCTGATGCTGGACCGGCCGGCCGCCGAATACCTCGACACCCAGCGCAGCGCGCACCTGCACCGGATGCGTGAGCTGACCGAGATCAAGCGCGCCGGCGGCCTGGTCGACGCGCTGCTCGCCGACCACGGTCTCTACCACCTGGAGGCGGACCTCCGGTGGATCGAGATGACCGGCGCCCGGCTGGACGCCCTGCGGAAAGAGGTGCGGCCATGAGCGTCGTGATCGAAGCACGGGACGTGGCGTTCTCCTTCGGCCAGACGCCCGCCCTGCGCGGCGCGAGCGTCGCCGTTGACGCGGGCGAGATTGTCGCCATCATGGGCCCCAGCGGCTCGGGCAAGTCCACCCTGCTGCACTGCCTGGCCGGCATCCTCGTGCCCGACTCCGGCGAGATCCTCTTCGACGGAGCGCGGGTCGACGCCATGGCCGAGACCCAGCGCAGCGGCCTGCGCAGGGACCGCTTCGGCTTCGTGTTCCAGTTCGGCCAGCTCGTCCCCGAGCTGACCGCCGTGGAGAACGTCGCCCTGCCGCTCCTGCTCAGCGGCGTACACCGGAAGCAGGCGCTGCCGAAGGCGAAAGCCTGGTTCGCGCGCCTCGGCCTGGACGGCCTGGAGCAGCGCCGCTCGGGTGAGCTGTCAGGCGGGCAGGCACAACGGGTCGCCCTGGCCCGCGGTCTGGTCGCCGAGCCGCAGGTGCTCTTCGCCGACGAGCCGACCGGCGCGCTCGACTCGCTGACCGGCGAGCAGGTGATGGACCTGCTGGTCGGCGCCGCCCGCGAGCAGGGCACCACTGTCATCCTGGTGACCCACGAACCCCGGATCGCCGCGTACGCCGACCGTGAGGTCATGGTCCGCGACGGGCGCGTGAACGCGCCGGACCGGATCGCCTCATGATCCGCTTCGGGCTCCGCCTCGCTGTGGCCGGCGGTCGGGAGGCGCTCACCCGCCTGCTCGTCATCGCCGCCGCCGTCGCGGTCGGCAGCGGGCTGCTGCTGACCACCCTCGCCGGGGTCAACGCGGTCAACGCCCAGCTCACCCGGTACGCGTCGGTCTATCCCAACGCCTCGACGGGCGGCGATGCCGATCCTCTGTGGTGGTCGACGCGCGAGGACTACTTCCACGGCAAGCAGATCATTCGGATCGACGTTGCCCCGACCGGCCCGGACGCGCCCACCCCGACCGGCGTCCCGAGCACGCCGGGGCCCGGGGAGTACTACGCCTCGCCCGCGTTGCGGAAGCTGCTGGCCGCCCACCCCACCGACCAACTGGCTGACCGTTACCCGGGGCGCGACATCGGCACCGTCGGTCCGGCCGGATTGACCTCACCGGACACCCTGCTCGTCATCCGGGGCGGCAGCCCCGACGAGGTGGCCACATTGCCCCTTGCCAGACAGCTCACCACCGTCGGCGACACTCCCGCGCTGCCCGAGACGACGGTGAACCTCATCCTGAGCGTGATCGCAGGCGGGCTGCTGTTCCCGTTGCTGATCTTCGTCGGCACCGCCACCCGGCTCAACGCGGCCCGCCGGGAGCAGCGCTTCGCCGCGATGCGCCTGGTCGGCGCCACCCCGAAGCAGATCTCGGTGGTCGCGGCGGTGGAGGCGACCACCGCGGCCGTCGTCGGCACCGCCGTCGGCTTCGGCCTGTTCTACGCCTTCCGCGGCCCGATGGCTGGCATCCCGTTCACGGGCATGCCGTTCTTCCCCAGCGACATGTCGCTGGGCGTGCTGGACGCCCTGCTGGTGGCGCTCGGCGTTCCGGCCGGCGCGGCGGTGGCGGCCCAGGTCTCGCTGCGCCGGGTACGGATCTCGCCGCTGGGCGTGACCCGCCGGGTCACTCCCCGCGCCCCGCGGGCGTACCGGCTGATCCCGATCCTGCTCGGTGTCGCCGTGCTGTTCTTCGCCATCGGGTTCCGGCCCCCGACATCCGATGGCCAGGCCGCGGTGTTCCTTCCCGGCCTGCTGCTCATCATGACCGGCCTGATCCTCGCCGGCCCGTGGCTGACGATGGTCGGCGCCCGGGTGATGGCCCGGTTCGCCAACCGCCCCGCCACCCTCATCGCCGCGCGACGCCTCGCCGACAACCCGAAGGCCGGCTTCCGGGCGATCAGCGGCATCATGCTCGCGCTCTTCGTGACGAGCGTGGCCGTCGGCGTGATCACCACGATCGTCGCCAACCGCGGCCCGGCACCGGTCGGCTCGACCGAGGCGGGACAGGTGTCGCTCTACCTTCCTGAGGATGCACCGGCGACGCCTGACTCGCTCTTCACCGACCTACGCTCGATCACCGGCGTGCGGTCCGCGTTCGCGGTGCGCGAGAACCCGGACTGGATGAGCGCCAGCGAGCCCGGCCTGATCGCGTGCGCCGAGATCCCGAGCGCGTACGGCCGGTGCGCCGAGGGCGCCACCGTCGCCGAGGTGGCGACGGGTCTCATCCCCTTCCGGGAGTCGGCGTCGTCCACCAGGGTCTGGCCCGCCGCATCGGTTCCACTCGGCGAACTCCGACAGCTGCCGGTGATGTCGATCCTCGTCGACACTGACGGTTCCGCCGCCACCATCGAGCGCTCGCGCACCGCGCTCGAGACCGCCCTGCCGGCCTTCCGGGTGGCGCCGAACGTGCCCGGTGACTTCGAGTCGGAGTTCGCCAACACGCTGCGCGGCTGGGAACAACTGGCCAACGTCATCATCATCGCCAGCCTCGCGCTCGGCGGGTGCAGCCTCGCGGTCAGCGTGATCGGCGGGCTCACCGAGCGCAGACGCCCGTTCAGCCTGCTGCGTCTCAGCGGCGCGCCGGTGCGGGTCCTGCGTCGGGTGGTGGCGTTGGAGAGCGCCGTGCCGATGCTCGCCGTCGCCGCCGTCGCCATCGGGATGGGCCTCCTCGCCGCCCACCTGTTCCTGCGGGCACAGATGGGCTACACGCTGATCGCGCCGGAGCCACGCTTCTACGTGATCGTCGTCGTCGGGTTGGCCGCCTGCCTCGGTGTCATCGCCTCCACCCTGCCGCTGCTGGAACGGATCACCGGTCCGGAGACCGCCCGCAGCGAGTAGTCAGTCCGTGCGCCCGGTGGTCGCGAGAGCGACCACCGGGCCGAGGACGAAGACGGCGGGCGGACGAATGTCCTCCCGGGTGGCTACCGCGCCGATCTCGTCCAGCCGGGCGGGCACCGACCGCTGGTCGGCCTGCCCGGCGTCCTGCACGGCGAGCACCGGAGTCTCCGGGGCGCGGCCGTGCTCGATCAGCACCGACGCGATCTTGGCGATGGTGTCGACGGCCATCAGCAACACGACGGTGCCCCGGGCCCGCGCCAGCGCCGCCCAGTCGACGAGCGAGTCGGGGTGCCCGGGCGGCAGGTGTCCGGACACGACGGTGACGTCGTGCGCCACGCCGCGGTGCGTCACCGGCACGCCGGCCAGTGCCGGTGCGGCGAAGGCGCTGCTCACCCCGGGGACCACTGTCACCGGCACACCGGCCGCCGTGCAGGCCTGCACCTCCTCGTGGCCGCGTCCGAAGACGTACGGGTCGCCGCCCTTGAGCCGGACCACCCGCCGGCCGGCGCGGGCGTGCGACACCAGGGCCGCGTTGATCGCCTCCTGGGCCATCGACGGGCCACGGGGCACCTTGGCTGCGTCGACCACCAGCACGTCGGGGCGCAGTCCGGCGAGCAGCCCCTGCGGGGCCAACCGGTCGACCACCACCACGTCCGCCGCGTCGAGCAACGCCTTATCGCGTACCGTGATCAGGTCGTCGGGTCCGGGCCCACCGCCGACCACAGCGACCGAGCCGTGGTCGTGAGCGTGCCCGTGGTCGTGCCCGTGGTGATGGTGGTGGCCGACCGGGTCGTCGGGGTGGTCGTGCGGGCGTTGCGGGCGGCCCACCTTGTCGGCGAAGCCGGGCATCAGCACCCGGTACGCGCAGGTGTCGCAGTTCATCCGGATGTCGCCGCCCAGCGCCTCCGCGTAGCGTTCCCGCACCAGATCGGCGAGGGCGTCGCAGTCGCCGATCACCTCGGCCACCCGCACGTCGAGGTCGGGGTGGGCGGCGGCGAACTCCGCCGACTGGGCGACGATCCGGTCCGGCAGCACCCCGGCGAACAGGAAGTACGGCGCGACGACGATCCGCCGCGCGCCGAGGCGGCGCAACCGCTCCAGCACCGCCGGCACCGACGGAGACGCGAGGGAGACGAAGCCGGGCTCGACGCCCGCGTAGCCGCGACCCTCCCAGAGCAGCCGGGCGACCTTCGCGACCTCGGCGTTGGCGTCCGGGTCGGTGGAACCCCGCCCGATCAACGCGACCCACGTGCCGGCCCGGTCGACCGTGTCGGCCAGCCCCGTGCCGGCCGGGTGGGCACCGGCCAGCGCCGCGTCGATGCGCTCTTCGAGGGCCTCGTGCAGCAGCGGGTGCGGGCCGAGTGGGCGGCCGTAGCGGTAGCTCAGCCCGGGGTGACGTTCCTGCTCGCGGGCCATCGCGGCAGGGATGTCGCCCTTGCCGTGTCCGGCGGCGGTGAGCACCAGAGGCAGCGCCACCAGCGCCCGGTGCCCGCGCGCCACGAGCGCGCCGACCGCGTCGGTCAGCGGCGGGCGGGACAGCTCGATGAAGCCGCCCTCGACGTCGCCGACGTCACCGCGACGGCGGACCCGCTCGACGAGAGCGGCGAACTGGTCGACCCCGGCCGCACTGCGCGTACCGTGCCCGACGATGACCAACCCGGTCATGACTTCTCCTCGACGTAGAGCAGGGCGTTGAGGGCGGCGGCGGCAACCGCCGACCCGCCCTTCTCCCCCACGTTGGACACCCCGGGCAGGCCGCTGGCCCGCAGCGCCGCCTTCGACTCGGCGGCACCCACGAAGCCGACCGGCAGGCCGACGACCAGCGCCGGCGCGGCGTCCACTGTGAGTAGTTCGACAAGCGCGGTCGGCGCGCAGCCGACCACCCAGACCGCGCCCGGGCCGACCCGGGTCAGTGCGATCCGCACGGCCGCCGCCGAGCGGGTGATTCCGGCCGAGCGGCCCAGCTCGGCGGCGGCCGGCTCGGCGACCGGGCAGACCAGCTCCAGGCCGGCCCGGGTGATGCCGGCGGCGACCATCGCCACGTCGGTGACCACGGGCGCCCCGGCGCGCAGCGCTGCCAGGCCCGACTCCAGCGCCGCCTCGTCGCAGATCAGCTCGTCGACGTACGCGAGGTCGGCGCTGGCGTGCACCACCCGTTCGGTCATCGCTCGGCAGAGCGGCGACAGGTGCGACAGGTCGACCCGCTCGCGCAGGATGCGGTACGACTCAACCTCGATGGGATGCACCACCCGGCTCATCGGGCTCCTTCGCAGGGGTCGGGCTCGACGACGCGGATCGCGTCAGAGTCAACGACGACGCGGATCGCGTCAGGGTCAGTGACGACGCGGATCGCGTCGACCGGGCAGATCTCCAGGCACTCCAGGCAGCCGGTGCAGCGGTCGGCGCGGACGGTCAGGCCGCCGGGGACGGGCCGGATCGCGTGCGTGGGGCAGGTGAGCAGGCAGGCGCCGCACCCCTGGCAGGCGCCGATCGTCACGATCGCCACCGGTACCCCCGGGGTGTGACCATCCGGCCGGCGACCAGCCTCGTATCGCTGTTGCCGACCACGACGACGCTGTACATGTCGACCGCAGTCGGGTCCACCGTGGTCAGGGTGGCCAGGTGCACCCGCTCGCCGGGGCGGCTGGCGTTGCGTACCACCCCGACCGGGGTGTCCGGTGGCCGGTGCGCGGCGAGGATCCCGAGCGCCTTGCCGAGCTGCCAGTCGCGCGCCCGGCTGCGCGGGTTGTAGAACACCGTCACGAAGTCGCCCTCGGCGGCGGCAGTCACCCGCCGCTCGATGACCTCCCACGGTGTGTGCAGGTCGGACAGACTCACATAGGCGTGGTCGTGGCCGAGGGGCGCGCCGAGCAGTGCCCCGGCGGCGAGCGCGGCGGTCACCCCGGGAACACCCACCACGTCGATCCGCTCGTCGGCGTACTCCAGGGCGGGGCTGGCCATCGCGTACACCCCGGCGTCGCCGGACCCGACCAGCGCGACCGCCCGGCCGGCGACGGCCTCGGCGACGGCGGCACGGGCCCGTTCCTCCTCCGCGCCCAGCCCGCTGGACAGCACCCGGGTGCCCGGGCGGAGCACGTCGCGGACCTGGTCGAGGTACTGGTCCAGGCCGACCACCACGGCCGCGCGCCGCAGCTCGGCCACCGCGCGAGGGGTGCGCAGGTCGGCCGCGCCCGGCCCGAGCCCGACCACGGCGAGCCGGCCGCGCGGCGCGTGCCGGGCCACCGCCACTGTGGCCATCGCCGTCGCGGTCTTTCCCACCAGCAGCGTGGCGTCGTCCGGTCGGCCCGCCGGGCCGAGCAGCGCCGCCGCCTCCGACACGCTCGGCGTGCCGACCGCGGCGCGGACCACCTCGCTGGGATGCGGCACGTCGACGGTGGCCAGCCGCGTCGCCGGCCAGGTCACCAGGGGTACGCCGAGCGCGTCGGCGGTGCTCAGGATGCCCGCCTCGTCGGCTTTGACGTCGGCGCTGGCCAGACAGCGTAGGCTCGCCGGGTCGAGGCCGGCCTCGGCCAGCACCCGGTGCAGCAGCTCCCCCACCTCGGCGGCCGGTACGCCCCGACTCGCGCCCACGCCGGCGACCAGCGACGGTGGCCGCAGCACGGCGGTCCGCTCGTCGAGCGGCACCACCCGGTCGGTGACCAGCAGCCGGTAACCGCCGTCCCCGGCGTCCTCGTCGGTGGTCTGGACGTTCGGGGGCAGGGCGGGCAGCGGCCAGTCGGCGTCGGCGACCAGTCGGACCGGCACGCCGTCCAGGATGGCCCGGGACACCGCGGCGACCGCGCCCTGCACGGGCCAGCCGAGGGTGTCCAGCCCCGGCAGGTCGACCGCGTCGGTGGCGGTGGTGATCACCGGTCGGGCGTCCAGCACCGCGCCGACCTGCTCGGCGAGGTCGTTGCCGCCGCCGGCGTGCCCGCCGAGCAGCGCCACGGCGTGCCGGGCGGCCTCGTCGACGACCACCACGGCCGGGTCGCTGCGCTTGTCGGTGAGCAGCGGCGCGAGGATCCGCACCACCGCGCCGGTGGCCAGGAACGCGACAACCGCGTCGCACTCGGCCCAGGCGCCGCGCAGCGCGTCGGCCGCGCTCTCCCCCTCGACCAGTCGGGCGTGCGGCCAGGCGGTGGCCAGGGTGTCGGCGTGCCGGCGGCCGGCGGCGGTGGCCGCCACCAGACCGATCCGGGCGGGCGGGTTCTGGTCGGTCACGGGCGCTCCCCGGTGAGGACGACCACCGGGTTGGTGGCCGCGAGGCGGATCGACCCGCCGGGCAGGTCGGCGAGGCGGGCGGCGGAGAGCTGACTGCCCTCGACCGTGTAGCCGGCGGCGCGCAGCAGACCTACGGCCGGCGCGACCCGGTCCAGGGCGGCCAGGGTCAGCACCACCCGCTCGGGTTGGCGGGCCACGACGGCGGTGAGGGTGTCGGCGCCGCCACCGCCGACGAAGACCGCGTCGGGTTCGGGCAGGCCGGCCAGCGCCTGCGGGGCTCGACCGGTGACGAGCCGGACGTGCACGGCGTGCGCGGTCGCGTTGGCCCGGATGGTCGCGCCGGCCCCAGGGTCCTGTTCGACGGCGAGCACTGCCGCGCCGAGCAGCGCGCACTCGATGCCGACCGACCCGCTGCCCGCGCCGACGTCCCAGACCAGTCGGCCCAGTCGGGGTCGCAGCCGGGCGACGACGAGGGCACGCACCTCCGACTTGGTGATCATGGAGTCCCGGTGGGCGTACCGGGTCTCCGGCAGTGCCCACCCGCCGGCCGGGGCGGCAGCCGGCTGGTTGTCGGAGCGCATCCCGCCGGGTGCGACCCGATCGGGCGCGGCGTCGGTGGTCGCGACGGGTACGACGTCGGCGATGCTGAGCAGGACGTGCGGGTCGGCCCAGGTCTCGGCGGCGGCCTGCTCGGGGGTCACCTCGCGGATCCGTTCCGCGTCGGTGCCCAGGTGCTCGGCCACCAGCAGGCGGCGGGACCATCCGACCAGGCCGGCGCCCAGCTCGGCCGCACCGGCGCCGGGTGCGGTGAGCACCGCGACCAGCGGCAGCGCGCGGCAGGCGTTCAGGGCCGGTCGCGGGTCACGGCCGTGCGCGGTGACCACGGCGGCGCCGTCCCAGGGCAGGCCTGCGCGGGCGAACGCGGCGGCCACACTGGACACCGCCGGCACCACCCGCAGCGGCAGTCCGGCCGCGCGCAGCCGCCGGACGATGCCGAACAGGCCGGGATCTCCGCTGGCCAGCACGACGGCCGGCACCCCGGCGGCGACGGCCTCGGCCAGCCGGTGCACGGCGGGGGCGAGCGGCCCGAGGGTGACGGTGTCCGCGCCGGGCGGTACGGGCACCGCGGCCAGGTGCCGGGCGGCCCCGACGACCAGCCCGGCGGCGGTCAGCAGCGGCGCGAGCGCCGGGTGCGGTGGGGCGCCGGCGGCGTCCAGCCCGACCACTGTCACGCCGATCGCCGGCGTCATCGGGGCCACCGGCCGGACGAGGCGACGACGTGGGAGCCTGCGAAGTCGACCATCGCCACGTCCACGGTGACCGTCGGCCCGCCGAAGCGCCGCAGCACCTGGCGGACCCGCTGGCAGAGCAGGTCACCGGCCGGGGCGAGCAGCCCGGCGGCCTCCCACAGCTCGTACGCGTGCCGCCCGGTATTGGCCTCGGTAACGGCGGCGACGAGCGACGCGTCGCCACCAGCCTCGGCGGTCACAGCCCCGAGCAGGGACAGGTCCACCTTGGAACGCGTGTAGTGCGTCATCAGCACCCCGGCGGCGAGTTTGGCCAGCTTGCCGGCCATGCCGACGAAGACCACGCCGGTCATGCCGTCCTCCACAGCGGCGGTCACCGCGGCCCCGGTGAAGTCGCCGACCTCGACGAAGCAGACCTCGGGCAGGTCGGGCAGCAGCGCGCGGGCGGCCCGCTCGGTACGCCCACCGGTGCACAGCACCACAGTCGGCTCGCCCTGGGCGGCCATCACGTGCACGGCCTGCACGACGCTGGCCCGCCAGGACGCGGTGGAGAACGGGCGGACGATCCCGGTGGTGCCGAGGATCGAAATGCCGCCGAGGATGCCGAGCCGCCGGTTGGTGGTCTTGCGGGCCATGATCTCGCCCCGGGGCACGCTGATCACCACGCGTACGCCGACCTCGCTGAGGTCGACCACCTCGGCCACCGCGTCGCCGATCATCCGGCGGGGGGTGTCGTTGATGGCCGGGCCGCCGACGGTAAGCCCCAGACCGGGTTTGGTGACGGTGCCGACGCCGGCGCCACCGGCGAGCCGCAGACCGGGGACGTCGGTCCAGTCCACTGTGGCGGTCAGCTCGGCCCCGTGGGTGACGTCCGGGTCGTCGCCGGCGTCCTTGACCACCACCGCCTCGGCGCGCACCGGTGGGGTGCCGGTCACCTCGCAGCGCTCGACCGGGAAGCGCACCCGCCGACCGGCGGGCAGGCCGATCTCCACGTCCGGCTGGATCTCGCCGGTGACCAGCGCGGTGACCGCGGCCTTGGCCGCCGCCGTCGCGCAGGCGCCGGTGGTCCAGCCGGTACGCAGCGCTGTGGGACGCACCTTCGCGGTCCGTGGCAGGTCCGGCTCACGCAGCGGCGGCTCGGCGTACGTCATGGTGTGTGCCCCGGTGTGGCTGTCCCCCCGGTGCGGTCGCCGGCCTGGCGGCGCAGCTCGGCACGGGCGGCCGGCTCGGCCTTGCGGAAGGTGTGGAAGTGCCCGGGGTGGTACAGGTGCGAGCGGGTGCCCTCGGCGGCGAGGGCCGGCCCGACGAGGAACAGGGTGTGCTTCCACAGCTTGTGCTGCTTGACCGTCGCCTCCAGGGTGCCGACAGTGCAGCGCACCACCAGCTCGTCGGGCCAGGTCGCCTGGTACGCGACCACGGCCGGGGTGTCCTCCGGGTAGCCGCCGGCCAGCAGCTCGGCCTGCACCTGCCCGGAACGGGCAGCGGAGAGGAACAGCGCCATCGTGGTGCCGTGCCGGGCGAAGTCCCGCACCCGCTCGCCGGGCGGCATCGGGGTCTTGCCACCCTCCAGGCGGGTGAGGATCACCGACTGGGCCACCTCGGGCACTGTCAGCTCCCGCCCGACGATCGCCGCGACGGCGGTGAACGAGGAGACCCCGGGCACGATCTCCACGGCGAGGCCGAGCGCCCGGCACAGCTCCAGTTGCTCCTGCACCGCGCCCCACAGCGCCGGGTCGCCGGAGTGGATCCGCGCCACGGTCAGCCCCTGCTCGGCGGCACGCTGGTAGAGCGGCAGCACGCCCTCGATGGGCAGCTGCGACGAGTCGATCACCTCCGCGCCGGGGCGGGCGTGGTCGAGCACGTCGGCGTGCACCAGGCTGGCCGCCCAGATCACGATGTCCGCCTCGGCGATCACCCGGGCGGCCCGCACTGTCAGCAGGTCCGCCGCCCCCGGCCCGGCTCCGACGAACCACACCTTGCCGTCGCTGGTCACAGCTTTCCTCCTCGGTGGTCGCGGCGGGCCGGCACCAGCAGCGTCGACAGGTACGGCAGGTCGTGCTGGGCGTCGTCGACCGGGCCGATCCGTTCACCGGGCAGACCCAGGCTGCGCCCGAGCACCGCGTCGGGGAGCCGGCCCTGTCGGCGCAGCTCGGCGAGCAGTTCGGGGTGCCGCCGCCAGCCCTTGTAGGCGACCACGGTGCCCGGCCCGGCGAGGGCGTCGGCGAACAACGCCAGACCCGCGGTGGCGGGCAGCAGGGTCAGCGGTTCGCGTCCCTCACAGAGCGGGGTGCCGCTGCGCGCAGCGAGCTCCTGCATGGCGGTGACGCCCGGAACGGTGGTCACCCGCAGGCCCGGGCGCAGGGCGCGGACGCTCTGCGCCAGGTAACCGAAGGTGGAGTAGATGTTGGGGTCGCCGATGGTGGCGAACGCGAGGGACCGCGCCCCGGCGTCGACCGTCTCGACCACCACCCGGGCGGCGTCGTCCCAGGCGGCCGCCCGGCGGGCGGTCACCCCGCCCCGATCGTCCAGGGCGAACGGCAGTCGGCGCAGCCGGTCCACCGCGACGTGGGACCGCACTGTCGCCTCGGCCCGCCCGGCGTCCGCACCCGCCGTCGTCGCAGCGGCGGTCACCGTGGGTTCGACAGGGTCCGCCATCACGGGTACGAAGACGACGTCGGCCTCGCGCAGCACCCGCACCGCCTTGACGGTGAGCAGTTCCGGGTCGCCGGGGCCGACACCGACCCCGGTCAGCGTGGCGTCGGCGCTCATCGGCACGCCTCGACGAGCCGGCGGGCCGCGTCCGGGTGACCGGCCCAGTGGGTGTGCAGGTAGGAGGCGTGCACCCGACCGCTCACGAAGCCGTGCTCCGCGTCGTTCCAGCGCCACGCCGGCCGGTCGCCGTGCCCCGGGTCGGTGGTGGTGCGGTGGAACTCGTGGCCGCGTACCGGCTCGCCGGCACGGGCCACCGGGGAGTCGGTGACCGCCACGGCCTCGCGGTAGCCGAGGGTGAGCCGGCCGGTCATCCGGGCGGTGAGGTCCAGCCGCCCGCACATCGGTACGTCGTCCAGGGACCGCCCGAGGTAGAGCAGCCCTGCGCACTCGGCCACGATCGGCCCGTCGAAGTCGGCCAGCTCGGCGAGCAGCGTGGTGTTGCCGGCCAGCGCCTGGGCGTACGCCTCGGGGAAGCCGCCGCCGATGACCACCGCGCGGGTGCCGGCGGGCAGTGCCGGGTCGCGCAGCGGGTCGACGGTGAGCACGTCCGCGCCGGCGGCGGCGAGCAGTTCGGTGGTCTCCGCGTACGAGAAGGTGAAGGCCGGACCACCGGCGAGCGCGACCACTGGCCGCTCGGCGCCGGCCGGCCCGCCGACGGCGGTGACCGGGTCCCACGCGGGGGTGGTCAGCGGTGCGGCGGTGCGGGCCAGGTCGAGCACGGCGTCCAGGTCCACTGTGGCTTCGACCAGCTCGGCGAGCGCGGTGACGATCGCCAGGGACTCGGGGGCCCGCTCGGCGACCGGGACCAGCCCGAGGTGCCGGGCCGGCGCGGCCACCTCGGCGGCGCGGGTGACGGCTCCGAGCACCGGTACGCCCACCTCGGCGAGGGCCTCGCGCAGCAGGGTTTCGTGCCGGGGCGAGCCGACGCGGTTGAGGATCACCCCGCCGATGCGCACGGCCGGGTCGAAGGCGGCCATGCCGAGGGTGAGCGCGGCGGCCGAGCGGCCCTGGGCCGTGGTGTCCAACACCAGCAGCACGGGCGCCTCGATCAGCCGGGCGACGTGTGCGGTGGAGGCGTAGTCGCGGCGGCCGACGGCGCCGTCGTGCAAGCCCATGACGCCCTCCACCACGGCGATGTCGGCGGGTGTGGGGACGCTCGCGCCGTGGCGCAGCAGACCGGCGATCCGCTCGACGCCGACCAGGAACGGGTCGAGGTTGCGCCCGGGCCGGCCGGCGGCGAGGGCGTGGTAGCCGGGGTCGATGTAGTCGGGGCCGACCTTGTGCGGGCTGACCGTCAGGCCGCGACGGCGCAGTGCGGCGAGCAGCCCGGTGGCGATGGTCGTCTTGCCGTGGCCGCTGGCCGGTGCGGCGACGACGACCCGGGGCAGCGGCCACGGGTCGGTGGTCGTGGTCACCACTCGATGCCCTTCTGGCCCTTCTGGCCGGCGTCCATCGGGTGCTTGACCTTGGTCAGCTCGGCGACCAGGTCGGCGGCGGCGACCAGGCGCGGGTCGGCGTCCCGTCCGGTGATGACGACGTGCTGGAATCCGGGCCGGTCGGCCAGTGTGGCGACCACCTCGTCGACGTCCACCCAGCCCCACTTCATCGGGTAGGTGAACTCGTCCAGCACGTACAGCCCGTAGCGCTCGGCGGCCAGGTCGCGCTGGATCTGCCGCCAGCCCTCCAGGGCGTCGGCGGCGTGGTCGGCGTCGCCGCCGCGCTGGATCCAGGACCAGCCCTCACCCATCTTGTGCCAGGCGACCGGCGCGCCCTGGCCGGTGCGCTCGTGCACCTCGCCGAGCGCCCGGAAGGCGTTCTCCTCCCCCACCCGCCACTTGGCGCTCTTGACGAACTGGAACACGCCGATCGGCAGACCGGCCGTCCAGGCGCGCAACGCCAGGCCGAAGGCGGCTGTCGACTTTCCCTTCATCTGTCCGGTGTGGACGATCAGCAGCGGTCGGTGCCGTCGCTGCCGGGTCGTCAACCCGTCGGCGGGCACCACGCTCGGTTGTCCCTGTGGCATCAGCACGCTCCCCTTCGGGCGATCCTGCGGTTGCGGTCGGTCATCGGTGCCGTCGTCACGCCGCGACGGGAAGCGCGCTGCCGCGGGTGTCGGGGTGGGTGAGGGCGGCCAGCGGGTGGTGGGGGGCACCCAACTGGGTGGCCAGTCGACGCGCCAGGTTGAGGCGTACCGGGCCGGTCTCGCAGTCGACGACGACGCAGGGTGCACCGGTCGCCGCGAGCACCGCCGCGGCTGCCGCGGCGCGGTCCAGCGGGCGGTTGCCCGCCGTGGCCCGGCCGTCGGTGACGACGAGGACGAGCGGACGCCTCAACGGGTCGCGCAGGCGCTCCACCCGCAGCAGGTCGGCGGCCGCGAGCAGCCCCTCGGCCAGCGGCGTCCGCCCACCGGTGGGCAACTCGGCCAGCCGGGTCGAGGCGGCCAGCACCGACGAGGTGGCCGGCAGCAACGTCTGCGCCTCGGCGCCCCGGAAGGCGATCACCGCGACCTTGTCCCGCCGCTGGTAGGCGTCGGTGAGCAGGGCGAGCACCGCGTCCTTGACGGTGGTCATCCGCTGCCGGGCACCCATCGAGCCGCTGGCGTCCACCACGAACAGCACCAGGTTGCCCTCCCGCCCCTCCCGGACCGCCTCCCGCACGTCGTCCGGGCGCAACCGCAGCGGGCCGCTCAGCCGTCCCCGGGATGCCTGGTGCGGCGCGGCGGCGCGGACTGTCGCCGGCAGGTGCAGCGCCCCGACCCGGCCGGTCGGGACCCGGGCCCCAGTGGTGCGCCCCCGCCCGGTGCGGGCCCGCGAACGCCGGCCCGGCACGCCGTCACCGACACCGGGCGCGGTGAGCACCCGTGCCTTCAGCCCACCCCGGGGTACGGCCACCGACTGCCCGTCGGAGCCGCCGTTGCGCCCCTGGTCCGGGTCGTCTCCACCGTCCGCGGTGTGCCGGTCGCCGGGCTGAGCGTGCCCGCCGGGGTCGTCCGTCGGGCGCTGCGACGAGCCGCCGTCGTCAGCTCCGCTCGGCACCTCGGTCCGCCCGTCCGGGCCGGCGTCACCCTCGGCGGGCGCACTCTCGGCCGGGCCGGGTACACGCTGGTCGACCACGTCGCCGCCGCTCCCCCCACCGTCGGCCGGGCCGCCACCGCCTGATGGGCCGCCACCACCCGGGCCGTCGTCGTCCGGGCCCGGGTCGTCCGGTTCGTCGGGGTGGGCGTCCTGGGCACGCTGCAACGCCTCGTCCAGGCGCTTCTCGTCCAGCCCGGGGGTGTCGAACGGGTCGCGGCGGCGGCGGTGCGGCAGGGCCAGTCGGGCGGCCACCCGGACGTCGTCGATGCTCACCCGGTCCCGGCCGTGCCAGGCGGCGTGGGCCAGCGCGGTACGGGCGGTGACGATGTCGGCGCGCATCCCGTCCACGTCGAACGCGGCGCACACCTCGGCGATCTGCCGCAGCGCGGCGTCCGGAAGTCGTACCCTGGGAAGCCGGCGTCGGGCGTCGGCCACCTGACCGGCGATCTCCGCGTCGGCGTCGGCCCACCGGGCGGCGAAACCGGCCGGGTCGGCGTCGGCGGCGAGCCGGCGGCGGACCACCTCGACTCGGACCTCCGGGTCCCGGCTGGCGCCCACCTCGACCGTGAGCCCGAACCGGTCGAGCAGCTGCGGACGCAGCTCCCCCTCCTCCGGGTTCATCGTGCCGACCAGCAGGAACCGGGCCGCGTGGCTGACCGAGACGCCTTCGCGCTCGACGTGGCTGCGGCCCATCGCCGCCGCGTCCAGCAGCAGGTCCACGAGGTGGTCGTGCAACAGGTTGACCTCGTCGACGTAGAGCACCCCCCGGTGGGCGGCGGCGAGCAGACCCGGCTCGAAGGCGCGTACGCCCTCGCCGAGGGCCTTCTCCAGGTCCAGCGAGCCGACCACCCGGTCCTCGGCGGCGCCGACCGGCAGCTCCACCAGCCGGGCCGGACGCGTCTCGACGGCGGCACCGACCGGATGCGGCCCGTCCGGGCAGCCCGGGTCCGGCTCGGCCGGGTCACAACCGAAGCGGCAGCCGGCGACCCGGCGGACCGGCGGCAGCAGCGCGGCGAGGGCCCGAACGGCTGTGGACTTGGCGGTCCCCTTCTCACCCCGGACCAGCACACCGCCGATCGCCGGGGACACCGCGTTGAGCAGCAGCGCCAGCCGCATGTCGGCCATGCCAAGCACCGCACTGAACGGATAGATCGTCACTGCGCCCTCTTTCGTTCGCGACTGCGGGGCTCGCAAAACCGGCTCACTCCTCGCGCTCACACCCGGTCCTCCAGGTCGCCCTCACTGGCCAGGTACGTGTCGCGCAGCCGGTCCAGGGTGGCCGGCTCGGGTTTGGCCCACAGCCCCCGGTCGGCGGCCTCCAACAGGCGTTCGGTGATGCCCCGCAAAGCCCACGGGTTGGACTGCTCCAGGAACTCGCGGGTGGTGTCGTCGAACAGGTACGCGGCGGCCAGGTGCTCGTACATCCAGTCGTCGACCACGCCGGCGGTGGCGTCGTAGCCGAACAGGTAGTCCACTGTGGCGGCCAGCTCGAACGCGCCCTTGTAGCCGTGCCGGCGCATCGCGGCGATCCATTTCGGGTTGACCACCCGGGCCCGGAACACCCGCCGGGTCTCCTCGCCCAGCGTGCGGGTGCGCACGTCGTGTGGCATCGCCGAGTCACCCACGTACGCCTGCGGTGACGTGCCGGTGAGGTGACGGACCATCGCCACCATCCCGCCGTGGTACTGGAAGTAGTCGTCCGAGTCGACGATGTCGTGCTCGCGGGTGTCCTGGTTCTTCACCGCCACCGCGATCCGGGCGAAGGAGCGTTCCATGTCGGCGCGCGCCTCCCGCCCGTCCAGGCCCCGGCCGTAGGCGTAGCCGCCCCACACCGCGTACACCTCGGCCAGGTCGGCGTCGCTGCGCCAGGTCCGGGCGTCGATCAGGGGCAGCAGGCCCGCGCCGTACGCCCCGGGCTTCGAGCCGAAGATCCGGGCGGTCGCGCGCCGCTCGTCACCGTGCTCGGCGAGGTCCGCGGCGACGTGCGCCCGCAGGTAGTTCTCCTCGTCCGGCTCGTCCAGGGCGGCGACCCGCCGCACGGCATCGTCGAGCAGCGCCACCACGTGCGGAAACGCGTCGCGGAAGAACCCGGAGATGCGCACTGTCACGTCGATGCGCGGCCGGCCCAACTCGGCGGTCGGCACCACCTCGATGCCGGTGACGCGCCGGGACCGCTCGTCCCACACCGGCCGGCAACCCAGCAACGCGAGCACCTCGGCGATGTCGTCGCCCTGGGTGCGCATCGCGCTGGTGCCCCACACGGTCAAACCCACCGAGCGGGGGTACGCGCCGGTGTCGGCGAGGTGCCGGGCGAGCAGCGAGTCCGCGAGGGCCACCCCGACGTCCCAGGCGTTGCGGCTGGGGATGGCCTTGGGGTCCACGGAGTAGAAGTTGCGGCCGGTGGGCAGCACGTTGACCAGGCCCCGGGTGGGTGAACCGGACGGGCCGGGCGGCACGAACCGGCCGTCGAGCGCGCCGAGGGTGTTGGTCAGCTCGTCGGTGGTCCGCCCCAGCCGGGGCACCAGCTCGGTGGCGGCGAAGTGCAGCACGGCGGCGACGTCCGGGATCGGCTGGCCGGTCACCTCCGCGACCACCGCGCCGACGGCCTCGGCGTCCCAGCCGAGCGTCTCCATCCCGATGACCAACCGCCGGGCGAGGGCCTCGATCAGGTCGACGGCGTCGGCGGCGGTGCCGGCCGGCCCGTCCACCACGTCGGTCAGCGCCACCGGGAGGGCGATCCGCTGCCCGGGCGACGCGAGCAGCGCCTGCTCGTCAAGCCCGTACGCGACGGCGAGCGCCTGCCGCAGGCCGGGCAGGGCGCGGGCGCCACCCCAGATCTGGGGGGCGCGCAGCACCGCGAGGACCAGGTTGACCCGGGGTTCACCGGTGGGCGCGTCGGCGAGGATGTGCAGACCGTCACGGATCTGAACGTCCTTGACCTCGCAGAGGTACCCGTCCAGGTGCAGCACGAACTCGTCGAAGTCGTCCTCGTCGGGCATCGCCTCGGCGTGCAGGTCGTGGTGCAACTCGGCGGCGCGTACGAGGTCCCAGATCTGGGCCCGCACGGTGGGCACCTTGGCCGGGTCGAGGGCCTGTACCGTGGCGTACTCGTCGAGCAGTTGTTCCAGTTTGGCCAGGTCGCCGTAGGTCTCGGCGCGGGCCATCGGCGGCACCAGGTGGTCGATCACCACGGCGTGCGCCCGGCGCTTGGCCTGGGTGCCCTCACCGGGGTCGTTGACGATGAACGGGTAGACCAGCGGCAGGTCGGCGAGGACCGCGTCGGGCGCGCAGTCGGCGGCCAAACCGAGGCCCTTGCCGGGCAGCCATTCGAGGGTGCCGTGCTTGCCCATGTGCACCACGGCGTCCGCGCCGAAGCCGCCGTCGGCGACCGGCGCGGCCAGCCAGCGGTACGCGGCCAGATAGTGGTGACTCGGCGGCAGGTCCGGGTCGTGGTAGATGGCGATCGGGTTCTCCCCGAAGCCGCGGGGCGGCTGGATGAGCAGCACCACGTTGCCGAAGCGCAGCCCGGCGAGCACGATGTCGCCGCTCTCGGTGTAGAGCTGGCCGGGCGGCTCACCCCAGTGTTCCCGCATCCGTTCGCGCAGCTCGGTCGGGACCTGGTCGAACCACCGCCGGTACGTCTGCCCCGGTATCCGGGCCTCGGCGGCGGCCAACTGCTCCGGGGTGAGCCATTCCACGTCGTGACCGCCGGCGGCGATCAGCGCGTGGATCAGCGCGTCGCCGTCCTCGGGCGGTGGAGCGTCACCCAGGTCGTAACCCGCCTCGGCGAGTGCGGCGAACAGGCGGACCGCCGAGACCGGGGTGTCCAGCCCGACGGCGTTGCCGACCCGGGAGTGCTTGGTGGGGTACGAGCTGAGGACGACGGCGACCCGCTTGTCGGCGTTGGGCACGTACCGCAGCCGGGCGTGGCGCACGGCGATCCCGGCGACCCGGGCGGCCCGCTCGGCGTCGGCGGCATAGACCGAGAGCCCGTCGGCGTCGATCCGCTTGAACGAGAACGGCACGCTGACGATCCGGCCGTCGAACTCGGGGATGGCCACCTGCATCGCCGCGTCCAGCGGGGACAGTCCGGCGTCGCTGCCGGCCCACTGCTCACGGGTGCTGGTCAGGCAGAGCGCCTGGATGATCGGCACGTCCAGGGCGGCCAGGGCGCCCACGTCCCAGGCGTCCTCGTCGCCGCCCCCGGACGCGTCGGCGGCGACCGCGCCACCGGCCGCGAGCACGGTGACCAGCAGCGCGTCGCAGCGGGCGAAGAGCCCGAGCGGGCCTGCGCCCGTGGTCAGGCCCCGCAGCGAGCCACAGAAGATCGGCAGCGGGTTGCCGCCGGCTTTGTGGACCGCGTCCGCGAGGACGTCGATGAAACCGGTGTTGCCGGCGAGCGCGTGCGCCCGGTAGAAGACGATCCCCACTGTGGGCCGGTCCGGGTCGGCGGGGTGTTCGCCGTGCACGCCGTACGCGGGGGTCGGTGCGGGCGGGGCGAACCCCTCGCCGGTGAGCAGCACCGTGTCGCAGAGGAACCGGGCCAACTGCGCGAGGTTGTCCGGGCCGCCCTCCACCAGGTAGGCCAGCGCCTGGGTGACGACCCCGGACGGCACTGTGGAGATGGCCATCAGCTCCGCGTCGGGCAGCGTCTCGCCGCCCAGCACGACCGTCGGCACGCCGGTGGCGAGCACCGCGGCGAGGCCGTCCGGCCAGGCCTGTCGGCCGCCGAGCAGGCGTACGACGACGAGGTCGACCCCGTCGAGCAGGGCGGGCACCTCGTCGGCGGCGACACGGGCGGGGTTGGCCAGCCGGTAGTCGGCGCCGCTGGCGCGGGCGGCCAGCAGATCGGTGTCGGCGGTGGAGAGCAGCAGGATGCGCACGGCAGGCTCCGGAGAGTGACGCCCTGGCCGCCACGGAGGCGACCTGGACGAAGCGGGTGGGTGCGGCGTCAGCCGGCACGACGGCGCGACCGGCTTGCCGACGCGGGCGTCGGGGCCGGTCAGCGCCGGGCGCTCAGCTCAGCGGACCCGGTGGCCGATGCGGGCGACCTGGAGCACGCCGACGAGGCCGGCCCGGAGCATGCGGGTCCGGCCGGTCGTGGGTGCGGTGCGGTGCCCGCGATGCGGGTCATGACGATGATCGTCGATGAATGAGACGCCGTGCGTCATCGGGTCCTCCTCGGGTGTCCACGCCCTGGGGTACGTCCCGACGGCCGAAGTATCCTGGCTTCCGGATCGACGCTCTCCCCCGGCCTTCCAACCGCAGACACACGGCCGTGACTCACGAGGGGGGATCGCTCCCCGGTGACAGTGGCGGGACCGCGTCGGAATCGCACCGACTTCCTTCACTGCCGTCAGGCCGCGAATGCTGCCACACCGCCGCGCCGCCGGTCAACGCCGACCCCGTCGCCGCCCGGCCATGCTCACGACATTGACCTGGGAAAATATAGGCGCGGGGGTTGCCTGACACACGAGACGGCGAGCTGATTGGCCGGTGACGGAGTGACCCTGCAGAGGGAGCCGAGCGTCTGTGTGTGACTCCCTTTGGAGCTGATGCCGTAGACGATTCAGCACCGACGCGGTCCGCCTGGGTTACTCGTGCTCAGGGCGACGTGGTCGGCGGGCCAGCGACAGCCAGCCGAGAAAACGGACGTGCATTCTTGCGAAATCGGGGCGACCGCCGAGGATGTACAAGTCGTGGATGGCCTCGTTCATGCAAGACGCCAGGTAGAGGGCCAGCGCCAGCGAGTGGCCATAGAACTCGGCGACGAGATCGAGTTGCGCGCGGGAGCACGGCCACGCGGCGGCGCAGTTGCGGCACAGCCAGGCGGGACGCATGGGCAGGTGTGGGCGGGACCGGGGACTCACAACACGACCCTGCTCGCCGCAACCGCCGCCATCCATCAGAGTGGACGATTCCTCGGCGGATAATTTTCTTCCGCCCTCCGGATGTCCTTCCTACGCGGCCATCCGGCGACTGGATAGGCTGGCACTCAACCCTTGAGCAGGAAGGGAGCCATTCGTGAGCGTCCGGACGACTGCCGCGCTTACTATCTCCGACCTGCTGTGGGACGGCACCGACATGCTCGATGCCTTGGCGGCCCGCGACGTCGCTCAGGTGTTCCGGCTCGTCCAGCGGGCCACCCACGCCAGCCAAACCACCCTCGGTGTCGCCACCGGTCTCAGCCAGGCTCAGGTCAGCGAAATCACCAGTGGTGCCCGCCGGGTCAGCAGCATCGACGTCCTCACCCGCATCTGCACCGGCCTGTCGATGCCGCGCCACGCACGCATTACGCTCCTGCTCGGCGAACGCGACCAGATGCCGGCCGAACAGGACGTCAGCGGCCCGCAGGTCGCGAGGACTTCGCGGGACCAGTGCGCCGATGTCACCGCAATCTATTCCAGCCGGTCAGATTTCGTGGCGGAGCTGCCTCCGCACGTCCTCTTCGACAGTGCCACGGACATTCGTGCGTCCGGCCTGTCGCTCAACCTCATCTGTCAGCAGTACGCCGACAACCGCCTCCTGAAACTCCTCGCCGCCGGCACCCGCCTCCGGTGCCTGTTCCTTGATCCGGCCGGTGAGGCGATCAGGCGGCAGGAGCGTGAGGACGACTTTCCGGACGGACACCTAAGCGCTCTCACCGAACTCAACATCCAGAACCTGGCCCACCGCATTCGCGACCGACTCCCCGCAGGCACCCGAGACCACCTCACCATCGGCGTCTACGACGAGTCCGTTCGCGCCAACGTGCTCTTGATCGATGACCGGCTCTGCGTCGTTCAGCACTATCTACCGCGGATGCGCGGCGTCGACTGCCCGACGATGGTCATTGAACGCAGCGCCGGCCCCTCCGGCCTCTACCCGATATTCGACGAGATGTTCAGCTCGCTCTGGAATCGCAGCCGCAAGCTATGACCGACTACGCCCACTTCCTACCGCTCGCACAAGAGGCCGTCGACCTGGCGCACGACCTGATGCGGACACTGCAGCCCGGTGCGCTGACCTACAAGGGTGACCGCGACATGGCCTCCGAGGTGGACTACGCCATCGAGCGAGCGGTTCGCGAGCATCTGGCCGCCAAGGCGCCCGAAATCGGATTCCTCGGCGAGGAGTACGGCAGCAGCGGCGACACCAGCACACTGACCTGGGCACTTGATCCCGTCGACGGCACCGTCAACTTCGTCCACGGCTCACCCCTGTGCGCGATCTCCCTCGGCCTCATCCACGGCACAGACGCAGTCCTCGGTGTCATCGACCTCCCGTTCCTCGAGACCCGTTACCACGCGGCGAAGGGACACGGTGCGTATGCCAACAATCAACGCATTCACGCCAGCCGGATCACCGACCTCAAGGACGCCGTCGTCGCCATCGGCGACTACGCGGTCGGCGACGAGGCCGGCCGGAAGAACACCGAACGACTTGCTATCACCGAGCAGCTCACCCGGCACGTCCAACGGATACGCATGCACGGGTCCGCCGCAATCGACCTGGCGTGGTTGGCCCACGGCAGGATCGACGCGTTCATCATGCTCAACAACAAGCCCTGGGATACCGTCGCGGGCGTCGTGGTCGCACAAGAGGCGGGCGCCCGAGTGGCCGACATCGACGGCACACCCCACACCGTGCACGCAGTCGCTACGATCGGCGGCAACGAGCTGCTCCTACCTCCCGTCCTCACGCTCGTTCAACGAGCACTCGAACGTGCGGGGCCCGAATAGGTTCTGTCCCGCGGATCATGAGGGTCGCTCGTCAGGCCCTTCGGACCTGGTGTTCAGCGCATCAAGGGTTCATCGGGTGGTACCGACCGCACCTCGGGCCGGTGGCGACGGGCGAGGTGATTGACGCCGGCCGTGGTGGCAGCGATCATCGCGATGAGGATTGCCAGTGGTAGCGGCTGACCGTCGAAGTGCTGCATCGCCGTGTTGGAGAGCAGCGGGTCAGGGATGAGCCATCCGGCGATGAAGCTGGTGAGTCCGACGCCGATGATGAGGGCGGGCCGGTGGCGGCGGACTGCGACGGCGGCTCCGGCAGCGGCGATCGCGGCGACGAGGATCCCGGTGACCGCCGGTACGGCGTCGGGGACGTAGACGCCGTGGCGTCCCCATTCTCTGGTGCCTTTCCAGGCGAGGATCCCGAGTGGGACGAGGGCCCACCAGAACAGGCGCGGCCGGGGCGCGGTCCACCGCTCGCGGGCGGCGATCGCGAGCAGGACGAGGGTCAGGACCGGTGGGGCGTACGTGAAGAGTTGTTGGCCGAGGTTGATTCCCATGCCGGCACCGCTGAGCACGTCGGTGACGAACCAACCGACGGTGACCGTCAGGAATATTGCCTGCAGGGTGAGGGCGGTCCGGGTCGCGCCGCACAGCCAGGCGATCAGCGGTGCGAGGGGCAGCAGGCCGAGAACGATTATCTGCGGCCAACTGGCGACGATAGCCGGCATGTCGGTGGCGAGGACGGCGCCGGTGAACAGGTCCAGGGTGTGACCGGCGGGCTCGGTGCCGGCGGCGACGAGCAGGGCACTGAGTCCGGTGGTGAGGGCCGCAGTGGTGACGGGCGTCGTGAGTCGCAGCCGGATCGCCAGAGCGATGATGTTCAGTGTCTCGTGCCGGCTCGGGTGTCGGCGGCCGTGGTCGAGGTCGAGCAGCAGTCCGAGCAGTTCCTCGCCGCGGGCGGCGCGGTGCGTGGCCGGCAGCAGACGCAGCAGCCGTCGATATCGTCGCTCCAGGGTGCTCATTGCCGGGTTCATCCGCTGGTCCCAAGGCGCGGGGCGGTGCGGGCGGCACGCTTGCTGAGGCGCTCCTCGGCGAGCCGGACCGCGGTGGCCATCCGTTGGCTCTCAGCGCGGATAGCGTCTGCCCCCGTGTCGGTCAGTCTGTAGAAGCGGCGTAGCCGGCCCTTCTCCACCTCGTCGTGGTCGGGGGCGATGAGCCCTTGGGTGACGAGGCGGTCGAGGGCCCCGTAAAGGGTGCCGGCGCGTAACCGGATCCTGCCGTCGGTCATCTCGTCGACCTCTGTCACCAGGGCGTAGCCGTGGCGCGGTTGGTCGGCGAGAGCGGAGAGGATCAGGAACGTCTGCTCGCTGATATCCATGCACTATATATATCGTGGTGCGATATATACCGCAACCATTACCCGTGTTGGAGCGGCGGGATCGTCAGTACGACCACCTGGTGCTCGCACTGGCTGCGGCACCAGCGGCGGCGACCAGGGCCGGCCTCGTTCGGCGGGGCGGTGGCACGAGGCTCGGTCACCTAGGATCGGCGATCACTGGGCCAACGTCCGCGCTCGATATCGGAGGTCGATCACCATGGTCGCCCCGCAGTTCAGCCACCTGGCGGGCCGTGTCTGGCTCTGCCCGGGCGACCCGGACCCGGACGCGGTCCAGGCCGGCGTCGCCGTCGTGGCCGACGAGCGCGGCAGTGTGATGATCGACGCCGGGCAGAGCCCCGCGCACGCCCGCGAGATCCAGGCCGCGCTGACTGCCGCCGGGCTGCCGCAGCCACGCTGGCTCGTCTACACCCACCACCACTGGGACCACGTCTGGGGCGCCTGCGCCTGGCCCGGCGTGGAGATCGTCGGGCACGAGACGGCCGTGCCGCTGCTGCGCGCCGAAGCCGCCCGCCCGTGGAGTCACCGCTACCTGGACGAGCAGATCCGCCACAACCCCCGCCTCGGCCCGAGCTTCCGGGCCCGGGCACGCGCGGTGACCTCCTGGGAGGATTTCGCCATCCTGCCGCCGAGCCGGACCTTCGCCGACGTGGACGAGCTGGCGGTCGGAGTCGGGCTACGCCACGTCGGCGGCGGGCACGCACCGGACTCGACCGTCGTGCTGGTGCCCGACTCGGGCGTCATGCTGCTGGGCGACTGCTTCTACCCGCCGCCGGCGCACCTGCGCCGACCCGGAGACGGCCTCGACCTGGGCCTGGTCCGGCGACTGCTCGACGACACCTACCACTGGTACGTGTCCAGCCACGCCGAGCCGATGACGCTCGAGCAGGCCCGCTCAGCCGTCGAGGACGCCTGACCCCGGCGGCAGTACCTCGCCCGGCACGCGGGAGTGCGGGCCCTCTGCGCCGACACGCCGAGCCCTCGTCACGACGACGAGGCTCCGGCCACGAGCGCCCGGGCGGTGTCCGTCCACCAGTAGAGGACTTCCCGGCCCGACCGGCGCTTCTGGAGCAGACCGGCCTCCGTCAGCACGCGCAGGTGGCCACCGACCGTGCCGAGCGGCAGTCCGGTCGCGGCGACCACTGCCGTGGTGCTGACCGGTTCGGCGGCCTGCACCAGAACGCTGCTCCGCGCGTTCCCCAGCAGACGGCGCAGCGGATCCGGTGTGGTGGAGGCCACCCCGGTGAAGATCCCCGTCACCGGGTAGACGATTCCGAAGCGGCCGGGCAACCTCCAGGAGATCCAGCCTCCCCGGCAGTGGGCCGCGAAGAACGTCAACGTCCCGCCCCGTACGTCGGACGGTGGGTAGGGCCGCTCCTCGACCTGCAACCGGCCGTCGCCGAGCCACCGCATGCCCGGCCGCATGTCGTTGACGACCCCGGACCACCCGTCCCTGGCCAGGCGGGAGATCCGGGACACCACATCGGCACGCAGCACCGACTGCCGGCGCGGCCAGTCCGGCTCGATCGTGTGGCGCCAGACCCAGCGCAACAGCGCGGCCGTCCGGCTCGCCAACCCCGAACCGCGTAGTTCCGGGGCCAGCGGGGAGCGCACGTGGGCCAGGTCCTCACGAATTCGGTCGTCCGGCAACGACTCCAGCTCCACGAGCTCGTCGTCCAGCGTCATGTCCGGGCGGGCGGGCGGCACCGTCAGGAAGTCAGCCATCCAGGAGGACGAGATCGCGTGCGCCAGAATGGCCGCGGTCACCGGGTCGCCGTCGAGATAGCCACGGAAGGCATCGACATGCTGGTCCCGCCAGGCCCGGTGCCACGGAAGCGGCTGGGCCCGGCGGAGGATGTTCAGCGCCCCCAACGTCTCGGTGAGCTGTGAGGTGCCGAAACGCGCGTGCGCCATCACTTCGGCGTCGACCAGGAACACCGCCACGTTTCGCCTCCAGTCGAAACTCTAGGGCGGCAGCGCGGATCGCTGCAAGCTCCCTGGCCATGCACAGCGACAGCCAGCCATACGACCCGACGACCATGAGCGCGCGGAACTTCAAGGCCCTGTGGGCCGGTGCCGCGATCACCAACCTCGCTGACGGCGTTGTCAAGCTGGCCCTGCCGCTGGTGGCCGTCTCGATGACGGACTCCCCTGCGCTGGTTGCCGGCGCCACCCTGGCCAACACCCTGCCCTGGTTGTTGTTCTCACTGCCCGCTGGCGCGCTCGCCGACCGGGTGGACCGGCGACGCCTAATCATGATCATGGTCGCCGCGAGAGCCCTGGTCCTCGCCCTGCTCACCGGTGCCATCCTCGCGACCGGGCTCCCGCTGGCCGGCCTGTACGCGGGGGCGCTGCTCCTCGGCACCGCCGAGGTGTTCGCCGACACCACCCGGATGTCGGTGGTGCCGATGGTCGTGCCCCGCACTCGGATGGAGTCCGCGTTCGCGACGTTGACCGCGACCGAGACCGTGGCCAACGAGTTCGTCGGGCCACCTCTGGGCGGTCTGCTGGCCGCCGCCGGACTGGCCGTCGCGCTGGGCGCCGGCGGGGTGGGCTACGCAGGCGCGCTGCTCGCCCTGGCGGTCATGACCGGCCGGTACCGCAGCAACCGTCACCCCGGATCGGCGACGAGCGCGTCCGGCCTCAACAACGACATCTGGGAGGGCGTCCGATACGTGTGGCGGGAACGGGTCCTGCGAACCCTGCTGCTGGTGGCCGGCGCGGCGAGTGGATGCTGGGCGGCTTGGATGGCTGTCATCGTTGTCCATGCGGTCGCACCCGGACCCTTGGGCCTGACCAGCTCGGAGTATGGCCTGCTGATCGGCACGCTGGGAGTGGGCGGCGTCGTGGGAGCCTCCGCCGCTCCCGCTCTCACCCGCCGGCTGGGCCGGCGGGTCGTCCTGGCCGCGTCGATGGCCTGCTTCGCCGCGCTGCTGGCGGCCCCGGCGATCTCCTCGTCCGCCCGGCTGATCGCGGCGACGACCTTCCTGGGTGGCGCCGGCTCCGGCGCGTGGAACGTCACCTACAGCTCGCTGCGCGCGCTCGTCGTGCCCGAGGAGATGATGGGGCGCTACAGCGGGGTGAGCCGCCTGGCCAGTTGGGGAGCGATGCCGCTCGGGGCGCTGGTCGCCGGCCTCACCGCGGAGTTGGTCAGCGTACGGGCGGTCTTCTGGGGCGGAGCGGCTCTCTGCATTCTCGTGCTTGCCGTGACGTTACGAACGGTCACATCGCCCGATTTCCGACGGGTGGAAGCCCGCGCGGCCGCCTCTCAGCGAGCTGCGCCGTGAAGCTCAGCGGGCGTGGCGTTCCGGGTGGGCCCGGCTCCAGGTGCGCATCCGTTCCGGGTAGCCGGTGCGCGCCGCCTCGTACAGCGGCACCGCGTGCTTGCGGGCGATGGACCCCGCCGCCCGCGGCGTGCCGGTACGACGACGGATCCACTCGCCGTCGTGGGCGATCGCCACCACTGTGGTGTCCGTCGCGGTGGTCTCCGGCTCCAGGTAGAACTCCACCCCCCGCCGGCTGGCGACGAACTCCTCCAGCGCCGCGAGATCCTCGCGGGTCGCCTCCCGGTCCAGCTTCGTCGGGGTCGCCTCGGCACCCCGCGACCGGCGGTTGAACCAGCTCATGACCAGCTCCTCTCCTCGACGCCCCTCCAGTGCAGCACCGAATCCTGGCAATACGCTGCACGCCGGATGGGAGACAGCTGGCCCGCGTCAAAAGAGACGGGTGGAACCACCGGGGCGTACGCGGTGTCATGAGTGTGATCCGAACGGAGGCCCCCCCTGGACGACGACGCTCTCGTCACCCGCGCTCGGGCCGGTGACCTGGAGGCGTACGACCTCCTGGTCGCCCGGCACACCGCGTCCGCACACCGGACGGCGGTGCTGCTCGGCGCGGGATCGGACTCCGAGGACGTCATCCAGGAGGCGTTCGTGAAGGCGTACCGCAAGCTGTCCCGTTACCGGGGCGAGTCGTCCTTCCGATCGTGGCTGCTCGCGATCGTCGCCAACGAGACCCGCAACCTGCACCGGTCCCGCGGCCGGCGGGACGGGCTCGTCCTGCGGGCCGCGGCGGCGGACCCGACGGCCGAGATCGCCGAGGACGGGGCGGTCGACGCCGTTCTCGCCGGGGAGCGCCGCGCCTCACTGGTGCAGGCCCTGCGTCAGCTCCCGGTACGCGACCGCGAGGTGATCGTCTGCCGGTTCTTCCTCGACCTCAGCGAGGAGGAGACGGTGGCGGCACTGGGCTGGCCCCGGGGCACTGTGAAATCGCGCACGTCCCGGGCGCTGGCGAAGCTTCGCGGCCTGCTCGACCGGGAGGAGGTCCGGCATGGGTGACCTCGAACGGGAGTTGCGCGACCTCTCCGCCTGGCTGGAGACACCCGACGCGCCGGACGTGACCGCTCGCGTCCGCGTACGCCTCGACAGGCCGGCGCGCCGGTGGCGTCCGCTTGCCGCGGCGGCGCTCGTCGCCGTGGTCGTGGCGGTGGTGCCCCCGACCCGCGCCGCCGTCGCCGACGCTGTCACGGGGCTGCTGCGCTTCGCCGGTGTCAGCATCGCCACCACGCCTGCCCGCACGCTGCCCGGCGGCACGCCGTCGCCGTTGCCCGGCCAGCGGTCCATCACCCTGGACGAGGCCCAACGGGCGGTGCGGTTCCCGATCCGTCAACCCGCGAAGCTGGGCCCACCCGAGCGGGTGCTGGTCGCCGACCCCGACGCCACGGGCACCTGCCGGGTGGCGACGTTGCTCTACGACGGGGGCGCACTGCGCGTCGACGCGTTCGACGGTCGTCTCAATCTGGCCTTCCACAAGGAGGTCACCCCGCCCGGAGCGGACTGGGTCCAGGTCAACGGCGACTTCGCGATCTGGGTGGACGGGCCACACGTGCTGTCGTACGTGGACCGCGCGGGCGAGGTCCGCCAGGAGACCGCCCGACTGGCCGCCTCGACCCTGATCTGGCAGGAGGGCGACGTGAGCTACCGGCTGGAGGGTGCCGTCGGCAAGGCGGAGGCGATCGAGATCGCCCGCTCGCTGCGCTAGGTGTTCCAGGGAACCCGGCGGGCGCGGCCGGTGTCATGACGGTGCGACGAGTCGTCGACGCGTACCGGAAGGGGCGAGATGGGTTCCTGGGGCAGATGGGTGCTGGCATCATCGGTGGTCCTGCTGGCGGGGTGCACGACCACGACCAGTGGCGGGGCAGCCGCGCCGACGAGCTCTGCCGCCAGCACGGCGAGCGCCACGGCCGCCACGGCGAGCGCCGCGACCGGCTGCGCGGCGCGGGTCGAGACGGGGTCGCTGCCGGACTGGGCGGACGCCGGGTTCAGCGGGGACGCCCGGGTCCCGCACGTGTTCGGCGCGAAGGGTGACATCGTGGCGGTGGTGTTCGCCCATCCGCTGCGGCAGCACCGCAAGGACGGGTCGAACAACAAGATCCTGTGGGTGGCCCGGGCCGCCACGACATCGCCCGACCCGAGCGCACCGGCGACCCTGGTGATCACCGCGACGCTCGACGGCACCGACACCCGGGTCACCCGGGAAGTCGCCGGCGGGCCGGGTCCGTCGATCATCGACATGCCCCAGCCCGGTTGCTGGCGCCTCGACCTACGCTGGTCCGGGCACACCGACACGATGGACCTGGTCTACGCACCATGACGTCGTGCCCTGGCGCCGCCTAGGCTGCGGGGCGTGCTGAAGGACGCGAGGGCGGCGGCGGCCCGCAACAACGCCGAATGGTGCGACATCGTCTGCGGCAGCCACGGGCTGGCCGGGCGTACCGACGACGAGGCCTGGTCGGTCCCGCGCCGCTCACCCCCGTGGTATCCGGATGCGGTCACCCTGCGGCCAGGGGTCGACGCCGAGGCCCTGCTGGCGCGTATCGACGCGGGTCCCGGCGCATCGGTGAAGGACAGCTTCGCCGACCTCGACCTGTCCGGACACGGGTTCCGGGTGCTCTTCGACGCCCAGTGGATCCACCGGCCACCGTCGGCACCAGCTGCCGGCACACCGCTGGCCCCGGTCAGCACCCCGGACGAGTTGGCGGCCTGGGCAGCGGCACACGGCGGTGGGGAGCTGTTCCGCCCCGCGCTCCTGACCGATCCCCGGGTACGGGTGCTCGCCCGCCACGACGACAGCGGTGTGATCACCGGCGGCGCGGTGCTCAGTGGCGGCGACGGCGGGTACGGCGTCTCCAACCTGTTCGCCCGCACCGACGACCCCGAGGCCATCTGGTGGGCGGTGTGCGCCACCCTGCCCACCGCATCCCTGGTCGGCTACGAGGAAGCCCCGGACCTACCCCCAGCCCGACAAGCAGGCTTCCACCCGACGGGCCCCCTCCAGATCTGGCTCCACCCCTAACCCCCTCCGGCCCCCCCTTTCACACCGTTGATCATGAAGTTAGCGACATCGACACCGGCGTGTCGCGCCGCTAACTTCATGATCAACGGGGCAGGCCGGGTCGGGGGCAGGTGGAGGGGTCGGGGGCAGGTGGGGGTGGGGGTTAGGCCAGGTTCTTTAGGTCTTCGGGGGTCAGGGTCAGGGCTCCCGCCGCTATGTTCTGCTCCAGGTGGGTGGGGTCTGCGGTGCCGGGGATGGCCAGGACGTGTGGGCCCTGGTGCAGGGTCCAGGCGAGGCGTACCTGATGTGCGGTGACGCCATGGGCGCGGGCGACGGCCTCGACGGCCTCGCCCTGCGCGGCGCTCGCGCCCGCCTCCCGGCCGGTGCCGGCCAGCGCGAAGAACGGCACGTACGCGACGCCCCGTTCACCGCAGGCCCGGACGAACGCGTCCTGCTCGCGGTAGGCGTCCACCCCGTAGTTGTTCTGCACGCACACCACCGGCGCGATGCCCGCCACGTCGTCCAGCTGCTCGGGCCGGACGTTGGAGAGCCCGAGGTGTCGGATCAGCCCGGCGGCACGCAGGTCGGCGAGCGCACCGAACCTCTCCGCCAGCGGCACCGCACCGGGCCCTCGACCGAGGCGCAGGTTCACCACGTCGAGCTGGTCGCGGCCGAGCCGGCGCAGGTTCTCCTCCACCTGGTCACGCAACTGCGCCGGGGTGAGCGCCTCGGTGAAGCCCGCCTCCGGGTCGTACCCGAAACCGACCTTGGTGGCGATGACCAGGTCCTGCGGGTACGGGGCGAGCGCCGCGCGGATCAGCTCGGTGGCGTAGCGGGCCGGGCCGGTGCCGACCCGCAGGGTGCCGCCGGGTGAGACGTAGAAGGCGGCCGTGTCGATGTGGTTGACGCCCAGCTCCACGGCACGGCGCAGCAGGGCGACGGCCCGGTCACGGTCAGGGTTCGCGGTGATCCGCATGGAGCCGAAGCCCATCCGGTGCACGGTGCGGTCGCCCAGGGTCCAGGTGCCCGCCGCGGCGGCGGTGATCTCGTCGGTTGGCATCGGGCGACCCTAACCAGCCCGGGTACGCGGCGCAGTCGGCCGCGCACCCGATACCGCTCGGCGGTGAATGGGGTTAGTTTTTGTGTGCTGACGGAGCCGGTTCGACGGCGTGCGGCGGGCGCAGCACCCGCACCAACAGCAGGGTCGGCAGCAGCAGCAGCGGCACCACCAGCAGCGCGCGCAGGGTGCCGACATCGTCGCCGAGCAGCCCCAGCAGCGGCGGCCCACCCAGGAACGCGGTGTAGCCGATCACCGCGACCACGCTCACCCGCACCGGCGCGTGTGCCTCCTCGTCGGCCGCAGCGCTCATCCCGACCGGGAAGCCCAGCGACGCGCCGAGGCCCCAGAGCGCGACGCCGACGATGGCCACCGGCCCGGAGCCGGCCAGCACGGCCAGGCTGGCACCGACCACGGCGAGCCCGATGGTGCCGCTGAGCACCGGCACCCGACCCCACCGGTCCAGCGCGACGGTGCCCGCGGTGCGCCCGATGGTCATGCCCACGACGAAGACACCGAAGACCGCCGCGCCGGCGGCCTCACTCAGGTCCCGACCGTCCACGAACGCGACCGCCAGCCAGTCGTTGGCGGCGCCCTCGGTGAACGCCGCCACCAGCACGAACAGCCCGATCAGCAGGGTGCGCGGCTCCCGCCAGGCAGCGAGCTGGGCCCGGCGGCGGGCAGCCGGGGTGGCGTCGGCCGGGTCGGCGGCGTGGTCGCCGCCCAACGGCAGGAACGTCCGGGCCGCGAGTGCGGTGCCGATCAGTACGACCACCGCCACCCCGACGAGGTGCGCGCCCACCGACACGTCGAACCGGGCCGCCCCGGCGCCGAGTGCCGCGCCGGCCACCGACCCGAGGCTCCACGCGGCGTGGAAGCGGGGCATGACGGTACGCCTCAGGCGCCGTTCCACCGCCGCGCCCTCGACGTTCATCGCCACGTCACAGGCTCCGGAGCCGTAGCCGAATGCGACCAACCCGAGCGCGACGACGGCGAAGGAGCCGGCCATCGTTGCGCCCAGCCCCGCCACGGTGAGGCCGACCGCGACCAGCACGGTGGCCACTGTCACGGTGCGGGCCGCGCCCAGTCGCTGGGCGAGCAGGCCGGAGGTGGGCATGGCGAGCAGGGCGCCGACGCTCATCGCCAGCAGCAGCAACCCGAGCCGGCCTGCGGAGAGGTCCAACGCCTCGCGGACCGCCGGCACCCGGGAGAACCAACTGCCGACGGCCAGCCCGTTGAGGGTGAAGGTGACCGCCACGCCGTTGCGGGCGAGCAGCACCGCCCGTGACGGCGGCGGTGCGGTGTCCGGGGCAACGGGACGGCTGGTGGGGGCGCTCACGGGGTCAGGTCCTCTTCCTCGGGGTGATCTCCTCGCACGATCGCACACCTGAGAGCGCTACCACCACAACCGGCGACCGCCCCTTACCGACCCGGGACCGGCCGGGGCATGATGTGAGCAGGCGTTTGTCCGACCTCACGGGCCGCCGTGGGAGGCGACGATGACGGCAGCGGCACACCGACCGGCCACTCTCGAGGACGTAGCGCGGGTCGCCGGGGTGTCCCGGTCGACGGCGTCCCGGGTGATCGCCGGCACGGGCTTCGCCTCGCCGGCTGCCCGGGAACTGGTCACAGCGGCCGTCGACCAGCTCGGTTACGTGCCCAACCCGGCAGCCCGGGCGCTGGTCCGCGGCGGCGGTGGCGGCGTACGAATGGTCGTGGCTGTGCTGGGCACCAGCGCGGCGGTGCTGGACGACCCGTACGTGCACCGGGTGGTCGGTTCGGTCGCCCGGGTGTGCACGCCCTCCGGGGTCGGGGTGGCGCTGCACTGGTTGCCGCTCGACGACCCACGAGGCCTCGACCAGCTCGACGATCGCAGCGTGTGCGGGGTGATCCTGGTCAACACCACCGAGGACCTGCTGGAGTCAGTGCCCCGCTCGCTGCGCGGCAGGGTGGTCTCGATCGGCGTCGGCTCGGCGAGCGTGCCGTCGTTCGACGTCGACAACGGCGCCGGCTCCGAGGAGGTGCTGCGCCACCTGTACGCGACGGGTCGCCGCCGGATCGCCATGGTGACGGGCCCCCGGTGGCTGCCCTGCGCGCAGCGCCCCGTTCAGACGTACCGCCGTCTCATGAGCCAGGCCGGCCTGCCGGAGCGGGTGCTTCCCGGCGACTTCACGGCGGCGCGCGGCCGGGTGGCGGCGGGCGTGGCGCTGCGTCAGTGGCCGGACGTCGACGCGATCTACTCGATCAGTGACGACACCGCGCTCGGGGTGATGGCGGGCCTGCGGGACGCCGGTGTGCGGGTGCCCGACGACGTCGCGGTCGCCGGCTTCGACGACATCCCGCTGGCCGGGCTGACCGCCCCGGCGCTGACCACGGCGAGCCACCCGGTGGGGCGGATCGCCGCCGCCGCGGCCACCGCCCTGCTGGACGGACGTCCGTCCGCGCCGGTGACCCTCTTCCCGTCCGCCCTGGTGGCCCGGGCCAGCGCCTGAGTCGACGGCCAGCACCTCGGCGACGGTTAACCCAGGTCGGGGCGGGTAACCGCGTCGGACGTTTTCCTCGACTGCGAGGGGTGGCCTGTGCCCGACTCCGCGCCGCCGTACCGGACCCCGCAGGACCCCCGGCACGGCCGGTTGACCGCCCGCCGCCACGCGCCGGTGGTGCCGGGGCCGACCGGGCTCGTGCCCATGAATGGCCCCGACGGTGACCAGGTGGCGATGGCGTACGCCCCGGAGTCGGCCGCCGACGGATCGGTGTACCGGTTGGTGCTGCTCCTGCACGGTGCGGGCGGCTCGGCGCGGCAGGGGCTGGACCTGCTGCTGCCCGTCGCGGACGAGCACCAGCTGCTGCTGGTCGCCCCGCAGTCGTCGGCGGCCAGCTGGGACCTGATCGCTGGCGGCTTCGGCGCGGACGTGGCGCGGATCGACGGGCTGTTGGCGACCGTCTTCGACCGCTACCCGGTCCAGGAGGTGACGTTCGGTGGGTTCTCCGACGGCGCCTCGTACGCGCTGTCGCTGGGCCTGGCCAACGGCGACCTGGTCGACGCGGTGCTGGCCTTCTCCCCCGGTTTCGCCGCGCCACCGGTCACCCACGGTCACCCCCGGATCTTCATCTCGCACGGCGTCGACGACCGGGTGCTGCCCATCGACGTGTGCAGCCGCCGGCTCGTCCCGCACCTGCGCAGCCGTGGCTACGACGTCACCTACGAGGAGTTCCCCGGCGGTCACGAGATCCCGCCGCCGATCCGCGCTGCCGCCACCACCTGGCTGACCACCTGACCGGGCCGCGGCCAGGAGGCAGGGCGTCGGGCGCGGGCGCGGTCAGATCGCTGGGAGGCCGAGGGCTTCGTCCACCCGGGCGAGGACGGCGGCGTCGTCGTCGGGGTTGACGCCACGTAGCAGGTCGATGGCCGTGGCCCGGACCTGACCGATGATCATCGCCAGTGGGAGGGCCTGCGTCGAGCCGAAGAGCTGCCCGGCGGTGCGCACGGCGGCGAGCGCCGACTCGTCGGCTCGGGTGGCGTGCTGATCGGCGGTCTCGTCCTGCCCCGTCAGGTCGGCGGCGAGGGCAGCGCCGGCCTCGCGGACCGCCTCGGCCAACGACCGCAGTGCCGTGCCCAGTTCGGGTGGCGCCGGGGTGTGCGTCCGGCTGAGTGTCACACCGGCGCGGGCCAGAACCCGGACGTTGCGTACCGCGTAGTCGATCTGCCGGATCGACTCGTCGACCGACTTCAGCCGACCGATGTGCCGACGTCGACGGACGTTGAGCTGCAGCGCCTCGCCGGCGGCGAGCACTCCGTCGCGCAGGCCGTCGACCCGGGCGTCCATCCCCCGGGCCTGCGTCAGCGCGGCGACCGCCGCGGCCTCGTCGCGGTGGTCCAGGGCGTCGGCGATCCCGCCCAGCAGCCCGGCCAACTCGTCGAAGGTTCGCCGAACCTCGGCGACCAGCGGTGCGAGGGGCCGCCGGGCGTCGACCAGCAGACTGGCCGCGAGCGCGACCGCGCCACCGATCAGCGCGTCGACGAAGCGGAACGGCACCAGCGTGCCGTCCGGTGGTGCGACCACCACCAGGTAGAGCGCGGAGACCGCGGCCTGCACCAGCGTCACGCCGGTGGCGCCGAAGGCCACCGCGAGGAGCACGGTGAGCAGGATGACGGTGAAGACCGTCCAGGTGCTGCCGGGGCCGAGCGCCTGCACGACCAGGTCCGCGACGAGCACCCCGGCGGCGACCCCGAGGACGACCTCGACGGCCCGGCGGATGCGCTGGCCCCGGGCCTGACCGAGAACGATCAGCGCTGCGGCCGGCGCGAAGAAGGGCTGCGGGTGCCCGAGCAACCGGGTGGCGAGCAGCCAGGCCACCGTGGCCGCGACGGTTGCCTCCACCACCGGTCGCCAGCCGTGCCGCACACGCCCGCCAGCCGTCCGCAGACCGCTGAACCGCACCATCACCAATCTCCCCTTCACTGCGCCGACCGGATCTGACCGCGACCGGTCGGCACTCCGCCGCCACCCGCCACCGGTCGCCACCAGTTCGCGGCACCGCGCCGCCGGCGCTCGCTCTGGAGCTGATGTCGTGAACGCATCGCGGGCGCCTGATGTCGTAAGCGATTCAGCTCCAGAGCGCCAGCCCACCGCACCACGCCGCCGATCCACAGCACCACAGCCAACCCACGGCGCCTTCAAGACGAACTGGTCACCCTGCCGATCGGGGTCGGTGGACCCTGCAACCGGCTCGTCGTCGCGATGCCGGACGCCGCAACGCGGCTCACCCCGGGCCGGGCCGCCCTGCGCGGCATGGCCCGCTATGCGGACTGGAGCCCTCCGGCGGGTTGAACCGGCCCCGTGACCGCCCGGCCGGTCGTCATCGCGGCGTACTCGGGTGAGGCGAGAAACTGGGTCAGCACCTCGACGGCGCCCGGTGTCCAGGGGCGGCCGTCGAGCACCTCGTCGCCGGAAACGAAGACCATCGCCGCGCCCTCACCGAGCACCACGTCCTCCTGCCGGGCCCGGGTGCGGCCGAGGAAGTAGTGCTTCACCCGACCCAGCTCGGGAAACGGTTGCACGGCGATCGGGCGCAGCGGCCCGTCCGCGCGCAGGCCGGTCTCCTCCCACAGCTCCCGCTCGGCGGCCTGCTCCGGCGTCTCCCCCGGCTCGCCGTGGCCACCGGGCAGACCCCAGACGTCCGGGTGGTGCGGCGCGTTGCTGTCGCGCAGTTGCAGCAGCAGCCGACCGTCGGGGTCCACCAGGAGCACGCACGCGATAACGACCATCCGGTCAGCCTACGGCCGCCGAACAACTGACGTCGCCCCAAAGCTCCAGAATAGTCATTCGGGCTGTCGTCGGGCTCAAACAAATGCGACAGCGCGCCGGTACAATCGGCGACTGCCTTGTGACCGATCGCTGACTGCCGACTGTGAAAGCGATCACACACACTGAGCTCATGAACAGGAGAGTCAACCGCGGTAAGGCACTCCGCGTCGCGGTGTGTCTCATCTTTCTCGCCGCGCTGAGCAGTTGTATGCAGCTCAACATGGGCCTCACCGTCAACGCCAACGACACTGTCGACGGGCAACTGCTGCTGACGGCCGAGAAGTCCGTGCTCAGCGCCCGGAACAAGAACATCACGGCCGCCTTCGCGGAGCTGCGACAGAACATTCCGGCCCTGCCCCCCGGAGAGGAGACCGGGTACGAGGACAGCAAACTCTTCGGCTCCCAGATCAGTTATCGCAAGGCACCGCTGGCGGGGTTCGACACGGAGAGCGTGAAACTGGTCCGGGACGGCGACCTGTATCGCTTCACATTGCCGCTCGACCCGAAGAAATACGGCGGAATGGTTGCGCAGCAGAATCCGCAACAGCAGCAGGCCTTCCTCAAGCTCATGTCGTTCGAGATCTCGGTGACATTTCCCGGCCGGGTGATCGACAGCAATGGCACGGTGAACGGCCGGTCGGTCAGCTGGCGTGTCGACTCCAACCAGGACAAGCCGAGCGAGCTGCGGGCCGTCGCCGAGGCGCCACCCCGAACGTCTGCCTCGCCGGCCGCCGCCGGGGACGACAGCGGGTTCCCGTGGCTGTTGGTCGGCGGCGGCGCGCTCCTACTGCTGCTGCTCGCCGCGGTGGGCGTACTCCTGGTGCGCCGCCGGCAGGCCGCAACGCCGGCAGCGCCCGGCCCGACGCCGCCCGGTCCGACGTCGCCGGGCCCACCCGTCGGCGCCCCGGGGCCCGGCTGATCCACCTGGTGGCCGGCTCAGCCGGCCACGCCCGGCCCCGGCCGCCCCCGAGACGACGGCGACCGGCTCCGGTGTTTCCCACCAGGAGCACCGAACCTCACCACCACCACATCCCGGTCGCATCATCGCAGAAAAGGGGGATCGCCATGAACGATCTCTTCACCTGGGCAGCTCTGGGGACCATCGCCGGCGCGAGCGCCGCCACCCTGCTGGCCACCAACGTCATCGGCGGGCTGCTCGGCCCGAGCGGCGACAAGTTCCGCAAGTGGATCGCCATCGCCATCGCGCTGCTGCTCTCCTACGTGACAGCGGCATTCGCTGACGACGCCGGCGCCGAGAAGTGGGTCATCGCGTTCTTCAACGCCCTGGTCATCTTCTCCGCCGCGCTCGGCGTCAACCAGTTCCCGCCCGGCAACCGGCAGGCGACGCAGCCGTCGCCGACCCAGGTCGCACAGGGTCGTGAGCCCCGAGTCTTCCGTTCCTGGGTTTGAGGGTGACGTCATGGTCTTCGGAATCATCAGCGCGGCGGTCCAGGTCAGTCTTGGCGCCCTGTTCGGTTTCCTCGCCGGTGGCACGATCGGGCTGATGGTGGGCGCCGTCGTGGGCCTGCTGGTCGGCGCGGTCTTCGGCTGGGCGGTGGCGTCCGCCGGGGTGTACGCGCCGGACGCGCGCGGCATCTTCCTCTTCGTCGTCGACCACACCTGGAGCCTGCTCAACACGGTCGTCGGCGCCATCTACCTGGCCGTACACCTGATCTTCGGGCACTCGCTGGACCGGCCCACCTCACAGGGCAGCGGACGGGTCAGCGTGGTGGAGGGGGTCTCGCCCCGCTACGCCACCACCATCGGCACCGTCTGCGCCGGCTCCAGCTCCGGCATCCAGCGGCACGAGGACGTGCACATCTTCCAGGGTCGCCTGCTCGGGCCGCTCTACATCCCCCTCGTCCTGGCGAACTACGTGCTGTTCACCATCGCCCCGGTGTGGCTGCTCTACCACGACCACACCAACGCCCCGATCAACCGCTTCACCCGGTACTTCGAGATCGGCGTCTACCCGCACGTGTGGAACGAGGCCATCGCGTACCGGATCCAGGGGACGCCGCCGCGATGACCACTGACGGGCGCGGACCGATCGAGACGGCCACCGCCGAGCTGGTCGCCTGGGTGACCAGCGCGGCGGGGGAACCGGTCCCGGTCGGCCCGCCCCGCGCATGCGACGACGGGGACGGGCTCACCCTCTGGCCACTGGAGCTGCGCCCGGCCCGGCAGACCCGCTCCAGCGGCGCGGTCCGCGAGCCGTACCGGTTCACGGTCCGTTTCCTGCTCTGCGTGACCGGGCCGGCCGGGTTGCCCCGGCTGGACCGGGTGCTCACCGCCGCGACCAGTGACGGCAGCTATCCGGTCGTCCTGGAGGCCGGTGACCCACCGCTGTGGACGGCGTTCGGTTTGGCACCGCGCCCGGCGCTGCTGATCGACGTACCCGCGCAGGTGGACCACCCGACCCCGGCCGCGCCGCCGGTGCTGCAACCGCTGCGCCTGCGGCAACTGGGGGTGCGTGCCCTCGCCGGCCGGGTGGTCGGTCCCGAGGACCAACCACTGGCGGCGATGCGGGTCGAGCTACCCGGCACCGGGTCCGCCACCCGTACCGACCCCGACGGCCGGTTCCTGATCGTCGGCGTCCCGCACGACCCCGAGCACCCGGCTCCGGTCCGACTCCGGCTGACCGGGCGGGGCCTCGTCCTCACCGCCGACGTCGACCCCACCGAGGCCGACATCGTCATCGTCTGCGCGCCACCGACCCACTGACACCCACCCGCACAGGAGGACCGATGCCCAGCTACTTCTCCCCCGGCATCTATGTCGAGGAGGTCCCGAGCGGTGCCCGACCGATCGGCCCGGCGAGCACCAGCATCGCCGCGTTCGTCGGCATCGCACCGGACCGCTCCGCCCACCTGGGCAAAGCGGTGCCGGTCAACAACTGGACCGAGTTCCTGCGGCTCTTCGCCGGCGGTGAGCGGGTGGAGAGCACCCCGCTGGCCCGGGCGGTCTTCGGCTTCCTGGACAACGGGGGCGCCCGCTGCTGGGTGGTCAACGTGGGCGAGGGCGGCGCGATCACCGGCAGCGGGCAACGCCGTGGCGGTCTGCAACTGCTGGAGGCCGTCGACGAGATCTCCATCATCGCGGCGCCCGGCTTCCACGACGTGGTGTCGCACGAGGCGCTGCTCAGCATGGCCGAGCGCACCCGCACCATGGTCGCGATCTGCGACCCGGCACCGGACATCGACGACATCTCCGCGTTGACAAGGGTCGCCACGCCGTCGTCGGGAAAACCCCCCAAGCCCGCCGAGGGTACGGGCGGCGGCTCGGGCGGTCCCGGTGGCGGCTCGACCCAGCCGGGCGGCTCCGGTGGGCACGAGGGGGCGGCCTACCGGCCCCGGCAGTCCGAGTTCGGGGCCTTCTACTACCCCTGGCTGCGGGTCCGCGACCCGATCAGCGGCGAGTTGGAACTCACCCCGCCGAGCGGGCACCTGGCGGGCATCTGGGCCCGCACCGACGCCCTGCGCGGAGTGCACAAGGCACCGGCCAACGAACCCGTACGCGGCGCCGTCGACCTGGGCTACCTGGTCACCCGACCGGAACACGACGTGCTCAACCCCAAGGGCGTCAACGTGATCCGCTACTTCGCCGGTGAGGGCATCCGGGTCTGGGGTGCCCGTACGCTCGCCGCCGAGGCCAGCGAGTGGCGCTACCTCAACGTGCGGCGACTCAGCATCGCCATCGAACAGGCCATCGCCAACGGCACCCGGTGGATGGTGTTCGAGCCCAACGACTTCACCCTCTGGCGCTCGATCCGGCGTGACATCGGGGCGTTCCTCACCCGGGTGTGGCGCGACGGCGCGCTGCTCGGCCGCAGCCCCGAGGAGGCGTTCTTCGTCAAGTGCGACGAGGAGACCAACCCGCCGGACGTCCGCGACGCCGGCATGGTGATCGCCCACATCGGCATCGCCGTCGTCAAGCCCGCCGAGTTCGTGGTGTTCAAGCTGAGCCAGTGGGCCGGCGGCACCGAGACCGAGACGATCGGAGGCTGACATGCCCACCACCGCCACCCCGCAGCCCGGCGCCCCGGTCGACCCGTACCGGGCATACAACTTCCGGTTGCTCATCAACGGCGTCACCAACGGCCACTTCACCGAGATGACCGGGCTGGAGGTGAACATTCCCGGGCAGCCGTACCGGGAGCACGGCCTCGGTCGGATGCGGATGGTGCCCGGCCAGGCCGAGTACGAGCCGGTGACGCTGCACTTCGGCCTCACCGCCTCCCGCGAGCTGTGGGACTGGGTGAACGCCACCGCGCAGGGCACCCTCAACCGGCGCAACGTCTCGGTGGTGCTGCTCGACTCGGTCGGCACCGCCGAGGTGCTGCGCTGGAACCTGATCGACGCCTGGCCCACCCGGTGGCGTGGCGCGCACCTCAACACCCTCAGCCACGAGATCGCCATCGCCTCGTTGACCTTGCGCTACGAGGGACTGGAGCTGGAGACCGGCGGTGCCACCGCGCCGACACCCGCGTAGCTGGCTGGCTGGCCGGCTGCGCTCGGCCGCCGGGGCGGTGCAGCGCCTCGCCGGCCGGGTCGAGCCCACCGGCCACCTCCCGCAACGGCCGCCCCCGGACGCACCGACGGCCGCGCCACGCCGCTTCGGGGAACCCCCACGGCACTGGCTGGACCTGGTCGCCGCTCACGCCCCCGGTCTGCTCCGCGATCTGGACCTCGACGCGTCCCCGACCGACGGCGGGCAGATCCGGGGCCACGATGATCAGCAGGACGGCCCGGCGACGACCGCCGTGGCCCCGGAGGACGGGCCGGTCCGGTGGGCGGACGAGCCGACCCGGTGGGACACGACGGATCGACCCGGCACGCCCGCCGGGGAGGACACCGGGCGCTCCAACGGCACTGACGGATTCCGCGCCGACGGCACCCGTGGCGGGTTCGGCGACACCGCCGGCACCAGCCGGACCGCCGCGGTCACCCGGCCCGGTGGCCGGGGTTTTCGTGGGCTGTGGTCATCCGGAAGGCCGGGCACCTTCGGCGCACCGGGCGGCGCCGCCACGGCGGACGGCGTCGAACCCGTCGACGGCACTGGACGCGCAGGCATCCACGCAACGGTCGGCGACCTCGGACCGGCGGGCCGACACGACACGGCAGGCCAGCACGGCACCGATGGCACCGCGACCGGCAGCGACGGCAGGGCAATCGGCGTCGGTGGCTCGGCGACCGGCGTCGACGGCACGGCGACCGGGATCGGTGGCACGGCATCCGGCGTCGGCGGACCGCGCACGGTGGACGGAGCCGGCAGGTCGGGCGGATCCCGGTCAGCGGGCGGGACCCGGCCGTCAGACGGCGCGACTGACGGCCTGGCGAGCGGCAGCGCGATCCGCGGCGGCGGTGCGGTCGGCGGCGGTGCTTCCGACGCCGCGGTGCCTCCCGGAGGACCCGGCTGGGGCACGGCCTTCGCGCCCTCGGATCGGCGCGCGCCGGACCGGATGCGGGACGGTTGGCGCCTCGGCTCGCCGTTTCGACGAGGCCCGTCGACCGGGTCGGCCAGACCGTTCGGACCAGCGCCACGGGGTGACACCCCGGCCGTAGGCGGAGACGGGCTGCCCCGAGCGAGCGACCGTCCCCTCGCTCCTGAGGAGTTCCTGGACGGTCTCGATCCCTCCGGCCCCAACTCCACCGACGGCGGCACGGGGTGGGGCGGGCTCGCGGCGGTCGAGGCCGCCGACAACGGTCCGTGGCCGCCGCTACCCGGCGAACGGAGGTGGTCCGAACAGCACGCCGGCCCGCGCCCGGGACAGCACCGCGACCAGCGCGCCGGGCACCCGGGCGGGTGGCGTGACGGCGACTTCGGGGCCGGAGGCGGCGGGTCGACGCGCGATCCGGGTGGCGGAGGGTGGCCGGCGAGCAGGGCGTTCCGGTCGACCGAGCGGACCACCGACCCGTGGCCTGCGCTGCCCGACGACGGAACGTTGTGGACGGTGCCGGGTGACGCCCTGGACGCCGCCCAGCTCGGTCGACTGGACCGGGAACAGGCGGGCGACTGATGGAACGCGTCGCCTTCCTCATCGACTCCTCCGGGGAACGGGTGGACTGCCTGCTCAACCCGGAGACCGTGCAGGTGACCCGGCTCGCCGGCGTACGCCATCGGGGTGTCGCCGGCGGGCAGCTCACCGGGTCCGGGCTGGCTGACGACCCGCTGGTCTTCACCGGCGGGGGCCGCACCGAGCTCGTGCTCGACCTGCTCTTCGACGTCGACTTCGTCCAGGCGCAGGTCCGTCCCGCCGACGTGCGGGTGCTGACCCGTCCCCTGTGGATGCTGGCGGAGAACTCCGCAGCGGAGCACGGGTGGCTGCGACCACCGCTGGTCCGCCTGGTCTGGGGCAAGACGTGGAACGTGCCCGGTGTGATCATCGCGGTGGCGGAGCGGTTCGACGCGTTCACCGGCACCGGATCACCCCGACGCTCCTGGCTGCGGCTGAAGCTGGTCCGGGCCGCCGAGACGGCCGATCAGGCGGAGGCTGTCTTCGCCGAGGAGCTGGCCGCCGCGAGCACCCCGACCGCCGCACCGGGCGGCGCGGTGATCGCCGCCGGCGACGGTGCCGCCGAGCCGGGCCGTTCCGGCGTGCGCTTCGACCTGCTGGCCAACGACGCGCTCGGCTCGCCGCTGCGCTGGCGTCTGCTGGCCGAACACAACCGGATCACCGACCCGCTGTCGGTGCCGGCCGGCACCACGCTCGCCGTGCCACCACCCGGCGCGCCGAGCGGCGGATCGGTGGTGGGTGCGGTGACCGGCGCCGCGCGGGCGCTGGCCGGCGCGGTGGGCGCCGGCGCGTCGTTCGTCGGCGCCTCGATCGCCACCGCGCCCGCCGCCTGGGGCCCGACGGGCCCCACCGCCACCAGCACCAACCCGGGGGGTACGCCGTGACGAGCGTCGCGCCCCGGGCGTTGATCGTCGTGCTCGACGGCGTCGAGCTGGCCGGCGCGGCCCGTCAGCGGATCCGCTCGCTGCGGGTGGCCGCACGGCTCGACCAGCCCACCCAGGCCGAGTTGGTGCTCGCCACCAGCGCCGGGACCGGCGCGTTCGACCCGGCGGTCCGCCCCGGGACGACCCTCGACGTACGGCTGACCGATCACGTCGACGCCCTGTTCGGCGGGGAGGTGACCGCCGTGGAGGTCGAGTACGCCGCCGACGGCGCGGCGGTGCTGCGGCTGCGGGCGTACGACCCGCTGCACCGGTTGCGCAAGCGGCAGGGGTTGCGGGTCTTCACCTCGGTGACCGCCGCCGAGCTGGCCCGGGAGCTGTGCGGCGACGTGGGGCTGGAGGTGACGGCCGAGGTCGACGGCCCACGGCTGGAGCGGCTGATGCAGCACCGGCACAGCGATCTGGACCTGCTGCGCGAGGTGGCCGGTCGGGCCGGGCTGCACCTGGCCGCCGATGGTGACGGGGTCCGGCTGGTCACCCTCGCCGGTTACGGGGAGCCGGTCGCGTTGACCCTCGGCGCGGGCGTGCACACAGTGCGCCTGTCCACCAACGCCGACCAGGCCAGCGGTGCCAGCGTGGCCCTGGGCTGGCACCCGCAGCGGGCCGAGGTGATCAGCCAGCAGGCCGACGACGCGCGCTGCGGTCGACCCGCCGGCGACCGCCCGGACCCGGCCGACGTCGGCGCCGACGGGGTGCGCACCGCCGTCGACCAGCCCGGCCGCAGCGACGACGAGTTGGCGGCGCTGGCCCAGGCGCGACTGGACACCCGGGCGGCGGCGCTGGTCACTGCCGAGGGGGTGGCCGAGGGCGATCCAACGCTGCGGCCGGGCCGGCGGATCGCCCTGACCGGTGTGCCCGACCCGGTCGCCGGGGCGTACGTGCTGACCGAGGTGGTGCACACGGTGGACGGCAACGGGCACCTGACCCGGTTCTCCACAGTGCCGCCGGTCGCCCCACCGAACCCGGCCGGCGGGACTGTGGTCACCCTGGGCACCGTCACCGACGTCGGTGACCCGGACGGGCTGGGCCGGGTCCGCCTGACCCTGCCGGCGTACGGGGACCTGGACGCCGGCTGGCTCGCCGTGCTCTGCCCCGGCGCGGGCCGGGGAAAGGGCCTGGTGGCGCTTCCCGACCCGGACGACACCGTGCTGGTGGTGCTGCCCGGAGGCGAGCCGGCCTCGGGCATCGTGCTGGGTTCGCTGTTCGGCGCCGTCGAGCCGTACGACGCGGGCATCGACGACGGTCGGGCGCGGCGCTGGACGCTACGCACCGCCGGCGGGCAGTCGATCGTCGTCGACGACGTGCAGCGCAGCCTGCGGCTGGCCACCGAGGGCGGCAGCTATCTGGAACTGACCCCCGACCTGGCCACCCTGCACGCCGCGTCCGACCTGGTGATCTCCGCACCCGGCCGGGCCATGGTGGTGCGCGCCCGCAGCGTGGACTTCCTGCACGCCGAGTCGACCGAGGACCCGACGACCGCGGCGAGGCAGGCCCGTTCCCTCGCCCGCGCCCACCACGAAGGAGGCAGCTGATGCGCTGGATCCACAGTGACTCCGTGATCACCTGCGACCACGACGGCCGGGTCGACAACCGGCCCTCGCAGCAGTGGGTGACAGTGACCGCCGTACCCGTGCTCGTGGACGACGACCCGGAGGGCCGCGACATCGTGGCCTGCCCCAACTACGGCCCGACGATCAAGCCGTGCGGCAAGACGCTGAACGTCCGCGTCGGCTACAGCGACTGGCTGCGGGTCGACGGGCACCGAGTGGTGCTGTCACACCTGGAGGGGTTCACCGACGGCACGCCGCCGGGGCTGGTCCACCACACGGTGCGGGACCCGCGCCAGCGGTTCCTGGGGGCGGACCGATGAGGGCCTTCCGCTTCGTCGGCGCCGGCTTCGACGCCGGCCGGAGCGGCGGGTTGGCGCTCACCGCGGCCGGCGGCCTGGCGATGACCGAGGGCGACGAGAGCGTACGGCAGGCGTTGTTCCTGCTCCTGTCGACGACACCCGGCGAGCGGCTGATGCGACCCGGGTACGGCTCCCGGCTGCACCGATTGGTCTTCGCGCCCAACGACGACACCACGGCCGGCCTGGCCATCCACTACGTCCGGCAGGCCATCGCCCGCTGGGAGCCGCGGGTCGAGGTGATCGACGTGGACGCCGGGCCGGACCCGGACGACGCGTGGCGGCTGGTGATCCGACTGGACTACCGGGTGCGGGCCAGCCTGACCCCCGGGCAGCTGGTGTTCTCCATGGATCTGCTCCCGGTCGACGAACCCGCGCAGGGAGGACCCTCATGACGCTGCCCGTGCCGCACCTGGACGATCGCGGCTTTCTCGACCTGGTCACCGAGGCCCGGGAACGGATCCGGCAGTCCTGCCCGGAGTGGACCGACCTGTCGGCGCACGACCCCGGCATGGCGCTGGTGGAGGCGTTCGCGCACCTCACCGAAGTGATGATCTACCGGTTGAACCAGTTGCCGGAGAAGGCGTACGTCTCGTTTCTGAACCTGCTCGGGGTCTCCCGGCACGCGCCCACCGCGGCCTGGGCGGACGTCCGGTTCACCCGCAACGGCACCGACCGCGGCGCGGTGCGGGTCCCGGCCGGTCTGCGGGTCGCGGCGGCCCGGGGCGCCGACCCCCGGCCGGTCGTGTTCGTCACCACCGAACCGGCGCTGCTGCCCGCCGACGAGGAGTCGGTGACGGTCCGGATGCACCACTGCGAACCGGTCGAGGCGGAGCTGCTCGGCGTGGGCACCGGCCAGCCGGGTCAGGTGCTGCGGGCCGCCCACGCTCCGCTGACGCACACCGCCGAGGCGCTGGACCTGCTGCTCGGTGTGGAGGTGCCGTCCGGCACTGTGGAGCTGGGCGCGGCGGCCCGCGAACACGACGGCCGCACGTTCGAGATCTGGCGACCGGTGGACAGCTTCGCCGGGCTCGGGCCGCAGTCCAAGGCGTACCTGGTGGACCGCTGCTCGGGGACCGTCACCTTCGCCCCGGCCCTCGACCTGCGACCCCCCGCCGCGCCCGGCCAGCTCCCGGCGAGCGGGGCGACGGCGGTGACAGTGGCGGCCGTGCCGCCCGCCGGGCGACAGATCCGACTCTGGTACCGCGCCGGCGGCGGGCCCACCGGCAACGTGGCGGCGGGCACCCTGACCAGCCTGCGCGATCCGCTACCCGGCGTACGCGTCGACAACCCCACGCCGGCAGCCGGCGGCCGGGAGATGGAGGCGCTGGAATCGGTGCTGCTGCGCGGCCCGTACGAGTTCTTCGCGCAGCAGCGGGCCGTCACCGCCCGCGATTTCGAGGTGCTCGCCACCAGCTCCGGCGCGGTGGCGAGGGCCCGGGCGTTCACCCGCGCGGCGGTGTACAGCTTCGCCCGGCCCGGCGAGGTCGAGGTGGTGCTGGTCCCGTACGTGCCTGCGACGGCCCGCCCCGGTGGTCGGCTGCCGGTGGCGGTGCTGCGCGAGCACGAGGTGCCCGAGGCGCGGCGTCGGGTCGAGGCGGACCTGGAGGAACGCCGGATGGTCGGGATCCGGTCCCGGGCGACCTGGGCGCGCTTCAAGGCCGTGTCGGTACGGGCCCGGGTGGTGGTCCGGCGCGAGGAGGACGTGGACGCGGTCCGCAGCCGGATCCACGACCGGCTGCACCAGACGTTGAGCCCGCTGCCGACCGCGCTCAACCCGACCGGCTGGCCGTTCGGGGAGCCGCTGCGGGCGTCCAACGTCTACCGGCTGCTGGAGCACGCCGAGCCGGGCGTGCGCTACGTCGAGTCGGTGCGGTTCGTGGTCGACGAGGCGCCCGACGCGGAGGTCCGCGCCCTCGCCGTCGACCAGTACCAGCCCCGCACCTGGTACGCCGGTCGCGGCCCGGTGCTGTTCCGTTCCAGCAACGGCGGCGCGGGGTGGGAGCCGGCCGGCCGCTTCGACGGCGAGACGGTGCTGCGGGTGGCGCCCGCGCCCGCGCCGGTGCGGCCGGGCATCGTCGCGCGCCCCGGCTCGGTGGCCGTGGTGACGCTGCGCGCGTCCGGTGGCTCCCGGGTGCACCTGAGCACCGACCTGGGCGAGACCTGGTCGCTGCTCACCGACCTGGACTCGCGGATCTCCGACGTGGCCTGGCTGGACCGCGACGGCGCCGGCGCGCTGCTGGTGGCCACCGACACCGGCCTGTACGAGGTGTCGTTGCTGCCCGGCGCGGTGCCGTTGCAGATCCTGGTCGACCCGTCGGACGCCGACCGGGGGTTCTACGCGGTGCGCGCGTTCGTCTCGGAGCGCGGCGCGCCGGGTGTGGCGGTGGCGGCGCAGGCCAGTTTCGGGGTCTACCTGTCGACAGCGGGTGGCCGACCCGGCAGCTTCACCCATGTCGGTTTGTCCAACGTGGACAACCGGGTCCTCGCCGTGCAGTACGACGGCCCGGCGACCCTGCTGTGGAGCGGCGCCGGCGAGCCGGACCCGAAGAAGCCCGGCCAGGGATGCCACCGCACCCGGCTGTTCGAGTCCGACGTGAAGTGGCAGAGCATGCAGGCCGGCTGGATCGGCGGCACCTGCCGGGACCTGGCGTTCGCCGGGCCACTGGCGGTGGCGGCCACGCAGAGCGGCGGAGTGCTGCGGTTGGACACCCTGGCCGCGCAGCCGCAGTGGCAGTCGGTGTCGGTCAACTGCGGGCTGCCGCTGCGCGACCGGACCCGCTTCGTACCCGTCGACGCCATCGCCGTGAGCGGCCCGACGGCCGGCGGCGCGGCCGGCGGGCCCGGTGCGGCGGAGCGGCTGATCCTGGCCGGCGGCGAACGCGGCGTCTACCGCAGCGCCGGGGCCGTCGACTGGACGCCCAGCGCCAACCAGGCCACCGCCGACGTGGTGACCGTCCCGGATACCTGGCTGCTCTGCTCCGGCGAGCACGACATCGAGGTGGTGCGCCAGGATGCGACGCTCGGCGATTGAACGGCTGCTGCCCGCCGCCTACCAGCGGGCCTGTGTGCCCGGCAGCGTGCTGTGGACGCTGCTGGACGTGATGGAGGCGCTGCACGCCCCGGACGAGGCGATCCTCGCCGAGGTGGACGCCCTGTTCGACCCGTACCGGGCGCCGGACGGGCTGGTCGTGCGCCTGACGCGGTGGGTGGCGATGGACCACGTGGTGGCCTCGCCCCGGCCGGACACCCCCCTGCCGCTGCCGGTGGGTCGGCTGCGTGACCTGGTGGCCAACGCCGCTCTGCTGGCCCGGTGGCGCGGCACCCCGTACGGAATGCGCAGAGCCCTCGAACTGGCCACCGGGTTGCCGGGCTTCGCGATCGACGAACCCGACGAACAGCCCTTCCACGTCGTGGTGCGGGTGCCGGCGGCCGCCGCCGGCCAGCTCACCGTGATCACCCGCATCGTCGAGGCGGAGAAGCCCGCCTCGACCACCGTCGAGATCGTTCTCGAAGAGGAGTCGTCATGACCACCGAGTGGGCGGTCGTCGCCGCCGCCGAGCAGTTCACCCTCGACCCGCGCAACAGCGGCGAGCTGACATTCACCGTCTCCAACCCGGGCACCGCACCGGACACAGTGGTGTTCGACGTGGCCCCCGGCGACGGCTCCCAGCGGGCGTGGTTCACCGTCGCCGAGCCGCAGCGGGTGGTCCCCGGGCAGGGTTCGGTGTCGTTCCTGGTCAAGCTCGCCGTGCCCGCCGGCACCCCACCCCGGCGCTACGACATGACCGGCTTCGCGTATTCGGCGAACACCGCGCCGGAGGAGAGCTCCCGCTCCAGCGGTCGGGTCACCTACGAGGTGCGGGCGGTCGCGCCGCCACGGCGTACCCCGTGGTTGTGGATCGCCGCGGCGGTGGCGTTGGTGCTGGTGGTGGTGACAGTGGGGGTCGTCCTGCTGACCCGTGACGGCGAGCCGGCCCCCGGCGAGCCGCGGGTGGTCACCGTCGAGGCGGAGAGCCTGGTGGACGCCGCGGTGCTCAAGTCGCCGCAGAACAGCAAGGCGGCAGTGGGTGCGCAGCCCAACTGCTGCGGGGTGACCTGGTCCGGCGACAAGCAGCTGTTCTTCACGGGGCTGGCGATCGGCGATCAGGTCACCGTGACGGTGCAGATCCCGGCCGATGGCACCTGGCGGTTCGCCACGGTACGGACAACGGCCCCCGATTACGCCAACACCGTCTTCACCATCGACGGCAGCCAGGTCGGCGACACGTTCCTCGGCTTCACGCCGAAGGTGCAGAAGACGGAGTTCCTGGACGTCGGAACGATCCGGCTGGCGAGGGGGCCGCACCAGGTCACGCTGCTGGTGATTGGCAAGACACAGGGCACGAACTTCTACTTCGCCGGGGTCGACACCATCCGGTTCACCGAGGTCGTGGCGCAGGCCGTGACGCGATGAGCGGCCGGCAGAAGGCGCTGCTGGGGCTGTTCGCCGTCCTGCTGGTGGCGTTGTTCGTGGTCGCGGTCGGCGCGGGCGGTGGCGACCGGGGTGACCCGGGCGCCCGGCACGGGTTGGTCGACCGGTTGGGTGCGCTGGGCGCCGAGCGTGCCTCGGTGGACCCGGCCACGGTCAGCGCCGACTGCCTTGCCGAGGTCGGCCGGCTGGTCTTCTCCGGCGGTTGCGTGCTGCGGGTCGCCGACCCCGGCGGGTTACGCACCCTGGTGCTGCGTAGCGCGGCGCGGTTCACGGTCGTCGCGCCCGCTCCGGGCGACGCCGACCTGACCATCCGCGACGAGGTGGAGCCGGCACCGGACGGCACCGGCGCGGTGGCGAAGGTCGCCGTGGACCAGGCCACCGAGGTCGGTGTGCGCTGTCCCGGCCTGGGTTCCTGCACGGTCTTCGTGGCCGCATCCTGACCGGCTCGTTCCGATTCAAGAGGAGGCCGCCGTGGGTGACCTGCGCAAGCCGTTCCTGCTGCTGGCCATGCTCGCCATCGTCCTGGCGATCGGCGTGGAGCTGGGCGCCGGGCTGCTGCTCGGCGGCGCCGACGCCGGCGCGGCCCTCGCGGACAGCGCCGGAGCGTTGGACGTCGAACTCGACGACGTGTCCGGGGTCAGCGAGCCGTCCGGTCGGGGCACCGGCTATCTCGCGTTGATCGACGCGGTGGCGGTCTGGAGCACCGGGCTGTTCTGCCTGGCCCTGCTGCTGCCTGAACGCGTCCAGGGCCGGGTGCAGGGCGTCGCCGGCCTGATCTTCTCGATCATCCTGATCATCGTCGGGCTGGTCGCGCTGGTCATCGCGTTCGTCGAGCTGACGATCATGGTGTCGCTGTTCCTGGCCGCCCCGTTCGGCACACTGGCGTACCTGGCCCTGTGGGGGTTCTTCCCGGTCGGCGAGGCGGCGGTGCTGCTCGGGCTGGTGCTGCTGCTCAAGCTCGTCTGGGCCGGGCTGCTGGTGGCAGCCCAGCCGCGATTCCTGCAGAACAAGGGTCTCGTCCTGCTGATCCTCACCACACTGCTGTGCACTGTCGTGCTGGAGTTCCTGCACAACCTGGTGCCGGTGATCCTGGTCAGCATCGTCGACGACGTGGCGGCACTGGTCTTCGCGATCATCGCGATCATCTGGGGGCTGGTGCTGCTGATCGGCTCGATCCCGGCGATCGTCAAGGCCATCCGGGTCACCGCCGCCCTGCCAGCCCGCGCTAGTGCCACCACCCGCCCCTCGCCCCGTTGATCATGAAGTTGTTGCCCTGACACGCCGGGCGGAGTGGCAACAACTTCATGGTCAACGCGCGGTGTTGGCGAGGGCCGCGGCCTGGGCGCGGTTGAGGGTGCCGTCGGCGACCACCACCGCGTGCCGGCCGCGACGGTCGGTGCCGGCCGCGACGGTGACCGGCTCGTCGAACGCGAACGCCACCCCCACACCCGGGTACATGGCGGTCCGCGTGAACCACCGGTCGCCGTCGCCGAGACCGGTGAAGACCAGGGTGTACGCCCCACCGTCCGGCCCGGTGCCGCACAGCGCGACCCAGGGCTGGGCGGAGCCGTTGACCGCCTCCTCCCCCGTCGCCGTGGCGCTGAACACCGACGCCGGGGCGGCCGAGACGGCCCGCCAGAAGAACCCGCCGTATCCGGCGCCGCCGGGGCGGCCGTTGGTGGCCGGGCTACCCAGTCGCACGTCCTGCCGCGCCGGGGCACTCAGCGTGTAGTCCACCTCCAGCCGCCAAGCCGACGCACCGTCGCTCGGGTCAGCGGTGCTCGGTCCGTCGCCGCTCGGGTCACCGCCGCTCGGCCCCTCGCTGGTCAGCGGGACGGCACCGGTCAGCGCTACCGCGGTGAGCTGGCGGTGTTCGGTGAGCAGCACCGCGCCGTGCGGGTCGCGCCACTCCAGCCGGTGGGCCAGACGGTCGGCGGCCCGCTCCGACCAGCGGACGTGCGCGATCCGCCCGTGGTCGTCGCGCCAGGTGTAGCCGACGTCGCGCACGTAGGTGCGCCCACCCCAGAGGTTGGTGCCGTTGACGTCCTGCACGGCCAGGGAGGCCCCGAGGTGCCACACGTGGTCGGCGGGCAGCGCGTCGGTGACCACCGTGCCGCCCAGGGTGCTTACCGGGTGCAGGTACGGCCGGGGTCCGTGCCGCGCGTCCAACGCCGGGTCGAGCACGTACCGGGCCACCTCCGTCCCACCGACCAGCAGCCCGATCTGCTCGTCGGTCGTGGTGGCGTCGGCGGGCCCGGCGGCCCGGGCCGGAGGATCGGCGGTCATGGCAGCTCCGGGTGGGCGGGAACCGGTGCGGCGCCCGTCGCGAACCGCTGACGGCCGGCGACGGCGTGCAGGGCGGCCACTGTGTAACCGGCGAGGATCGGCACCGCGACCGGGGTGACCAGCACCGCGAGCAACCCGGCCAACGCGGTGACGCCGGTGAGCGCGGCCCAGCGGGTGGGCGCGTCGAGGCAGGCGCGGGCGGCGGACCGGGTCGCCGCCCGCCACCGCCCGCCCCCGTTGCCGCCCACCTCGACCACGACCAACCCGGCGTACCCGGCCAGGCCGGCCGCGACCAGTGCCGTCACCAGCAGCGCCGCCGGGCCGCCCGGCACCCGGCCGTTGGCCAGTGCCGCCAGGTCGGCGGCGATGAGCCCGGCCACGGTGAGCGCGAGCAGACTGACCGGCGCGCCGGGCAGCACCGAGCGCCCGAACCGGCGCACTGTCGTCCGCGCCGACGGCCAGCTGCCGGTACGCGTCCAGTCGTGCACCGCCGCGCTGGCCGTGCCGACCGCCGCCGCGGCGGTGACCAGTGGAACCGCCGCCAGCACCAGCAGGATGCCGAGCAGCGCCAGGTCGGCGGCGTCGCGGGCGACGTCGCGCCAGTCCCGCCGCTCGCCGGCCTCCTCGGGTTCAGCCCTTGATGCCACTGGTGTTGATCCCCTCGACGAGCATTCGCTGGAACGCGACGAAGAACAGGAACACCGGCAGCAGCGACAGCACCGACATGGCGAACATCGGCCCCACCGCGCTCTGGCTGGTCGAGTCGATGAACAGCGTCAACGCGACCGGCACCGTGTAGTCCTCCAGTTGGGACAGGAAGACCAGCTGCCGGAAGAAGTCGTTCCAGGTCCAGATGAACGAGAAGATCGCCGTGGTGACCAGCGCCGGGCGGCTCAGCGGCAGGATGATGTGCCGGAAGATGCCGTACGGGCCGGCGCCGTCGATGCGGGCCGCCTCGTCCAGCTCGCGCGGAACGCCGCGCATGAACTGCACCATCAGGAAGACGAAGAACGCCTCGGTGGCCAGGAACTGCGGGATGAGCAGTGGCAGGTAGGGCCAGTCGCCGCCGACCAGCCCCAACGTCCGGAACAGGATGTACTGCGGCACGATCAGGACGTGCTGCGGCAGCAGCAGCGTGCCGATCATGACGGCGAACCACATGCCGCGCAGCCGGAACCGCAGCCGCGCGAAAGCGTACGCGGCCAGCAGGCAGGAGAGCCCGTTGCCGACGACGGTGAGCAGGCTGACCATGGCGCTGTTGAGGAAGAGCCGGCCGAAGCTGACGTCGAAGTTGGACCACCCGGCGGTGTAGTTGCCCGGGGTGAACCGCTCGGGCAGCAGCCCGAGGTTGTTGACGATCTCCTCCTGGGACTTCACCGAGGTCCCGATCATCCAGAACAGCGGGTAGAGCACCACGGCGACGATCGCCACCAGGATGAGCAGCCGCAGCACCGGCCGGCCACCGGGCTTTCGGCGCGCGTTCGGCGGCGCTGTGGTCGGCGCCGCGCTCGTCGGGGTCACCGTCACCATCACCGGTCCTCGCCGTCGGAGTAGTGCACCCAGAACCGTCCGGTGCTGAAAAAGATCGCGGTGATCACCGCGATGGCGAGCAGGAACACCCAGGCCATCGCGGAGGCGTAGCCCATGTCGAGCTCGGTGAAGCCGGTGATGTAGAGGTTCAGCGTGTACATCAGGGTGGAGTCGACCGGGCCGCCGGTGCCGTTGCTGAGCACGAACGCCGCGGTGAAGCCCTGGAAGCCGTTGATGGTCTCCAGCACCAGGTTGAAGAAGATCACCGGAGAGAGCATCGGCAGGGTGACGTTGCGGAACTGGCGGAACCGGCCGGCGCCGTCGACGGAGGCGGCCTCGTACAGCTCGGTGGGCACCTGCTTGAGCCCGGCCAGGAAGATCACCATCGGTGCGCCGAACTGCCAGATAGCCAGCACCATCAACGTCTCAAGGGCCCAGTCCGGGTCGTTGACCCACGGCTTGCCCTGGATGCCGAAGAGGCTCAGCAGTGAGTTGAACGCGCCGTCACGGTTGAACATGTTGACCCAGACGATGGCCAACGCGACGCTGCCGCCAAGCAGCGACGGCAGGTAGAACAGCCCGCGGAACAGGCCCACGCCGCGCCATGCGCGGTTGAGCAGCAGCGCCACACCGAGCGCCGCGGCCAGCTTCAGCGGCACGGCGATCAGCGCGAAGGTCAGTGTCACCCGCACGGCGTGCCAGTACGACGGGTCGGCGGTGAACATCCGTTCGTAGTTGGCCAGCCCCACCCACTGGACCTCGGAGAAGGGGGTGAGGATGTCGTAGTTGGTGAAGCTCAGGTACAGCGACAGCAGCATGGGGACCGCCGTGACACCCATCAAGCCGATGAGCCACGGCGACAGGAAGACGTACCCCGCCAGACCTTCGCTGTGCCGGAAGCGCCCGGGCCCACGCCTTGCGGTGTGGGCCCGAACGGATCCGGGGCCGCGTCGGGTCGGGTCGGGCGCCGTGGTCAACGCCACGAACAGCTCCTCTCCTAGCCTGGTGAGGCGGTCAGGCGATGGCGGACTTGCACGCCTCGATGAACTGGGCGGCGGCCTCGGCGGGGGTGGCCCGGCCGTACTGTGCGTTCTCGGCGGCCTTGATCAGCTCGGACTTGACCTTGCTGTGCCCCTTGATCGGCACCTGCGGCGACTTGCCGAACTTCTGGGTCAGCTCCGCCTCCACGGCGATCGACTGCTTCATCGCCGGGTCAGTGGTGTCGTCGCTGACCACCCGGCGCAGGTCCAGGTTGGACGGCAGGCCGCGGTCGGTGCCGAGCAGCTTGACCGCCTCCTGGTCGTTGTTCAGGAAATTGATCACATCGACCGCGACGTCCTTGTTCTTGCTGCCCTTGAACACCGACCAGTACATCGAGGCCCGGGCCCACTGCGCGCTCGGGTCACCGGGGTAGGCGACCACGCCCAGCTCGTCCTTGGTGTTCTTCTTCAGGTCCGGCATCTGGTTGGCCCACACCCAGGAGGTGGCCGACTTACCGGTGACCACCAGCTGCTTGGTGATGTCGCTGGAGTTGCCCTCGTGGATGACGTCGGCGCTCGGGGTGGCCTTGCGGTCCCGGGCGCCCTTCCACAGGTCGAACCACCTGGTCACGTCCTCGGCGGTGAAGCCCAGCTCGGAGCCCTTGTAGAGGTCCTTGCCCTGCTGCCGAAGCCAGACCCAGAACGCCTTGTAGTCGGCGCTCGGGTCCTGCGTGCCGGGCACCTTGGTCTTGGCGGTGACCTGCTCGGCCCAGGCGATGTGCTCCTCCCACGACATTCCGGTGGTGGGCTCGGGCAGGTTGTTCCTGGTCAGCAGCGTCTTGTTGTAGACCAGGCCCTGGGTGTTCTCCCCGGCGGCCAGACCGGCGAGCTTGCCGTCGACCACGCCGTACTGCCAGAGGCTCTCGGGGAACTTGGAGGTGTCCAGCTTTCCGGACTTCTGGTAGGAGGTCAGGTCGAGCGTGGTGTTGCGGGACGCGTACTCGGCCAGGTAGTTGTCGTCGATCTGGAACAGGTCCGGCGGGTTGCCGCCGGCGGTGAGTGTGGCCAGCTTGTCGAAGTAGCCCTGGTTGGCCTGCCAGGTCTTCTCGAACGTCACGTTCGGGTGCTTCCTGGTGTAGAGCGCGAGGGCGTCCTCGGTCAGCTTGGCCCGGGCGTCGCCGCCCCACCAGAAGATGGAGAGCTTGACCGGGGCGTTCGGGTCGGCCGCGCCGCCGTCGTCGTCTCCGCAGGCGGCGGCTCCGAACATCAGCGGCGCGGCGACCGTCACGGCGAGCAGGCCGCGCAGCAGGCGCCGCCGAGGCAGCGCGGTACGGTGATTGCGCCCGGCAGGCGCGTTAGTGGTGGGGGGCGTTGCGGGGTGCATGTGCGCTCACTCCTCGGCATTAGGAGGCGACGGCGTCACCGGTGGCCGCGGTCGGGATGCCCGGGCCCGCAGGGCAATGCGGGTCCGGGCCAGGCGGCGCGGCCAGGGGACGTGCCGGTCGGGCGTACGGGCCCGGGCCGGTCGAGTCGCGGATGACCAGGTCGGTCTGGAGCATTACCTGTGCGGTGGTACGACGGACGCCGAGCGCCGTGCCGGCACCGAGCCCTCGCGCGCCGCGCGGTGATTCGGTGTCCTGTTGCAGCAGCATGTCGACGGCCGTCCGGCCGGCGGCCCCGGTGGGTGTGGCCACCGTCGTCAGTTTGGGGCGGGTGAGCCGGCTCAGGGCGATGTCGTCGACCCCGACGACGCTCACCTCCTCCGGCACCCGCACCCCGAGCGCGTCCAGCCCCTCGATGAGGCCGATCGCCATCAGGTCGTTGTAGGCGAGCACGGCCGACACACCGCTGCGCCGCACCTGCTCGGCGATGGCGGAGCCGCCGGTCTCGGTGGGCGCGTTCGGGCCGAGCACTGTCAGCTCCGCGCCACCCGCCCGGGCGGCCGTGCCGGCGGCGCGGCGCATCTCCCGGTTGGTCCACGAGCTGCGCGGGCCACCGAGCAACGCGATGCTGCGGTGCCCCAGGCCGATCAGGTGCTCGATCGCCGCCCGGGCACCCTGGCCGACGTCCATCAGCACGCAGGGCAGGCCGGTCACCTGTCGGTTGACGACCACCAGCGGCACCTCACGGCTGAGCTGTTCGATCAGGCTGTTGCTCATCCGAGGACTGCACAGCAGCACCCCGTCCACCTGCTTGGCCAGCGCGTGGACCAGCTCCTCCTCGACGGTCGGATCCTCGTTGGTGTCGGCCACGAAGACGTGGTAGTCGCGGTGCCGGGCCTGACTCTCCGCCGCCTTGATCAGTGGCGGGAAGAACGGGTTCGCGATGTCCGCGATGATCAGCCCGATGTTGTGCGTACGCCCGGTGATCAGCGCCCGGGCGGCCCGGTTGGGCCGGTAGCCCAGATCCTCCGCGCAGGCCAGCACCCGGACCCGGGTCTCCGGGTTGACCAGGTGCGGAGCGGAGAAGGTGCGGGACACGGTGGAGATGTGCACACCGGACGCCCGAGCGACGTCCCGGATGGTGACTGGCACGGCGGCCCCTTCGTCCGATGTGGTGGTGGTCACGTGGGTGTGGCCATTAATGCAAACGGTTGCGCCAGTGTCAACGGTGGATGGTTACGGCTTTGTTGCACCCACACTCCCCTTGGTGACTTGCAGGCCCGCAAACACGGATATTTGCCGCCGATTGCGTCACCCTCGTTGACGCAGTCGGATCGATCGTGATTACTTCACTGCAAACGTTTGCAGGATCACCGGGGAGGCGACCGCATGTCACCGAGAGTCGACGGCCGGGTCCGGTACGCCGTCGTGGGAACCGGCGCCCGGGCGGAGATGTTCGTCCGCGCCCTGGTGCTCGACCACGCCGACACCACCGAGCTGGTCGCGTTCGCCGACGTCAACCAGGCCCGGATGGACGCGCACAACCGCTGGCTGGCCGAGCTGGGCCACCGCCCGGTGCCCACGTACCCGGCGGGTGACTTCGCGGCCATGCTGGACAAGGAGCGGGTCGACGTCGTCCTGGTCACGAGCGTGGACGTCACCCACGACGAGTACGTGGTGGCCGCGCTGCGCGCCGGGCGGGAGGTCGTCACCGAGAAGCCGATGACCGTGGACGCGCCGCGCTGCCGGCGCATCCTGGACGCGGTCACCGAGACCGGCGGTCGGGTGACTGTCGCGTTCAACTACCGCTACAACCCGCTGCACGAACAGGTCCGCCGGCTGCTCGCCGAGGGCGCGGTCGGTGAGATCGGCTCGGTGCACTTCGAGTGGCTGCTCGACGTACGCCACGGCGCCGACTACTTCCGCCGCTGGCACCGCGACAAGGCCACGTCCGGCGGGCTGATGGTGCACAAGGCCAGCCACCACTTCGACCTGGTCAACTGGTGGCTGGCCGCCACCCCCGTCGAGGTGTACGCGGCGGGCCGGCTGTTCTTCTACGGCGAGGACGGCCGCCGGCACGGCTACGCCCGCGACTACGACCGGGCACACGGCTCCCCCGCCGCCGTCGACGACCCGTTCGCGCTGCGACTCGACGCCCACCCCCGGTTGCGTGAGCTGTACCTCGACGCCGAGGCCGAGGACGGCTACCAGCGCGACCGCAACGTGTTCGCCCCCGGCGTCAGCATCGAGGACGACATGGCGGTGCTCGCCCGCTACTCCACCGGCGCCACGATGACCTACCACCTCACCGCCTACGCGCCCTGGGAGGGTTACCGGGTGATGGTCAACGGCAGCCGGGGTCGGCTGGAGCTGGAAGTCACCGAGAACGACTTCGTCGACCGGGGCACCGCCGGAGCCGTCAAGGGCGCCGCCCTGCACGGCACCGAGGCGCCGGCCGAGGGCGGTGGTGCGACCCTCACCCTGCGCCCGTTCTGGCAACCGCCCCGACAGATCCCCGTCGAGGGTCGCAGCCGGCACGGCCACGGTGGCGCGGACGCCCGGATGACCGCTGTGCTCTTCGGGGGTCAACCCGACCCCCTGGAGCGCGCCGCGACCGCCCACGACGGCGCGTTGGCCCTGCTCACCGGCCTGGCGGCCAACCGGTCCTTCGAGACCGGTCAACCGGTCCGGGTCGCCGACCTGCTCACCCCCCGCTGACCTGGAGACGAGGAGCCCATCCCCGTGCCGACGTTCGACCACAACGACCTGCTCCTGCCGCCCGAACCGGGCCAGCGCGCGCTGGCCCGGGAGCTGTACGCCCTCGCAGCGGAGCAGCCCATCATCTCGCCGCACGGGCACGTCGACCCGGCCCTGCTGGCCGAGGACCGACCCTTCCCGGACCCGGCGCAGCTGCTCATCGTGCCCGACCACTACCTGACCCGGATGCTGCTCAGTCAGGGCGTCCCCCCGTCGGACCTGGGTGTGCCCACCCGTGACGGCAGCCCGGTGGAGACCGACGGGCGGGTGATCTGGCGACGCTTCGCCGCGCACTGGCACCTGTTCCGGGGCACCCCCTCGCGGCTCTGGTTGGAGCAGACCTTCCGCACCGTGTTCGGGGTGCACACCCCGCTCGGCCCGGCCACCGCCGACACCCTCTACGACGAGATCGCGGCCCGGCTCGCCGAACCGGACTTCCGGCCCCGGGCGCTGTTCGAGCGGTTCAACATCGAGGTGCTCGCCACCACCGAGTCGCCGCTGGACGACCTCGGCCAGCACGCCAAACTCGCCGCCGACGGCTGGGGCGGGCCGGGCGGCCGGGTCGTCACCACCTTCCGCCCGGACGACGTGGTGGACATGGAGTTCGACGGCTGGTCGACCAACGTGGAGCGGCTTGGTGAGCGGGCCGGCGAGGACACCGGCACGTACGCCGGTTACCTGGCCGCGCTGCGCGCCCGGCGCGCCGCGTTCATCGCCGCCGGCGCGACGTCCTCGGACCACGGCCACCCCACCGCGCGGACGCTGGACCTGACGCCGGCAGAGGCCGAGCGGCTGTACGACCGGGGCCGGCGCGGCGAGGCCGACGCCGCCGACGCCGAGGCGTTCCGGGCGCACATGCTTGTGGAGTTCGCCCGGATGTCACTCGACGACGGCCTGGTCATGCAGCTGCACCCCGGCGCGGTGCGCAACCACAACCGTTGGCTGCACGCCCGGCACGGCCGCGACGTCGGCGGCGACATCCCGCAGGCCACCGAGTACGTACACGCGCTCGCCCCGCTGCTGGAGCGCTACGGCAACGACCCGCGGCTGCGGTTGGTGCTCTACACCCTCGACGAGGACACGTTCACCCGGGAGCTGGCGCCCCTCGCGGGCGGATACGCCGCGCTGCTGCTCGGCGCGCCCTGGTGGTTCCTGGACTCCCCCGAGGTGCTGCGCCGGTTCCGGGAGACGGTCACCGAAACCGCGGGCTTCTACAACACCACCGGGTTCGTCGACGACACCCGGGCGTTCTGCTCCATCCCGGTACGCCACGACGTCGCCCGTCGGGTCGACGCCGGTTTCCTGGCCCGGCTGGTCGCCGAGCACCGGCTGCCGATGGACGAGGCCGCCGAGACCATCGTCGACCTGGCGTACCGGCTGCCCAAGCGGGTCTTCAACTTCGGAAAGGCCGACCAGTGACGGTGACCATCACCTCCGTCGAGGTGCACGACGTGCGGTTCCCGACCGCCGCCCGGGGCGACGGCTCCGACGCGATCAACCGCGGCGACTACTCGGCGACGTACGTGGAGCTGGGCACCGACGCCGGCCCGACCGGCGCGGGGTTCACCTTCACCAACGGCCGGGGCAACGAGATCACCTGCGCGGCGGTCCGCGCGCTCGCCCACCACGTGCGGGGGCGCACGATCGAGGAGATCACGGCCGAGCCGGTCGCGTTCTGGCGCTCGCTCAGCGCCGACGTGCAGCTGCGCTGGCTGGGCCCGGAGAAGGGCGTCATCCACATGGCGACCGGGGCGCTGGTCAACGCGGTGTGGGACCTGCGGGCCACGTTGGCCGGCAAGCCGATGTGGCGGTTCCTCGCCGAGCTGCCCACCGACGAGCTCGTGGCCAGCGTCGACTTCCGGCACATCACCGACGCGATCACCCCGGACGAGGCGGCGGCCATCCTGGACAAGGGATTAATCGGAGGGGATGGCCGGCTCGCGGAACTCAAGCAGAGTGGTTTCGCTTCGTACACCACTTCGGTCGGCTGGCTCGGCTACCCCGACGACAAGGTGCGGGCGCTGACCCGGCAGGCGTACCAGGACGGCTGGCGGGCGATGAAGATGAAGGTCGGCGGCCCGCTCGCCGACGACCTGCGGCGGGCCCGGATCATCCGGGAGGAGATCGGCCCGGACGCGCTGCTGATGATGGACGCCAACCAGGTCTGGGACGTCGACGAGGCGATCACCGCGATGGCCACGCTGGCCGAGGTCGACCCGTACTGGATCGAGGAACCCACCCACGCCGACGACATCCTCGGCCATGCCCGGATCGCCCGGGCGGTGACCGAGTTGACCGGCGGCCGGTGCCGGGTGGCCACCGGTGAGGTGGCCGCCAACCGGGTGATCTTCAAGCAGTTGTTGCAGGCCGACGCGATCGGCGTGATGCAGATCGACGCCTGCCGGGTCGGCGGCGTCAACGAGGTCCTCGCCGAGCTGCTGCTGGCGGCGAAGTTCGGGGTGCCGGTCTGCCCGCACGCCGGCGGTGTGGGCCTCTGCGAGTACGTCCAGCACCTGGCGATCTTCGACTACCTGCGGGTGGGCACCGGCCTGGACGGTCGGATGGTCGAGTACGTCGACCACCTGCACGAGCACTTCGTCGACCCGGTCCGGACCCGCGGTGGCCGCTACCTGCTGCCCGAGCGACCGGGATACAGCGCCACCATGAAGCCGGCGTCGATCGCCGAGTTCCGCTTCCCGGACGGCCCGGCATGGCGGTGACCGTCGGCGCCTCCCGGCTCGGCCTGGGCATGCTGCGCCACCTGCCCGCCGAGGCCCGCCCCCTGATCCGGCCGGGCACCGTGCCGACGGGCATCGTGCACCTCGGCCTGGGGGCGTTCCACCGGGCACACCAGGCCGTCTTCACCGAGGCGGCGGTCGGCGCGGCCGGCGGCGACTGGGGCATCATGGCCGTCGCCCCCCGCAGCACCGCGATGGTCGAGGCGATCGCCGCCCAGGACAACCTGTTCAGCGTCAGCACCCTCTCCGCCGCCGGCAGCGCCACCCGGGTGGTGGGCGCCCTGAGCGGCGTACGGCACGCTCCCCGCGACCCGGACGCCGTGGTGGCGTTGCTCGCCGACCCGGCGGTACGCGTGGTGACCCTGACCGTCACCGAGAAGGCGTACCAACTCGACCCGGTGACCGGTGAGCTGTCCCCGGACCCGGCGCTCGCCGCGGACCTGGCCGGCGGCCGACCACCGACCACGGTGCCGGGGCTGCTGCTGCGCGGGCTGGCCGCGCGGGCCGCCGCGGACGCCGGGCCGGTGGCACTGGTGAGCTGCGACAACCTCCCAGCCAACGGCCGGCGACTGCGCGGAATGCTCGACCAGGCGGTTGGGCGTGCCGACGGGGTGCCCGCCGGGCTGGTCGAGTGGGTGGCCGCGAACGTCAGCTGCCCGGGGACGATGGTGGACCGGATCGTGCCGGCCAGCACCCCGGAGACGATCGAGGCGGCACGGCGGGTGCTCGGCGTGACCGACCTGGCCGCGGTCGCCGCCGAACCGTACGCGCAGTGGGTGATCGAGGACGACTTCCCCGGCGGACGGCCCGGCTGGGAGCACGCCGGGGCGGTGCTCACCGACGACGCCGGCCCGTGGGAGCGGCTGAAACTGCGCACTCTCAACGGCGTGCACTCTGCCATCGCGTACCTCGGTGCGCTGGCCGGTCGGGAGACCATCGCCGAGGCGCTGGAGATCCCGCACCTGGCCGACGTGCTGCGCCGGCTGATCGCCGAGGACGTCGCGGCCAGCTTCACGCCGCCGGACGGGGTCCGGGTGGTCGACTACGGCGAGCAGGTCCTCGCCCGGTTCGGCAACCCGGCGATCCACCACCGCACCCTCCAGGTCGCGTTGGACGGCTCGCAGAAGCTGCCGCAACGCGTCCTGCACACCATCGCCGACCTGCGCGCGGCCGGCCGGTCCGCGCGCTGGGGCGCGCTGGTCGTGGCGTCCTGGTTGCGCTTCGCGCTGGGGTACGCCGACGACGGGCACCCGTTGCCGTTCCAGGACCCCCTCGCCGGGCCGATCCGCGCCGCGCTGGACGCCGGTGCGCAGAGCCCGGCGGGTGCCGTCGACGCGCTCTTCGCGCTGCGCGAGGTCATCCCGGTCGAGGTGGCCGAGGACGACGAGGTCCGCGCCGACGTGATCGCCTGGTTGACCGCGCTGCAACGACACGGCGTCGAGGCCACACTGGCCGGTGCCCGGTGAACGGGCCGACACTGGCCGGTGCGCGGTGAACGGGCCGACACCGGCCGGTCGGTGGTGAGCGGGGTGACGCCGCCCCGGGTGGCGGTGATCGGGGCGAACGGGCACGGCCGGTGGCACCGGCGGGTGATCGCCCCGCTGCACGCCGCCGGCCGGTTGCGGCTGGTCGCCCTGGTCGACGTCCGACCGGTGGAGGACGATCCGGCGGCGCCGGTGCCACCCGGGGTCGAGGTGTTCACCGACCACCGGGCGATGCTCGCCGCCACCCGGCCGGAGGTGGTGGTGATCTGCACGCCGCCGCACACCCACCTGGCGATCGCCCGGGACGCCCTGGCCACCGGCGCGGACCTGCTGTTGGAGAAACCGCCGGTGTTGTCGCTGGCCGAGCACGAGGAGCTGGCCTGGGCGCTGACCGCCGCCGGCCGGGTGGCGCAGGTCGGTTTCCAGGCGCTCGGCTCGGCGGCCCTGACCGCGCTGACCGACGCGCTGGCGGCGGGCCGGCTGGGCACGGTCACCGGCATCTCCACCGTCGCCGCGTGGCAACGGCCGGACGCCTACTACGCCCGCTCCCCGTGGGCCGGTCGGCGAAGCCTCGACGGCCGGCCGGTGCTGGACGGCGCGTTGGCCAACCCGCTCGCGCACGCGGTGATGCAGTGCCTGGCGGTCGCCGAGGCGCTCGGTGGGGCGACGCCCTGGCCGGTGGCGATCGAGGTGGAACGCTACCGGGTCCGCCCGATCGAGGTGGAGGACACCGCCGTGCTGCGGGTCCTGTTCCGCGCCGGTCCGCCGGTGCTGGTGGCGGTGACCCTGGCCGCCGAGGAGTTCGTGGCGGGTGAGGTGGTGGTGACCGGCACGGCGGGTCAGGCGGTGCTGGAGTACCCGACGGACCGCTTGCGGCTGCCCGGGGACGTGGTGACCCGCCGCGTCCCGGGGCGGGTGGGGTTGCTGGAGAACCTGCTGGCGCACCGGGACGACCCGGCGGCGGTGCCGCTGATCGCGCCGCTGGCCCGTACCGCGCCGTTCACCGCGCTGCTGGACGCGCTGCGGGTCGCCCCCGAGCCCCGGCTGCTCGACGGCGACCTGGTGACCGTCGTCGGTGAGGGCGGGGAACGGGTACGCCACCTGCGGGGCGTGGTCGACGTGCTGCGTCGGGCGGCCGAGCGGGGGGCGCTTCCGAGCGAACTGGCGGTGCCGTGGGCGGCGGCGGCGTATCGCGCCGAGTTGACCGGATAGGGGGCCCACGGCAACCGGAGTACAAACGCCGCCCGCACTCGGGGTGGTCACATCGGACACACCCCCGAATATCCGACTGCCCCTCCACCACCAGCGAATGGGAAGAGTCGATGCGCAGAATCCTCACCGGCGTTACGGTGATCGCCCTCCTGCTCGGTGCCAGCCCGGCCGCCGCCGCTGCGCGCCCCGACACCCCGGCCACCGACGGGCTCTCCTGGCTGGCCGGCCATCTCGGACGGCAGACCCTGCCCGAGCGGGACGGCTGGGCGGCCGAGGGCACCGGCACCACCGGCGGTTCGACGGCCGCACCCGACCGGACCCGGGTGGTGCACAGCCGGGCCGAGCTGGTCGTCGCCCTGGGCGGTGACAACGCCAGCAACGCCACCGACGCCACGCCGAAGCTCATCTACGTCGACGGCGCCATCGACGGTTTCGAAGGACCGGAGGGCACCGCGCTGAGCTGTGCCGACCTGGCCGACCCGGCGTACCGGTTGGACGCCTACCTGGCCGCGTACGACCCGGCGGTGTGGGGACGGGTGCCCCCGAGCGGGCCACTGGAAGAGGCCCGGGTGCGTTCGGTGACCAACCAGACCCGGCAGACCCAGATCAACGTCGGCCCGAACACGACGATCGTCGGGCTGCGCGGCGCCCGCCTGACCGGGCTCACCCTCATGATCGACCGGGCGTCGAACGTCATCGTCCGCAACCTGACCCTCGTCGACGCCCGGGACTGCTTCCCCGCCTGGTCACCGACCGACGGCGAGGCCGGCAACTGGAACAGCCAGTACGACCAGATCTCGGTACGCCGCAGCGAGAACGTCTGGGTCGACCACAACACCTTCACCGACGGCGACAACCCGGACAGCGCCCAACCCGTCTACTTCGGACGGCCCTACCAGGTGCACGACGGGTCACTGGACGTCACGCACACCGCCAGCCTCGTCACCGCCTCGTGGAACCGCTTCACCGGGCGGGACAAGCTGCTGCTGATCGGCTCGTCCAACACTGTCGGCCCGGACGTGGGCCGGTTGAAGGTCACTCTGCACCACAACCTCTTCGACGGCGTCCTGCAACGGCTGCCCCGGGTGCGCTTCGGTCAGGTCGACATCTACAACAACCACTACCGGCTCGGCGGGGACGACTTCCAGTACGCGCTGGGCGTCGGTGTCCAGTCGGCGATCTACGCGCAGAACAACTTCTTCACACTGGAAGCGCCGGTCGACCCGGCCGACCTGCTCTACGACTGGGGCGGCACCGCGCTGACCGAGCGGGGGTCCTGGGTGCGCCAGAGTGGCAGCCCGGCCCGGCCGGTCGACCTGCTGGCGGCGTACAACGCGACCCATGACCCGGACCTGGCCGCCGACGCGGGCTGGACGCCCACCCTGCGCCGCGACCCCGTCCTGCCGGCACCACTGGTCCCCCTCCTGGTGGGCCCCCTCGCCGGTGCCGACCGGCTGCCGATCTGACCGCTCGGCGCGCCCGCAACTCGCGGTCGGGTCGGCGACGTAGGGGCCCATCGATGTGGTGAAGATCGGCTATAAGTGACGCATGGACTTCCCGCCGCACCTGGGCAGCATGCCGATGCACGCGATCACCGAGATCCACGGCGAACCGGGCCTGCTGGAACGCTTCCGGTTGGAGGTCCAGCAGTTCGACGACGACGACCGGGAGCGGCTGAACGCCGCGCTGGACCTCGCCGCCGAGCTGCACCGCGACGACCGACGGGTCCGCGAGCCGTACCTGAATCACCTGCTGCGGGTGGCGATCCGGTTGATGCACCACTACCAGGTGCGCGACGTGGAGGTGATCGTCGCCGGCCTGCTGCACGACGCGGTGGAGGACCACCCGGCCGAGCTGGCCGGCGGTGAGCCGGGGGCCGACCCGACCGCTGCGGCGCTGGTCGCGCTCGCCGCGCGGTTCGGGCCGCGGGTGGCCACCCTGGTCGCCGCCGTCACCAACCCGGGGTACGACCCGGAGCGGGACCGCAACGCGCAGTACCGGGAGCACCTGGCGGTCAGCCTGGACCGGGAGCCCTGGGCCCGGGTGATCAAGGTGTCGGACTTCACCGACAATGGCGTGGGGGTGATCCACACGGTCGGGCCGAAGGTCGTCTCGTCGGCCCGGAAGTACCGGCCGCTGGTGCCACTCTTCCGGGACCTGATCGGCCGACCGGACACCCCGTTGTCGCCGGCGGTGAAGCGGCACATCTTCGGCCAGCTCGACCTTGCCGAGGAGCGGTTCAGCGCCATCCTCGACCAGCCCGCCCCGAACTGACGGCCCGTTCCCGAGCTGACCGCCGCCTCTGAGCTGACGGTCGCCGCATCACCCGACCGGGTTCCGCGACAAGTTCTCGGATCTTCGGCGAACCTCTCGCATTACGGTGAGTTTGCGCCAGATGAGAGGCATCAGCCCTCTTGGTCCCGATTTCTGGTGTGACCCCGATCGAGAGGATTCGGACCATGCGCGACCTTTCTCGTCGTGATCTGCTCAAGGCGACGGCCGTCGGCGCCGGAGCGGTCGCTCTTCCAAGCGTGATCGCCGGCAGCTCGGCGATCGCGGCCGACGGTCCCGGGTCGTCCTCCGGCGCCACGTACCCACCGGCGGAACTGACCGGGCGCATCGTCCGCCCCCAGAGCCCGAACTATGCGGAGGCCAGCCTCGGCTGGGACGAGCTGTTCGTGCGCTACCCCCTGGTCATCGTGTTCGCCCAGGAGACCCAGGACGTGGTCAACGCCCTCACCTGGGCGCGGCAACACGACGTCGCACTGCGGGTACGCAGCGGTCGCCACAGCCTCGAAGGCTGGTCGAACGTCGACAACGGCATCGTGATCGACGTCAGCGAGCTGAAGGACGTCCACATCGACGCCACCGCTCGCGTGGCGAAGCTTGGCGCGGGGCTCAACCAGTCGGAGGCGATCACCGCACTCGGGGAGTACGACTTCGCGGCGACGACCGGAACGGAGGGGACCGTCGGCCTGTCCGGCGCGACCCTCGGCGGCGGCTTCGGGTTCCTCACCCGCTATCTCGGCATGGCGTGCGACAACCTGATCGGTGCGGAGATCGTCGTCGCGGCCGGCGCCAACGGCGCGAAGGTGCTCGAGGTGGACCCGTGGAATTACCCGGACCTGCTCTGGGCCCTGCGCGGCGCCGGAAACGGCAACTTCGGGATCGTCACGTCGCTGACCTACAAGGTGGCCCCGCTGAAGAGCGTGGCCTACCTTCAGGCGACCTGGCCGGGCCTCGACAACCTGCACGAGGTCTTCGAAAACTGGCAGCGCACCGCGCCCTTCAGCGACCCCCGCCTCGGCACCCAGGTCGAGGTGCACCCGAACGAGATCCTGCTGTTCGCGGTGCTCGCCGAGGGATCGGAGGCCGAGACGAGGAAACTGCTGGAGCCCATCCTCTCGATCGGCGACCCCGAGGTCACAGTCCAGATCGGCGGCTGGAGCGAAACCTACTCCGGCTTCCAGATCCCGAGCGACGAAGAGCCGGCGAAGTGGAAGTTCTTCTCGCAGTTCACCAGGGAGCCCTTCCCGGCGAAGGCGATCAGTATCGTCCGCGAGTTCATGGAGAACTCCCCGTCGCCGGACAGCAACTTCTTCACCCAGGCCTTCGGGTCCGGAGCCCAACGACAGGAACCCTTCGGCGGCGCGGCCTTCCCGCACCGCGACGCGCTCTTCTACTCCGAGCCCGGCGCGGGCTGGGGCACCCGCGGCGAGCCCGACAGCGATGACGCCATCACCCCGATCGCCCAGACCTGGATCGCCGAGTTCAGCCAGGCGCTGCGGCCCTACGTGGACGGCGCCTACGTCAACGTGCCGAACATCGGCATGGCGGAGTGGGAGGAGGCCTACTGGGGCCGCAACTTCCCACGGCTGCGCAAGATCAAGGCAAAGTACGACCCGCACAACGTCTTCCAGTACGAGCAGAGCATCCCGCCCGCGACGCACTGACCAACCTGACCGGTCAGACCAGCCGGACTGGTAAGACCAGCCGGACTGGCCTGACCAGCGACGCGCGAGGCACACCACCCGCTCGGCTGGATCTCCTCCCACCCCAGCCGCCCCCTTTGCTCTGCACCCATGGACGCACCACTTACAGACCGTGAGCGTCGCATCCGTGGGTGCAGAGCAAAGGACGGATGTCCGGGGGCGCCGGGAGGCCGGCTGGGCGGAGTGTGGGCTGGTGGGACGCCGGTATGGGCCCTGCGGCCGGCCGGTCACGGAAAGGGGACGGTCACCCTGGGTGCAGGCCGGCGCGAACAAGACGCTCCAGCCACGGGGTCGGCGCGACCCCCAACTCGCGGCCCAGGTCGGCGCGGAACAGCTCGAACCGCCGTACCGCCTCGTTGATGTTGCGCTCCGCCAGGTGCACCGCGATCAGCGTGCGGGTGGCGCTCTCCCGCAGCGGCTCCAACTGCACAGCGGTCAACGCCACCTGCACCGCCTCGCTGTACCGGCCCTGCGCGGTGAGCCGCTCGGCGAGCGCCTCCAACGCGTACAGCTGGGTCTGGCGCAACCGTTCCCGCTCGGTCAGCACCCAGTCGTCGTACCAACCGGGCAGCAGCTCACCGGTCGCCAGCGCCGGCACACCGGGGCCGACGTCGACAGGTGACCCGCCGGCCAGCAGGGCGGTGGCCGCCGCGCCCAGGGTGGCCACGTCGCTGGTCACCCCGGCGGCCAGGGCCAGCCGGTCGTCCTCGTCCACCAGGGGTTCGGGAGTCACCCGGTGCAGCCGCCAGAGCATCGTGCGCAGGTTGGCCCGGGCCCGGTCCTCGTGCGAGCCGGGCCAGAGCGTGCCGGCGGCCTCCGAGCGGGCACACCGCTGGCGTACGCCGAGGTAGGCCAGCAGTCGGCGGGCGCCCTGCGGCACCGTCACCACCCGCCCGTCGCGTTCCAACCCGAACCCACCGAGCAGCCGCAACGCGTACCGGGGAGGCCGCCCCGCCTCGATCTCGGGTGCCGCGGTGCGAAGGTCGTGTGTAACCTCGTGAACAGCCATTCCTGCGCCTCTCGCACCCGATCGCCCCGTGGGACTTCACGGTCGGGTGTGGACGATCCCCGCGCCAGCGCAGTGTCGTCACACCGACCCGGCGAGCGGCGTGGATCAACCGTTCGCCGGATCCGGCACCGACCGTTCAGCGCAGCTTGCTCAGCGTCCGGGCGTACCCGGTCCACTCGGCGGCGTCGCCGACGTTCGCGCGCACCTGCGCCTCCTTCATGATGGCGAGCACCTGCTCCGTCGGAGCCTCGGCCAACTTGCCGAGCGTGCTGATCCCGGCGCGGGCCAGCGCTGCCCGGGCCTTGGTCGGCACCCCGCTGAGCATGGCGATGTCGGCGTCGCCGACGTTCTCCAGCTCACCCTCGATGCCGAGCGCGGCGGCGACCGCCGACTGGGCGCCAACGGTGGTCCGGACGATCACCGCCTCCCGCTCGCTCACCTCGCCGAGCATCGCGTCCACGCTCGGGTAGCTGGTGTCCGCCGGCAGCACCTTGAGTACGTCGCGGATCAGTCGGCCGTCGGCCACCTCCTCCTCGCCGAACGCGCGGATGAACTCCGACAACTTCACCTCGCGCGGGAAGCGCTGCCGGACGTCACCGTTCTCGGCGGCGTACCGCTGCAGGTAGGCCGCGCCCCGGACCTTCGGCCCGACGACCACGTCGACGCCGAGGGTCTCCACGGCGGGCAGCACGATGGTGCCGGCCTTGGTCTGCCAGATGCTGACCTTCTTGTCCATGAACATCGTGGTGCCCATGTACTTGCCGAAGTCCAGCGCGCCGATGTAGTTGGGGATCTGCTCGATCGCGTACGGGCCCGGGCTGACCTTGTTCTCGTGCACCGTCGAGTGCAGCCGGTTGATCTCCGCGCGGATCTCGTCGAGCAGCCGCCGCAGGCTGACCCGCATCGCCGCCATGCAGGAGAACGCCTTGGCCAGGTCGGTGCCGAGGTGGTCCAGGTCGTGTTCGATGCGGTGGAACCGCTCGTTGAAGCCCTGCTCCCCCGGGGTCTGCCCGGCCTGCACCACGTCCTCGCCGTCAACCCAGTCGCTGTGGGCGAAGGTGCGCGCGAACGGCGGCGGCGCGCAGCCCGGCTCCACGGCGGGGAACGACTCGGCGTAGCTGAACACCCGCTTCGCGGTGCCCACGTTCTCGTAGATCCAGGATGAGACCAGCACACTGGCGTCCGAGGCCGGAATGCCGTGCTTGGTGAACGCCTCGTACAGCTCGGTGACGGTCACCCCGTCGTAATTGATCTCGCTCGCCATTGTGGTGTCCCTCTCAGAGCTGGTCGTACACGCCGCGGTGCCGGCGCTGCTGGAAGGTGCGGAAGGTCCGGGCCACCGTCGGGCGCAGCGGCTCGGCGGTGCCGTCGGCGTCGAGGTCGACGTGGTCGCGGCGGATGCCGAACGTGTTGATCTCCACGCCGAGCGGGCAGACCCGGGTCAGCGCGTTCATCAGGCGCTCGTACTGCGCCAGGGTCAACGTCACCCCGTCGGGCAGCTCCACCCGGAACTCGTACGGGTCGGTCCGGCCGGTCCGCACGTAGGAGAGCGCCACCACGGCGACCAACCCGGCGTGGGTGGGCCGCAGCGCAGTCCGCGCGCCGACCGCCTTGATCTCCGCGGTGCCACCGCCGAGCCCCACGGTGTACCAGCGGAACCCGGTGGCCCGGCGCTCGGCCAGGTTCAGCCCGGCCTGCGGCAGCCCGATCACGCTGCACACCAGCAGGATCCGGTTGCCCGTCTCGACCAGCGGCAGCGCGGCGGCGAGGTGCTGCTCGCGCAGCAGCCCGACCAGGCGGGCCAGCCGGTCGCCGGCAGCCGGCTGGCCGGCGATCAATGCGCTGGCCAACGCGGCCGGCAGCTCGATGGTCTCCACCAGTTCGTCGGGGAGGCGGTTCAGCGCGGCGACCACCGGGGCCGGGTCCCGTACCGCGGGAAGGCCGGCGGCGGCCAGCACCTGGTCCACCGGCTGCCCGGCCGGCCGGGTCGGCACCGCCGCCCACCGGGTCCGGGCCGCCGCGTCGGTCAGCGGCGTCCACGCCGGCTCCCCCGCGCCGGTCCAGGCTGACGCGGCGGCGACCAGACCGGCGAGGAGCAGCGCGTTGCCGCCCGGGTCGCCCGGCGCGTGGAACTGCGCCTCGACCGGCGTGTCGGCCCCGACCGCGGCGCTCAGCGGCGCGGTCACCGCCAGCCCTCGGGTGGGCAGGTGCGACAGATACATCCTGGTGGTGCTGACCCGGTGTGTCGTCGGCAACCCGCACACCCGCCACAGCCAGGCCAGTTCCCCGTCGGCTGCCACAGTGGGCACGCCCTGCGCACGGGCGGCGGCGATCAGCGCCTCGGCGGTCCGGTCGGCGGTGACCGCTCGGGCGGTGTCCAGCACCCGGTTGCGCAGGTCGGTGGCCTGCGCGGGGGTCGGCCAGCTCACGTCGACGCCGAGGCCCAGCTCGTAGCGGCTGCCACCGGCGTCGTCCTGGGCCCGGGTCACCTGCCAGACGATGGACGAACCGAGCGCCCGGCAGACCCGACCGGCCCGGTCCAGGGCGGCGGCCAGCGGCGGTGCGACGCCGTGCGCGCTGTCGAAGGCGTACGACTGGCGCAGGCTGGCCCGCAGCGCGGTGACCTCGGCCAGCCGACTGGCCGGCAACGCCCGGCCGGCGTGCACTGTGTTGTTCGGCGGGGTGTTCGCGGGCAGCACCAGCCGGTCGCGGCGCAGTTGCGCGAGGAAGTTCGTGCGGTGCTGCGGATCGCCGGCGGCCACCAGCCGGATCGCCACCGCGAACCGGTCGTCGTCCTCGCGCACTGTGAACCGCGCCCCGCCGGGCAGGTCGGCGAAGAGCCCGGTGTTCGGGTCGGTGTCCGTGCCGGGCCCGTTGAGCAGCCGGCGCACCGCACCAGGGGTGGGCAGCAGGAACCGCCGGTAGAGACCGAGCCGGTGGGCGTACGCGGCGTCCGGCTCGCGGGCCGGCGGGGCCAGGCGGCGGGCGTACACCTCACCGGAGGCCGGCTCGTGCACCAGCTCGTCGACGAAGCGGGCCACCCCGATGTCCGCGCCGATCCGGTCCAGCGCGTCGCGGCGGGCGTGCGCGATGGTCCGGTACGCGTGCACCTCCCGGGCCGCGCGGCGCAGCCGGTGCTTCTCGTACGACATCAGGTAGAGCAGCCGGCCCAGGTTGCCCTCCAGCACGGCCAGCTCGATCAACCCGGTGAGCGCGGCACCGGTGACCGCCGTGGCGGCGGCGCCTTCGACGGCCCGCTCGGCCGTCACGGCGACGGGGAACGACGCGACCAACGGCTCGTCGGCGGTGTCCGGGGCGTACGCCGGCACCGACGCCCCGGCGGCCGACCAGGGCGCGAAGACCACCGGCGGCAGCACCCGCTGGCCCGCGCCGCCGGGGTCCACAGTGACGGTCACCCGTACGGTCTCCTCGGCCAGGTCGCGGCGCAGCACGACGGTGAGCAGCGGGTGGCGGCTGGTCCAGTCCACGACGGCGACGCCGGTGCCAACCAGTGGCACCACCACCCGCCGGACGGTGCCCGGGTACGGGCCTTCCAGCTGGTCGACGAGGTTACGTTCGACGGACGGGTCGGCGCCGTCCACGGGTACCCGGATGTCGGTCATCGGTCCCCCGCTCAGACGATCCGGAACGGCCGGGGGTCGTCCCGGTCGACGTAGACAGGCACCTGGTTCGCGGCGAGCACCGCGTTGTCGCCGACCGGCAGCCGCTGCACCCCGTCGCCGGTGGGCGCGCTGCCGGTCACCACCACCGCCGAGTCGGCCGGGAAGCGGACCAGCCGCAGTGCGCGGACGTCCGCGACGCCCGGCTCGTTCATCAGCGTCCAGATCACCTCGGCGGCGCGGACCGGCTCGCCGAAGGGCAGCTCGTCGACGTAGCGGCGCAACCGGGCGTGCAGGCGGGCCCGCAGCTCGGTGGCCGCTGTGGACGCGTTCACCGTCTCCTTCGAGCCGGTGGGCAGGGGCAGGCCCCGGATCACCAGATCGGCCTCGACACCGATGCCCACCTCGTCGGCACGGTCCACGGAGGCGAAGATGCCCACCGGGCGCAGGTCCTCGATGACCGACTCGACTGCGGCGTGCAGCCCGTCGGGGCCGTCCCAGATGGCCGCGGCGGTGGGCGCGACCAGCACCGTGACGTAGTACGGGTTGCCGAGGTCGCGTTCGGTGCTGAAGACCCGCTCGATGAAGTTGAAGTTGCCGAAGATGGACTGGTTGAGGTCCAGCCCACCGCGACCGTCGAAGACCTGCACCTGACGTACGCCGGGCACTGTCGCCACGGCCAGACCGATCGCCTCGGCTGTCCAGATGGAGCGGGGCGCGGCCAGCAGGAGCTGCCGGTAGCGCGCGTCGGGGACCTGCTGTTCGCCCCCGGTCAGCGCGACGGTGTGGGTGATCTCCACCAGTTCCTTGCCGGCGGCCTGCTCGGCGTCGTCCAGGTCGGCCAGCAGGGTGTCGGCCCGGTTCCAGCGGTCGATCTTCTGGCTGGGTTGCGCGGGGTCGAGGTTGTGCGCCGGGCCGGGATAGAACGCGGCGACGGCCGGCACCCGTTCGCCCACGGCGGCGGAGAGCACCACCGTCTCGTCCAGTGCCACGTGGTGCCCGCCGTGTGTGGACAGCCGCGCGCCCCGGGGCAGTGTGAGCTGGGTGCGCCCGGTGGGCAGGGCGGCCTTCAGCTTCAGCTTCACCGTGCCCTTCGCCGGCAGGTACGGGCGGGGTATGCCGAGTTCCTCGCCGAGGCGGGTCAACGCGTCGGCGGTCGCCGACACCACGTACGAGTTGTCGTAGACGGCACCGAGCGCCGCCCACAGTCGGGCGTCCTCCAGCGCGGCCAGTTCCAGGACCTTGCGGAGCACCGCTCCGCTGGTCAGGTCGATGTCGTCGCCGAAGAGCAGCCGGGCGGTGGCCAGCTTCTCGGCGAGCAACCGGGCGAAGGACTTCGGCACGAAGCCGCTCTCGACGATGCCGAAGCCGGTCGAGCCGGTGGCCCGAAGTGCGGCGGCGTCGACGGCCAAGACGTCGGCCAGCTCGGCCGGGAGGGTGGGATCAGACACTGGGCAGCTCCCCGAGATGCACCGAGAGCCGGTCGTCGGTGATGGTTTCGAACTGGACCTGTACCTGGAGGGTGCGGGACGCGCGCAGCGCGGCCTTCGCCGCGTCGTCGGTGCCGTTCGCGCCGAGTCGACCGTCGTCGAGGTTCACGTCGACGATCTTGCGGACGCGGGGGTCGCGGTCGAGCAGCGTGATGATGCCGATGCGCACCTGCTCGCGGATCAGGTTCGGCTCAATCTGCTCGGCGAGGGCGTTGAGACCGTCGAAGCCGAAGGTGGCGTCGAAGACGTTCGAGCCGCGCAGGGTGGTCAGGGCCACCGCGAGGCTCTGGGCCACGTTGTCTGTGCCGGCGACGAGGGCCAGCACCCGGCCGTTCGGGCCGTCGTCGAAGACGATGTCGCGGGCCAGGTCCACGCCGGGCATGGTGGGTTCGAAGGCGAGGCCCCAGCCGAGGTAGCGGCGCTGGGCGGCCTGCCGTTCCCGCTCGGTCCGGTCCATCTCAGACCGCCTTCAGCTTGCTCTGCCCGGCACTGGCGGACAGGCCGGGGGTGCTGCCGTCGGTGGCGCCGCTGAGCGAGTCCAGGGCCACTGCGACGTTGCCGACCTTGAGCTTCCCGGCGGCTCCGGTCGCCGAGGTCACCGTGCTGCACGGCTTGGTGGAGTTGCTGGTGGTGATGGTGCACCCTGCCACCGACTTGCCACTGATGCCGTCCAGCCGGACCACCGGCGCGTGGCTGACAGTCAGCTTGCCCTGCCCGGCCGGGATGACCGCCCCCTGATTGGGGCAGTGCACGTTGCTCGACGTGGTGAGCACGAAAGCCATGTCGCTCTCCTCAGTGGACGTTCATCGCGTTGCTGACCTGGACGTCGACGTCGTCGGCGGCGATGTTGACGGTGCCGCCGCTGATGTTCACCGCGCCGTTGCCCGCGTCCAGGTCGATCTGGGTGGCGGTGATGGTGATGGAGCCGTCCTGCTTCATCACGATCGACGACCCGCCGGCGGCGTGCTCGATGGTGATGCTGTCGGCCTCGTCGGCGCGGGCCGGGCGCTGACCGCGCCCCTGCAACTGGGCCCGACCCACCCGCACGGTCAGCTCACCCAGCTCGATGACCCGGTTGCCGTCGCCGTCGGTGAGGTCGTGCGCCACCTTGCCGTCGTGGTCGGCCGGCACCACCGTGTCGCCGACCGACGAGCGACTGTTGGTGGCCACCCCGACCGGCAGGGACAGCCACCAGTCCCCCGGCTGGGAGACCGGGGCGTGCCCGGTGGGCCAGAGCGCACCCACCTCCACCGGGTCGTCCGGCGCGCCGTTGCGGTAGGCCAGCGCCACCCGGGTGCCCGGGTAGCGGGGCAGGATGAGCCCGCAGCCACCCCAGGCGAACGGGGTCAGGTAGGTCACCCCGGGCAGCGGCGCGGGCTGTTCCCGGCGGACCGGCAGGCGGCGGGCGCCGTTGGGACGGCCGTCGGGGCGGGCCAGCCCCTCCCACACCGTCTCGGTCTGCGCCGGCGGTTCGACCGCGCCGGTGGCGTTGGTGGCCGCCGCGCGTACCTCGCCGATCTCCAGGCCACGCATCTCGCCCCGGGCCGCGCGGGCCGCCCGCCGCACCGCCTCGGCGGCAGCCACCCCGGGCGAGGACGCCGGACCGGCCGGCTCGGCCGCGCCCACGCCGGAGGCGTCACTCCAGCTGTCCCACGCCTGGGCGCCCGAGGTGACCTCGACGCCCTGCACCACGGTGACGAAACCGGCGGTACGCGACAGGGTGTGCCGGGCCGCGCTGAGGTAGAGCAGCTTCGCCCCAGCGCCCAACTCCCCGGTCGACGGGGCGAACGGGGCCGCGAACGAGCCGAGCAGTGCCGCTCCGACGCTGCCCAGCGTGGTGGCCTCGTCCACCGCCGGCGGGTCGAAGCGCACCAGGTCGCCGGGCTTCAGGTCGGGGCGGCCCTTGAGGGTCAGTGTCCACGCCCGACGGCGCGGAGCGGCGGTGCCGCCGGCCTCGGTGGCCGCGTACGGGTCGGTGTCCTGGCTGCCGTTCTCGGTGCAGGCGAGCAGGCCGGTGGCGAGGGTGAGCGGCTTGGGCTCCCCCTCCGGGTAGGGGATCGGCCGCTTGCCGACGTGCACGGTGCCGTCCCGGATCAGCAGCGTCCCCCGCCCGTACGCGTTGAGCGACTGCTGCAACGCGCCGCCGATCCGCTCCAGCGCGGCACGGTGGAGCAGCCCGGCGCCGAAGGCGACCCGCTCGTCGCCGGCCGCCTCGGTGGCGCCCCTGGTCATCGTGCCGTCCGGGTTCGCGCCCCAGGTGGCGATGTCCACTCTGGTCCGCTCGGCGACGGCCCGGATCGCGGCGCTGAAGTTCGCCGCCTCGAACCGCTCGGCGACCCGCTGACCCAGCCGGGCGTACGCCTGCTCGACGAGGGTCAGCTCGGTGTCGTACGTCCGCTCGCCGGTGAGCCGGCGTACCTTCGTCACCCGCAGCACGGCGACCAGCGCCTGGGTCAGCTCGGCCGGGGTCGGCCCGGCGTTGACGCCGACCAGGTTGGTGAAGAAGGCGCCGACCGAGGTGTTGGCGTCGCGCCAGTACAGGTGCAGTTTCGCCACCAGCGGTGGTTGGCCCTCGGCGGTGCGCAACAGGGCGAAGTGCTCGTCGATCAGCCCCTGCACGGTGATCGTGTACGCGCCGGGGCCCAGCCCGTCGGGCAGCGCGGCGTCGATGGCCGCGTAGTAGTCGGCGCTGGACAGTGTGAGCGCCGCGTCCTGGCTCAGCCCGGTCGGGGTCTCCCGGTGGAAGGTCAGGGTCCAACCGGCGTCGTTGCCGACCGCGCCCTGGCGGACCTGACCGGTCTGGAACGGCGTGAGCGTCATCGCAGCACCCTCCGCAGCTTCTTGTCGAGCAGATAGCGGTAGCGCAGCCGGCCGGGGCCCAGCTCGGATTCGACGCGCTGGGCGGGTGGGCGGCGACGCCAGACGAACTCGTTGATCGGTGGCGGCCCGAACTGGTCCGCCGCGCGGTCGGCGCGCCGCCAGGCCAGCGCGATGGACGAGCCGTAGTCGCCGGAGCCGCGTACCGTCCCGGCGTGCAGCAGCCAGCCGAGCACCACCACCTCGACGACGATCGGGGTGGACCCGGCGGCGACCGCCGGGCCGGCGTCGGGGCAGACCCGGCGCAGACCGGCGGCGAGCGGCACCGAACCGAGGATCCGGGTGCCCTGACGGACCACCAGTCGCAGCGGCACCCGCCCGACCAGCGCCGGTGGCGGGGGCACGGCCGGGGGCGCGGGCCGGGGCGCCAGGTCGTCGGCGGAGGTGCTGACCACCGCGAGGGGGTCGGTGTTCAGCCACTGCCGGGCCAGGCCCGTGGGCAGGATCAGCACCGCGTGGACACCGGCGCCCAGCTCGACGCGGTGCGGGAGGCCGGCGGTGAGGCTCTGCCGCACCTCGGTGAACCCGTCGGGCACCTCGACAGGTGTCTCCGGCAGCAGATAGCGGTCGATCGGGAACGGTGGCATCAGTTGCCCAACCCGTCGGCGAGCGCGCCGACTCCGATGCTGGCCACGTCGAGCAGCTTGCCGAGCAGGCTGGGACGGGGCACGTGGACGAGGGTGATGGTGGTGTCCAGGACGTCGCGGCGGGCGGCGGACGCGTTGAAGGTCAGCGACTGCACCTGCATGTCGGTGCGGATGGTCATCGAGGTGACCAGGATCAGTCCACCGAACTTCCCCCCGGAGTACGCGGCGAGGGCGGTGCCGCGTTTGCTCGCCTCGGCCATCGTCTCCAGGGCGAACTTCCAGGCGTAGCGTTCCGCGCCGACGAGGACCCCGGTCAGGGTGATGGTGTCGTCGTGGGTGGCCACGATGGCCTTGTGCGCGGTGGAGCCGATCGGCGGCAGGTGGTAGGTCTGCGCGAGGGAGATGGCGGTGACGGCCCAGAGCGGGATCGGCAGCACCCCGTCGCTGATGATCGCCGACGGCACCGTGCCGTACCGCATGAAGCTGCTGGTGATGGCCATGCTCAGCGCCCTCCGATGGGTGGCAGCGACACCGGCGTACCGGTGGCTTCGACGGCCAGGCCCAGGGCGCGCAGCGCCTGGGTGATCTCGCGGACCTCGCCGGCGGCGCTGGTGACGCGCAGCCGCAGCCGGCGGTCCTCCAGTGCCCGGCTGATCCGCGCGGGCCGGGTGGACGCGGAGCCGCGCCGGTTGATCCGGTCGATCTCGGCTGCGGCGTCCTCCATCCGGGAGATCGCGTCGAGGATCCGCGGGTCGGGGGTGAAACCGGGGTCGTCGCGTTGCAGCCGGGCGATGGCGTCGCGGAAGTCGGAGGCGTCGCGGCGCAGGTTGGTGACGAGGTTGTCGGTGAGCGCGCTGACTCCGCTGACACTCCTGGCCCGGTGCGACTTGTCGTCGATCAGCCACACCCAGCCGTCGTGGCCGATGCCGACCAGGTCGGTGCCGGCGACCTTGACGTTGGCGTCGGGGCCCTTGAGGAACAGCTCGATGCTACTCAGCGAGAACGCGGCGCCGTACTCGCCGAGCACGCCGCGGCCGTAGGTGACCATGTCGTGGCGCAGGTAGGCCCGGAAGCCGGGGCCGTCGTCGGCGCGGCCGCCCCGGTCGCGGAAGCGTCGCCACAGGGTCGCCAGGGCCTCCGGGTTGTGCACGGCCAACTGCTGGGTGAGCCAGATGTCGCCGCTGGCCACCACCGCGCGCAGCTCCGGGTCGGCGATGCGGGCCAGGGCCTCGGTGAGCCGGGCGTCGTTCATGTGCAGGCCCTTGGAGCGGGCCTTGCCGAGTTCACCCACTGCGGTCCGCAGCCGGGCGACGTCGTCGGGGGTGAACCGGCCGCCGAGCCGGGTCTCCAGGTCCGTGACGGCGGCCCGGCTGCCGCTCTCGGTTTCGGCGGCCACCGCCCGCCACAGCGCCTCCGGTTCCAGCTCGGCGGCGCGGCGCAACGCGGCCTGCTGGTCCGCCGGCATGGCCCGGAACGCGTCCTGGACCACTGCGGCGGGCTCGACGTGCCAGCCGGCCGCACTGGTACCGCCGGCGACCTCGAACTCGCGCAGCAGCGAGTCGGCGTACTGGGCTGCGTCGTCGGCCAGCCGCAGCGGCGCGTCCCCGACGATGCCCTCGCGCGGGCGGCTCAGTTCGCGCATCTCGGTGTTGAGCTGGTCGAAGCGCTCGCCGAGCGTCTCCAGCCGCACCCCCTCGGGCAGGGTGCCGCCCTCCAGCACGTGGTCGAGGATCGCGGCGATGTTGTCGCGCAGCACGGCGATGCGTTCCAGCCGGTTGAGCGCGTTGTTCAGGTGCAGGTCGCCGACGTCGTCGACGACGCGGCGGATGAGGTGCTCCAGCAGCCGCCGGGAACGCACGTCACCGGCCTCGCTGTGCGCGGCGATGGTTCGCATGAAGCGTTGCAGTCGTGGGTTGGCGTCGGCGGCGGCGTGCACGGCGGCGGCGTCGAGGAACCGGCCGGCACGGAACCGACGTGGCCCGGTCACGGCCGCACCACCGGGACGCGCGGACCCGCGGCGGCGCCACCGGGCTGTGAGTCCAGCACCATGAGGATGAACCGGGCGCCCTCCGGGCCACCGACAGCGCCGCTGAGCATCGCCTCGCGCTCCACGTACGCGAGCACCGGCTCCATCAGCTTCTGCACGACCCGTTCCAGCACCTCGTTGAGCAGGATCTCGGTGAGGAACCCCTGAAGCAGGTCACGGGACGCGGCTTCGACGATCTGCCGGGTGACCCGGCGTACCACGTACCCTCGGGCGGTGCGCAGCCCGGCGCGGACACCGAAGCGCAGGGCGACCCGGCCTCCGCGCACGGCCGCGCCGCCGATGGTGCCGGCCTCCGGGATCAGCGACAACGCGAGTCCGAGGTACGCGGCGAACAGCTCGACCTCAACCTCGGTGCGGGTGAGCACCAGCTCCGGGTCGAGCATCGATCCGTAGAGGCGCTCGCGCTGGTGCGCGTGTGCCACGTCGACGGCGGCGACGGCCACCCCGACCACGAAGCCCAGCGGCGGGCAGAGCAGCGACAGCGCGATGATCCCCACCATGACGCCGAACGCGCTCAGCGCCTCCCGGCCCAACTCGGTGTGGAACAGGCTGTCGACGCCGGTGGCGTAGTAGAGGTTGCCGCCGAAGAACTCGCCGATCTGCTGGTGGGTGACCAGGTGGATGCCCTGCAGCGCGAACTGTCCTCCGGGGATGGTGGCCGACGGGATGTGCTCGCTGATCCGGCTGGACCGGAACGCGAAGCGGGCGTCGGTGCGGGCACGGCCGAGCATCTCGGTGTTGTTGCGCCGCATGTCCTGCAGCACCCGCCACAGCTCGTCGCGGATCGCCGACCGGTTGCCGGCGAAGCGGGCCAGCACGTCGGGCAGGTCGGTGATCTGCTTGACCAGCGGGTCGATGCCCTCGGCCTCGCCGCGTTGGATGACCAGCGCCTGCTCGATCTCGGCGAGGGTCCAGAGCACCGCGTGCGAGTCGCGGATCCGGGTGGTGCCGTCACGTTCGACGATCTCGCCGGCCGCGCCGGGGCTGCTCAGCGCGGCCTCGGTGGCGAGGAACGCGCTGGAGATGGCGCGGGCGGCCCCGTACCAGGCGGTGGACGGGTTGGCCATGCTCACCGTGGCGAGGGTGCCGCCGCCGACGTCGGTGTGTTCGGCCGTCCACCGGGCGGCCTCGTGGCGGCGCAGCCGCTCGCGCAGGCCCTGGAGTTCGGCGTAGTCGGTGAGCTGGGACACGATCAACCGCTCGAAGATCGGCGCGTACCTGTCGAAGTGGGTGATCCGCGCCTCGATGCCGGTGCGCGAGCTGAGCAGCAGTTGCACGAGCATCGCCTGGCTGCCGACGACGAAGAGCTGCCCGACGGCGTCCTTGACCGCGCCGCTGAGCGCCTGGACGAAGTGCAGGTTCCAGGACGCGGACGTGTCGATCCAGCCGCCCTGGATGCGGGCGAAGTGCTCGGGTTGGCTGTAGCGGCGCATCACCAGTTGGGCGAGGTGATCCAGGCGGGGCACGACCCCGGCCAGGTGGCGCAGGAACTGCACGGCGGGCGAGGCGACCGGCCGGAAGTCCAGCGGGCCGAGCCCTCCGGAACCCTGCGGCACGGGTCGGGTGAACGCCTCGCGCTCCGAGGCGCCGACCAGCAGGCTGATCGCCGCGGCCCGGCCGCGCAGCATGGCGGCGGCCTGGAGGCAGAAGTTCGCCGGGTAGCGGCAGGCCTCGCCCATCTGGAGCCGAAACGCGATGTCGTCCATCAGTCGGCGCAGCTCGTCGCCGTCCGGGCCGAGCGCGGCCAGCTCCGGTTCGCCGTTGAACGGGGCGCAGGCCCGCATCTCGGAGTGTTCGCCGGTGACGGCCGGAAACCGTCGACCCTCGGCGCCGGGCGGGGCGCTGGGGCTGCTCGGGTCGAAGACGAACCCGCCCCGGCGGGCCCCGCCGCTGCCGTCCCCACCGGCGCCACCGCCGCCCGGCCCGGTGCCGGTGCCACCGGTGCCGGTGCCGGTGCCGCCGGGTCCGCTGCCACCGCCGGATCCGCTGCCCGCACCGGACCCGCTTTCACCCACCCCTGAACCGGTGCCGCCGCCCGTGCCGCCGCCGGGGAGCGCGTTCGGGTCCGACGGAGCGGCCGGACGCTGCTCGACGGTGATGGGCAGCAGGTTCGCCGTGCCGGTCCAGTGCAGCGTGGCGTCGGTCTCCGCATTGCCCACCAACAGCACGCTGGCGCCACCGAGGCGGACGATCACCAGGCAGGTCGGCGCCGGCCCGTCGGGCGGACCGACGATCTCGTTGACCCGCCGGAGCACCGCCGCGTCGACGGCCCGTTCGATATGCGCTCGGTACTCTTCCACGCTGGTGGTCTCGGCCCTCGGCCGGGCGATGCGCAACCGCTGCCGGGCGCCCTCGGCCATCTCGTCGTCCACCATGGCGATCAGGGCGGACCGGTCGGTGATCAGACGGCGTTCCACTGTGCCGGGTTGCGGGGTGGGCTGCACCGGCTGGACCTCGAAGTGCGGCTCCGGGTTCAGCACCGTGACCGTCTCACCGAAGGCGTCGAACGTGAAGAAGGACAGCGGCGTGGTGGTCACCATGACCAACCATGTCGGCTGATCGTTGAGGTCGAACACCCGGGCGATAACACCGTTCGGGGTGCCCGACGGCAGGTCACCGTGCTGGCGTGCCGCCTCGCGTTCCAACTCGGCGAAGTGGCTGGCCAGGTACCTGACCGGCCGTAGCAGCCACTGGTAGGTCACCGACGGCGGCTCGTCGCCGTCCACCGGCACCTCGGCGGCGTCCCCACCGTCGTCGTAGGACGGCACCCGGTAGACGGCCAGCAGGTGACGCATCCGCTGCCTGTCGAACACCTCGGCTGCCGGTCGGCTCAGCGGCGCGGCCACCCCGGCCGGAAGCCCCGGGTCCAGCCGCGCCGCCGTGATCACCTCGTCGATGCGCCGGCGTAGCCGGGCCTCGAAGGCCCGCCGGTCGTCCGGGGACACCCGCTCGCCGCCCGCGCCGGTCCAGCGGAACTCCGGCGGGTTGGGGCGTACCTCCAGGTAGCCGCCGCGGGGCGCGACCACCTCGCGGCGGGAGCGTTCCAGCGCGCGGGCCAGGGCCGCGCCGAGCGCGTCGGTCACCGCCGCCGGCCGCTCGGTCACCGACCGGGCGTCCAGCCGGATCCGCACCGGGACGTGCACCGAGATGGCCACCGTCAGACCTGCCCGTCCAGGTGGTCGGCGAGGCGGGCCAGCGCGAGGTCGGCGAGCGCGTCGGCGTCGACCGCGCCGCCGGCCACGACCACCTCGATCTCCACCGGGAAGTGGTACGCGATGACAGCGCGGTCGTCCTCGGCCACCTGCGCGGCCTCCGCCTCGCTGCCGGCCGCCGGCAACACCAACTCACCCGCGTGCACCAGGGCCAGCCCGGTACGGGTGACCCGGGCGGCACGGCCAGCACCGGTCGTCATCTGCTACCTCCGGTTGATCGTTGGCGGGCTGTCACGTCCTGCCCGGTCAGGGCAGCACGGACTGGTCGCCGGTCTTCGGGTCGACGGTGGCGGCCAGGCTGAAGCCGCTGAAGGTCGCGGCCGGGGCGCCGGAGATGGTGGCGGTGGTCGGCGTGGCGCTGGTGATCATGCAGTCACGCAGGACGAAGGACGAGAACGCCCAGTCGTCGCCGGTGTGCTCCAGCAGCGCGATGTCGAACAGGTCGCCGTCGAGGGCCAGCTTGGTGAGCCGGCCGGCGACGTCCCCGATCGCCTTGACGGTCATCGTGAAGTTCATCGACACCGGCGCGTGGATGACACCCAGGTGGGTGACCTCGCACGAGTGCAGGGCCTCGACGTTGAGCGAGAAGGACGGGCTGAACGAGTCGATGGGGCTGATCAGCACCGTCTCGGTGCCCTTGGTGTACTGCACCGCGAGGCGGGTCTTCCACTCCATGGTCTGGTTCCTCCGGGTCAGAACTTGGCCACGAGCGTGACCAGCAGGCGGCTCACGGCCGGGCCGTACGTGACGGTGACGACCAGGTCGACGGTGCGGTCGGCCCGGGCGGCGGTGACGATCGAGGTGTCGGTGGCGGTACGCGCGACCTCGGGGATGGTGAGGATGTCCAGCACCGGGATCTCGATGCGGTAGTCGTCGATCACCGACTGCCGCTTGAGTGGGCCGAGGATGCCGTCGACCTGGGTCTTCAGCAGCGTCATGCCCGGCTTGGTGATCCGCGCGTCGCCGACCAGCCCGATCAGGCCGGCGCGCAGCATGAACTCGATCGCATCGAGGGTGCGCACCAGGTCGACGTGCAGCAGGCTCGCGTCGGAGGTGAACAGCCTCCCGTCGGCGAAGTGCAGGCTCTCCCCGGTGATCAGCGTCGGGTCGATGATCGGCGTGAGGTTGGCCTCGGACAGGCCCTTGATCTCAGCCGGGCTGTACTGCTTGGCCACCGGGATGGCGACCCCGCGGATCTTCTTCAGCACGATGCTGTGGTGCACCGGCAGTCCGGCCACGGCGGCCATCGCGGCGGTGGCCGCGTCACCGTCCGCGCCCCGGGCGGCGATCATCACCATCCGGCTGGTGCTGCTCTTGAGCGGGTTCGCGGCTGTGGTGATGTCCGCGACGTAGGTGGGGCCCTTCTCGGTGGCCGGGTTGACCATGGCGAACCCGAGCCGCCGCTGGCCGGCCGCGGACATCGTCTCCACGTGCGCCTTGAGCGCGTGCAGCCCCGTGGGCGCGCCCGCACCGGCGGGGTTGCCGACGCCCGACTCGTTGGCCAGCGACACCATGGTCACGTCGTCGGCGGCCTCCAGACCGCCGAGCGCGGCGGCGTAGTCGTCGCCGGCGACCTTGACCCCGTACACCTTGGCCGGACGCGGGTCCTGCAGGAACGCCAGCTCCAGGGAGTTGTAGAGGGCGTTGCGCACCACGTTGCCGGCCTGCCGGCGGGCGAAGTTGGTGACCGCGTCGTCGAGAGTCTCGATCCGGACCGGCGTGTTCGCCGGCGCCGAGCCGCCGTCGGCCGTGGCCGGCGCCTTACCCACCACGGCGATGACGCCCGGTGAGCGCTGGGCCAGTGGCGCTGGTGGCGGCACGATCCGGACCTCGATGAACGGGAATGCTGCTGTCGGTGCCACGGGTCCTCCCGGACGAAGTTGCTGTTGCGGTCTGGGGTCTCAGGTCGTCACGGCGGCGAGGCCGATGCCGCTGCGGGCGAGCCACTGGCCGGCCCGGGCGAACCGGGCGGCCCGCTTCTGTGCGTCGGTGCCGGTGTCGCCGCCGGGCCAGCCGTCGTCGTCGAACGTCTCGACGGGGACCACCCAGACAGCGACCACCCGATGTCGTCGCCGGACGTCGTCCGGTGCGGGCACGTCCAGGCCCAACTCCTCGGCGCGGGCCCGCACGAGGCGGGTCTCGACGAGCAGGTCGGCCAGGGAGAAGCCCTGGTCGCGGATCAGCACGGCGGCGGCGAACGGCAGCGGACGCGGGGTCGGTGGGGCGGCTGGCGGCGCCGCGTAGCGCAGCTTCACCGTGGCCCCCGCGGCCTGCCCGCGCATCCGCGTCACCAGGTCGCCGGCGTTCGCCGCGCCGACACCCGCGAGCAACCGGTCCAGGTGCGCGTCGGTGAACGCGGCCGGCTGGTGCAACCCGGCCCGCAGGCGGGCCACCAGCCGGCTCCGGCGCTCGGTCTCCAGTTGCGCCGGGTCGGCCGGCAACGCGCCCAGGTCGGCGACGATCTGCGGATCCACGTCGAAGGCGGGCACCGCCACGTCGAGGTCCTCGACCCGGTCCCGGGCGGCGCTGGTCCGCACCACCAGGCTGCCCCGCCACAACGCGTCGATCCGCAGCGCCGCACCGCCGAGCCCGTGTAGGCGCACCCGCAGCTCGGTGCGGGTGGTGCCACCGGAGCCCAGCCACTCCCCCTCGGCCACCGTGACGGGAGCGGCGGCGAAGCCGAGGGTCAGCTCGTCGAAGACCGCCGCGTACGGTGGCGCGATCGGCATCGCCTCGGTGTCGTACGCGGCCTCGACCAGGTGCGCCAGGGACGCGTCATCGAAGAGCGCGGCGCGGGTGCCCGGATCGGCCAACCGCACCAGCACCCCGTCGACGAAGTCCACCGCACGGCCTCCCCGCTGCCTGCGCCGGTGCACAGTGCCCGGCTCGGCACGAGGATCGCGAAGGGCCCGTCACCGGACCGTCACCGCCACCGTCACCGTGGCCCGCCGCCGCCGCGACTGTCGGAAACTGAGCACCCGCACAGCTCTCCGCAGCCCTTGCCGTCCGTCCTCAACGGCGGCAGGGCGCGGCGCGGCCCGAGGAGGTCCTGCTCATGAGCGTGATACCTCACAGTCATATTGATGCCTCACAGTCATCACGCTCATCCGCGCATGCGCCTCCGACTGCCCCCACCCAGCGTGAGACACCCTCCGCGCGAGCCGGTTAGCGATCGGCGGGCGAAGCTCCGTGCAGGACCACACGGAGAGGATGTGGGGCGCTGGTGGCGAGATCGCCGAACACGGCGAGCAGCAGGGCGTACTGACCGGCCGGCTCGTCAACGAGCAACTCGCCGGCGTCAATGATCAGCAGGGTGAGCGGGCCGGCGTCCAGCCGGTCCCGGAGCACGTCGGCGAGGGCGTCCCAGGTGCTCCCCAGGTGCGCCGGCAGGGCCAGCGCACCGGCCAACGCGGCGAAGAGCGCGGGCCGGGTTCGAGCTGCTCCACCGGACAGCACCACCGCGCCGGGCAGCTCCGGGACGGCGCCGCGACAGACCGTCAACCAGTCGGGCAGCCGACCGTCGTCCTCGTCGTACATCAGGTTTCTCCTGGTCTGGCTTGTGCGACGACGCCGGGGGCCGGCCGGACGCAGCCGGCCGGCCCCCGGTCGGTCAGAGCCGGTAGAAGTCGGTGTAGTGGTTGGGTGAGAACCAGGTGACCCCGGTGCTGCGGTTCACCACGATCCGGTACGCGTCCCGGGCGGCGCCCTGGGTCCGCGGGTAGACGTCGTACTCGTAGTAGGTGGCGTTGGTCGGCAGTTGACCCTCGTAGTTGTAGAACCGGCCGCCGGCGAAGTTGGATTTGCCGCCGCTCCAGGAATACCAGCCGCGGCTGGTCGGGAAGCCCTTGGCGGACCAACCCGAGCGGGCGGTACGGGCGTCCGCACAGCGGCTGACATTGCAGGAGCTGTAGACCGCCGCCGAGGCAGAGTCGGTCAACCGCGGGGCCACCACGGACGGGCCGACCAGCGCGGCGGCGACCATGGTGAGGAGCAGGGCGAGAGTGGTGGTACGCCGGCGGATCGCGCCGAGCGTGGCCAACGGGGACACGAGGGTGGACACAGGCTGCCTCCAGACCATCCAGTCGATCGATCCGCGTCACTGTCGGATCGAGCCCAGTCTCACCGTTGCCGGTCGTCGGCGACAGCCCCGTCGCCCCAACTGCGCCACAATGCTCGGTGAACCCCGCACGACCCTCCGCCCTCGTGGGCCCTGACGGCGTGGCTACGGGCAAATCGGTCATCGGTTGTTAGCGTGAAACGCGGATCCGCGACCGTGGAGGGGTGCCATGACGGACGCCCCCGATGGGAGGCCGAGGCCCGCGGACCAGTGGCGACACCGGGGCGTTCGAGGGCTGACCATCGCCCGCGACGCGAGCGTCCGCGGTTGGCGGTGGTGGGCGCGGCACTGGGATCGACTGGTCGCCGCCCTCCAGGACGAGGCCCCCGTCGGCTCCGGCGCGGCCCCGCCGCTCTCCGGCCCCCTCGTGGAGCAGCGCGACGCGCCCCGGCTGATCGCGGTCCCGGCACGCGGATACGTGTACTCGTTCCACATCCGCGCCACCTTCGCCTGGTCGTCGTCGACGAGCCTGCGCTCCGAGGTACTGAGCTGGTACGTGCAGTACTTCCAGCCCAACGCGATCCAACGGCTGACCCGGCTCGCCGCCGACGCCGCCCGGAATCTGCCGCCGCATCGCGCCGCTGACCTGGAGGTGGCGTTGCGGCAGGCGCTCGCCGACGATCCGGAGTGGTCCTACGAGCGGGGTGACATCGTCATCACCTGCCGCCCCGATGCCGCCGTCCGGCTCGACGAGCGGATCATGCCGGCGCTCCAACCACACGTCGACCGACTGCTCGAACTGGAGTACCAGTTCGACGAGCAGGTGCGCAAAGCCCGGTACGCCGAGGAACTGAGCCGCCAGTGGGCGACGCTCCTGAACACCCACGCCGACGACCAGGACGTCGCCGACGCCCGCGACCACATGCTCACCACGCAGCGGGAAGCCGCCCGCTGGATCACCGAACTCCTACGCCGCCACGCCGAATATCCGGCAGACGCGGTGAGCAGCCCACTGATCCCGCCACAACAGAGCCGCCCCAGCCCCGACTAATCCCGCCCCCTCTCGCACCTTCCGGTCGCGTCAAGATCACTTAATGGTGAGTAGTTGTTTGGGGCTGTCGGCAACGGTGACCGCACGTCCCTCCCCCGGCGACCTGCTCGTCATCGACGGCCGAGCCTCGGTGCAATTCGCTGGGGATCGCACGCTGACTTTCCGCGTCGCCTCGGTGTCGGACCAGCCGACGTACCAAGGCTGGATCTGGTTGACCGGCTACGTCATCAACCGCCGCTGCAACGCGACCGCCAACGTGAGATCTACGTTCAAGCTGCCGGCCTGCGCCCGCCGCCGCGACGCGCCACACCGCATTCGAACTCCGCCGGCACTGCCGTAGCCGACCTTGAGACGGTATGAAGGTGGCCATGGAGTTGACCGTCGAAGTCCAGGCTCCGGACAGCCCTGGCACACGACATGCCGCGGACAGTTCGCGGATAGCCGAACTCGCCGCCGCGATCGCCGCTGTCAGCCGAGAGCTGCCCGCGCAGCTCGATCAGGAGACGGACCCTCCGCAGTGTTGGGACCTGGACGGCCTAGAGGTGACGTTCTGCCTAGATCTGCAAGCCGGGTCCGGGGTCGTGCTGGTCCGCGACGACGACCGCCATGCCGTGGCGGTGAAATGCACATACAAACGTGCGTCCAGATCCTCCTAGGAATCAGTCGAGCATCGTGAAACGGACGCGGCTCTGGGTGGGGATCCTCGGTCTCGTCGCCACCAGCTATCTGATCTTCGATCCGGTGCAGCGGATCGAGCTGGCCTGGGGCAAGCTGACGGAGTTCGGGCCGTACGCCCTCATCGCTCTCGCCGTGGTCAACCTGGGACGGGCGGCCACGCGTTCCGCCTTGGTCTTCATCGGTCCCTTGACCCTGGCCGCGATCGCGGCAGCGCTGGTTCTGCGGCCCGGCATCCGCCTGTCGCATCTGACGAACCTCAGCATCGCGGTTGCGTTCCTCGGCGCGGCCGCCCTGGTGGTGTCCGCGTCCGCCGAGGAGCGGTCCTGGGCCCGCGTGATGTGGACCGGGCGGGTGGCCGCGCCAGCGGCGCTACTCGGGGACCTGCGTGCGGTCGCGGTCCTCGGCGAGGTGCGACTCGACATGCTCGGCTCCGAGCCGGCCGGAAGGCCGGTCCTCACCGCAGTGACGCTCGGCGGTCGAGTGGTGGTCGACGTTCCCCGCGAATGGCGGATCCTCGCCAGGCCGCCAGCCCGTTCGCTGCTCATCGTGCGCGAGTCCGGCCGTCGAGCGGTCGCCGGCGGCGGCCCAGACTTGGAGGTACGGCTGCTCGGGTTGGGCGGTGCGCTCGAGCTCCGCCGCAGCTAGTCGCGCTGCGGGTGGACGTAGCTCAATCGCAACTGTTCCGCTGCCGGGGGCGGCTCCGGCAGCTCGTCGCTGACCTCGAGGAACAACGACAAGGCACGGTTCCGCTCGGCCTCGTGCTGCGGCGTCGCCGGAAGGTCGAGGTGAAGGCCCCGGACCATGTCGAAGCGGTGAAGGTCGTAGGCCACCGACATGGCCAGTCCCTGGCCGCGCGCGGCAGCGATCGCCGCCCGGTACGCGGCCACCGCCAGCAGTACGAGCACACCGGGCACCAGCAGCAGCCAGGTGTCGTTCGCGAACGCGACGAATCCCAAACCACTCATCACCAGGAAGGTGACCGCGAGGTTGGCCGACGCGTCCAGGCTGTCGGTATCAGAGTTGAACTCGTCGGCCACCTTCTGACTGAGGAACGGATAGAGCCTCGGCCACGACCTGAGCGTGTTGAGGGCATAGCGCTCACCCGCCACCCGTTCATTGCGCCGCAGAGCGTTGCCGAGCATCGTGGGGAGCACTGGCTCAGGTCCGGGCGGATACGACAGCAGCGCTGCCACGGCTCGCTCCGCCTGCAGATTGAGCTTTCGCGCCCGCCGTTGTTCACGGATCTGCTGCCTGATCGGCCGCTGGGCAAGATCGGCGTCACTGGGGTCCGGGATATCGGCGTTAGCGGCCCGGCGCAGCCGGTCCCGCCGCTTCGTATGCGCCGCGGTGGCCAGCCGGTAGGGCACGGCGCCCAGACGGCTGCGCCAGTAACCCTCGAGGATGCGAACCAGTCGGATCTGAAAGGGCTGGATCACGGTGGTGAGGGTGATGACCATGAGCGCGAAGACAAGCAGGCCACCCGCGTCGGTCCGGAAGCTAGCCTGCCCGAACGCTCGCAGCGTCAGCGGCGGCCCGGTGTTGGTGAATGCGCCAATCACGACGAGAACCCAGGTGTATGCCACGACGATCGCGTTCGGGAGCAGACCGACGATCAGCAGTCGGCCGAAATTCGCAGCGGTCGACGTGAACAGCGCGCCCAACCACACCGGACCTCACCTCACCCCTTCGCCGAAGGGAGCGGGATGATGCCGTCCATCATGAAGGTGGACGATCGACGCGGGATCGAGGTGCTGCGGATACACCAGCACCCGGTCGCACTCCCCACAGCCGAACGGAGCAACGAAAACCTGGTCCACGCCGGCCGACCGGTGCTGCGGGCAGCGAAGCCCGGAGTCGGCCCCGCTGATCGGGCGGCTTACCCACCGGCACCCTGCAGCCCGACACACATAAACGAACCGCTTGCGTGAGTTACCTTCGCCGCGAAGCTCCAGTCGATGCCCGAACCACGAGAGCAGCAGGCGGGAAATCACCAAGAACAGCGCTACCCATGATCTCACCTGGGTCCCTCCGGAGTGATCCGCTGATGACAGCGAGTGTGCCACCACCGCCTCGGCGGGGAAACGATCCGATCGGCTGACCGAACACCGGCGGACGTGGACATCGCCTGTCATCATCCCGACAGCCTGATTGCTGGCGACAGCAGCAGGCCGGTGCGCCTGCCCTGGGCTTACCCCCGTCAGGCGGTGATCGCACTACGGTGAGCGTTGACGACCCAAGCGTCCGGCAACGCGATCCACTTGTTGTCGCCCACCCGCACGACCGCACCGTCCAGCTTCGGCAGCAACGCTGGATCTTCCGTCGGGCAGAGCAGCCAGACACCCCCCGACACACCGCGCGCCGCGTCAGCCACCTCATGCAGCCGCTCCCATATCGGCTTCGGGCGGGCGTCGACTCGGGCGTGCAGGTGATCCACGAGTGTGCCGCAACGTTGACCGGTCGGGCGTCGAAGCGTCGGGCCAGCTCCTCCCGGGCCAGGTGATACCGGTTGAGGCGTACCGTCAGCGCCCGGAACCCACCCGCAGACCGCGCCCCGGCCAGGCGCTCCTCGGCGCGCATCGCGGCGGCCAGCTCCGGCGACTATGCAGTCCACCGGCTCGGCGTGGCCGTGACCGGCGGACGCCGCTGAATGATCGACACCGAGGACGAGGCCGCGCGGGGCGGCGGCGGAAGCAGGGTAGGGCCGCCTCTTGGCTGGAGAGCGCGGTGACACCCATCTGTCGGGATGCCGCCACATCGCAAGATGCAACGATCCCCCGAGCGAGCCGTTCGACCTGCCAGACCGCGTCCCGCCACACAGCGGCGGCTACGACCGTGGGCTCATCGCCGAGCAGCAGCAGGTTCTCCCAGACGATGGTGCGCCGCGCGTCGGACGTGGCCAGCCGGGCCAGTCCGTCCTCCCGGTCGATCGGGTGGCTGTGCGATCCGGGCCGCAGGTCGGCGGTCATCCGTAGCGCCACCGCGTGACTCTCCTTGAGGGCGTGCGCGTAGTCGACGTACGCGTCGAGCCGGCGCTCGTCCCAGCGGACGCTCTGGCTGCGCCGCCACCGGGCACGGTCGGCGAGCGAGGTGGCGAGGATCGTACCCAGTGTGCCGACCAGTACGCCGAGGAGCGCCGGAAGCTGCGTCAGAAGCGTGCTCACGCCGCCGAGGTTGCCAGCACCGAGCAACCCCGACCCCCCTACCCGACTTCCCCGAGAAAGTCCTCGCCTGGCCGGGCAAGTCAGCCCCAGAAAATGCCGGTTGGGTCGCGGCCTATCTCGTCGAGCAGGATGTTGACGGTGGCGGACTGCGGGGCAGCATCGTAGCGGTGGAAGCGGAGGTCACGGCCTGGATAACACAAGTCCCACGTGCCGGTCTTTTTCGTGTACCGGAGCCGTGCGATCGGCAGGCTCTTCCACTCCGGGCCGGCATTTGCCCCCCACGGCGGCCGTCGTTCGACGATCGTGAGGTGCCGGGCAGACTCCTCACACTCCACCCGCACCTGGTCTCGTACGCCCTTCGGCACCCGCTGATCGCACCACGCCCGCACCTGCGCCACGTCCTGCTCGGGAAGTCCACTCACTGAGCCAGCATCTCATCAGCTCGGAACGTCGCTCCTGCCCGACGGGTTGCCAGGATGTCCAGGGTTTCCTGGCGTACCTGATCGGCCTCGTGCACCAGCCGTCGGTGGGCGAAGCGGACCACCAGGATCCCGATGCTTGCCAACATTGCATCGCGGCGCAGGTCGATCTCACGCTGGCGTGGGTGGCCGTGGGTGGTGGCCCCGTCGAGTTCGATGTTGACCCGCTCCCGCTCGGCGAACATGTCGAGGTACACGGTGCGCCGCCCAAATCGGACCGGCATCTGTCGGCGGAACACCGGCATCCCCGGACCGGTGAACACGTGTTCGTGTCCCCAGATCTCCAGCGGGCTCCGGCAGCCGTCGGCGAGCCTCGTCAGGAGTGTCCGGAACGCCGCCCGGTCTGTCAGCCTCGGTGCGCTCCCCAGGGCCACTCGTAGCCGCTCGGGGGTCGTCAGCCATTCGTTGACCGCCCGGATCACGGGTGCCCGCCGCTCGGCGGGTGGCAATGCCGGCCACGAGTCGACGAGGGCCTGCTCCAGGCGGGTGACCGTCAGGCCCTGCCGCACCACCACGTGCGGCGGTGCGATGAGCAGGCCGCGTCGTCGATGCACGACCACCCCGGGCCGGGTGCGCAGATTGACGGACGTCGGTGTGCTCAGGTGTACGAGGTCGCCCACAGCCGGCGGACGCAGCCCCCATGCGCCGAGCGCGCTGACGTGACTGAGCGCGCCGCGGCCGCCCGCCCAGGCGAGGGCCGCGCGATGACCCAGAGCCGGGTCGAGCCGACTGAGGGCAGGGGCGCCGGGCCGGCCCCCGACGAGGTGTGCCGCCACGAACACCTCGGGCAGCACCCTCACCAACTCGCCGTTACGGCAAGCCGACTCCAACGTCCACGACGGCACCACCTGCCGGGCGGCTCCGAGCGTCACCAGCCCGCCGCCAAGCTCCATCAGATCCCGAAGCACCGAGTTCACACCACGGACCGTTCAGCCTCATCCCAACCCGAGGCAACCACGCCACCTACCCCTCTGTGGACAGCAGGCAACCTGTGGACGGCGACCGGACGCACCCGATCTGTGCTAGCCGAGATGATCGGTGGCAGTGGAGCAGTCCGATGCGCGGCGTGTCGAGCTGCTCAGCTGCCAACGATCAAGGCGAGCAGGCTCAGCTCGGCACGTCGCGGCGGCGGAAGCCGGCCACGCCGACGGCGAGCAGGGCCGCGGCCACCGCCGTCAGCACCACCAGCGGCAGCACCGCCGGGTCGACCGCGGGCACGGACGGCACATGGGTGTACGGCGAGACGTTGAGCGCGGCCTGGGGCAGCTCGAGCACCGCGCCGAGCTGCCCGAGGAGCAGGAAGATCAGCAGGGCTGTCCAGGAGAGCACCACGGACCAGCGGGGCAGCAGCCCGAACAGGGTGGTCACCACCCCGGCGACCACGAGCAGGGCGGGCAGTCGCAGCAGCGCGGCGCCGCCCAGCTCGACAGCCTTGCCGAGCGGGTCGTCGGTGACGAGGCCGTAGCCGAGGCCGGTGGTCACGCCGGCGAGCAGCAGCAACGCGACCGCGCCGAGCGCTGCGGCGAGGACCTGGGTGCCGAGCCAGCGGGTACGGCTGACCGCCGTGGCGAGGGCGGCTTCGAGGACGCCGTCGGTTTCGTCGCCGCGTACCCGGAGCAGGGCCTGCACCACGTACGCGCCGATGGTCAGCGCGAAGAGGCCGAGCATCGCGGCCAGGTACGCGTCGAGGAGGTTGGCTCCGCCGCCCATCGCGTTGATCGCCTCGGCGGCGGCCGGATTCTGGTCGATCATGGCGTTGAACTCGTCGCCGGCGATGCCCATGGAGAAGCCGAGTACGGCCACCCCGACCGCCCAGCCGAGGAGCGTGCCGCGTTGCATCCGCCAGGCCAGCCCGGCGGGGCTGAGCAGCCGTGGCGTGCCGCTCGCCGGTCCGCGTCGGGGCGTGATCAGCCCGGCGCCCAGGTCGCGGCGCTCCGCGAGGGCGTACGCGAGTGCCACACCGCCGAGCAGCAGCGCGACGGGTAGGGCGAGGACCCACCAGCGTTCGCCCTCGAAGGCCCGCACCTGGTTGCCCCAGCCGAGCGGGGAGATCCATGAGGGCCAGGCGCTCTGCACCCGGGTGCCGTCGGCGCTCTGCTCGCCGAGCACGTCGCCGGCGGCGCGCAGCACGAAGGAGAGCCCGACGGTGGCGGCGGCGAGCGCGTTGGCGCCCCGGGAGGTGACGGAGAGCTGGGCGGTGACGGCGGCGATCGCCGTGAAGGCGACCCCGACACCGCCGATCGCGGCGGCTGCGGCGAGGGAGCCGGCCAGCGGTAGGCCGGCGCCGATGAGGGCGAGCGCGAGCAGCCCGGCGGCCAGCACGTTGGCGGCGACGATGACGAGCAGTGCGGCGGTCAGCGGCGCGTACCGGCCGACCACGGAGGCGCCGAGCAGCTCCGCCCGGCCGGTCTCCTCGTTCTGGCGGGTGTGCCGGGTCACCGCGAAGGTGCTCAGCAGGGCGACGATCAGGGCCAGCGTCACGTAGGTTTCGGCGACCACCACCGCGCCGAGCTCGGTGCCGGCGATGGGGCCGTTGAAGGCGCGGGCGACCAGGCTGGACGCCGAGGTGGTGGCGTATCCCTGGCGGGCCGCCTGGTCCGGGTAGATGCCGGCGACGCTGGCCGCGAGGGCGTAGCCGAGCAGGGGTGTGCCGAGGACCCAGATCGCGAGGCGGATCCGGTCGCGGCGCAGCACGAGCCGAGCCAGCAGCGCGGTGTTGGTCAGCGCGCTCACCGGGCACCGGCCTGCGGGGCGCCGGCATCCGAGGCGGCACCGGCATCCGAAACGGCGGGAGCACCGGCGCCGGCGGCGGGGTTGTCGCCGTAGTGGCGCAGGAAGAGCTGCTCCAGGGTCGGTGGGGTGCTGGTGAGGGCGCGGACGCCGAAGCGGATGAGCTGGCCGAGCAGCGCGTCGAGGTGCGCGGGGTCGACCTCCAGGTGGGTACGCCCGTCGACCTCGTGCACGTCGTGCACGCCGGGCAGCGTGTCCAGGCCGGTGACCGGCCGGGCGGTCTCGACGGTCACTGCCGTGCGGGTGAGGTGGCGCAGCTCGGTGAGGGTGCCGGACTCGACGGTGCGGCCCTCGCGGATGATGCTGACCCGGTCGCAGAGGGCCTCGACCTCGGCGAGCACGTGGCTGGAGAGCAGCACTGTGGCGCCGGCCTGCTTGACCCGCCGGACCTCGTCCTGGAACACCGCCTCCATCAGCGGGTCGAGGCCGGAGGTCGGCTCGTCGAGCACGTACAGCTCCACGTTGGAGGCGAAGGCGGCGACGATGGCGACCTTCTGCCGGTTGCCCTTGGAGTACGTGCGGCAGCGGCGGGTCGGATCGAGGTCGAAGCGGTGGAGCAGCTCGTCGCGACGACGCCGGTCGAGGCCGCCGCGCAGCTTGCCGAGCAGGTCGATGGCCTCCCCGCCGGTGAGGTTGGGCCAGAGGTTGACGTCGCCGGGCACGTACGCCAGCCGGCGGTGCAGACGGACCGCGTCGCGCCACGGGTCGGCGCCGAGCACCTGGGCGTCGCCGGAGTCACTGTGGAGCAACCCGAGCAGGATCCGGATGGTAGTGGACTTGCCGGAGCCGTTGGGCCCGAGGAAGCCGTGCACCTCCCCCTGCTCGACCCGCAGATCCAGCCCGTCGAGTGCCCGGATCGCGCCGAACGTCTTGACCAGGTTGCCGATCGAGATGACGGGCATCGCCCCTCCTGCCGTTGGCTGCGTCGACCGACCTCACTGTACTGACCAACGGTCAGTAGAATCAACGGTGATCGTGCCCACCGGTCAGGACGTCGCTAGGCTGGCCGGCATGACCGCCGATCCCGCGGACGACACCCGCACCCGGATCCTGCGCGCCGCGCTCGACCTGTTCGCCGAGCACGGCTACCAACGCACCTCGCTGCGCCAGATCGGCGAGCGGCTGCGGCTGACCAAGACCGCGATCCTGTACCACTTCCCGGCCAAGGAGAACCTGCTCGCCGCCCTGGTCGAGCCGCTGGTGGCCGACCTGGAGGCGCTGCTCGACACGGCGCAGACGCAACCCACCGAGCGGGCCCGGTGGACGGTGCTGGAGGGGTGGGTCGACATCATGCTCGCCCATCGCCGACCGCTCGGCATGCTCTTCCACGACATCGCGCTGATCGGGCGGGGCGACACGTACCACCGGTTGATAGTGATCGCGATGCGGGCCAACGACCTCATCGCGGGACCGGACGCCGGGCGCCGGGAGCGGGTCCGGGCGGTGCAGGCGGTCGCGTCGTGCAGCGATCCGATCGTCTTCTTCACCGACGTGTCCGACGAGGTTCTGCGCGCCGACATGCTCGACGGCGTACGCCGACTGCTGACCGCACCGACCACGGACGCCGCAGGTCCGCCGGAAGCGGACCCGGCGGGCCCGGACGCGGGCCCCACGCACCCGCCGAGCCTGGCCCACGCGAGCCGGCCGGACGCGGCGCCGGGCGGCGGGGCGGCCGCCCGTCGGCGGCGGCCCGGTCGACCGCGGGCGCTGGGTCGGGAGCAGGTCGAGGCGGCCCGGCGGATGCACGCGGCGGGCACCCACTCGGTGGACGCCATCGCCGCCACGTTGGGTGTCTCCCGGGCCACCGTCTACCGCCATCTCGACGGGCAATAATGAGACAGTTTTAGCGACGGTTTCGAGACGGTTGTGAGCGGATGCTCAGGCCGCCAGGGTGGCGTAGCGGCCGTTGCGGTCCAGCAGACTGTCGTGGGTGCCGGCCTCGACGATCCGGCCGTGGTCGAGCACCGCGATCTGGTCGGCGTCGCGCACTGTGGAGAGCCGGTGCGCGATGGTGATGGTCGTCCGCCCCTCGGCCAGCACGTCGAACGCGCGTTGCACGGCACGCTCGGTCTCGGTGTCCAGCGCGCTGGTGGCCTCGTCGAGGACCAGGATGCGGGGGTCGCGTAGCAGCGTGCGGGCGATGGCGAGCCGCTGCTTCTCGCCGCCGGAGAAGCGGTGGCCGCGGGAGCCGACAGTGGTGTCGTACCCGTCGGGCAGCCCGGCGATCAGGTCGTGGATCTGGGCTGCGCGGGCGGCGTCCTCGATCTCGGCGTCGGTGGCGTCCGGTCGGGCGTAGCGCAGGTTCTCCCGGACGGTGGTGTGCAGCAGGTACGTCTCCTGGCTGACCACGCCGACGATCGCGGCCAGGTCGGCCAGTCGCAGGTCGCGCAGGTCGACGCCGTCGATGGTGACCCGGCCGCCGGTCGGGTCGTGCAGCCGGCTGACCAGTCCGGCGAGGGTGCTCTTGCCGGAGCCGGTCTCACCGACCAGGGCGAGGCTGGTGCCGGCGGGCACGTCCAGGGTGATCCCGGCGAGTGCCGCGGTGTCGCTGCCCGGGTAGCCGAAGGTGACGTCCTCCAGACGCAGGTGGCCGCGCACCCGGGCCGGGTCGAGGCGGACCGGCTCGGTGGGGTCGGCCACGTCGACGGGCAGGTCCAGGTATTCGAAGATCCGGGCGAACAGCGCCAGCGACGCGGTGAGCGAGACGCCAACGTTGAGCAGACCCATCAGCGGTCGGAACAGGCCGCCCTGCAGGGCGGTGAACGCCACCAGGGTGCCGATGCTCAGCGTGCCGGCGGTGCCGGGCAGGCCCGCGGCGAGGTAGATGACCGCCGGTACGGCGGCGAAGATGATGCTCATCGAGGCCATCCGCCAACGGCCGGCCAACTCGCTGCGCAGTTCCAGGTCGACCAGGCGGGCCGACGAGGCGGTGAACCGGTCGACCAGAGCGGGACCGGTGCCGAGGGTCTTGGCCAGTTGCACGCCGCTGATCGAGAGCCCCTCCTCGACGGTGACGTTGAGGTCGGCGAGTTCGCGTTGCCGTTCGGCGGTGATCTCGCGGCGCATCCGGGCGACACGGCGGGTCAGCCAGATGGCGGGCGGCAGCACCACGAGCGAGACGAGGGAGAGCTGCCAGGAGAGCGCGACCATGGCGACCGCTGTGGCGACCACAGTGGTGAGGTTGGACGCGACGGCGGTGGCGGTGGAGGTGACCACCGACTGCATGCCACCGATGTCGTTGGTGATCCGGGACTGCACCTCGCCCGTGCGGGTGCGGGTGAAGAAGCCGAGCGACTGGCGCTGGAGGTGACTGAAGACGTCGGTGCGCAGCCGGTGCATGACCTGCTGGCCGACCTGCGTGGAGATCCAGGTCTGTACGACGCCGAGGGCGGAGGTCACCGCGGCCACGGCGACCATGCCGACGACCAGCCAGACCAGCAGGGTCACGTCACCCTGGGGTAGGGCGCTGTCGATCACGGCGCGCAGCAGGAACGGGCTGGCCATCGCGATGATCGAGGAGAGCACGATGATCGCGGTGACGGCGGCGAGCGCGGGACGGTGGGGGGTGAACAGGCGGCCGATGCGACGCAGCGACACCTGGCGGGCCTGCGTCTTCTCTTCGGCGCTGACGGTGTGGTGGCCGCGGTCGCGGCCCATGGGGGTGCGTTCCAAGGGGCACTACCTTCCGGTCAGGGAAACATTACTGAGGTTACCTCAACATGAGGGAACAACCGCATCGGCTGCTACGGTATTCCGGTGATCGAGCACACGTCCGACGGCGCGGACGACGAGAGCCTGGCCGAGACGTTCTGGGCGGTGGCGTCCCGTCTGCGCCGGCAGACCCGGGAGTCGTTGGCGCCCTGGGACATCACCCCCAGCCAGTCCCGGGCGCTCGGTGTCCTGGGCCGGCACGGCGAGGTCCGCCCCGGCACGCTCGCCGAGCACCTGCACATCGCACCCCGCTCGGCGACCGAGGTCGTCGACGACCTCCAGACCCGTGGGCTCGTCGAGCGCCGGCCCGACCCGGCCGACCGACGGGCGACCCTGGTCGCGCTCACCGAGGAGGGCAACCGGGTCAGCGCCGCCATCCGGGCCGCCCGCCGGGCCGAGGCGGACCGCTTCTTCGGCCACCTGGACGACGCCGACCGAGCCGAACTGTCCCGCATCCTGCGCACCCTGCGCGCCTGACACCACGGGTTTACCCACACCGGGCGGGGGTAGCCAGCGGCCCCGTTCGGGGACGAGGTGACAGGAGGACGCTGTGTCGCTGGTGCCACACCTGATCCACCGCCCCGCCTGATGTGCGGGATCAGCGGGGAGGCCCGATTCGACGGTCGCTCCCCCGACGCGGCGGCGGTCACCCGGATGACCGAGGCGATGCGCTCGCGCGGCCCGGACGACGAGGGCCTGCTCACCGACGGCTGGGTGACCCTCGGGCACCGCCGGCTGACCATCATCGATCTGTCCGACGCGGGCGGGCAGCCGATGGTCCGCGACGACCTGGGCCTGGCGCTGGTCTTCAACGGCTGCATCTACAACTACCCCGAGCTGCGCGAGGAACTGCGGAACGCCGGCTACGCCTTCCACTCCACCAGCGACACCGAGGTCATCCTGGTCGCGTACGCGCACTGGGGTGAACGGTTCGTCGACCACCTGGTCGGCATGTTCGCGATCGGCCTGGTCGACCGGCCGCGGCGGCGGCTGATCCTGGCCCGCGACCGGCTCGGCATCAAACCGCTCTACCTGGCCGAGACACCTGGGCGGCTGCGGTTCGCCTCCACCCTGCCCGCGCTGCTGCGGGCCGGTGACGTCGACACCAGCATCGACCCGGTGGCGCTGCACCACTACCTGTCCTGGCACTCCATCGTGCCCGCGCCACGGACGGTGCTGCGCGGTGTGCGCAAGCTGCCGCCGGCCACCCTGCGGGTGATCGAGGCGGACGGGCGCAGCCGCGAGGAGGTGTACTGGCGACCCGACTACGTGCGGGAGCCCGCCGACGCGGGGATGGACGCCGCCGACTGGAAGGCCGCCATCGGAGACGCGCTGCGCGCGGCGGTACGCCGACGGCTGGTCGCCGACGTGCCGGTCGGCGTGCTGCTCTCCGGTGGACTGGACTCCAGCCTGATCGTGGCGCTGCTCGCCGAGGCCGGGCAGCAGCGCCTGCGGACGTTCAGCATCGGCTTCGACAGCCGCGACGGCGAGTCCGGCGACGAGTTCCACTACTCCGACCTGGTGGCCCGCGCGTACGACACCGACCACCAGCGGATCCGGCTGGCCGACGACGACCTGGTGCCCGCCGTACGGCGTGCCGTGCTGGCGATGACCGAGCCGATGGGCAGTCACGACGTGGTCGCCTTCCATCTGCTGTCCGAGCAGGTGGCGCAGCATGTGAAGGTGGCGCAGTCCGGGCAGGGCGCCGACGAGGTGTTCGCCGGCTACGGCTACCACCAGCCACTGGTCGAGGCGCCCCGGCACAGCGCCGCCGAAACGTTCGCCGCCGCGTTCTTCGACCGCGACCACGACGAGCTGCGGGGCATCGTCGGCCCGGCGTACGCGCTTGAGCACGACGCCAGCCGAGAGCTGCTCACCGAACACCTCGCCGCGCCCGGGGCACAGACCGCGCTGGACGCCGTGCTGCGCCTGGACACCCACCTGATGCTCCCCGACGACCCGGTCAAACGGGTGGACAGCATGAGCATGGCGTGGGGGTTGGAGGTGCGTACGCCCTTCCTCGACCAAGACCTGGTCACCCTGGCCGCGCACTGCCCGCCGGAACACAAGGTCGCCCAGAACGGCAAGGGCGTGCTCAAGGAGGTCGCCCGGGAGGTGCTGCCGGCCGAGGTGATCGACCGTCGCAAGGGCTACTTCCCGGTGCCGGCGCTGCGCAACGTGGACGGCCCGGTGCGGCACCTGGTCGCCGAGGCGTTGCAGGCGCCGGCCGCGCGCGAGCGAGGGCTGTTCCGCCCCGAGTACGTGGCACAGCTGCTCGCCGAACCGGACCGGGCCGAGGCGGCGGCCGGCAGCAACAAGCTGTGGCAGCTCGGCCTGCTGGAGCTGTGGCTACAGACCCACGACATCCACTGAACGCCGCCGATCAGCCGGCAGTCGTGCGGGCGGCCAGGTCGTCGACGACGGCGCGCAGGTCACCGGTGCGCTCCAACACCCGACGCTGACGGGTCGCGCCGGTGCCGTCGCGGCGCAGCCGGGCCAGTTGCGCCAACACGTACCCCAGGTCGCCGTGGCGCAGCAGGGCCGGGGCGATCACCGCCATCAACTCGTCGACGAGCGCCCAGGCGGGGCGGGTGCCGCCGGCGCGCAGGTCGATCAGTTCGCCGTCGAGGCCGTCGTGGGCGGCCCGCCAGTGGGCGGCGGCGACCAGACAGTCGCGCACGGGCGGCGCGGTCACCCCGGCGCGTACGTCGTCGGCGAGGGTGGCGACCAGTGACCGGACCAGCGCGGCGACCAGCACCGCGTCGTCCACGTCCGGGCAGACGTCGCCCACCCGGATCTCCACCGTCGGGTAGGCCGACGACGGGCGTGCGTACCAGTAGACCATCGCGGCGTCGAGCATGATGCCGGCGGCGATCAGCTCGTCGACGGTCCGGTCGTAGTCGGCGGCGGAGTCGAAGTACGGCGTCGGGCCGATGCTGGGCCACCGTTCCAGCTGCATGGACCGCCAGCTGGCGTGCCCGGTGTCGTACCCGTCGTGCAGCGGTGAGTTGGTGGTGATCGCCTGCACCACCGGCAGCCACGTCCGCAGGTGGTTGCAGACCTGCACGGCCAGTTCCCGGTCGGGCAGCCCGACGTGGACGTGACAGCCGCACACCGCCGGGTCGTGCGCCACCGGGCCGTACCGGCGCGACATCGCGTGGTAGCGCGGTTCGTCGGGGACCGTCCGGTGCGGCTCGGCCACCGGGGTGGCGCCGATCGCCACCAGCCGTGCCCCGGCTGCCGTGGCGGCCTCGGCGGCGGAGTGGCGCAGCGCCACCAGGTGCGCGCGCAGCTCGCTGAGGTCGGCACAGACCGGGGTGACCATCTCCACCATGCTGTGCCGGAACTCCTGGCGGCTCTGGTCCCGGGCGGAGCCGCGAAGCGCGGACAGCACCTGGTCGGCCACCGGCAGGTTGCGCCCGCTGTCCGGGTCGAGCAGCAGGAACTCCTCCTCGACGCCGAGCGTGAGGGTGGACAGGTCGGGCACGGTGCCGGCGGTCGCCGAACGGTACTTCATGGTTTCTCGCCCTCCACTGCTGCAGCCGGCGCCTCGGTTTCCCGGCCCGGCCCGACGGCAAACGCCGCTCAGGAGGTCGCCAGGGCCGCCGCGCGGGCGGTGAGGAAGGCCCGTTCGGCCGCGTTGTCCGTCAGGGCGACGGCTGTCCGGTACGCCTCGACGGCCTCCGCCTCCCGGCCGAGGCGGGCGAGCAGGTCGGCGCGGACCGCGTGGTGCACGTGGTAGCTGTCCAGGTCGAGCCGATCCACCTCGGCCAGCCCTGCGGCCGGCCCGGCCACCTCGGCGAGCGCGACGGCCCGGTTCAGCGCGACCACCGGGCTGGGGGCGACGACCGTCAGGTGGTCGTACAGCTGGAGGATCTGGCCCCAGTCGGTGTCGGCGCTTCGCGGCGCGGCGCTGTGCACGGCGGCGATCGCGGCCTGGATCTGGTACGGCCCGGGCCGGTCGCGGCGCAGGCAGCGGCGCACCAGCGCCTGCCCCTCGGTGATCAGCTCGGCGTCCCACCGGGCCCGGTCCTGGTTGGGCAGCGCCACCAGCTCACCTGCGGCGTTGGTCCGCGCGTTGCGGCGGGACTCGGTGAGCAGCATCAACGCGAGCAGACCGAGCGCCTCCGGCTCGTCCGGCATCAGCTCGACCAGCAGCCGGGTCAGCCGGATCGCCTCGACGCACAGCTCGGCGCGGACGAGCTGTCGCCCGGCGCTCGCCGTGTACCCCTCGTTGAAGATCAGGTAGAGCACCGCGAGCACCGCGTGCAGCCGGTCGGGCAGGTCGGCGTCGCGGGGCACGCGGTACGGGATCCGGGCGTTGCGGATCTTCGACTTGGCACGGACCAGCCGTTGCGCCATGGTCGCCTCGGGCACCAGGAAGGCCCGGGCGATCTCGGTGGTGCTCAGCCCACCGAGCAGGCGCAGGGTGAGCGCGACCCGGGCCGCCGGGGCGAGCGCCGGATGGCAACAGGTGAAGATCAGACGGAGTCGGTCGTCGCGCACGGGTCCCTCCTCGACGGGTCCGTCGGCGGCGAACAACAGGGCGGCCTGGGCGTGCCGGTCGACCCGGGACGCGTCGCGGCGAAGCCGGTCGATCGCCCGGTTCCGGGCCGTGGTGATGATCCAGCCGGCCGGACTGGGCGGCAGGCCGGTCGTCGGCCAGCGCGCCACCGCGACGACGAAAGCCTCCTGCACGGCCTCCTCGGCGAGGTCGATGTCGCCGAGGAGGCGAACCAGAACGGCGACCGCGCGCCCGTACTCCGCGCGGAACACCGCCTCCACATCCGGCACCGTCAGTCTCCGGCCCCCGCCTGGAAGGGGCGGACCTCGATCGGCAGCGTCGTGGCCAACGCATAGCGGCGGCCCACGTCCAGGGCGGCGTCCAGGTCGGCCACGTCGATGATCGTGATGCCGCCCAGGTACTCCTTGCCCTCGACGAACGGGCCGTCGGTGACCAGGACGTCGCCGTCGCGGGCGCGCAGCACAGTGGCGGTCTCCGGGCCGTGCAGTCCCTGGCCGAAGACCCACGAGCCGGTGGAGACCAACTCGGCGCGCAGCTCACCGAGCTGGCGCATCACCCCGGCCAGAAACTCCGGGTCCGGGGGCAGCTCACCCTGCGGCTGGTGAAGGCTGAGCAGGTACAGCGTCATCGTTCCTCCTCGCGGGGGGCCGGCCCGTCGCCGACCTCTCATCCTCCACACGATCGGCCGGGGCCCGGATCGACAGGCCGGCGGAAAGTTTCTCGGAGGCCGGCCCGGCCCCGGGGTCGGCGTGCCCTTTGCTCTGCACCCACGGATGCGACAGTCGGCGGCCCACCGAGGCGTCGCGTCGGTGGGTGCAGAGCAAAGGACGAAGGACAGGGGTACGGTCCGCCGCGGGCCGCGACCGGTGCCCGGTCGTCGCAACAGCCATGCCGGCGACGGTTGTGGGTAGACCCCGGTGTGGGCGACGGCATGCGGGTGGTCGTGGTCGGCGCCGGTTTCTCCGGTCTCGCGGCCGCGCTGGCGCTGACCCGTGCCGGTGCCCAGGTGCGGGTGTTGGAGGCCCGCGACCGGGTGGGAGGTCGGGTGTTGACCCGCTGGCTGCCCGAACTCACCCAGGTCGACCTGGGCGCGCAGTGGATCGGTCCGACGCAGGACCGGATGTACGCGCTGGTCGCCGAGCACGGGTTGGCCACCTTCGCGTCCGCGGCGGTCGGCGCGCCCACCCTGCTCTGGGCCGGCCAGCGCCGGGCCGAGCCGCCGGCAGACGTCGCCCGGGTGCTCAGCCTGCTCGACGAGTACGCCGCACGACTGGACCCGGCCGCGCCGTGGCGAGCGCCGGAGGCCGCGCAGTGGGACCGGACGATCCTCGGCGGCTGGCTGCGCTCCACGGCCGGTGACGGTGACACCGCCGACTACCTGGGGCGTCTGCTCGCCGGCGGGCTGCTGGCCAGCGGCGCGGACGAGCTGTCGCTGTTGCACCTGCTGTTCTACCTGCGCAGCGCCGGCGGGACCGCGCCCCTGCTGGGGATGGCGGGCGGCGCGCAGCAGGACCGGATCGTGGGCGGGCCGCCGGCGCTGGCCGAGCGGATGGCCGGTGCGCTGCCACCAGGGACGCTGATGTTGGCCGCACCGGTGCGGACCATCGAACAGAACGCTGACGGGGTGACGGCGTGGACCGACACCGGGCGCGTCGACGGCGACGCCCTGGTGGTCGCGCTGGCACCGGCACTGGCGGGCCGGATCCGGTACGCCCCACCGCTGCCCGCCCTCCGGGACGGCCTGACCCAGCGGATGCCGATGGGTTCGGCGCTGAAGGTGCACGCCGTCTACCCGGAACCGTTCTGGCGTGCCGACGGGCTGTCCGGGGTGTCCACCAGCTCCGCCGGTCCGCTCACCGAGACGGTCGACAACTCCACGCCGACCTCGCCGCTCGGGGTGCTCACCGGGTTCAGCTACGCCTCGGACGCCGCTGCGCTGCGCGGGATGTCCCCCGCACAGCGCCGGCGGTGCCTGCTGGACGCGTTCGCCGCCGTGGTCGGGCCACGGGCCGGTGACCCGATGGACCTCGTCGAGTACGACTGGTCGTCCGAAGAGTGGACGCGGGGCTGCTTCTCCGGTGCCCCCACCCCGGGGACCTGGATCGCGTACGGCCCGCATCTGCGGTCGCCGGTGGGGCGGGTGCACTGGGCGGGTACCGAGACGGCGACCCACTGGGCCGGCTATCTGGAGGGCGCGGTGCGGGCCGGTGAACGGGCCGCGGCCGAGGTGCTGGCCGATTGAGCGGCACGACCGAGCCGGCCCGGTCTCGGCGGGACCGGGCCGGCCACGGCCCTGGGTGCTACCCGGGCCGACCCGGTCACGGAGGACCGGGCCAGCGCGGGCGCCCCGGTCAGGGGTAGGTGGTCAGGTACACCTGCTGGTTGGCCGCGTTCGCGGTGCCACCGGCGTTGTTGATCACCCGGTTGATGGTGCCGACACCACCGAGCGAGACGGTGACCATGTTGGTGAAGCGCACGTTCGGGTTGTTGGGCACCTCGAAGGCCCTCTCCTCCACGACGGCGGGGTTCACGTTGAAGTAGCTGTAGCTGCCCAGCCCCCACGCCTGGTGGCTCGTCACCGAATCGGCGACCTTGTACGCGGCGTAGCCCCGGGTCGACCCGTTCATCCAGGCCGCCTGGTTGGGCGGGTCGTACGGCAGCTCGTTCTGGTAGAAGTACGTCCGGCCGCCGTTGCCGTTCCAGATGGTCTGGTACTTCTGGTAGTGCTCGACGAAGAGGCCGTACATGGTGACGTTGTCGCCGTTGACCGTGAGCCCGGTGTCGGCGGTGTTCAGCGTCCACCCGGTGGGTACGCCGCTGGCCGCGTGGTCGGCCCGCCACAGCCACATGTGGTCACCGATCACGTTGTCGCTGTTGACGGTCAACGTGTTGGTGGCCTTGCCGACGTGTGGGCCGCCGATGCGGAAGAACACGTCGTGCAGCGAGGTCGGGTTGCTGGCGTGGCTCGCGGACGAGCCGGACGGCCCGACCTCCATCAGCACCGGCGAGTTCGTCGTGCCGGCCTCGAACATCAGGCCGGCCACCTTGACGCCGTCCACATCGGCCACCCGCATCCCCACGCTGCCGTTGTCGGCCTGGATGGTGGCCAGACCGAGGCCGAGGACGACAGTGTCGGCGCGGTTGACCTGGATCGGTTCGGTGACGTGGTGCACGCCCGGGGTGAAGAGCAGGTGCCGGCCCTGGGCGAGGGCCGCGTTGATGGTGCCCGCGCTGGTGCCCGGCTGGACGACGTAGAACTGCGACAGCGAGATGGACGAGCCGGCCGGGGTCTTGTTGTACCAGCTGGTGCCGGTCGAGTTGGTGCGCAGCGCCGGCACGAAGACCCGGTACTCACCGGTGCCGTCGACGTAGAGGAACGGCTTCTCCCGCACCTGCGGGGTCTGGCCGATGACGGTGTGCGACGGGTTGGGGAAGCTCGGCGCGGGAGCGCCGTTGACGCCCTGGAAGACCATGTTCCACACCGAGCCGGTCCAGCCGTTGCCGAACTCGCTGTTGCGCGAGTACCACTGCTGCTGCGAGCCGGAGACGACCAGGCCGTCGACACGGGTGTCGGCCATCAGGCCGCCGCTGGACCAGCCGTCTCCGCCGTTCCAGAGCTGGATCTGGTTCTGCGCGCCGCGCAGGTGCATCCGTCGGTACGGCGCCGCCTGGGACACCGCCCAGCGCTCCACGGTCTGCCCGGCGGGCAGGGTGACCGACAGGTTCTCGGCGGCCCGCCAGAAGTTCTGCGTGGCGTTGCCGCCGAACCAGAACGCCTCGGTGCGGACGTGACCGTTGAGGTTGACGTCGTCCGGGCTCAGGCCGAGGCCGGCGACCTGGGTGAAGAAGCCGAGGTTGACGTCGGCGGTGTAGGTGCCGGGCTTGAACAGCACCGCGTAGCGCTGCGGGCCGAACTGGTTGGTCTCCTGCTGGGTGAAGAGGGTGTTCAGTCGACTCTGGATGGTCGACGTCGGGGTGCTCGGGTCGAAGACGAACGTGTTCGGCCCGAGGTTCGGGTTGCGCGGGTCGGTCGTGTCGACCGGTGGCTCGCCGGTCCCGCCGCCGGTGGTGTTCACCGCCAGCTCCCACAGCGAGTAGCCGTACGCGGAGCCTCGGGCGGTGCCGTACATCCGCAGGTACCGGCCGCTGCCGCTGACGGTCAGCGACTGCGTGCCGCCGGTGCCCGTGGTGGTCGAGTAGATGGTGGTCCAGGTGGCACCGTCGGCCGAGGTCTGGAGCTGGAACGCCCGGGCGTACGCGGCCTCCCAGGTGAGCACCACCCGGCAGATCGTGCGGGTGCTGCCCAGGTCGACGCGCAGCCACTGCGGGTCACTGGCGGCGCTGGCCCACCGGGTGCCGGTGTTGCCGTCGACCGCAGCGGATGCCGCGAGGCCGGCGTCCTGGGTGGACGAGGCGGTCGCCGGGCTGCCCTGCGCGACGTTGGTGCTGCCGCAGGTGGGCGTGCTGCCGCCGGTCTCGCCGTAGACCTGGAACTCCCAGAGCGAGTAGCCGTAGCCGGTGCCCCGGGCGGTGCCGTTCATCCGCACGTAGCGGCCGGCGCCGGTGACGGTGAGGTTCTGGGTGCCGCCCGTGCCGGCGGTGGTCGAGTAGATCGTTGTCCAGGTGGCGCCGTCGTCGGAGGTCTGGAGCTGGAAGGCGCGTCCGTAGGCGCCCTCCCAGAGCAGGTTCACCTGGCTGATGGTTGCCCGGGCGCCCAGGTCGACCTGGAGCCACTGCGGGTCGCTGAACGCGCTGGCCCAGCGGGTGCCGGTGTTGCCGTCGACCGCGGCGGAGGCCGGGGTGCCGGCGTTCTCGGTGGACGACGCGGTGGCGGGACGGCCCTGGGAGAGCAGGGTGGGTGCGGCCTGCGCGGGTGTGGTGGCACCGGCCGGGGTGAGCGCCGCGACCAGGGCCACGGTGAGCCCGACGATCAGGTGCCGGACGGCCCGTCGGGGACGCGGGCGTGCGGATATTGCACGAGATGTCATGACATCGCCTGTCGATAGGGGGTTACGGATGCCGGACGGGTGGGATCGGGTTGGGCCCCGTGGCGCCGTGGGTGGTGCCAGCGATGGGCGGCGCCGCGGACCGGAGAGCGCTCTCGAGTGAGTGTTGCGGCGAGATTGCGACGGCGTCAAGACATCGATCTATAACACCGTTATTTATCCCGAGCTTCGGGTTTTGTGTAATTTGCCGTCGCCGGCGCCGTCGTTCCGCCTCAGCGGCGGATGCCACCCTCGGTGAGGAAGCGGGCGATCGGCAGGGTGGCGGCGCCCAGCGCCACGGCGTCCACGCCGAGCCGGCACAACTCGATCGACGCCTGCTCGTACGGCTGGCGCAGCGCCTGCCGGCCGGCGGCCTCCCGGACGGCCGACAGCAGGTCGCCCAGCGCCATCGCAGCCCATCCGCCGAGCACCACCCGCTCCGGGTTGAACAGGTTGATCAGGTTGGCCACCCCGGCACCGAGGTAGCCGGCGGTGTCGTCCAGCACCCGCCGGGCGGTGGCCGAGGTCTCGGCGGCGGCGACCAGCGCGGCGATCTGGGACTCCTCGTCCTCGCCGGGCACCGGTCGACCCCGGCGCGCCTCCCGGTAGCGGTCGATGATCGCCTCGGCGCCCACGTACGCCTCCAGGCAGCCGCGCGCGCCGCACCGGCAGGCCCTGCCGCCGTACACGAGGGTGGTGTGCCCCCACTCCCCCGCGCTGCTGGACGCACCCCGGTAGGTGGCGCCGTTGGTCACCACCGACGCGCCGACCCCGGAGCCGACAAGCGCGAAGACGGCGTGCCGGGCGCCCCGGCCGGCGCCGAACCACATCTCGGCCTGGCCGAGGGTCTTGGCGCCGTTGTCGATGTGCAGCGGCAGATTGGTGCCGGCGCCGATCAGACGCTCCAGCGGCACCCGGTCCCAGCCGAGGGCCTGGGCGTGCACGACCGCCTCGGCGCCCTGCTCGACCACGCCCGAGACGCCGATGCCGACGCCGAGCACGTCGCCGGGGGCCACCTGCGCCTGGGCGGTCACCGCGTCGATGCCGGCCACCACGCGCCCGGCCACCAGGTCCGGCTCGGTCCGGGCCGGGTCGAGCGGGTACTCGATGCTGGCCAGCAGGGTCATCGCGAAGTCAAACAGCTCCACCCGGACCCGGGTCTCGCCGACGTCCACGCCGACCACGAAGGCGAACCGGGGTGCGATCCGCAGCAGCATGCTGGGCCGACCGCCGTCGGACTCGGCGGCGCCGGCCTCGGCGACCAGCCCCTCGTCGATCATGTCGGCCACCACGTTGCTGACCGCCGGCTGACTCAGGCCCGTGCTGCGCACCAGGTCCTGCCGGGTGAGAGGGCCGTCGAGGAAGAGCTTGGTCAGCAGGGCAGACCGGTTGCGCAGCCGCACACTGCGGTTGGTGGCACGCGCCAGCTCCACTCGTCACCTCGTTTCCTGTCGGCCGTTCGAGGCGACTGTAACCGCCTCGTGCTTGACGACCCACCGGCCAGCAACTTTAATGACGACATAATTTAAGCCGTGATGTAACTCCCGGGAAGCGCCGACGGACCCCGACGGCGCACCCCCGAACCCTGTCCGCAGCCGACCGCCCGTCGTCCCGACCCCTATCGGCGACGGAGGTCGGCGGACCCCCACCACGCACCGGAAGGGCTGACCCGTGTCGAGACGACACCTCGGGATATTCACCGCCGCCGTACTGGCCGCCGCCTCGCTGACCGCCTGCGGTGGCTCCGGCGACGACTCCGCCGCATCACCCAAGACCCTCACCTACTGGGCCAGCAACCAGGGCGCCAGCCTGGAGGCCGACAAGACGATCCTCCAGCCCGAGCTGGACAAGTTCGAGAAGCAGACCGGGATCAAGGTCACCGTCGAGGTGGTCCCGTGGTCGGACCTGCTCAACCGCCTGCTCGCGGCCGCCGCCTCCGGCAAGGGCCCGGACGTGGTCAACATCGGCAACACCTGGTCGGCCTCGTTGCAGGCCACCGGCGCGTTGGTCGAGTTCGACGACGCCGCCCTGCAGGCCGTCGGCGGCAAGGACCGGATCGTGCCGGCCGCGCTCGCCGCCGCGGGCGCCCCCGGCAAGCCGCCGGCCGCCGTGCCGCTCTACAGCATGGCGTACAGCCTGTACTACAACAAGAAGTCGTTCGCCGACGCCGGCATCACCGCACCGCCGACCACCTGGGAGCAGCTCGCCGAGTACGGCAAGAAGCTGAGCACCGGCGGCAAGTGGGGCCTGGCGATCGAGGGCGCCAACCCGTCGGAGAACGCCCACCACGCGTTCACCTTCAGCCAGCAGTACGGCGGTGAGTGGTTCGACTCGGCCGGCAAGCCGACCTTCGACACCCCGCAGAACGTCTCGGCGATCAAGCGCTACATCGACTTCATGGCCGCCGACAAGATCACCAACCCGAGCAACGCCGAGTACGCGCAGAACCAGTCGGTCTCCGACTTCGCCAACGGCAAGGCCGCCATGCTGCTGTGGCAGTCCGCCGGCTCGAACCTGAAGACGCAGAACATGCCGGCCGACGCGTACGGAGTGGCCCCGGTGCCGTTCCTGGCCAGCCCGCCGCCCGGCGGCAAGAAGGTCAACAGCATGGTCGCCGGGATCAACATGGCGGTCTTCAAGCACACCAAGAACAAGGACGGCGCGCTGAGCTTCGTCAAGTTCATGACCAGCGACGAGGAGCAGACCCTCCTCAACAAGACGTACGGCTCGCTGCCGGCGGTGAAGACCGCGGGCTCCGACCCGGCGTTCAGCGCCACGGAGCAGAAGACCATCCAGGAGACCCTGGTCACCACCGCGGCCCCGCTCCCGCAGGTGCCCGAGGAGAGCACCTTCGAGACCCTGGTCGGCACCGCGATGAAGGAGCTGTTCGCGGACGCGGCCAGCGGCAAGCCGGTCACCGAGGCGTCGGTGAAGGCGAAGCTGACCGACGCGCAGCAGAAGATGCGCTGACCCAGGCGTCACCGGTGGCCGTGGTCGGGCGCTGAGCCCGGCCACGGCCACCGCCTCCGAGAGGACCCCGATGGCAACCAGCACCACCGCGCCGGACGCCGACCGGCGCGAACCCCGGGCCGGGTCACCGGCCCGGAGGCCGGCCCGCCGGCCCCGCCGCTCACTCCTGCCGTACCTGCTGCTCGCACCGGCCATCGTGCTGGAACTCGCCATCCACGTCATCCCGATGGTGGTCGGCGTCTGGATGAGCATGCTGGAGCTGACCCAGTTCCACATTCGCGACTGGTCCACCGCACCCTTCATCGGGTTCGAGAACTACCGGGCGACGCTCGACCTGAACAGCGCCGCCGGCAAGGAACTGCTGCACTCGTTCTGGGTCACCCTGGCCTACAGCGTGCTCTCGGTCGGGTTCGCCTGGCTGCTCGGCATCTCGGCGGCCGTCGTGCTGCAACGGCCCTTCCGGGGGCGGGCGATCCTACGTGCGCTGTTCCTCACCCCGTACGCCCTGCCGGTCTACGCCGCGGTGATCACCTGGAGCTTCCTGCTGCAGCGCGACACCGGCCTGGTCAACCACGTCCTCGTCGACCAGCTCGGGCTGCTGGGCGAGCGGCCGTTCTGGTTGATCGGCGACAACAGCTTCTGGTCGCTGCTGGTGGTGTCGGTGTGGCGCAACTGGCCGTTCGCGTTCCTCTGCCTGATGGCGGGTCTGCAGAACGTGCCGGGCGAGATGTACGAGGCAGCCGCCATCGACGGCGCCGGGTTCTGGCGCCGGCTGCGCTCGGTCACCCTGCCGATGCTGCGGCCGGTGAACCTCGTGCTGCTGCTGGTGCTGTTCCTGTGGACGTTCAACGACTTCAACACCCCGTTCGTGCTCTTCGGCGGCTCCGCGCCGGAGCAGGCCGACCTCATCTCCATCCACATCTACCGCAGCTCCTTCAAGACCTGGGACTTCGGCTCCGGCTCGGCGATGTCCGTGGCGCTGCTGCTGTTCCTGCTGGTCGTCTCGGCCGTGTACCTGCTGATCACCAACCGTCGGAGGGACGACCATGCGTGAGACCGCCGGTGAGCGCTGGGGCCGGCGCATCGTGCTGACCCTGCTCACCCTCTTCGTCGTCATCCCGCTCTACGTGATGGTCACCTCCGCGGCGAAACCGTTGCAGGACGTGCAGAACGGCTTCACCTGGTGGCCCAGCCGACCGACGCTGCAACCGTTCGTGGACATGTGGAGCACCGTCCCGCTGGCCCGTTACCTGGTGAACAGCCTGGTGGTGTCGACCATCGCGGCGGTCTGCTCGGTGGTGGTGGCCATCTTCGCCGCGTTCGCGGTGAGCCGGTACCGGTTCCGCGGCCGGGGAGTCTTCTCGGTGACGGTGCTGTCCACCCAGATGTTCCCCGGCATCCTGTTCCTGCTGCCGCTGTTCCTCATCTACGTCAACCTGGGCAACGCGACCGGCATCGAGCTGTACGCCAGCCGTACCGGCCTGGTGATCACGTACCTGACCTTCTCGTTGCCGTTCTCAATCTGGATGCTGGTCGGCTACTTCGACTCGATTCCTCGCGGGCTGGACGAGGCGGCGCAGGTCGACGGCGCCGGTCCGCTGCGCACCCTGTTCCAGGTGATCCTGCCGGCCGCAGTGCCCGGCGTCGTCGCGGTCACCGTGTACGCGTTCATGACCGCCTGGGGTGAGGTGCTCTTCGCGTCGGTGATGACCGACGAGGGCAGCCGCACCCTGGCCGTCGGCCTCCAGGGCTACTCCACCCAGTTCAACGTCTACTGGAACCAGATCATGGCCGCCTCGCTGGTGGTCAGCATCCCGGTCGTCGTCGGCTTCCTGGCCCTTCAGCGCTACTTCGTCGCCGGCCTCACCGCCGGCGCGGTCAAGTGAGTCATCCAAACCCAGAGGAGATCCGTCCCGTGCCCGACCTGTCCAAGCTGCCACCCGACTTCCTCTGGGGCGTCGCCACGGCGGCGTACCAGATCGAGGGGGCCGTCGACGTCGACGGCCGGGCACCGTCCATCTGGGACACCTTCTCGGCGACCCCCGGCAACGTCGACAACGGCGACACCGGCGCGGTGGCCTGCGACCACTACCACCGGTGGCCCGAGGACTTCGCGTTGCTGCGCCGGCTCGGCGTGGACGCGTACCGTTTCTCGGTGGCCTGGCCCCGGGTGATGCCCGACGGTGTCGGGCGGGTCAACCCCGCCGGGCTGGACTTCTACGACCGGCTCGTCGACACGCTGCTCGCCGACGGGATCCGGCCGTTCGTCACCCTCTATCACTGGGATCTGCCGCAGGCGTTGCAGGACCGGGGCGGTTGGCCGGAGCGGTCCACAGCCGAGGCGTTCGCCGACTACGCGGCGGTGGTGGCCGCCCGCCTCGGTGACCGGGTCAGTGACTGGAACACGGTCAACGAGCCGCTCTGCGTGTGCTGGATCGGGCACCTGGAGGGGCGGATGGCCCCCGGCGAGCGGGACCTCACCCGCGCGGTGCACGCCTCGCACCACGTGCTGCTCGGGCACGGGCTGGCCACCCAGGCGATCCGCGCCAACGCCGCACGGCCGGCCTCGGTGGGCCTGGTGCTCAACCTCAGCCCGATCGAGGCGGCCACCGACCGGCCCGAGGACGTCGCGGCCGCCCGCCGGGCGGACGGGCACGTCAACCGGTGGTGGCTGGACCCGATCCACGGGCGGGGCTACCCCGCCGACATGATCGCCACCTACGGCGTCGAGCCACCGGTACGCGGCGACGACCTCGCGGTGATCGCCACGCCCACCGACTTCCTCGGGGTGAACTACTACTTCCGTCAACTGGTGGTCGACGACCCGACCGGCGCGGCACCGTACGCCCGGCAGGTGCCGGTGCCCGGCTCGGTGGAGACCGCGATGGGCTGGGAGATGTACCCGGCGGGGCTGGAGCGGCTGCTGGTCGACGTGCACGAGGAGTACCGGCCCGGTCGGATCATCGTCACCGAGAGCGGTTCGGCCTGGCCGGACGAGGTCACCGCGGACGGCAGGGTGGAGGACAAGGAGCGCACCGACCACCTGGAGCAGCACTTGGCGGCGTGCGCGTCGGCGGTGGCCCGGGGTGTGCCGCTGGACGGCTACTTCGTCTGGTCGCTGTTGGACAACTTCGAGTGGGCGTACGGCTATGACAAGCGCTTCGGGTTGGTGCACGTCGACTACCCGACCCAGACCCGGACGGTGAAGGCGAGCGGCCTGCGTTACGCCGAGCTGATCCGCGCGCACCAGCGTCTCGCCCGCACGACCGGGACGGCCGCACCGGTGGCCTGATCGGGGGCGGTGCGGTCGGCCGCCCGGGGTAACCCGGGCGGCCGTTCCCGTTCTAATCGGACGAAACCGCCACCTGCCGCCACGCCCGGTGGCTAGCCTGCGGCAATGTCCGCAGCACCCGACGAGGTCGAGCAGCCCGACGCCGGAGCGCGAGTGTCCGGCATCGACCGGATGACGGCGTTCAGCGACGGCGTCTTCGCCATCGTCATCACCCTGCTGGTCATCGAGTTGCGGGTGCCGGAATACCACGAGGGCGAGCTGCTGACCGGCCTGCTCGGCGAGGGTGCCTCCTACCTGGCCTTCGTGGTGTCCTTCGTCTACATCGGGGTGCTCTGGCTCAACCACCACGCGCTGCTGCGGCTGATCCGCGGCACCACGCTCACGCTGAGCTGGATCAACCTCGGCGTGCTCTTCGGCGCGGTGATCATTCCGTTCCCCACCGCGGTGCTGGCGTCGGCGTTCACCCACGGCGACACCGACGACCAACGCGCGGCCGTCGCCCTGTACGCGCTGTCCGCCGCGCTGATGTCGGCCCCCTGGCTGGTGTTCTTCGGCTACCTGCACCGGCACCCGGCGCTGCTGAGGCGTGGGGTCAGTCCCGAGTACGCGCGCACGCAGCGGCTGCGACCGGTCACCGGCCTGGTGCTCTACGGGCTCAGCGGTCTGCTCGGCTGGTTCGTCAACCCGCTGCTGGGCCTGATCGGCGTCATCGTCATGATCACCTATCACGCGGTGACCAGCGAGGGGTTGCCCCGCTGGCTCACCCGTCGGTGAGGGCGCGCAGCCGCAGCAGGTCGGCCGGGGTGTCCACGTCGAGCGGTGCGCCGACGTCGTCGCAGGGCACCTCGACCACCAGGTCCGGCCGGTCGCGCAGCAGGTCGCGGGCACCCCGGTCGCCGACGGCGTACCGGTCCAGCAGCGGCCAGGTCTCCCGAGTCAGGAGCACCGGGTGCCCCGGCCGACCGGCGTAGGTGGCGACCGCGACGAGCGCACCGGCGGCGTACGCGGTCCGCACCCGGCGGACCGCGACCGGGCTGAGCAGCGGCTGGTCGACGAGGACCACGACCGCGGCCGGTACGTCGGCCGGCAGGGAGGCCAGGCCCCGGCGCAGTGAGGATCCCAGCCCTTCGGGCCAGCCGTCGTGTCGGACCCGCACCGCGCCGGGCAGATCGGGCACGTCGTCGGCGCCGGCGCCGAGCACAACGTGCACGGGTGTGCAACCGCCGTCGCGGAGCAGCGTGAACCCGCGCCGCACCAGCGGCACCCCGTCCAGCTCGACCAGCGCCTTCGGACGGCCGTACCGCCGCCCCGCGCCGGCGGCCAGCAGCAGCCCTGCGGTCACCGGCATCACCCCCGTACGAACGGCTTTGCGTTATTCGCCCTCAGATGTACCGACAAAGCTAGTCTGGGCCGGTGCAGGGCGGACCCGAGAACGCGACGACGACCGACGAGCGGCACTCGTCCCGGGTGACGTTCGAGGTCAACGGCTCGTCCCGCGAGGCGACGCTGGACAATCGCACCACGCTGCTGGACGCGCTGCGCGAGCACCTCGACCTGACCGGGGCCAAGAAGGGCTGCGACCACGGCCAGTGCGGCTCCTGCACGGTGCTGCTCGACGGTCGCCGGGTGAAGAGCTGTCTGGTCTTCGCGGTCACACTGGACGGCCGTTCGGTGGTCAGCGTCGAAGGGCTGGCCGGGCCCGACGAGCTGTCCCCGTTGCAGGCCGCGTTCATCGCCCACGACGCGTTCCAGTGCGGCTACTGCACACCCGGGCAGCTCTGCTCCGCCCGCGGCATGCTCGACGAGGTCGCCCGAGGCTGGCCCAGCGCCGTCACCGACGACCTGAGCGCACCAGCCGAGCTGACCGACGCGGAGATCCGGGAACGGATGGCCGGCAACCTGTGCCGGTGTGCCGCGTACCCGCACATCGTCGCGGCCGTGCGCGAGACGGCGGCGTCCTCGTGAGGGCGTTCCGCTACCACCGGCCCGCCGACGTGGCGGAGGCGGTCGCCGTGCTGGCGGCCGAGCCGCAGGCCGCGTACCTGGGCGGCGGCACGAACCTGGTGGACCTGATGAAACTCGGGGTGCAACGCCCCGACGTGCTGGTCGACGTGACCCGGCTCCCGCTGGACACCGTCGAGGAGTTGCCCGACGGCGGGCTGCGGATCGGCGCGACCGTCCGCAACAGCGACCTCGCGGCCCACCCGGTGGTCCGCCGGAACTACCCGGTGCTGGCCCGCGCCCTGCTCGCCGCCGCCTCCGGACAGCTGCGCAACATGGCCACCACCGGCGGCAACCTGTTGCAGCGCACCCGCTGCGTCTACTTCCAGGACACCGGCAAGGCGTGCAACAAGCGTGAACCGGGCAGCGGTTGCGCCGCCCTGCACGGTCAGAACCGCGACCTGGCGGTGCTGGACTGGTCCGAGCAGTGCGTGGCCACCCACCCGTCCGACCTGGCCGTGGCGCTGGCCGCACTCGACACGGTGGTCGAGGTGCACGAGGCCGACGGGCCGCGCGACGTCCCGCTCACCGCCCTGTACCGCTCCCCCGGCACCCACCCGGAACGGGAGACCACCCTGGCCCGGGGCACGCTGATCACCGCCGTCCGGTTGCCACCGCTGCCGGCCGCGCGCCGCTCGACGTACCTCAAGGTGCGCGACCGGGCATCGTTCGCCTTCGCCGCCGGCTCGGTGGCCGCGGTTCTGGACCTCGACGGCGACGTGGTCCGCGACGTCCGGCTGGCGTACGGGGCGGTGGCGCACCGACCGTGGCGGGCGTATCGGGCCGAGGAGGAGCTGCGGGGCCGACCGTTCAGCCCCGAGCTGGCCGCCCGGGCCGCCGACGCGGAGCTGGCCGAGGCCCGCCCGTTGCGGCACAACGGTTTCAAGGTGCCGCTGACCCGGGCCATCACGGTGCGGGCGCTCAGCGAGCTGGCGTCGTCGTGAGCACCGACGCGGTCGGCCACGCGTACCCCCGGTTGGAGGGCCGCGAGAAGGTCACCGGCACGGCCCGCTACGCCGTGGAGTACCCGGTGGACGGGATCACCTACGGCTGGGCGGTGCCGTCGGCGGTGGTACGGGGCCGGATCACCCGGGTCGACACGTCGGAGGCGCTCGCGTCCCCGGGCGTGCTGGCCGTCCTGCACCACGGCAACGCGCCCCGCCTCGCGGCCGGCCCCGAGCCGGAGCTGTGGCTGTTGCAGGATCCGGCGGTGCACTACCGGGGGCAGTTCGTCGCCGTGGTGGTGGCCACCAGCCTGGAGGCGGCCCGCGAGGGCGCCCGGCTGGTCCGGATCGACTACGACGCCGCCCCGCACAGCACGGTGCTCACCGACGACCACCCCGGCCTGTACCAGCCGGACCACGTCAACCCCAGCTATCCGACGGACACCGCCGAGGGTGACTTCGACGCCGGGTACGCGGCAGCCCCGGTGCGGGTGGACGCCACGTACCGCACCCCGGCGTACCACAACAACCCGATGGAGCCGCACGCCACGACGGCGCAGTGGCGCGACGGACGGCTGCTGGTGCACGACTCCAACCAGGGCGCGTCGTCGGTGCGGGGCACCCTCGCCGAGCTGTTCGAGGTGTCCCCGGAGTCGGTGCGGGTCGTCACCGAACACGTCGGTGGCGGTTTCGGCAGCAAGGGGTACGCCAAGGCCGCTGTGGTGCTGACCGCCCTCGCGGCCCGGCACGTGGACCGACCGGTCAAACTGGCGCTGACCCGCCAACAGCTCTTCGGGCCGGTCGGCTACCGCACCCCCACCATCCAGCGGGTCCGCCTCGCCGCCGACGCCGACGGGCGACTCACCGCCATCTGCCACGACGCGATCAGCCAGACGTCGACCATCCGCGAGTTCGCCGAGCAGACGGCCGTCTACACCCGCAGCATGTACGCCGCACCCCACCGCCGCACGACCCACCGGCTGGTCCGCCTCGACGTGCCCACGCCGTTCTGGATGCGCGCCCCCGGCGAGTGCCCCGGCGCGTACGCCCTGGAGTCGGCGATGGACGAGCTGGCCATCGCCGTCGGCATCGACCCGGTGGAGCTGCGCATCCGCAACGACACGGAGGTCGACCCCGACCAGGGGCGGCCGTTCACCAGCCGCAACCTGGTGGCCTGCCTGCGCGAGGGTGCGCAGCGGTTCGGCTGGACGGACCGGGACCCGACGCCCCGCGCCCGGCGCGACGGGCGCTGGCTGATCGGCACTGGGGTGGCCGGGTCGAGCTACCCGGCCCGGGCCAGGCCGTCGTCGGCCAGGGCCACCGCCCGCCCCGACGGGAGCTTCCTGGTCCAGATCAACGCCACCGACATCGGCACCGGCGCCCGGACGGCGATCTGGCAGGTGGCCGCCGACGCGCTCGGGGTGCCACCGGAACGGGTGGAGATCCAGATCGGCGACACCGCTCTGCCGGCCGCGCCGGTGGCCGGGGGCTCGATGGGCACCGCCAGTTGGAGCTGGGCGGTGATCCGGGCCGGTCAGGCGCTGCGCGACAAGCTGCGGGACACCCCGGGCGGCGTACCGACGGACGAGGTGTCCGCCGATGCCGACACCACCGACGAGGTGGGCGGGCAGCCGGCGCTCCCCCGGTACGCGTACGGGGCGCAGTTCGCCGAGGTGAGGGTGGACGCGGACACCGGCGAGGTACGGCTGAACCGGATGCTCGGCGTGTTCGCGGCCGGCCGGGTGGTGAACCCGACGACGGCACGCAGCCAACTCATCGGCGGCATGACGATGGGGCTGTCGATGGCCCTGCACGAGGAGGGACTGCTCGACGAGCGGTACGGCGACTGGGTCAACCACGACCTGGCCACCTATCACATCACCGGCTGCGCGGACGTGGAGTCCATCGAGGCGTACTGGCTCGACGAGCACGACGACGAGCTGAACCCGGCCGGCGTGAAGGGCATCGGTGAGATCGGCATCGTCGGGGCGGCGGCGGCGATCGCCAACGCGGTGCACCACGCCACCGGCGTGCGGGTCAGGGACCTGCCGATCCGGTTGGACAAACTCGTAGGCGCATCAGCCTAGGCTTAAATAAGCGAGTGGTGATATAAAGGTCGTCGTGCACGCCTTCGACGTGCTGGGCGATCCGGTCCGGCGCCGCATCCTGGAGCTGCTCGCCGACGGCGAGCAGACCGCCGGCGCGGTCAGCGCGGTCATCCGCGACGAGTTCGGCATCTCCCAACCTGCCGTGTCCCAGCACCTCAAGGTGTTACGGGACAACGGCTTCGCCACCGTGCGGCCGGAGGGCACCCGGCGGTTGTACGCGGTCGACCCGCGCCCGCTGCGCGAGGTCGACGGCTGGCTGGAGCACTTCCGCCAGTTCTGGACCCCACCCCTGGCGGCACTCGCCACCGAGCTGGCCCGGGGCCGACGCGAGCGTCGGCTGCGTGGGCCCGCCGACCCACCCGACGAGAGGAACACCTGATGTTCGACGCGACCGAGCAGATCAACGCCGTGCAGCGGAAGGTCGGCAGCCGCACCCTGGAGGCCGGTGAGGCTCGGGTGACCACGATCAGCCAGACCTACCAGGCGACCGCCGAGGACCTGTGGGACGCCTGCACCAGCGCCGAGCGCATCCCGCGCTGGTTCCTGCCGATCACCGGTGACCTGCGGCTGGGCGGCACGTACCAGCTCCAGGGCAACGCCGGCGGCACCGTCGAGAGCTGCGAGCCGCCGCGCCGCTTCACCGCCACCTGGGAGATGGGCGGCGAGGTGAGCTGGATCGAGGTGCGGGTCACCCCGGTCGGCGACGAGCGGGCCCGCCTCGACCTGGACCACATCGCGCACGTCGACCAGGACCGGTGGGCCCAGTTCGGGCCGGGCGCGGTCGGTGTCGGCTGGGACCTCGGGCTGCTCGGCCTCGCCTCGCACCTGGCCGGCGACGGCAGCGGGATCACCCCGGAGCAGGGCGCCGAGTGGACCGCCTCCGCCGAGGGACGGCGGGCCATGGAGCTGAGCAGCCACCTGTGGGGTGAGGCAAGCATCGCCGCCGGCACCGACGCCGACGAGGCGAAGGCCGCCGCCGAGCGCACCACCGCCTTCTACACCGGCGCCCCGCAGGCCTGAGCGCGGGCGGCGGCGCGGCAGCAAGAGCGACGACCGGGGTAACGTGCTGCGGATGACCGGCACGCCGTACTCGCACTGCTCCTACTGCGGCGCCGCCTACCCGCCGGCCGCCGGGTGGCCGCGGGTCTGCGCGGCCTGCGGTGAGACGGTCTGGCGCAACCCCCTGCCCGTGGCGGTCGCGGTGCTGCCGGTCCGCACGGCCGAGGGCCTGGGCGTGGTGGTCGTCCGCCGGGACATCGAGCCGGCCCGCGGCCTGCTCGCGCTGCCCGGCGGCTTCATCGAGTACGGCGAGGAGTGGTCCGACGCCCTCGTCCGTGAGCTGCGGGAGGAAACCGGCCTGGTCGCCGCGGCCGAGGACGCGCGACTGTTCGCGGTGCACGGCGCCCCGGCGGGCGGCACGATGATGATCTTCGGGGTGCTGCCCGAGCGAGCGGCCGAGGATCTGCCACCGTCGACGCCGACCGAGGAGGCGACCGAGTGGCTGGTGCTCACCGACCTGGTCGAGCTGGCGTTCTCCACCCACACACGGGTCCTGGCCGAGTTCCTGACCGGCACCCCCTGAGTCACCGACGCTGCGCCGGGTCGTCCGACACGTTCGTGGGGGATGATGAGGACATGGTGCAGGCGTTCGCAGCCCACCCGCCCTGCGCGGTGTGCGGCCGACCCGCGACACACGTCGAACTCGTCGCCCCCGGTGCCAAGCCCGCCGACTGGGCCGACCGCTCGGCGCAGGAACGCGACGTGTTCGACGCCGCCCGACAGCGTCATGGCGACCAGCAGTGGTGGCTGATCTTCTCTGGCATCGAGGCCGGCAATGGCACCGGCGACCCGGTCGATCTGGCGAGAGCGACGCGGATCGCCGCCGCCTTCACCGAGCCGTACCGGTTCGCCGCCGTGACGACTGCCGGCTTCTACGATGACGCTGGCTTCTGCGGCCCCTGCGACGCACCGTACTGCCACCGCCACTGGAACGTCTCCAGCACCGGATACGGCACCTGCCCACACGGCCACGGCAAGAGCCTCGATCCATTCTGGTGGCCCGACGACCTCTGACCGTGGCCGTTGCCGCCATCAAGGGTTACGTCGATCCGCAGTATCAGCGAGCGCCGCCGCGCCGCTAGGCTACGGCCTCGACATCGCATGGCTGGTAAGGGGAGACGGACATGTCGCAGGACCACGCTGAGCAGCCGTTGGGAGGTTCGGCCGCCAAGCTGGACACGACGGTGCCGCACTCGGCACGGGTGTGGAACTACTGGCTCGGCGGTAAGGACAACTTCGCCCCGGATCGCGAGGTCGGCCAACAGGTACGGGCGGTCTTCCCGGAAATCGTCGAGGCGGCCCGGTATTCGCGCGCCTTTCTCGGACGAGCGGTAACGTATCTCGCCGCGGAGGCGGGGATCCGTCAGTTCCTCGACGTCGGTACCGGCCTACCCACGGCCGACAACACCCACGAGGTCGCCCAACGGATCACGCCGCAGGCGCGCGTCGTCTACGTCGACAACGACCCGATGGTTCTCGCGCACGCCCGGGTGCTGCTGACCAGCAGCCAGGAGGGTGCCACCCAGTATGTCGACGCCGACCTGCGCGACCCGGAGAAGATCGTCCAGGACGCTCGGGACACACTGGACTTCGGTGCGCCGATCGCGCTGATGCTGCTGGGCGTCATGGGTCACGTCGAGAAGCCGGCTGAGGCGCGGGCCATCGTCGACGCTCTGGTCTCGTCCCTACCATCGGGCAGCTTTCTGGCGATGTCCGACGGTACGGCTACCAGCGAGCGGGTCATCGAGTCGCATCGGCAGTACAACGAAAGCGGTGCCCTGCCGTACCACCTGCGCGAGGTCGCGGACTTCACGGCGTTCTTCGACGGCCTCGACCTGGTCGAGCCGGGTGTCGTGCCGCTGGGGCACTGGCGGACTGACAGCAGGCCCCCGGCCATGGTGGACGGCTACTGCGGGGTCGCCCGCGTGCTCTGACGCCTCTTCACCCCGTACGCCGTTCGGCGGGTCGCTTGAAGGTTGGTTGCTGGCGTCGGCCATGACCAGTTCCCCGACGCGCCTCTAGGTAGCCTGCGCGTCGCCCGGCACCTCGGTGATCGGCAGCAGGACCCGGAACGTGGTCCGTCCGGGCTCGGTCTCCACCCGAATGTCGCCGTGGTGCTTGTGCACCACGATCCGGTACGAGATGTCCAGCCCCAGGCCGGTGCCCGCGCCGACCGGCTTGGTGGTGAAGAACGGCTCGAAGATGCGCGGACGCACCTCGGGCGGGATACCCGGGCCGGTGTCGGTGACCTCCACCGCCAGCGAGTCACCGACACGTCCGGTGTGGACGGTCAGCACCCCCTTCTCCCCCATTGCGCCCAACGCGTTGTCGATCAGGTTGGTCCACACCTGGTTCAGCTCGGCCGCGTACGCCGGGATGGGCGGGATGCCGCGGTCGTACTCGCGGACCAGCTTGACCTCGGCGGGGATCTTCCCCTTGAACATCACCAGCGTGGCGTCGAGCAGGTCGTGCACGTCCACCACCCGGTGCGGCGCGCGGTCCAGCTGCGAGTACTGCTTGGCGGCGCCCACCAGGCCGGAAATCCGGGTGACCGCGTCACCGATCTCGCGCATCAGCAGCTCGGTGTCCACTGTGTAGGTGAGCCACCGCACCGCCGCCTCCAGGTCGGCGGATCCGACCGCAGCCTTCACCTCCGTCAGCCAGGCCGTGTCGAGCCCGCCCCCGACCAGGATCGGCGCCAGGTCCCAGGCGCCGCCGACGCCGTGCTCCTCCAACCAGTCGGTCAGGGTGTCCTCGGCGTCAGCCGTGGCCATCGGGGTCAACTTGGGCGCGGTGGCGACCCGGGCGACCGCCTCCTCCTGCAACGCGACGAGACCGTGCAGGGCCCTGCCGTCGAGCCGCCCGTCGGCGATCATCGCGAGCTTGTGCCGCATCCCGGCGACCCGGTCGCGCAGCACCGAGGTGGCCCGCACCGCCGCCGCCGCCGGGTTGTTCAGCTCGTGGGTCAGACCCGCCGAGAGCGAACCGAGCGCCAGCAGCCGCTCCCGTTCACCGACGATGGTCTGGGAGTCCCGCATACCGAAGAACAACCCCTCCAACAGGTGCATCGGCATCGGGAACCAGGACCGCAGGGCGTGAGCGAAATCCTCCGCCGGCAACACGAAGAAGTCCGCGTCGGTCACCGCCCGCAGGCTGTTGCGGTAGACCTGGTCGACCTGGTCACCGAGGTACGCCTGGACGGCTCCGCCGTACACGCCGCGCTGGTCGGTGCGGCTGACCTCGACGTCGTCACCACGCACCTGCCGACTCAGCGCCACCGCGCCGCGCACCAACACGAAGAAGCAGGTCGCGGGCTCGCCCTCGGCGTACACGAGGGTGCCACCGGCACGCTGCTCGACCCGGCCGCGCTCGGCCAACCAGTCGAGCTGGCCGTCGTCCAGGGCCTCGAACAGGAACAGGGTACGCAGCTGCTCGGGCGTCAACCGATCAGACTCCATGGTCATTGGGCCTCCAGGTAGCGGTGCACGAGCGAGACGGCCATCGCACCCTCGCCTACGGCCGAGGCGACCCGCTTGACCGACTCGGCGCGCACGTCACCGGCGGCGAACACCCCCGGCACGCTGGTCTCCAGGTGGTACGGGTCGCGCGACAACGACCAGCCCGCCGGCCGTCGTCCGCCGGCGAGCAGATCCGGGCCGGTGACGATGAAGCCGCGCGGGTCGCGGACCAGCACCCCGTCCAGCCAGTCGGTGCGCGGCTCCGCACCGATGAAGATGAACAGCCAGGACGTGTCGACCGAACGGGACTCCCCGGTCCGCGTGTCGCAGAGGGTGAGCCGTTCCAGGTGGTCCTCCCCGGACCCAGCGACCACGGCGGTGTACGGGTGCACGAAGATCCGGTCGATCCGTTCCAACTGGTCGATCAGGTAACGCGACATCGAGGCGGTCAGGTCCGCGCCGCGGATCAGCAGGTGCACCTTCGACGCGTACCGGGAGAAGTGCACCGCCGCCTGCCCGGCGGAGTTGGCCCCGCCGACGATGTAGACCTCCTGCTCGACGCAGCTCGGCGCCTCGGTGGCGGCCGCACCGTAGAACACCCCCCGGCCGGTGAAGTCGGCCAGCCCGGGGGCGTCGAGCACCCGGTACGACACGCCGGTGGCCAGCACCACTGTGTGCGCCGCGATCTCGGTGCCGTCGCCGAAGCGCAGCAGCCGGGCGCCCCCGGCCTCACTGAGACCGACGACCTCCCGGGCACTGAGCAGCTCGGCGCCGAACTTCACCGCCTGCCGCCGGGCCCGGTCGGTCAACTGCGCGCCGGAGACGCCGTCCGGGAAGCCCAGGTAGTTCTCGATCCGGCTGCTCTGCCCGGCCTGACCACCGGTGGCCCGCCGCTCGACGAGCACGGTCCGCAGCCCCTCCGACGCGCCGTACACCGCCGAGCCGAGGCCGGCCGGACCACCGCCGATCACCACCAGGTCGTAGAAGTCGCACGCCGGCACCACTGTCAACCCGGCCAGCGCGGCCAGCTCGGTTTCGTTGGGGGCGATCAGCGCCTTGCCCTCGGGGGTCACCACCAGCGGTACGTCCGCCTCGGTGGCGCCGGCCGCGTCGAGCAGGCGGACGCCCTCCGGGTCGTCCGACAGCAGCCAGCGGTACGGCACCAGGTTGCGGGCGAGGAAGTCGCGGACCTTGAACGACGGCGCCGACCAGCGGTGCCCGACGACCCGGATCTCGGCGCTGGCCGCGTCCGGGGTGACCGCCCACGCCTCCAAGAGCCCGTCCACCACCGGGTACAGCTTCTCCTCCGGCGGATGCCACGGCTTGAGCAGGTAGTGGTCCAGGTCGACCACGTTGATGGCCTCGATCGCGGCGTCGGTGTCCGCGTACGCGGTGAGCAGCACCCGGCGGGCGGCCGGGAAGATGTCCATCGCCGCCTCGAGGAACTCCACCCCGGTCATCTCCGGCATCCGGTGGTCGGCCAGCAGCAGCGCCACCTGTTCGCCGCGCAGTTTGACCTCTCGCAGCGCGTCCAGCGCCTCCGGCCCGGAGGAGGCCCGCAGCACCCGGTAGCGGTCGCCGTAGCGGCGCCGGACGTCCCGGGCCACCGCCCGGGACACCACGGGGTCGTCGTCGACGGTCAGGATCACCGGGTTCGCCATGGCGCCATGAAACCACCTGGCACGGGTCGACCGCACCAATGCGTGAGCTCCACCGCACGGTTGACCGGCCCGGGACCGGGTAAGCCGGTGAGCCGCACGGGCGCCCGAACACCGGCGACCCGCCCGGTTGCCGTGCACACCTCGGGGGGCCCATGGCGGACGCGACACCGACCGGACCGACGATGTCGGGCACGATCGTGGAGCTGCGGGTGCACGGCGTCTCCGGCGCGGGGGCGGACCAGGTGCTGGACCGGCCGTACGTGCACCAGGTCGCTGGGGACCGCAGCGGAGGGTTCTACCGACCGCGCCCCGGTTATCCGGACTCGACGGGGACGGACGGGGTGACGCTGGAGGCGTACCGCTGGAGCGACCTGCCGTCCGGCACGGCCGTGCGGACGCTGTCGTTGGTGTTCCTGTTGCCGTTCATGCTCTGCAACGTGGCGCTCTGGATGCGCCCGGCGAACACCGCTTCGAAGCTCGGCTTCATGGCGCTGTGCCGGGTGCTCGCCCTCACCCTCACCATGCTCTACGTGCTCTCCATCGTCGGGGTGGCGTTGGACCTGGTCGCCTGGCGCTGCATGGACACCCCGTCGTGCCTGGCCGGGCGGAGCTGGCTGTCCTGGCTCGGCGGACGCCCGACCGGGCTGCGCCTGGGTGTGCTGGCGTTGGTGCCGGTCGCCGCCATCGGGTTGGTCTGGTGGCTCGGCGCGCGCCCGGGCCACTCGTTCGACGCGTTCCGGACCCCGTCGACCCCGACCTCGAAGCACCAGTTGAGTGCGGTCGGCCAGTGGGACGGTGAGCCACTGGTGGGTCGGCTGCGCTCGGTCCACGTCGCGGCGGCGTTCGCCACCCTCGACGGCAGCCTGCTGGCCGCCCGTGTCAGCCAGCACCGCTCGTGGGTGATGGTGATCCTGCTGGCGGCCACCGGGGCGGTGCTGCTGACCTGCCTGGTCCTGCTCACCGTGGTGCCGAGCATCGACCGGACCGACCCGGCGCCCCGGGTGGACGCCTTCTTCCGCGGGCTGCGCACGATCGCCTGCGGTGTGACGGTCCTGGTTATCGTTCACGTCGTCATCAGTCCGGCCCCGTGGCCGCAGGACCGTGCGCTGCCGGGTTACGGCGCGATGGTGGCCTGGCTGTTCGTCAGCCAGATGATGCTGGTGACCGCCCTCGCCGCGCTGGTGATCTGGCGGCGGGGCGGCGGGCAGCACGGGGCGCCGCTGCGGGCGTTGGGAGCGCCGGTCTTCGTCACGATCGCGGCCGGACTCGCCGTGGCGTTCTCCGCCGAGCTGGTCTACCGGGTGGCGGACCTGCTTGATCGCGAGGGGACGACCGCGGACGGCCTGGAGACCAGCCCTCCCCTGCCGTACAAGTGGGCGATCTTCGGGTTTTTCATGGCGGTGGTGACCGCCCTGCTGGTGGCGGCTCTGGTCACCAGGCTGACCCGGCGCGGGCGGCGGCTGGCCGCCCAGGCGATCGTGGCCGCCGACTTTCCGCACGCGCCCGCGTCGGCGGCGGACCGGCTGCGTCGGGTCGAGCGGGCTATAGCCCGGGCCCGGTTCACCGAGCGGCTGGAACCGCTCTCCGTGGTGTACGCCGGGCTGGCGGCGCTCGGCCTGTCCACCAGCGTTCTCGGCCTGCTCCAGCTCATGCCGGGCGAGCTGGCGCAGCGCTACGTCGGGGTGCCCGAGGGCATGGTCAACTTCCTGATCGGGTCGGGCAGCTACGCGATCGCCGCGATCCTGCTCGGCCTGGTGATCGGCGGCCTCTTCGCCTACCGCACGGCCGGGTTCCGTCGCTACGTGGGTGTGCTCTGGGACCTGGGCACGTTCTGGCCCCGGGCGGCACACCCGTTCGCGCCGCCCTGTTATGCCGAGCGGGCCGTGCCGGAGTTGGCCAAGCGGATCTCCTACCTGGTGGAACAGGGTCACGGCGTGCTGCTGGCCGGGCACAGCCACGGCTCGGTGCTGCTCGCCGCCACGGTGCTGCAACTGCCCACCCAGATCACCGACCGGGTCGCCCTGCTGACCTACGGGTCGCCACTGGGTCGGTTGTACTCGCGGCTGTTCCCGGCGTACGCCGACGAGCCGGCGCTGCGGGAGATCGGCGAGCGGGTCGGCTGGCGCTGGATCAACCTGTGGCGCGACACCGACCCGATCGGCGGGTGGATCTTCGCCTCCCACCGGCCCGGGGAGGCGGAGACGCTGACCGGGCCGGCGGCGATGGTGGATCGCCGGTTGGTCGACCCGGAGGATGTGGTGCCGGCGCCCAGCGACAGCGTTCCCCCACCGATCCTGGGGCACTGGCCGTGTGAGTCGCAGGATGAATTCGCCGAGTCGGTGCGGGAGCTGACCGGGCGACTGCTCCCGGGGCGGCAAGCGACCGGCGGAGCCGGCCGGCCCGGCTGAGGCAGCGGCCGGATATCGTCGCGGGGTGAGCCCCTCCAAGCAGCCCGAACGCCGGTTGATCGCCTCGAACAAGAAGGCCCGGCACGAGTACACGGTGCTGCGAACGTACGAGGCGGGGATCGTGCTGGTCGGGACCGAGGTGAAGTCGCTGCGCGAGGGGCGGGCCTCGCTGGTGGACGCGTTCGCGCACGAGCGCGACGGTGAGATCGTGCTGTACGGCCTGCACATCGCCGAGTACACCTACGGCACCTGGACCAACCACGCTCCCCGCCGCAACCGCAAGCTGCTGCTGCACCGGGCCGAGATCGACCGGATCCTGGACAAGGTCCGCGAGGGTGGGGTGACCATGGTCCCGCTGTCGATGTACTTCGAGAACGGCTACGCCAAGGTCGAGCTGGCCCTGGCCAAGGGCAAGCGCTCCTACGACAAGCGGCAGACGTTGGCCGAGCGCGACGCCAACCGCGAGATCGCCCGCGAGCTGGGCCGGCACCTCAAGGGTCATCCCCGCCGGCCCTGACCTCCACCCTTCTCGCTAGCGGCCGATCTTGTCCAGCTCAGCGAGGTCGTCGTCGGAGAGTCGCAGTGCGGCGCCCGCGATGTTCTCGCGCAGGTGCGTCGTGGACGAGGTGCCCGGGATCAGCAGGATGTTCGGCGAACGCCGTAGCAGCCAGGCCAGAGCGACCGACATCGGTGCCGCCTCCAGCCGAGCGGCCACGGTCGAGAGCACCGAGGACTGCAGAGGACTGAAGCCGCCGAGAGGAAAGAACGGCACATAGGCGATGCCCTGCTGGGCGAGCGCGTCGATCAGCTCGTCGTCCTGGCGGTGCGCGAGGTTGTACATGTTCTGCACGCACACGATCGGCGCGATGGCCTGCGCCTCGGCGACCTGTTCCGGCGTCGCGTTGCTCACTCCGAGGTGCCGGATCAGGCCCTGCTGCTGAAGGCCGACGAGTGTCTCGAACGCCTCGGCGACCGAACCGGGCTGCGGGCCCGCGGCATCGCCGAGCCGGAGGTTGACAAGGTCGAGCACGTCGAGGCCGAGGGTCTCGAGGTTCTCGTGCACGGACCGGCGCAGGCTCTCCGGGTCACGGGCCGGTGGCCAGCCGCCCTGCTGGTCGCGGTTCGCGCCGACCTTGGTCACGATGTGCAGCGAATCGGGGTACGGGTGCAGCGCTTCCCGGATCAGCTGGTTGGTGACGTGCGGCCCGTAGGCCTCGGAGGTGTCGATGTGGGTGATGCCCAGCTCGACGGCCGCGCGAAGGACGGCGATTGCCCCGCCGTGGTCGGCCGGCGGTCCCATGACCCAGGGGCCGGCCAGCTGCATGGCGCCGTAGCCGAACCGGGTGACCGGCAGGTCTCCCAGCGTCCAGGTGCCGCCGGGAAGGGAGGTGGAGACCATGTTCGTACCTCTGGCTTTCGTGTCGCACTGAGCGGTGCTGGTGCATCGTCTACCTGCTCCACTATCGGGGTGTAACTTCACGGTGGGAAGTAGGCACCTGAAGGTGCGTAACGCCCCCAGCGGCGGGAGGAGCGGTCCGATGACAACGACGACGGCGGCGCGGAAGAGGGATCAGGCCAAGGCGGAATACGACGCCTTCCTGGCGCAGTGTCCGAGCCGCATGCTGCTCGACCGCATCGCGGACAAGTGGGTCACGTTGGTTCTGGCCGCGCTCCGCAGCGACGGTTCGCACCAGTTCGGCGCCGACTGCGCCGGCGAGCCACGGCCGATGCGGTACTCGGAGCTGTCGCGCCTCCTGGCCGGGGTCAGTCAGAAGATGCTGACCCAGACGCTGCGCTCCCTGGAACGCGACGGTCTTGTCACCCGCACCGTGGTGCCGACAGTGCCCGTCACCGTCACCTACGAGCTGACCGACCTCGGTGTCTCCCTGCACGAGGTGATACGCGGCCTCAAGGGCTGGGCCGAAACGCACATGGACGACGTGCTCGCCAACCGCGCGACGTACGACAACCAGGTCGCCTGAGCCGCTCCGCCTCCCCACGACGGAACCACGCAACACCCGGTCGCGCACCTACGGCCGGAGAAGCCCACGGGAGTACGCAGAAACAGCACAGTCCGGCCTTTCGTGCTCGCAGATGCGGCAGCTAGGGTGAGCCGGTGACGATGTTCCGGATCGGTGAGGCGGCCGACCTGCTCGGCGTCAGCAGCGACACCATTCGCCGCTGGGTCGATGCCGGGCGGCTGACGGCCGGGCGCGACGAGCACGGCCACCGGGTGATCGACGGGGTCGACCTGGCCGCGTTCGCCCGCGCCCAGGCCGCCGACCCGGACGCGGGCGCCGAGTTCTCCTCGGCCCGCAACCGGCTGCGCGGCATCGTCGTCGACGTCCGCAAGGACACGGTGATGGCCCAGGTCGACATCCAGGCCGGCCCGTTCCGCGTCGTGTCGCTGATGAGCCGGGAGGCGGTCGACGAGCTCGATCTGCGGGTCGGCTCGATGGCCGTCGCGGTGATCAAGTCGACAACGGTCGTGGTGGAGCGGGCCGCACCCGCCCCGAGCAGGGGAAGGTCGGGCGGATGAGCGCGCGGGCGACGCGTACGGCGATGGCCGTGGTCATGGCGTTGACCGTCGCCGGCTGCGGCGCGGGCGACGACCGGGCCTCCGGCAGCGCCGCGGACGGCCGGGGCACCGGCGCGGTGACGGTGTTCGCGGCCGCCTCGCTGACCGAGTCGTTCCGCCGGATCGGCAAGGACTTCGAGGCCGCCAACCCCGGCAGCACCGTGACCCTCAACGTCGCGGGCAGCTCAGCCCTGGCCAACCAGATCAACCAGGGTGCGCCGGCGGACGTGTTCGCCTCCGCCGCCCCGGCGAACATGGCCACGGTCACCGAGGCGGGCAACGCCGACGGCACGCCGACCACCTTCGCCCGCAACCAGTTGGTCATCGCGGTGCCCCGGGGCAACCCGGGAGGCGTGACCGGGCTGGCCGACCTGAGCAGGCGGGGCGTGAAGGTGGCGCTCTGCGCCAACCAGGTGCCCTGCGGTGCGGCGGCCCGCACCGCCCTGGACACGGCCGGCGTCGCGCTGACTCCGGTCACCCTGGAGCAGGACGTCAAGGGTGCGCTCGCCAAGGTGAAGCTCGGTGAGGTCGACGCGGCCCTGGTCTACCGCACCGACGCGCGAGCGGCGAGCGCCGACGTGACCGGGGTGGAGTTTCCCGAGTCGGCGCGGGCGGTCAACGACTACCCGATCGTCGCGCTGAAGGACGCGCCGAATCCGGCCGGCGCGCGGGCCTTCGTCGCGTACGTCCGCTCGGCGCCGGCGCAGGCGGTCCTCGCCGAGGCCGGTTTCCAGGCGCCATGAGCCAGCTCCTTGAGCACGCCGCGCCCCGACGGCGGGGGCGGGTGCCGATCGCGCTGCTGATCCCCGCCGGGTTGGGGCTGCTCTTCCTCGTCCTGCCGTTGGCCGGGCTGGTGATCCGGGCGCCGTGGACCACGCTGCCGCAGCGGCTCACCGAGCCGGGCGCGCTGACCGCTCTGCGGCTGTCGGTGCAGACCGCGACCCTGGCCACCGTGCTCTGCCTGCTGCTCGGGGTGCCCCTCGCCTGGGTGCTGGCCCGGGTCGAGTTCCCCGGCCGTCGACTGGTCCGCGCGCTGGTCACCGTGCCGCTGGTGCTGCCACCGGTGGTCGGCGGGGTGGCGCTGTTGCTGGTCTTCGGTCGGCGTGGGCTGCTCGGCGGCTGGCTCGACGCCACGTTCGGCATCACCCTGCCGTTCACCACAGCGGGTGTCGTGTTGGCCGAGTCGTTCGTGGCCATGCCGTTCCTGGTCATCGCCGTGGAGGGTGCGCTGCGCGCCGCCGACCACCGCTTCGAGGAGGCCGCCGCGACGCTGGGCGCGAGCCGATGGACCACCTTCACCCATGTCACGCTGCCCCTGGTGGCGCCCGGGTTGGCGGCCGGCGCGGTGCTCTGCTGGGCCCGGGCCCTCGGCGAGTTCGGCGCCACCATCACCTTCGCCGGCAACTATCCCGGGCGTACGCAGACCATGCCGCTGGCCGTCTACCTGGCGTTGGAGACCGACCTGGAGTCCGCGATCGTGCTCAGTCTGGTGCTGCTCGTCGTGTCGGTGGGCATCCTGGTGGCGTTGCGCGACCGGTGGATGAGCAGCGCATGAGCGGTGCACTGCTGGACGCCCGGCTCGTCGTCGACCGGGGCGCCTTCCGGCTCGACGTGCCGCTGCGGGTCGCGCCCGGCGAGGTGGTCGCGTTGCTCGGCCCGAACGGCGCCGGCAAGACCACCGCGCTGCGCGCGCTGGCGGGGCTGCATCCGCTCACCGCCGGTCACGTCACCCTCGACGCCATCGACCTGGACCGCCCGGCGACGCGCGGCTGGGTGCCCACCGAGCGCCGGCCGATCGGTGTGGTCTTCCAGGACTACCTGCTGTTTCCCCATCTCAGCGCACTGGACAACGTGGCCTTCGGGCCTCGCCGGCACGGCGTCGACCGGAAGACCGCCCGGGCCACGGCCCGACACTGGCTCGACCGGGTGGGGCTGGACGCCCAGGCGCACCGCCGCCCCAGACAGCTCTCCGGTGGTCAGGCACAGCGGGTGGCATTGGCTCGCGCGTTGGCCGTCGCGCCATCGCTGCTGCTGCTGGACGAGCCACTCGCCGCGCTGGACGCCCGCACCCGACTGGACACCCGCGCGGAGCTGCACCGCCACCTGTCCGCGCACCCGGGCGCGACGGTGCTGGTCACCCACGACCCGCTGGACGCCCTCGCGCTGGCCGACCGACTGGTCATCGTCGAGGGTGGTCGCGTGGTGCAGGAGGGTGACGGGCCGAGCGTCACCGCCCGCCCGCGCACCGACTACGTCGCCCGACTGGTCGGGCTCAACCTGTACCGGGGCAGGGCCGAAGGGCACGGGGTACGCGTCGCGCCGGATCTGACCCTCACCGTCGCCGACCGGTTGGACGGCGAGGCCTTCGTGGCGTTCCGTCCGGCGGCGGTGGCCCTGCACCCGTCCCGACCGGAGGGCAGCCCGCGCAACACCTGGGCGGGGACGGTGGCCGGCGTCCAGCGGCACGGCGACAACCTCCGGGTGCAGCTGGACGGGCCGATCGGGGTGGCCGCCGACGTCACGCCGGCCGCCGCCGCCCAGTTGCGACTGATTCCCGGTCAGCGGGTCTGGGTGGCGGTCAAGGCGGCCGAGACGCACGCCTACCCGGCCACCGGCTGACCGCCGGGCCACCAGCCCGCCCGGCTCATGAGGACACGGACGAGGAGTCAGCCGCGACGGTGGTGGGCCCGCTGTCGTTTCGTCCAGGACGGCCACCGCGGTCGCCATCTAGCCTGGACCCGGCAGCTCACCCGAGCATGAGGAGACAGCACAATGCGCAACCTGGTCTACACCGGTTTCATGTCGCTGGACGGCGTCGTGGACTCGCCCGGCGGCGGGCCGTCAGAGGAGCACCGCAGCGGTGGGTGGGTGTTCAAGGACCTCGAGTTCGTCCCGGAAGCCTGGTCGCTGAAGGGCGAGGAGCTCGCGGACACGACGGCGTTGATGTTCGGCCGTCGCAGCTACGAGGCGTTCGCGGCGGTCTGGCCCGGCTCCGAGGACCACGCCGACTACAAGGAACTGCCCAAGTACGTCGTGTCGACCTCGCTGTCCGACGACGCCATCGTCGACGGTTGGGGGCCGACCACGATCCTGCGCTCGACGGAGGACGTCGCCGCGCTCAAGGAGGGCGAAGGCGGCGCGATCTTCATCCACGGGAGCGCGGAGCTGGCTCGGCGGCTGTCCGACGCGGGCCTGATCGACCAGTACAACCTGCTCGTCTTCCCCGTGCTGCTCGGTGCCGGCAAGAGCCTGTTCGGCCGGGCCGACCGGGACAAGCACATGCTGACGCTGCGGGAATCGGAGAGCTACCCGAACGGGATCCTCAAGCTGGTCTACGACGTCAAGCGGTGATCCAGGTCGAGGGCGATCGCGCCACCGGCCCGGTCGCGCAGCTGCCGGGCGGTGCCGCCGGAGGAGCGCAGTGATGGAGCGGGGCACGCGTGAGCAGGTGCTCGGCCGGCTGGCCGAGGCCGTCGGGTCCGTCACGGTCGCACACCCGACGCGGGTGGCCGTCGACGGACCGCCCGCAGCCGGCAAGACCACCCTCGCCGACGAGCTGGCCGTCGTCCTGCGAGCACAGGGTCGCGACGTCATCCGGGCGACGATCGACGATTTCCTCTTTCCCCGGGCACAGCGCTATCCGCGTGGCGAGTACTCGGCCGAAGGCTGCTACTTCGACACGCACGACCACGGAGCGCTGAACCGGGTTCTGCTGGATCCGCTCGGGCCGAACGGAGATCGACGCTTCCAACCCGCGGTCTACGACCACACCACGGACGCTGTGCTGGCCCCGCCGGTCACGACTGCCGCAGCCGACGCCGTGCTGCTCTTCGACGGCGTCTTTCTCATGCGCCCGGAACTGATCGACCGGTGGGACCTGCGCGTCTTCGTGTCGACCGCGCTCGAATCGACAGTGGAACGTGCCGTGATCCGGGAGCGTCGGGTGTCGTCACAGGTCGACGTCGAGCGGCGCTGGCGGGAGCGTTACATCCCCGCCCAGCAGCTCTATTTCGCCACCGCCCGTCCGACCGATCACGCCGACATCATCATGCACAACGACGAGCCCCGACGGCCGCTCTGGGAGACCCGGACACGCTGACCGTGCTCCGGGTCCGGATGCCTGCAGACGCCGAACTGCCCGCCGTCAACCGGGCGGCGCGGAGGCGGTCAGTCGGCGAGCAGGTCGTGGTGTGCGGCGCGCAGCCGGGCCAGCGCCGGGTCGCTGCCGGGGACGATCCGGCGATCCAGCTCGGCCCACACCTCGGCCAGCGCCACGCGGACCGCACTCAGCTCGGCGGCGTGCCGCTGGCTGCTGCGTCGGTGCTGCTCGTCGAGGCGCCGGGCCCAGCCGGCGGTGACCGTGGCAAGCCGGTCGGCGTCGGCGCGGGCCTGCGCGGCGCTGCGGGCGGCGGAGGCGGGGACGATCGCGGCGACCGGGCGGGGATCGCCGTCGCGGGTGACGACGGTGACCGCGTCGGTCAGCTCGGCCAGCGCGACGAGCTGGCTGAACCGGGTGCGCGCCTCACGCAGCGGCACGGAACGCGGCGGGTCGGGATGAGGGGTGAGCGCGGGGACGGCCATGGATGCATGGTGTCGCCCGGGTACGACAGATTTGCGTCGTCAGTGGACGGTGGTCGGCGATCCGCTCGCCCCGGCCAGCCACTCGTCGGCCAGCACCGACCAGACTTCGAGGTCGATTCGTCCCTGCGGGCCGGGGATGACCTGGCGCAGCGTGCCGTCCAGGCGCAGGCCGAGTCGACGGGCGAGTGCCTTGCTGCGGGTGTTGTCGGCGTTGGTCCGCCACTCCACCCGCTGGATGCCACGCTCGCGCACCGCCCAGTCGACGATCCGGCGGACCGCCGGCGCCACCATGCCCTTTCCCTCGGCTGCCGGCTCCACCCAGCAGCCGACCTCGCAGACACCCCGGGTCACGTCGAACGACACGAGCATGACCCCGCCGACCAGCGTGCCGCGCCACCACAGCCCCCAGATGCCGCCACTGTCGCTGGCCCACCGGTCGGCGTACCGCTGCAACACGGCACGGGCCGACGCCAGGTCGGTGGCCACGAAGGTCGGCGACACCCAGGGCTGGATGTGCTCCCGGGCCCGGTCGAGATTGGCGAGGAACTCCTCGGCAAGCCAAGGGTCCAGCGGGCGCAGCTCGACCTCCTCGGTCAGCGGCAGGGCGAACACCGGGCCTCCCCGAAGGTGCGCTGGCAACGACGGGTAGCAGACTCGCACAGGGCCGCAGGCCGGCTGCGGGCCGGGGCCGCTCACTCCGGCAGATGGGTACGCAGGGCGGCGAACTGGGCCACTGTCAGGTAGGAGGGGTTGGCGGCCTGCGGTTGACGGAACACCTCCAGGTCGGCGAGTCGGTCATCGGCGCGCAACACCGTGCGGGGCACCCGGTCGCCGGCGGCGAGGATGGGCAGGTCCAGTGGCACCGACCACGGCTGTCCCCCAGCGCCTGGCTCGGCCGCCCCGGTGACCCGTCCGACACCCCACACCCCGTACGGCAGTCGCGCCCGGCTGCCGCTGGCCCAGAAGACCACCGGCTGCCCGGCGCGCATGAGCCGCGCCCGATAGCCGGGGCGTACGCACCAGCTCGTCACCAGTGGCTCGGCGGCGAACCGGGCGGTGAGGTCGACCAGGTCGGCGTTGCCCTTGATCAGCCAGGCACCCAGGTCGTCGAGGCGCACCCGTGGCTCGGTCATCCGCTCATCCTGCCCGGCAGACGGCCACCCCAATCAGATGATCATGTGGGTCCAGTAGCTGAGCCAGAGCACGAACAGGGCGCCCTGCACGACGGCGAGCGTCGCGGTCAGCCACACGTCGACGCTCGCGCGGCGGGCCCAGCGCGCCAGCACCAGAGCCACCGGGAAAGCGGCGAGCAGGTAGCGCAGCAGACTCTTGTACACCGCCGGGCCCATCGACAGGGGCACCAGCACCATGAGTACGCCGTACACCAGGTAGGGCAGCTCCCGGCGGCGGAACCCGGCGACCAGCACCGCCAACACGGCCACCGCGAACCACAGCCGCGCGGCGTCGCGCGGTTCCCCGGCCAGCCCGTGCAGCAGCACCGGCACCGGGTTCTGCACCCTGATTCCCCAGCCGGTCTCCTGGGCGTGCTGGTAGGCGAACCAGTCCCCGCCGCGCCACCGGCAGTACGCCATGAAGGTGAACCAACCGGCGGGCAGCAGCAGCAGCGGCCAGCCGATCCGCAGATAGCCGAGCAGGGCGCGCGGCCCGAGCCGCCAGTCGTGCTGGCGGAGCAGCACCAGGGCCAGCGGCAGCGCCACGAGCAGCCCGACGGAACGGCTCATCGCCAGGAAGTAGCCGAGCACGCCGACCAGCAACCAGCGGCGCCGCTCGGCGTAGTAGAACGCGGCCAGCGCGAGACAGACGAACAGCGACTCGGTCAGCGCCGCCTGGAACAGGAACGCGGTCGGCAGCAGCACCAGATACCGGGTGAACCGGCGGGCCGCGCCCGCGTCGCCGAGCAGGAGTTCGGCCAGCCGGTAGCCGTACCAGAGCGCCAGCAGGAACGCCACGTTGCTGATCACCAGCAGGGCCAGCGCGTTGTCGCCGCCGAGCACCGCGCCGAGGGGCCGGGCCAGGAACGGGTAGAGCAGCGGGAACCCGAAGTCCCGCCACGGCCCGGTCAGCGGCAGCTCGCTCAGCCGCAGGTAGAGCAGAGCGTCCCAGGCGAACCAGAAGGAGATCCACCGGTGCCCGGAGATCTCCCGCTGTTGCGTCCACATCAGCGCCTCGTCCGGCGGTGGTGCCCCGGGAATGCCGTCCCAGGCGTGCAGGGCCAGCAGCCCGAGCAGGGTCAGCACCACCTTCGCGCCGAGGAACAGACCGATGACGTACGCCCAGGGCTCCGGCACCCGGCGAGCCAGGCGGCCCGCGCCGCGGCCGGCCGTGGCCGTGCGGGCGGCCAGCGCCGCCGCGCCGCTGCGCCACCGGTGCATCCGCCCCGCTCCCCCACCTCCGTCGGCCCGCCCGCCGCCGCGCGGGGTGTCGCCCTTCTCGTTGTACGCCGCCGCACGCCGCACCGGAGCGAAAATGAACCACCATCAAGGGTGACATTACGCGCAGAACGGGTACGCGCCGCGCCTCAACCATGACGGTGGGCAGGGAGCGCGGCAGCATGAGCGAGCAGCACGGCACGGTGATCATCGGTGCGGGGCCGGCAGGGCTCACTGCGGCGTACGAGCTGCTGAGACACGGCCTGCCGGTGCAGGTGTTCGAGGCGGACGAGGTGGTCGGCGGGATCAGCCGGACCGTGGAGCGCGACGGGTGGCGGTTCGACATCGGCGGGCACCGGTTCTTCACGAAGGTGCCCCGGGTGGAGTCGTTCTGGCACGAGATCCTGCCCGACGAGGACTTCCTGACCCGACCCCGGATGAGCCGGATCTTCTACCGGGGCGCGCTGTTCAACTACCCGCTCAGCGCCATGAACGCCCTGCGCAACCTGGGGCTGCCCGAGGCGGCCCGCTGCCTCGGTTCGTACGCCCGGGCCCGCCTGCGCCCACCGAAAGATCAGTCGCACTTCGAGGGCTGGGTGTCGGCCCGATTCGGCTGGCGGCTGTACTCGATCTTCTTCAAGACGTACACCGAGAAGGTGTGGGGAATGCCGGCCGACCGGTTGCAGGCCGACTGGGCCGCGCAGCGGATCAAGAACCTGTCGCTGGCCACGGCGATCCGCAACGCGCTGCTGCCCAGCCGCCGGCGCACGGACGTGACCAGCCTGATCGAGGAGTTCCAGTACCCGAAGTACGGGCCGGGGATGATGTGGGAACGCTGCGCCGAGCAGGTCCGCAAGCGTGGCGGACAGCTGTCGACCGGCACCTGGGTGACCGCCGTGCATCGCGACCCGAAGCGACGGCGGGCGATCAGCGTGACGGTCGACGGCGCGGGCGGGCAGCGTACTCAACCGGCCGACGACGTGATCTCGTCGATGCCGATCTCGGAGCTGGTGTCCGCGCTGCGTCCGCCGGCACCGCCGGAGGTGCTGGCCTGCGCCGCCGACCTGCGCTACCGCGACTTCCTGACGGTCGCGCTGGTGGTGCCGGCGGAGTTCTCGTTCCCCGACAACTGGATCTACGTGCACGACCCGGGAGTGCGGGTGGGCCGGATCCAGAACTTCGGCTCCTGGTCGCCGTACCTCGTCAAGGACGGGCGCACCTGCCTCGGGCTGGAGTACTTCGTGTTCGAGGACGACGAGATGTGGCGTACCCCGGATGCCGACCTCGTGGCGTTGGCGACCGCGGAGCTGGAGCGGTTGGGGTTGGTCCGACCCGGTGTGGTGGAGGCCGGCTACGTCGTGCGCATGCCGAAGGCCTACCCGGTGTACGACGAGCGCTACCAGCACAACGTGGACGTCATCCGTGACTGGCTGGCCGAGGCGGTGCCGAACGTGCACCCGGTGGGCCGCAACGGCATGCACCGCTACAACAACCAGGACCACTCGATGCTGACCGCGATGCTCACGGCCGAGAACATCGCCACCGGCAGTACGCATGACGTCTGGTCGGTCAACGTCGAGCAGGACTACCACGAGGAGTCCTCCGGCGGCGACGGTCGACGGGGCACGGGCCGGGACGCGCCGGTGGTGCCCAGCCGGATCATCGCGGCTCCGATCAATGCGCCCGAGGGTGTCGGCGCCGCGGGGAGTGGCGATCGACCCAGGCAGGTGCCGCTGGGCTGACGCCGCCGGACCCTGCGCCGCGCCACACATCGGCGATCCCGACGGCAGTTCAGCGATGGTGAAGCAGGCCTCGCTCGGCCATGTGGGCTCGCAACGTCTCGGCATCCTCGGCCGACATCAACCAGCGTGGGATCACGGTGGCCGGCATCCGGCCGACGTACACGATCCAGAAGTCCGGAGTGTCCCTGACCTGGGCGACCCCGTCCCAGGCGATGCCGCCGGACTCCGAGCCGCTACGCATCATGATGTTGGCATCGGTGATGTCGTAGGCGCCCTCGACGGCATAGCCACTGGAACGGCGTCGGGCGCGCAACCGCACCCAGGGCCAGTAGAGCATCGACAGCACGCCACCCACGATCAGCGTCACCCACAGCGGCGAGATCTGCTCGCCCCACGAGAACCGCCGCGACAGTGCCAGACCGATCGCTCCGATCGCCGCCAGCGTCGCACCGATGTAGCTGAACCTGCGCAGCCGAACACTGGCGAGCGCAGCGGCCACCCGGCCCGGGTAGGCGGGATCGGCGGGGACGTCGAATCGGATGTGCACGTCAGAACGATAGTGCCCCGAACCACGTCCGGGTCTGGCGGACACCGAACGCCGGTGCTGGCCGGGATGCTGTGACATATCGCCCACAGCCAGGGCCACCGAAGCCGACAGCCGGTACCTACAGTCGGGCCATGAGCACCGACGAAGGCGCGCGGGCCTGGCTCCGCCAGCGCGGAGCGGAGCAGATCGCCCATCCCGGTGGCAACCTGTACGCCCACCTGTGTCGGGTCAGCGAACGACTCGCCGCGCTCGGCTGCGGCAGTGACGTGCAGGTCGCGGGCCTCACCCACGCCGTCTACGGCACCGACGGGTTCGACCTCGCCCTGCTCGATCGCGCCGATCGTGCGGTGCTGCGAGACCTCGTCGGCGCCGACGCGGAAGAGCTTGTCTACCTGTACGGCGCCTGCGACCGTGAACGCAGCTGGCGAAAGCTGGCACAGACCGGCCAGGTGTTCGACCGCTTCGTACATCAGGTGCGGACGCCGGATGCGGCTCAACTGCGGTCGCTCGTGGACCTGAGCATCGTCAACGAGTTGGACGTCATTGAGCAGGATCCTGCGGTGGCGGACCGGCACGGTACCTACTTCCGCGACCTGTTCGCCTCCTGGGCCCCACTGGCCTCCGAGGAGGTCATCCGCGATGCGCAGCGGGTCCTGCGGCCGTGACATCGACGGCACACACCCGCGTACCTGTCCGCGCCGTCTACCCCGGCAGCTTTGATCCCTTCACTCCCGGGCATACGAACGTGGTGAACCGGGCACGCGGCCTGTTCGACGAGGTGGTCGTGCTCGTCGCGGTCAACGGCACCAAGCATCCGACGATCAACGAGGAGGAGCGAGCGGCCGCTGTTCGGGCCATCCTGCCGGTGGAGTGGACCTCCGTCACCGTTGTGGCCTGGAGTGGATTGACCTCCGCCTACTGCCGAAGCCACGACGTGGGGGTGATCGTCCGCGGCGTGCGCAACACCACCGACCTTCAGACCGAGTGTCAGCTCGCCGCGATGAACCAGTCGCTGGGCGTCCCCACGGTATTTCTGCCCGCGCGGCCCGAACTGGCCGCGGTGTCCTCCACCGCGGTGCGGGCGCTGGGGCCGTTGCCCCCGTCCACGCGGCCGTAGGCAGCGAGACATCGGCGGACTCCAGGCATCACGGCAGGTGTGTGCAGTGTGCCACCGTGGCGTCGTCCGGGGCCTGAGCGGCGGCGGCACCGAGGCCGTCGGCTTCGGCCTGCCGGACGCGGCGGAGGACACCGGATGGGCCGTCGGCGGCGAGCATTTCCAGGATGCCCGGCCAGTCGGTGAGGCCGTACGGGCTGACGATACGGCTGGCACCGTTGCTGAGCAGCGCGGCACCGTTCAGGTCGGCGAGGGACCGGCTGCCGGTCACCGCCTCCCGGGCCGCGCGCGGGTCGTCCTTGGCGATCCAGTAGCCGCCGACCTGGTTCCGACGGGCCCGCAGCGCCTCGGCGCAGGAGTCGCGGACACGGTCGTACTCCAGGGTTCCCGGTGCAATGCCGTCCAGGGGCGCCGAGCAGTCACGCCGGGCGGTGACCTCACGGTCGTCGGTGATCACCTGAGGGCCGCCGTGGGCCGGGTCGAGGATGAGGAACGAGTCCGCGAGCAGCAGATAGTCAAGGCGGCCCCGGTACGCGCGCACCACCGCGACGGTGGCCTGCGGGCTGCGCGGGTCCCCGATGTCGCAGGTGTCGCCGTGCTCGGCGGCCACCTCGTCGATGGCCGCGGCGAGGACAGCCGTGAGGTCCTGCCCGTCGTCGCGCGACAGGTGGCCGAGCAGTGCTCCGCCGAGCCGCTGCGTGTACCAGGCGACCCCATGGAAGCAGAGTGATTCGGCCCCGGGGATGCCGGCACCGTCGAGCAGGACGACAGCGCCGGTAACCGCGCCGACGAAGTCCTCGTTCGACCGACCGGCCCGACCGGCGCTCGTCGCCAGGCCGACCTGCACTCGTGCGCTCCTGTCTGTGGGCGGGAGTGACTCAGAGGTATATCGCTCGACGACACACGTCGCGTCGGCGAGCCGCCGGCCGCAGAGCGGCGGAGGGTCACGTTCGGGGTCGGCCGGTGATGCCGTCCAGGACGGTGGTCAGGTTGTGGTGGAAGGTCTCCTCGGCATTGAGGTGGGCGCCGTCGATGACGAGTCGGGCCACGGTGGGGTACCTGCCAGTCTTCAACATACGGGTGAGGTAGGGGCCGAGGCTGGCCTGTAAGGCGGCTTCATCGGTGCCGGTGGAGCGGGCGGTGCGCCGGCTGACAGAGCCGGCACGCACAGACTGACAGCGGTCCGCACACCTACGACACCCAGATCACGCAGGGCACGCGACAGCCGCTGCCGGGCAAGGTGGCGCTCGATGGCCGGCGAGGACCCGGATTCACGAGGGCAGTTATTCGGCGATCTTCTGCCGGGCGGCGATGACGGCGGCGTACAGCGCTTCATCCGCGCGCATCTCGGCGTCGGCGCCGCCGCTATTGATCCCGAGTCGGTGCCGGCGTGCCACGAGGCGATCCAACCGGTCGAGTACGGGCCGCGCGTGCGACCCCATCGCGGCGAGGACCCTCAGCGCCTTGCGCCCCCACAGATCGTCGTACAGGTAATCCGGTAGAACCTCCAGCAGTTCAGCGGCTACCGCAGGACCCTCCTGAAGCCATAGTGCGCCGGCCGACGTCAACTGCCCGAAGCCGGGAGCCCGGAACAGGCTCCGCAACTGTTTGTGCTGGCGGGCGGTGAGCCCGCCGTGCTCGGCCAGCCAGGTCAGCAGCGCCGACGCAATCCCATCTCGGCCAGGTCGTTCCGGCCGGCCGGCGAGATACTGCTCGGCCACCGCCCGGTCCAATGTGACTCTGAGAAGGGCAAGTGTCGCACCTTGCGTCGGGTACTGCCGCAGCAGCGCTGCCGCGGCTGCGGCCGCTGGCCCGATCCGTCCCAGAACGTAGAACGCACAGTTCGGGGTGTCGTTCTCGGCCTCTTCGAGTCTGGCAGTAAGTTCCGGCAGCGCGGCAGCAGCAGCCGGACCGAACGCGGCCAGCACCCGCATCGGCAGGGCCGGCGCGCACGAATCCGGCAGCGCGGCCAAGATCTGCCGGGCGGCGGCCACCGGGGCCTGCGGATCAGCGCCCGCCCGAGCAACTGCCTTGAACGCTTCAGTCAGGCGCGGCTCGTCGCTGCCGGAGAGCATCAGCCGTACCAGATGCGGCACCGCCCGGTGGTCGCCGACGCTGCCCAGCGCGGTAGCGGCCACCGCACCGAGCTCAGGATCATCCAGCACTGCCGCGAGCTCGTCCGCGGCGAGACGGGACGCGGTCAATGAAGCCGCCAACGTGTGCAGCGCCGCAGACCGTACATCGGAGATTTCGTCCTGCAGGAGGTCGATCAGCATCGGCGTCACCCGCCCGGGCGCGGCGCGCCACTCACGCATCGCCGCGAGCGCCACCCGTACGCCTTCGAGCCGGACCTGTGGGCTCTCGGACCGGCTCGCCAACCGTTCCGCCCAGGCGTAGCAGTCCTGCTCCCGATCGAGGAGGGTCAGCGCCCGTGCCCAGCGCTCGCCGCCAGTCTGCTCGGTGCGGAATCCTGACCCGTTCAGGACTCCCGCGCAAGGTTCAAGATCGGCACGGATCGCATCGTCCAGCGCCGGCCAAGCCGCCGGGTTGTCCCTGCTGAACACTGCGACGTTGGCCAGTAGCCGGACTGCCGGAACGAGATCCGACCGCAAGCGTTCCAGGATGGCTCTATGGTGCGGGACCTCGTTCCAGGGGATGGCATCCACGAAGGCGATCCGGACGACCGGATCAGTCGAGGCCTCCAACGCCGACATGGCCCGATCAGGTTCAGCGGCGCCCACCAGTAACCTCGCCGCGGTGCGCCGCACCTGCGGATCCCCGTCGTTCAGGGCCGACTCAGCGGCATCTGCTACCAGGAGCCAGTGGGGGTTCCGGAAGCACAGCTCGCACAGCAACTCGAAGATGATCCGCCGGGCCGACAGGCGGTGGTCGGTCGTGAAGGTCAACAGGCGGCGGGTCACCGACCCGTCCCGGTCGGCCTCGACCCAATGCCAGATCTGTGACCGTACATCGCTGCCGGGAACAAGAACATCACCCGAGACGACGCCCGCTTCCAGCCATCCCCAGTCGCCCAACGGCGACACCAGCGCTGGGCCCTTCACTCTGCGAGGCGCGAGGCGCCCTTCCAGTACGTCATGAACCTGATAGTCCCTGACGAGCACTGCGGCACGCAACGCGTATCCGCTTCTCCGCACATCCAGATGTGTGCACCAACAAGTTGTCACGATGAACGGCGGATCTTGACGTATTCAAAGATGGTCGAAGAACCGAGTAGACCACGTCGCATTGGCCGTCGGGCCGAAGACCCATCCGTTCGGCCCGTCGTACGGCGCGGCGAGGATGTGCTCGGGCACGATGAGGTAACCGAGTCCGGCGAGTGCCTGCTCGATCCGTTGCCGGTCGTCGGGGTGCAGGAATGGTTTGTGCTCGCTCGGATTGGAAGCACCATAGGTGGCGAGGTCACCAAACTTGCTCACACTCACGGTCAAGGACAGCGGAATCCGCGTGCGCTTCGTACGACTGCGGCTGGCCTCGGCGGGAATCCAGATGCTGCCGAAACAGGCGGAGTCCTGGGCCAACCCCGAGTCGCACGTACAGCCGTAGGCCTCGCCCAACCGCCCTGCGAGCCGTTCAATCCGGCCCTGGGCCGCAGCGTGGTCGAAGTCCCGTGGCACCTCCAGACCATCACCGTCACCTCGGGCCACCCGCTCGTGCAACGCCGCCCGCATCGGCTCCGGCATGACGCCCTCCACCATGGCCCGGAGAACCGACTCCCGCCCGATGCCGCCCTCCACCGGCGCGACCGGCTCGTCCAGCGCCCGGAGTATCGACCACCAATCCGCGTCCACCATCGTCACGCGTGCACCTTAAGCGGCGGGCTACGGAGCAACCAACCGGTTTGGGCCCGCCGACCCACGACTGACGGGCACCGCGACACCGTTACAGTAGCTGCGGTTCGGGACATGGCGGGAGCGTGGGGATGAGCCTCGATATCTCAGTGTGGATACCGGACGGCGACGCCTACGCCGGTCGGGACGTTGTCGTGGATCCGCCGGGCACCAGCACTGGGGTAGGAGCTGAAGGTCTTCGCTATGAGCTGTGGGGTTCGGCAGCCGTTCGGCGTCTCGGCGCGACGTTCCTGCCGCAACTTGCCGACATCACTGTCGACAACCGTGGGCACCTTCAGGTCTCGCCCGGCCAGCTCGACGCCTTCGAGCAGGAGTGCGTACTCCTGGCAGAGACCGTCGAGCAACTATCCGCCGCGACTGGGTACGACGTAGACCGCATCCTCCATTACCTGGCCAACATGCGGCACGCGGTGGAGCGCGCCAAGGCGATACACGGCGGCATCATCATCTGGTAGCGGCATCAGGTCATCCGGTCCAGGATCTGCCGCATCTGATCGACCGGCAGGGCCGGGTTGGCTGCGGCGGCCTCGGCCAGTTCAGGATCATTGAGAAGCGCGACGATTCGCGGAGCCGGGAGGCGTGGGCTGCCGGCCATCGCCTGCCGCACGGTGACGTCAGGGTCGGTGCCCAACCGGTCGACGAGTTCGGGGTCGGCGTCCGGGTCGAGGGCGACGAGCCGTCGTACCGCCGGGTCGGGGTCGCCGGCGAAGCGGGCCAACCCATCGGTAGGAAACTGCGGAAGCTCACTCAACCGGTCCCGGCCGCAGCAGTGGTACTCGAGGAAAGAGCGCAGCAGCAGTGCTGGCGGTGCAGCCGGGTGGTGCTGGGCGAGCAGGACCCGGACACCCAAGTCGGGGTCGTCGGCCAGGACGGTGACAAGGTCCGCCGGCAACTCGGCGTTGCGGGCCGCCCGGCGGCGCAGCAACGGATTGACCGAACGCGCCCACCGCAGCGCATCGGTTACCTCCGGCGCGCCGCCGTCTGGATAGGGGATCCCCCGGCAGCGCACGTCCGCCGAGCCAAAGTGTCCGTCGCCCGGCGTAGTGGTCACGTCGATGTCGATGCTGGCCCGCTGCGGCTCGGTGAGGCCCGGATGCGTGGAGACCGCGGTTCGGACCTCGACCGCTGAGTCGGTGGCAAGCCTGACAAGCTGGTCGCTGCTCAGGTCGACGCGACCGGTGACTCCCTGCCGGACCGACGGGTCGGGATGGCGCAGCAGCGTCTCGACCACGTCCGGCGGGACACTCGGATTCGTGGCCATCACCCGCAGCGCAGCCGCGTCGCCGGTGGCGAGCACCTGATCGATCAGCGCCCGGGACAGTGGACGCTGCAGCACGTACCAGAATCCGTGAGAGTGCTGGTCCGGTAGATCCGCAGGCTCCATCACCTGCTGGCGGTGCGCGACGGACGCCGAGGCGGTCGCCCGCACCTCGGGTACCTCATCCTCCAGCAGCGCCTGGCGCGACCGCTCGTCCAGCCGGTACAGCGAACCGGCCGCGAACCGGCGCACACCCGACCGAGGGTGCGCGGCGGCCAGCCGAAGCAGACGCGGGTCGTACCCCATAGCGTCGAACAACTCACCGATCAACTCCTCGCGGGTGAACGGCACATCGGAGGGTGGACCGTCAAGCTCGGCCAACAACCTGACCAACACGTCGTCAGGCAGCGATGCCTGACCGGGCCGGCCGAACGCGCGCATTCTGACCCGCCATTCCGGGTCGGCCAGCAGTTGGGTACGCGCCAGAGGGTCGACCTGTGGGTGGGTGGCGAGCGCTCCGCGGACCCGGGGCGAGGGATGGTGCAGCATCGCATCCCGCACCGGCGGCGGCAGCTCGCGGCGGAGCCGTAGCCCCTCGCACACCTGCTCCGGCCACAGATCTACCAGTCGGAGCAGCACGTCGGTGGGCGCTGCAGGGTTCCTCGCCAGCCCGGCCGGCAGAGACGAACACCGATCGAACCATGCGTCGCCGATCATGAAATGCACCCTACGCCGACACCGACTGGATTAAGGGCTTGCCCCGGGTCCGGAAGACCCCAGCCTGTACGACCGGTCAGGGTTTGCGGGCCACCGCGCCGTAGATCGAGGCGTCAGCCAGCGCTGGCCGCTGCTCCGGCGGCACCTGCGGGCGCCACTCGGTGACCGGCACGATGCCCGGCTCGGCCAGCTCCAGGCCGGTGAAGAAGCGGGCGAACTCCGCACGGTCGCGGGGCACGGCGTCCTGCTTCATCCGGCCGGAGGCGAACTCGGCGTACATGCGCTCGACGATCTGGTTGGGGATGTGGTCGGTGGTGAAGTGGGTCAGCGCCAGCCAACTGCCTGACGGCAGCGCGTCGAGCAGCCGGGCGACGTGCTCGTGTGGGCGGTCGTCGTCGGTCAGGAAGTGCGTCACGGCGATCAGCACCAGGCCCACCGGCTGGGACAGGTCAAGTGTGGTGTGCAGTTGCGGGTCGGCGAGGATCTTCTCCGGGTCACGCAGGTCGGCGTCGAGGTAGGCGGTGGCGCCGGCCGGGTCGCTGGTCAACAGCGCCCGAGCGTGGACCAGCACCATCGGGTCGTTGTCGACGTAGACCACCCGGGACTCGGGCACGACAGACTGCGCCACCTCGTGGGTGTTCTCGGCGCTCGGTATGCCGGTGCCGATGTCGAGGAACTGCCGGATGCCGACCTCCTCGGTGAGGAACCGGACGGCCCGGCCGAGGAAGGCCCGGTTCTCCCGGGCAAGGGTGCGTACTCCCGGGTAGACGGCCGCGATCTGGTCCCCGGACTCCCGGTCGACAGCGAAGTTGTCCTTGCCGCCGAGCCAGTAGTTGTAGCGGCGAGCCGGATGCACCACAGTGGTGTCGACCCGGTCGGCACCCCGACCCTCGGATGATTCCGACGTGGATGGCACCGTCACGAGACCTCCCCAGGTCACCCGGCTGCATCGCCGTGTGGCACGACGCACGATCTGACCATGGTAGGTGCTGGACATGCGAGCGAGGGGCCCGTCCGGGCCTCGCCGACCGGCGGCGACACCGTAGGAAACCGCTTACCAGCACGCTATTGACGGTCATCACTGGCTGTCAGTACCGTGATGCGGGCAGCAAGAAAGCGCTTTCCGACCCTCACCGTCCAACAGGGAGCGAGCGCCCCCATGCCCCGACACCTCCGCGCGTTCTGCCTCATCCTGCTCACCATCGCCGCCGTGGTGAGCACCACCACCGCCCTGCCCGCCGAAGCCGCCCCACGCTTCCGGGTGCTGGTCTTCTCCAAGATCACCAACTTCTACCACGACTCGATCCCGGCCGGCATCGCCGCGATCCAGCAGCTCGGCGCCGCCCACAACTTCGAGGTCGTCGCCACCACCGACGCCGCCGCGTTCACCGACGCCAACCTCGCCACGTTCGACGCCCTGGTCTTCAACAACACCAACTCGCTCCCGACCTCGGGCGACCTGCTCAACGCCAGCCAGCGGGCCGCGCTGCAGACGTTCATCCGCAACGGCGGCGGCTGGGCCGGCCTGCACGCCGCCTCGGCGAGCGAGCGTGACTGGCCCTGGTACGAGGGCCTGGTCGGCACGATCTTCGACTACCACCCCGACTTCTCCTCCACCGGCGGCACCTTCCCCGGCCGGGTGAAGGTGCTCGACCGGGCGCACCCCTCCACCCGCAACCTGCCGGAGCTCTGGGAGCAGAGCGAGGAGTGGTACAACTGGCGGACCAACCCGACCGGCAACGTGCACACCCTCGCGCAGATCAAGGTGCGCGACGGGATCAACGGGCTGGACGAGGGCGTCGACCACGCGTACTCCTGGTGTCAGCGCTACGACGGCGGCCGGTCCTGGTTCACCGCCGGCGGGCACGCCAGCTCCCAGTTCAGCAGCGCGACGTTCCTGGAGCACCTGCGCTACGGCATCGAGTGGGCGGCCGGCGCTGTCGCCGGCGACTGCTCGGCCACCAGGACCAGCAACTTCGAGCGGGTGGGGCTGGTCACCGAGAACCTTGCCGACCCCTTCGAGTTGGCCGTCGGCCCGGACCGGAAGGTCTACTACATCCAGCGCACCGGCGCGCTGAAGGTGGTCAACTCCGACACCCTCCAGGTCACCACACTGCTGGACTTCGCCTACACCTCGGCGATGACCGACCAGTCCGACGGGCTGCTCGGGATGACCCTCGACCGCAACTTCGCGAGCAACGGCTGGATCTACCTGCTCTGGTCGGACAAGACCCTCAAACAGCTCAACCTGTCCCGGTTCACTGTCGCCAACAACAGCGTCGCGCTCTCCTCGGAGAAACGCCTGCTGGCCATCCCCACCTACCGGGGCGAGGGTCGGGCCAACTCGCACATGGGCGGTTCGCTGGCCATGGACGCGGCCGGGCGGCTCTACGCGGCGATCGGCGACAACACCGACCCGTTCGCCTCCAGCGGCTACACGCCCGTCGACGAGCGGGCCGGCCGCGCCGCCTGGGACGCCCAGGGCACCGCCGGCAACACCAACGACCTTCGCGGCAAGATCCTGCGGATCACCCCACAGGCCGACGGTACGTACACAGTGCCGAGCGGAAACCTCTTCCCGGCCGGCACCGCGAAGACCCGCCCGGAGATCTACGCGATGGGCATGCGCAACCCGTTCCGGATCACCGTCGAGCCGCAGACCAACGCGGTGCTGGTGGCCGACTACGGCCCGGACGCCCGCACCGCCGATCCCAACCGTGGCCCGGAGGGGACTGTCGAGTTCAACCGGATCACCGGTGCCGGCAACTACGGCTGGCCGTACTGCGTGGGCAACAACATCCCGTTCAACGACTACAACTTCGCCACCAGCACCTCCGGGGCGAAGTTCAACTGCGCCGCGCCGGTCAACAACTCGCCCAACAACACGGGCCTGACCACCCTGCCGGCGTCGAAGTCCGCGCTGGTCTGGTACGCGTACTCGGCCTCCACCCAGTTCCCCGAGGTCGGCACCGGCGGCGGCGGGCCGATGAGCGGCCCGGTCTACGACTACGACCCGGCCAACACCCGCACCACGAAGTTCCCCGAGTACTTCGAGGGCAAGTGGATCACCTATGAGCTGACCCGCAAATGGTTCAAGACGCTGTCGATCCACAAGACGGCGCAGACCTTCAGCAACGCGCGCTTCGGCCCCACCGCCGTGGGTGACCTCCAGTCGATCAACGGGATCTTCGGCAACATGAGCTGGATCCAGCCCTTCGAGGCAGAGTTCGGCCCGGACGGCTCGCTCTACGTCATCGACTTCGGCGAGGGCACCGGCAGCGGGCGCGGCGGCAGCAACGCCGGCGCGGGCATCTACCGCATCGACTACGTCGCCAACGGGCGGCCACCTGCCGTGAAGATCGCCGCCACCCCGGACAGCGGGCGCACCCCACTCGCCGTGACGTTCTCCTCGGCCGGGTCATCCGCCGGTGACGGTTCGGCGCTCAGCTACGCCTGGGACTTCACCAACGACGGCAGCACCGACTCCACAGCGGCCAACCCGAGCCACACCTACTCGACCGCCGGCAGGCACACCGCCCGGCTGACCGTCCGCAACAGCGGCAACGGGTTGACCGCCACCGCGGTCACCGAGGTGGTGGTCGGCAACACCCGGCCCACGGTGACCATCACCGTGCCGGACGGGGGCTTCTTCGACTTCGGCGACAAGATCCCATACACGGTGACCGTCACCGACCCAGAGGAGACCACCATCGACTGCTCGAAGGTCACCGTGCAGACGCAGCTCGGTCACGACTCGCACGCCCATCCGCTGGACGTCTACACCGGCTGCTCGGGGCTGCTCGCCACCGAGGCCGACGCCGGTGACGGGCACGGGCCAGGGCAGAACCTCTACACCGTGGTCACCGCGCAGTACACCGACGGCGGCGCGGCCGGCGGCGTACCGGCACTGACCGGCTCGACCCGGGCCCAGTTGCAGCCCAAGAGCAAGGAGGCCGAGCACTACACCGCCCAGTCCGGCATCATCGTGAACGACCGGGCGACCGCCCGCGCCGGCAAGCGGCTCGGCGAGGTCGACCACAACGACTGGGTGGCGTACGGGCCGGTGGACCTGCGCAACGTCGGCTCGGTGACGCTCGGCGTGACCAACGGCGGGCTCGGCGGCACCATCGAGCTGCGGACCGGCTCCCCCACCGGCACCCTGGTCGGCGCGGCCACCATCGGCTCGACCGGCGGGTGGGACAACCTGATGTCGCCCACCGTCACGCTCACCAACAAACCAGCCGGCACCACCACCCTGTACGCGAAGTTCGTCAACGCCGCCCAGGTCGGTGGCACCCCGGACCTGCTGTCGCTGGACTGGCTGCGGTTCAACGGCGCCGGGGTCAAACAGGAACCGGGCGGGACGCTCTCCCTCACGGCCAACCCGGCCAGCGGCACCGCGCCGCTGACCACCACGCTCACCGCCACCGCGACAGCGCCGTCCGGGCAGAGCATCACCGACTACGCATGGGACTTCGGTGACAACAGCACCATCACGCACGGGGCGACGCTGCGATCGACCGCCCACAGCTATCCCCGCAAGGGGACCTTCACCGCCCGGGTCACGACCACCTACACCAGCGGGGAGACCCGCTCGCTCAACCTGACCATCACGGTCAACTGATGATCGAGCGGTGGCGGGCAGGGATCGACCTGTCCGCCACCGCCGGGCCCAAGGCCAAGAGGGGTCTGCTTGCGAGTCGCCGAGCCTATCGGTCAGCAGGCGCTGCACGTCGGCGACGACCTGCTCGGCATCCCAGATCGCGGTGCGCAGCAACCGTTGCGATGGCGGCTGCCGGTATCCGGCCAGCCCCGCCAACTGCCAGCAGGTCCTGCGCTCGGCCTGCGACAACAAACCAGCCACGACGGCCCGCGCCGCCAGCCGTTGTTCGCTCCAGACCATCCTCGAACACCAACTGCCGCCGGGCAGGGTTACGCTGTGACTCACGGTCACTGCACGATCTTCGGCTTCCTCACACCATCGATGATCATGCAAGGAGCCGCGCTCAATTGAGGCACGGCACCGGAGACGACGTGGCGAACCAGTTCCAGAAAGCTATGCGGTTGATGCGCAGCAACGACGCACAGACCCAGGAGGACGGGTTCCACCAGCTGCGGCCCCACGTCGTGCAGCACCTCGACGAGCTGATCATCGAGTTCAACCGCGAGACTGCCCATGGCCTGCGCTGCTGGTTACTCGAACTGATCGGTGAAGCCCGCGCCGAACAAGCCCTGCCTGTGCTCATCGACCAGCTCCACGGCGACGACGAATCGCTGCGGTTCTGGGCTGTCAGAGGCCTCGAACGGCTCGACACCAAACAAGCACGTCGCGAGCTGTACCAGGCCCGCACTACCGGCTTGATCCCCTGACCCGCGAAGCCAGATCGCGAAGCGTCACTGGAGTACCGGGCCGTGCTTCTGAAGTGCTCGTGTTGGGCCTACTCGCAACGGTGGGTAGCCTGCCGGCATGGCGAAGGTTGTCACCTACCTGGAGATGAATACCGCCAAGGACCTGCGACCTGGGAAGGTGGTGCCGGACCTTTTCCTACGGCGCGTTGACGGTGGCCTGCCGCTCGTGCGTGCCACCACTGCTCAGGTCGGAGGCCCGTACGGGTGGCGGAGTGCATCTCGCACGAATGAAGAGTGGCAGGAGCTGATGCAGTGTCGTCCGCTGCGCCAATACTGGCTCATCGCTCTGAAGGACGAGACCGTGGGGGTCGCAAATTTGGAACCTCAGCCTCACGGAGATGTGGAGATCACCACCTTTGGGCTGATGCCCGAATATGTCGGGAGGGGTCTCGGTGGCCATGCGCTGACGCTGACCATCCGGCAAGCATGGGACAGTGAGGCCGTGGAGTCTCCGGCTGTACGCAGGGTTTGGCTGCACACATGCTCGTTGGACCATCCGAATGCACTACGCAACTATCAGCGACGCGGCTTGACTGCCTATCGCACGGAGGTCGAAGCCGAGTAATAGTCACGCCAACGAACCCGACTCGAAGACGATTCGCCTACTGTCGTTGCCGTACTAGGCTTCCGCCATGCTGATCATCGATGGCGCGGGCCGGTGGACCGCACCCGCCGGGGCCGCCAACGACTGGGTCGAACAGCTGAGAGTGCCGGACCTGTCGGTGGGGACGTACTGCATCCCGGCGGGCGGTTTCGACGCCCAGAGCCCGCACACCGAGGACGAGATCTACGTGGTCACCGCGGGGCGGGCCCGGATCGTGACCCCGGACGGTGCCGCCGAGGTGGGCCCGGGGTCGGTGATCTTCGTGCCGGCTGGCGAGGAGCACCGGTTCGACGAGGTGGCCGAGGACCTGGCGCTGCTGGTGGTGTTCGGCCCGGCGTACGGCTCGCGCGCTCCGGCTCCGCGAGCCGAGTAGGGCGGACGGGTCGCCAGCCCGGAGGTCGACGTCTGTCGTGAGTGGACCCAACGAGTGGGGAGGTGGCCACCCGAGGGCGAGCAGGTAGATGTCCAGGCGTCGGCCTGGCAGCCGCCCCGGTCAGTTGCGGGGCCAGACCTGGACCGGCACGTGCGGGAAGGCCACGGTCAGGAACTGTTCCGTGCGGCGGTCGCGCAACACGCAGTCCGGCCAGGTGTCCAGCACCTCCGGCAGGGTGCGGTGTCCAAGGGCCAGTTGGAGCAGGGCACCCGGTCGCCCTCCATTGTCGTGCCGTGTCTCCCGTGGGTTCAGATACGGGTTCGCCCTCCACAATGGTTGCACGCTCGAACCATCTGGTTGTACCGTCGAACCATGCAGCCTGGCGAGATCGACGCGGCGCAGGAGGCCCTGATGCGGTTCGTCCGCAACTTCGGCCTCCATCAGCCCGACCGGACTCCGTGCGGGCAGCCGCTGCCGGTCTCGGAGGCGCACGCCATGGTGGAGATCGCCCGGGAGGGGCAGATCCGGCAGGTGGAGCTGGCTCGCAGGCTGCGTCTGGAGAAGAGCACCGTCAGCCGCCTGGTCACCAACCTGGTCAACAGGGGCTGGTTGCACCGGGAGACAGCCGAGGGTGACGGTCGTGGCGTTCTGCTTCTGCTGACGGCCGCCGGCACCACTGCCGCCGCCCGGCAGGCCGAGGCCCGCCGGGACCGGCTCACCACCCTGCTCGATCGCGTCCCCGACGACCAGCGCGCGGCAGTGGTGCGTGCGCTCCAGACCCTCGCGGAGGCCACCAATGAACCGTCCTGACCGCCCTCGTGCCCATCGGGCCCTGCTCCTGGCGGTCGTCGCTGCCACCGCGCTCAGCGGCGGCTGCGCCGACGACCCGGCACCGTCGACACCGACGGCCAGCTCCAGCCGACAGGCCGACGTCGCCGAGCGAGGCGCGTCCGTCATGCCGTTCGATCTGGATCGCACCACGCACCGCTTCACCAAGACCGACACCGGTGGCGTGCAGACCGTGGTCGCCGACGACCGCCAGGACACCACCCAGATCACCCTTGTCCAGCGGCATCTGACCGCCGAGGTCGAGCGGTTCCGGCGTGGCGACTTCGGCGATCCCGCCCGCATCCATGGCACCGAAATGCCCGGCCTGGCAGCGCTTCAGGCACACGACGGGCGGATCACCATCGAGTACGCGACCACACCCGACGGCGCACAGGCCACCTACACCACCGACGACGCCGCGCTCCGCGATGCCCTGCACCACTGGTTCGACGCCCAGGTCAGCGACCACGGCGAGCACGCCACCCGCTAGGCGCCACCGTCGGCCGCCCGGGCCGCGTCTCCTCGCCGCCGCCAGAGCACGGTGCACCCCACGGCCAGGGCCAGCCCGAGCAGCGGCGCGACGCCGACCCCGGCGAGCGTGCAGGCCACCGCCAGCAACGCGGCCGGCACCCAACACCAGGCGGGCACGGTCCGCGGCACACGACCGCGCCGACGGGCCGCGGCTTCCACGGCCATCGGCACCACCAGCACCGGCAGCGCGGCGGCCAGGAGCGTCAACCAAGGCAGCACGAGGCGGTCGAAACGCGCCACCGCCAGCACCCCGCCGAGGACCGCGACGACCAGCATCGCCGTACGAGCCGGCACGCGGGGGGCCAGGCCACGGATCGCCAGCGCCCCGGAGTACGTGGTGGTCAACGCGGCGGCGAAGACCGCCACAGCGACGAACAGATTCGCGTACGCGGCCAGCCCCGAGCCGGCGGCCAGCAACGCGACCACGTCGGCCGAGCCGGTCCGCAGCCACAGCCCGGCGCCGGCGATCACCCCGAGCAGCGCGGGCCCGATCAGCAGCCCCACGCACCAGGCCAGGTCCCGCCGCCGGGCGAGGCCGACGCTGAAGTCCGGCGCGCGCAGCGCGAACACCGCCGCGTAGCCGATCAGCGCGGCGGCGTCGGCGAGCCCACCGGCGGCGAGGCGAACCGGCGCACCGGGTGGCGGCAGCACCGTCAGGCACCAGCCGACCAGGACCACCGCGCTGAGCGTGGTGAGCACGGCGACCCGGTTGCCGAGCCGGGCCGGCCCCCAGGAGACGGCCAGCACCGCCACCTCCAGCAGCACCGGCCCGGCCCAGCCCGGCAGGTCCGTCAGGGCGGCCAGGGAGGCCCCGCCGAGCCCGACGTTGAACCCGTTCCAGCCGACCATCGACACGGCCAGCACCGCCGCCAGCAGCAGCCGTGACGTGTTGCCCAGGTAGGCGGGCAGCACCGCGGTCAGCGTTCCACCGTCGCCGAGCGGCCGGCGCAGGCCGATCCGGCCCTGCCCCCAGAGCAGCGCCGTCATCAGCACCCCGCCGACCAGCAGCCCGGCGACCGGCATCGCGCCGCCGTGCCGGGCCGCCATCGCCGCGCCGAGCACCAGCGTGGCGGGCGCGGTGCCGATGCCCAACCACGCGCCGACCGCCGCCGGCCAACGCCGCTCGGCAGTCTCAGACAACGTGGCGCAGGTAGCCGGCTATCGCCGCGTCCAGCACTTCCGCGCCCGGCCGCGCCCACACCTCGGCGGAGAAGACCTCCACCTCGATCGGGCCGCCGTAGCCGGCCGCGTCGACCGCCTCGCGCAACCGGCGCAGCTCGATGCACCCGTCGCCGGGCAGCGCCCGCCCGAGCAGCACCCCCTCGGGCAGCGGTGTCACCCAGTCGCAGACCTGGAACGCGGCGATCCGGGAGCCCGCCCGCGCGATCTGCGCGTACACCGTGTCGTCCCACCAGACGTGGTACGCGTCCACGACCACGCCGACCACCGTCGGGTCGAACCGCTCGGCGATGTCCAGGGCCTGACCGAGGCTGGCGATCACGCAGCGGTCGGCGGCGAACATCGGGTGCAGCGGCTCGATCGCCAGGCGTACGCCGGCGGCCTCGGCGTGCGGGGCCAGCTCACCGATCGCGTCCGCGACCCGCTGCCGGGCACCGTCGATGTCCCTGCTGCCCGGCGGCAGCCCACCGGACACCAGCACCAGCTCCGGGGCGCCCAGCGTGGCCGCCTCCTCGATGGCCAGCAGGTTCTGCGCGCGCCAGTCGTCGGTGGAGAAGAAGCCGCCCCGGCACAGCGAGGTGACGGTGAGACCGGCGTCGCGGACCAGCTTCGCGGACCGGGCCAGCCCATGGTCGGCGACCGGCTCCCGCCACAGCCCGACGCCGGGCACCCCGGCGGCCACGCAGCCGGCCACCACGTCGGGCAGCGGCCACCGCTGGGCGGTCGCCTGGTTGAACGAGAAGCGCGCGAGGCTCTGTGGGCTTGTCGTTCGCGACTGCGGGGCTCGCAGGACCGGCTCACTCCTCGCGCTCACTGCTCCACCCCCGCCACCGTGAACAGCGCCCGGGCGCGGGAGGCGGCCAGGTCGGCGTCCGGCAACAGCCCCGCCGCGTCGGCCAGGGTGAGCAGCGTGGCCAGATGTGCCGGGGACCGGCCGGACTGCGCGCCGCCGACCATGGTGAAGTGGTCCTGGTGCCCGGCAAGCCAGGCCAGGAAGACGATCCCTGTCTTGTAATGCCAGGTCGGGGCCGCGAACAGGTGCCGGGCCAGCGGCACGGTCGGCGCGAAGATCTCGTCGTACGCGGCCAGGTCTCCCCGGTCCAGGGCGGCCAGCGCGGCGGCGGCGGCCGGTGCGATGGCCGCGAACACCCCGAGCAGCGCGTCGGAGTGCCCCACCTCGTCGCCCCGGATCAGCTCCGGGTAGTGGAAGTCGTCACCGGTGTAGAGGCGTACCCCGGCGGGCAGTCTGCGGCGCAACGCGACCTCCCGGCCGGCGTCGAGCAGCGACACCTTGATGCCGTCCACCTTCGACTGATGTGCCTTGATCAGCTCGACGACCGTGTCGGCGGCCAGGTCCAGGTCGACCGCACCCCAGTAGCCGGTCAACGCCGGGTCGAACATCGGGCCCAGCCAGTGCAGCACCACCGGCTCGTCGGCGGCGCTCAGCAGCTCGTCGTACACCCGGAAGTAGTCCTCCGGCCCGCGCGCCGCGGCGGCCAGGTGTCGGCTGCACATCAGCACCGGCCGGGCGCCGGCCGCGCGTACGTCGTCGAGCTGCTCCAGGTACGCGGCGGTGACCGCCGCCAGGGTGGCCGGGCCAGCGGGCAGCTGATCCGTGCCGACCCCCGCGACGATCAACCCGCCCGCCGCGCGGGCCTCGGCGGCACTGCGGCGGATCAGCTCCCGGGTCGCCGGGTAGTCCAACCCCATCCCCCGCTGGGCGGTGTCCATCGCCTCGGCGACCCCCAGCCCGTACGACCACAGGTGCCGCCGGAAGGCGAGGGTGGTGTCCCAGTCCACCGTCGCCGGGGCGCCCGGCACGTTCTCCGCGGTCGGGTCGGCGACGACGTGCGCTGCCGCGTACGCGATCCGGCTGGTCGCCGGCGCGGCCGGACGGGCGAAGCCGCTCCCCCCGGCCAGCCGGTGCCGTCGCGGGCCCGGCAACACCACCTCGGCGGTCATGAGCGCAGCTCCGGCACCTCGATGCGACCACCCTCGCGGGCGGAGCGCAGCCCCAGCTCGGCGAGCTGCACACCGCGTGCGCCGGCCAGGAAGTCCCACCGGAACGGCTCACCGGCCACGACGTGCCGCAGGTACGCCTCCCACTGCACCTTGAAACCGTTGTCGAACTCCTCGTTGTCGGGCACCTCGACCCACTGGGCCCGGAAGTCCTCGGTGGCCGGCAGGTCCGGGTTCCACACCGGCTTCGGGGTGACCGCCCGGTGCTGCACCCGACAGTTGCGCAGGCCGGCGATGGCGCTGCCCTCGGTGCCGTCGACCTGGAACTCCACCAGCTCGTCGCGGTACACCCGCACGGCCCAGGACGAGTTGATCTGCGCGATGATGCCGCCGTCGAGTTCGAAGATCCCGTACGCGGCGTCGTCGGCGGTCGCCTGGTAGACCTGACCGGTCTCGTCGACCCGTTGGGGCACGTGGGTGGCGGTCACGCAGGACACGGCGGTGACCCGGCCGAACAGTTCCTCCAGCACGTAGTGCCAGTGCGGGAACATGTCGGAGGTGATGCCGCCGCCGTCCTCGGTCCGGTAGTTCCACGACGGACGCTGAGCGGGCTGCCAGTCGCCCTCGAAGACCCAGTAGCCGAACTCACCGCGCACCGAGAGGATCTGACCGAAGAAGCCGCCGTCGATGAGGCGCTTGAGCTTGCGCAGGCCGGGCAGGAAGAGCTTGTCCTGCACGACACCGGTGCGTACCCCGGCCGCGTCCGCCGCCCGGGCCAGGTCGAGCGCGGCGGCGGTGTCCTCGGCCAGCGGCTTCTCCGTGTAGATGTGCTTGCCGGCCTCGATGGCCTGCCGGATCGCCTTCTCCCGCTGCTGGGTCACCTGGGCGTCGAAGTAGATCTCGACGTCGTCGCGGGCCAGCGCCGAGGTCAGGTCGGTGGTCCAGTCGGTCAGGCCGTGCCGCTCGGCGAGCTCCCGGAGTTTCGTCTCGTTGCGCCCGACCAGGACTGGCTCCGGCCAGATGGTCGTGCCGTCGGCCAGCGCCACGCCGCCGGATTCGCGGATGGCCAGCAGCGAGCGGACGAGGTGCTGGCGGTAGCCCATCCTTCCGGTCACTCCGTTGACGATGATGCCGATCGACCTGCGGGTCATGGTGTTCCTTCCGTCGTGCTGGTCGTGCCGATCCGCGCTCAGTGGTTGGCGGCCGCGCTGCCGAGCAACCCACGCAGGTCGGTGGCGAGGCGGTCGAAACGGGGGTCCGACATCACCTGCGCGTAGTCGCGGTGCGCCGGCAGCTCGACCGGAAAGGTGCGGATGATCCGGCCGGGCCGGGCGCTCATCACCACGACCCGGGTGCCGAGGAAGACCGCCTCGGCGATGGAGTGGGTGACCAGCACCACAGTGGTGTCGGTCTCCCGCCAGATCCGGTGCAGTTCGGCATTCATCTGCTCGCGGGTCAGCGCGTCCAGGGCGCCGAACGGCTCGTCCATCAGCAGCACCGGTGGGGAGTGCAGCAACGCACGGCAGAGCGCCACCCGCTGCTGCATGCCGCCGGACAACTCGTGCGGCAGGGCCTTCTCGAAGCCGGTCAGGCCGGTCATCTCGATCAGCTCGTCGGCCCGACGGGACGCCTGTGCCCGGTCCATGCCGCGCATCTCGGCCTGGAGCAGGATGTTGGCCCGGGCGCCACGCCACTCCAGCAGCGCGGCCTTCTGGAAGACGAAACCGATCTCCTTCTGTGGGCCGCGTACCGGGCGCTGCAACAGCGACACCGCACCGCTGGTCGGCTTGACCAACCCCGCGACGATCTTCAGCAGGGTGGACTTGCCGCAGCCGGACGGACCGACGATCGTCACGAACTCCCCGGGCTCGATGTCCAGTGAGACGTCGTCCAGCGCGGTGGTCTGCGACCGTCGGGAGGTGAACCGTACGGTCACCCCGGACATCCCGATTGCGGTGCCGGTGGCTGCCGGCGCGGCGGTCACGGCGTCACCCCTGCGCCGCGTACGAGGAGTCCCAGTACGCGTTGGGCGCCCCCGGGTCCTTCAGCTCCGCGTAACGGGACATCAGGTCGATGGTCTCGGTCCACTGGGCCTCGGTGTTCACTCCGGGCGGGCCTTCGGAGCCGAGCAGCGGCAGGTTGAGGGTGAGCTGCTTGGTGAGCACCTCGGGGGCGGGCTCGTTCTCGGCGAGGGCGACCATCGCGCTGACCGCTCCGGCCGGGTCACGTGCGGCGTCGGCCCAGGACTTCTGGGTGGCACGGACGAACTTGCGGGCCAGCTCCGGGTCCTTCTGCAGGGTCTGGGTGTTGGCGATCAGCCCGGTGCCGAGCAGGTTCATGCCGTAGTCGGCGAAGAGCAGCACGTCGACCTTCTTGCCGGTCTTGCTCTCGATGGTCGGCGCTTGGTCGTGGAAGAAGCCCATGATGGCGTCGACCTTGCCCTCGGCCAGGGCGGCGATCTTGCCGGCGGCGTCCACGTTCACGACCTTGACCTCGTCCTTCTTGACGCCGTTCTTCTCCAGCCAGGCCGGGAATGTGGCGTAGAGGGCGTCGCCGGGCGTGCCGCCCACGGTCTTGCCCTTGAGGTCGGCCGGGGTCTTGATGTTCTCCTCGGTGAAGAACTCCACCGAGGACGGGCCCTTCTCCAGGTACGCGCCGAGGCTGCGCACCGGCATCCCACTGGCCACCGACTTGAGCAGCACCGGGCTGTCCGCCCAGCCGAAGTCGGTCTGCTTCTGGGCGACCTGCTTGACCGTGTTGCCCGAGCCGTTGCCGGGCAGGATCTTCAGGTCGATGCCCTCGGCGGAGTAGTAGCCCTTCTGCAGGCCGTAGTAGAACGGCGCGTGCTCGCCGTAGGGCACCCAATTGAGGGTGAGGGTGACCTGTTTGCTGCCGTCGGCGCCGGTCTTGCCGGCGGAGTCGTCCCCACCGCAGCCGGTGGCGGCGAGGAGCAGGGCTGCGGTGGCCAGGATGGTGGTGGCGGTGCGTTTCATCGGTGCCTCCGTGATGGGGTCGGTCAGGAGGTGGTGAGGGACACGCCGGCGCGGCGGCTGGCATGCCACGGGATGAGCAGTGCCTCGGCGATCTCGACCAGGACGAACAGGACGATGCCGATGGCGGACATCAGGATCAGGTCGGCGAACAGCAGCGGGGCGTCGAGGTTGCCGTTGGCCAGCAACAGGACGTAGCCGAGCCCTTCGCTGGCGCCCACGAACTCACCGACCACGGCGCCGACCACCGCGAGGGTGACGGCCACCTTCAGGCCGGCCATCAGGTGCGGCAACGCGTTCGGGAAGCGGATCTTGCGGAAGGTGCGCCACGGCCCCGCGCCCATCGTGGCGGCGAGGTCGAGCAGCTCCGGGTCGGTGGAGCGCAGCCCGGCCACGCCGGAGATGACCACCGGGAAGAACGCGATGAGCACCGCCAGGATGATCTTCGGGGTGAGGCCGAGGCCGAACCAGACCACCAGGAGTGGCGCGATGGCGATCTTCGGGATGACCTGTGCGAACAGGACGATCGGATAGAGCGCCTTGTCGAGGGTGCGGGAGTAGGCGATGGCCACTGCGGTGGCCAGGCCCAGCGCGGCGGCCAGCACGAAGCCGAGCACCGTCTCGTAGAGGGTGACGAGGGTGTGTCGGGCCAGCTCGGACCACTGACCGGTCATCGTCTCCCAGACCTGGGCGGGTGTGGGCACCAGGTAGTTCGGGACGTACTCCTGCGCGGCCACGAACCACCACGCGGCGAAGACGACGGCGAGCACCAGCGCCGGACGCCAGAGCGAGTCGGCGAAGGCCGCCGCCCGGCGACCGAGCGTCGGTCGGGGTGGCCGGCCGCCGGTTCCGGGCGGTCGGCCCGCCACTGTGGACCGGCCCGGATCCTCGGCGGGTGTCGACGTTCCGGAGGCGAGCGAGGCCGCAGCCGCCGGATCACCGCCCGCCGCCTCGGCGGCGGCCTGCCGGCCCGCCGTGTCCAGAGAGTTCTCGGTCACGCGGAACCTCCTCGGGGCCCGGCACGGCACCCGTGGAGGGGGCCGTTCGGCGGATCAGGCAAACGCTTTCCTGGAGCGTAGGCGGCACCCTCACGCCGGGCAAGGCCTTTCCTCGATCTGTTTCCACCGATGCCTGGTGACCCACCGGCTGTCCCGAAGGGACGGTCAGACGGCCGCCGGGTAGGTGTCCAGCAGGCCGCACATGCCGAGCCGACCCCGCTCGACCGGCTCGTCCACCGCGTACACCCCGGCCTCGGCCAGGTGACGGGGGTCGCCTCGCTCCAGGGCGTCGAGCTGGCTGCCGGTGCTGGCGGCGGCCCGGCCCGCGCCGGCCTCCCATCGCTGCCCCCACCCCGCCAGCAGTGGCTGGCGCAGGGCGACCGCGGCGGCGTGGAAGGCGGCCAGCGCCGCAGGCCCGCCGGACCGCAGCGCCTGGAAGCCGGTCACCGCCAGATCCCGCCTGCGGTACGCGGCTCGCACGTCCGCGCCCGGCGCTCCCCCATCGGGTAGCGCGACCGCCGCGGCGTACGCGCCCGGATCGGCCAGCACATCGGGAGGGAAGGTCAGCACCGCGTCGCCGGCCTCGGGCAGGCCGCTGTTCTGCATGAGCACCACGATGCCCAGCCGCCCGGTATTGACCAGACGGTGCACGGTGCCCGGCTCGAACCAGACCACCACCCCCGGCCGCAGGGCTGTCTCCCGGAAGCCGCTGCTCGTCAGGGTCTGCACCGCGCCCTCGCCGTCGGTCACCACGTACCCCTCGGTGCAGCACAGGTGCACGTGCGGCGTGCCGCCGACCAGGCCATCCGGGGCGACGGTGTCGTAGACACGCAGCCGGGAGACCCCGACCCCGCCGGGCAGCGGGGCCGGCCCGTCAGGCATCGAAGGACTCGTCGGCGAAGCGATCGGACATGGCCGGGCCTCCCTGCGGGAAAGGGCTTTCTCTGCGGTACCGTGACGCTAGCCGGCACGGCGAATGCCGTCAACAGACCAAGGGGGCGGGCCATGGCGACTCTGTCCGATGTGGCACGTCGCGCGGGCGTCTCCCCCGCCACCGCCTCCCGCGTCATCAACGGCAGCAGCAAGCCGGTCACCGACGAGCTGCGTGAGCGGGTGCTCGCCGCCGTCGCCGAGTTGCAGTACGTGCCGAACGCCCATGCCCAGCTGCTGGCCCGCTCGCACCGCAGCGCCGTGGGTGTGATCGTGCACGACGTCTCCGACCCGTACTTCGCCGAGATCACCCGTGGGCTGCAACGCGTCGCCACCGACCAGGGGCGGCTGCTGATGATCTGCAACAGCTACCGGGACCCGGACCGTGAGCTGGAGTACGTGGAGCTGCTGCGCGGCCACCAGGTGGCGGCACTGATCCTGGCCGGCTCCGGCTACCACGACGAGGCGTTCACCCGGCAGCTCAACGAGAAGCTCGCCGCGTACGAGGCCACCGGCGGGCGGGTGGCGGTGATCGGCCGGCACGAGCACTCCGGCGACGCGGTGATGCCGGACAACCGGGCCGGCGGTTACCTCGCCGGGCGGGAGCTGTGCGGGCTGGGGCACCGGGCGATCGGGGTGGTCGCCGGCCCGCGGATCCTGACCACCACGACCGACCGGCTGGCCGGCCTCCGGCAGGCCCTCGCCGAGCAGGGCCGCGAGCTGCCGGAACGGCGCATCCGGTACGCGGAGTTCGACCGCGACGGCGGCGCGGAGGCCACTGCCCGACTGCTCGACGCCGACCCGGAGCTGACCGCGATCGTGGCGCTCAACGACTCGATGGCCATTGGCGGGCTCGCCACCCTCCGCGCGCGCGGGCTGGCCGTGCCGCAGCAGATCTCCGTGGTGGGTTTCGACGACATGCCGATCGCCCGGGATGTGACCCCGGCGCTGACCACCGTGCGACTGCCGCTGGTCGACATGGGGGTGCGCGCGATGTCCCTGGTGCTGGGTGCCGGGGCGCCGGCACCACGGGTCGAGGTGCTCCCCGCCGAGCTGGTTCGCCGCGACACCGCAGGTCCCGCCCCGCGTTCCTCCCCCGCCACCGCCGCGTCGGCGCCGCGTGCCCGACGGGGTGACGCGAAGTCGTGACCGGGGCCAGCCCCACCCAGCGTGCCCTCCGGCCGGACGAGGTGGCGTACCTGCTCCGCGCGTCGCTCGGGTCGCACGTCCAGGTCAGGGACTCCGGTCCACTGGACGGCGGCGGGTACGCGACCGTCTGGTGGGCGCTGCTCGACGACGACCGCCGGGTGGTGTTGAAGCTGGCCCCGCCGACCGGGACGCCACTGCTGCGCTACGAGCGCGGGCTCTGCGCGGCCGAGGCCCGCTACTTCCACCTCGTCGCCGAGCGTGCGCCGCAGGTGCCGGTGCCCGAGGTGCTGCACCACGGCACCGACCCGGCGTACGGCGAGTGGTTGGTCACCGCGATGCTGCCCGGCCGGTCGCTGGTCGACCTGGTCGAGGGTGGTGTCGACGACGGCCCGGCGCGATACGACCTCGGGGTCGCCCTCGCCGCGTTGCACCAGGTCACCGGCGACCGGTTCGGGTACGACGACGACCGTCCCGGCGCGTCGACCTGGCGGGCCGCGTTCACGGCGATGCTCGATGCGCTGCTCGCCGACGCGACCGACTGGAACGTCCGGCTTCCGGTCACCCCGGCACGCCTGCACGCGCTGGTGCAGCGGCACGCCGCCGTGCTGGACGAGGTGCGCCGGCCGGCATTGCTGCACTTCGACTGCTGGGACGGCAACGTGCTGGCCGCGCCCGACCCGGACGGCCGGTGGCGGCTGCGTGGCCTGGTGGACGGCGAACGGTTCCTCTATGGCGATCCACTGCTGGACCTGGTCTCGCCACTGCTCTTCCGGCGTGTGGAGGAGGAACCGGAGCATCCCCTGCTGCGTGGCTACCAGGCCACCGCCGCCGAGCCCCTGCTGCTGGACGCCTCCGCGCGCCGCCGGGTGGGTCTCTACCGGCTGCACCTGTACCTGCTGATGACTGTGGAAATGCCCAGCCGCGGCATGACCGTTAGCACCCACGCGGGGCGGCATGCCCGGGTGGCAGGTCTGCTCGACGAGGAGATCGCCGCGCTCGCCTCGGCCTGACGGCCGGCGCGGGTGGCGCCCGACGCGTGGTCGGACGCCACCCGCCCTCGGTCAGGGCAGGTCGATCGGGCGCAGCACCCGGTCCACCGAGTGCGCGATCTGCCGGTTGCCCTTGTTGACGTCGAAGGTGACGACGCGGGCGTCCCGGTCGTTGGTGTCGGCGTCGATCAGGCGCACCTGGCGGAAGAAGTACAGGTAGGTGCGCACGTCGACCTCGACGGTCGAGCCGAGCGCGGTGCTCAGGTCCGTGCCGTCGGCCCGGACCGCCGTCTTGCGATCGATGGTGGCGCCCGGCACCACGTGGTAGAGCAGCACCGATTCGACGGTGTCGATGCCCAGCCCGGCGACGGCGGAGAAGGCCGCGCTCTCGCTCGGCAGCTTCTTCGCCTCCGTGATCTCGCGTACCAACTGCTGGAAGGCCGCATCGGTGGGGATGAACGCGGTCAGTGCGACAGTGCCGTCGGTGAGCACCTTGACCGGCGAGTTCGGCTTGGCCTCCAGCACGGCCAGCACGGCCGCGGTCAGCACGTCGAAGTCCCGCGAGTTGCGGTCGAAGCCGCTGGTGTCCTTCGTGAGCACAGCGGCGAGTGAGGTCGTGCCGAGCGGCTTGGCCTTGCCGGTCGCCTGAGCGGCCGGCACAGCGATGGCCGTGGTGGCCAGCGCGGTGGCCATGGCGCCCACCGCCATCCTGGCGGCGAGTCGTGCGATCTTCATCAGCGGGCCTTTCGTCGAAGCGTCGGATCCGTGACGTCTCGTCACGACCCATGCTTCGCACCGGGACCGCTGCTCGGATGCACCCGGGGATAACCGATTGTCCGGGGCTCGTCGCGGGCTTAACCTCCCCCGGTGCTGATTCGGGAGTTCGTCGACCAGGACTGGTCGCAGGTGTGGCCGATCATCGAGGGGGTGATCGGGGCACAGGAGACCTTCACCTACGACCCGGCGATGACCGCCGAGCAGTCGTACGGCATGTGGGTCGAGGTGGCACCAGGTCGGACGGTCGTGGCGGTGGACGGCGAGCGGGTGCTCGGCACCGCGAAGATGGGCACCAACCGGCCCGGCCCGGGCGCGCACGTGTCGACCGCGAGCTTCATGGTCGCCGCCGACGCGCGGGGCCGGGGCGTGGGGACCGCGCTGTGCCGCGATGCCCTGACCTGGGCCCGCGAGCAGGGGTACGCCGGCATGCAGTTCAACGCAGTGGCGGAGAGCAACCGGTCGGCGGTGGAGTTGTACCGGCGGGAGGGCTTCGCGGTGGTCGGCACGGTGCCGGGCGCGTTCCGCCATCCCGCCCTCGGCCGGGTCGGGCTGCACGTCATGTACCAGGAGTTCTGAGAGGCCGAGTCTCGCGGACGCCCGAACGCGGCTGGCGATGGGATGTGCTGCTCGGTGCCTGTCGAGCTGCCCCATTCGTGGGGCGGGATCTCCCGGTCGGCGGTCGCCTCGGTCCGCGCCCGGCGGGGGCGGCATCCGGGAGAGGGCAGGCGGCCGGCCTGACCATGCGGGCGGGGCCGCGACCATGCGGCGGCTACGGGCGTGGCTGCCCCACTGACGGGGCAGCTCGACAGGCACCGCGGGACATGCCGCCCGGAGCACCGCCCAGGCGCGTTGCCGACTCACGCCGTCGAGGGATGGTCCGCCGGTGGCTGACCGACCCCGCCCCGCACGACTGCGGCAGGCGGACGACGCGGCTCGGAGCCGGCGCGGCGGACCGGGCTGAAGAGGCCACCGACGGCTACCAGCAGGCACCCCGCTCCGGCCGCGAGCGTGACGGCCGCGACGCCGAACCGGGCGGCGGCCCAGGTCAGCACGACTGCGCCAGCCGGACCGAGCGCGTAGTGCGTGCTCCAGAACGCCGACGTGACCCGGCCGAGCAGGTGGTCAGGGGTGATCTCCTGGCGCAGCGACATCGAGCAGATGCCGCCGACGCTGAGGCAGCACAGGTACACGGCGGTCAGCGCGGTGACAGCGGGCACGCTCGTCGCGATGCCGACGCCCGCCACCGCGAACCCGCAGACCGCGTGGGCGCCGATCCACGTCGCGCCGAATCCGCGCCGTCGACGCAGCGGGGCCACCAGCAGCGCGCCGGCGACTGTGCCCAGCGCAGCCAGGCCGAGCACCGTGCCGACGGTGCCCTCGGAGCCGCCGAGGTCGTGAGTGACGTGGTAGATCAGCACGTCGATGAAGCCGTAGGTCAGGAAGATGAACACCGACAGCAGGATGGTCAGCGCGCGTAGGACGGGCTGTCGCCACAGGAACCGCGCCCCGGCCAGGAACTCGGCCAGCGGCCGCTCCCGGGTCACCGTCGCGGCGCCGTCGGCCGGTGCGGACCGCAGTCGGATCATCCACAGTCCCGCCGCGGAGAGCGCGAAACTCGCCGCGTTGACGGCGATGGCGGTCGACGGGCCGAAGCGGGCCGACACCACGCCGGCGAGCAGCGGCCCGAGGACGGCCGCCGCCGCGTACGTCGCCTGCAACCGACCGTTGGCCTCGGTGAGCCGATCACGATCGACGAGGTTGCGGACCGCGGTGACGGCGGCGACCTGGAACACCATGCCGGCGGCCTCGCAGATCGGCAGCACGACGAAGAGCAGCCACACCTGCGGGCCCGCCAGCCACGCCAGCGGCACCAGGCCGTAGAGCACCAGGCGGGTCAGGTCCGCCGCGATCATCAGCGTGCGGCGGTCGTACCGGTCGACCAGAACCCCGCCGAAGATCCCGGCGGCGACGGACGCCGCGCCCGCGACGGCCGTGAGCAGGCCCATCTGCGCCACCGACCCGGTCGCCTGGAGCACCAGCAGCGGCACCGCCAGGTACGCGAACGAGTCGCCGGCCGCCGAGAGCGACTGCGCGACCCAGTACGTGCCGAAGGTGCGGTCCCGCCACAGCGGAGGCCGGTCTGCGCCGGCAGGTCGGCTCATGCGGCCGAGGGTAGTACGCGTCGCCGATCCGGTTGGCCCGCACATGCGGGCACGGCGGCGGCCGCGGGAAGGATCCCGCGGCCGCCGCCGGAAAGCCCGAAACGGTCAGCCCTTGCGCAGCGGAGCGAGCGCGGAGCTCCAGGCGACCACCTGATCGAGCGTGGTGGTCAGCGCGTCCTGCTGGAACTGGTTGGGCTTGAAGGTGCTGAAGTTCTCGAAGTCGGTGAAGAGCGACAGCGCGACCTGCGAACGCACGTCGGCCATCTGGAGCTCACCGGAGATCAGACGCAGGTGCTCCACGGCACGCGCCCCGCCGACCGAGCCGTAGCTGACGAAGCCGACGGCCTTGTTGTTCCACTCGGCGTAGAGGAAGTCGATCGCGTTCTTCAGGGCGCCCGAGGTGGAGTGGTTGTACTCGGGGGTGACGATGATGAACCCGTCGTACGAGGCGATCGTCTCGGCCCAGCGCAGCGTGTGCGGCTGGGAGTACTGACCCATCGAGGGCGGGTACGCCTCGTCGAGGTGCGGCAGCTGGTAGTCGAGCAGGTCGATCAGCTCGTACTCCGCGTCGGAGCGCTGCTTGGCGATCTCCAGCACCCAGCGGGCGACGGCTTCCCCGTTACGCCCCGGACGGGTGCTTCCGAGGATGATCCCGATCCTGGTCATGTGTGGTGCCCTTCCAGAGGTCCTTGCCTGACGGCCAGAACGCTAACCGGTGCTTGATTGGTCAAGCAAATACTCTGGTTATGGTCGTAGTCACACGGAGGGTAACCATTTGCTCAGTCAAACAAGTATGATATGAGGATGTCCAACCCCTCCGCGCCGACGCCGCAACCCCTCAACCCCGACGAGGAGGCCCTGGTCCGCGCTCTGGGCCAGGTGATGCACGTGTTGCCCCGTGCGATCGACGCAGACATGGTCGGTGACCGTCAGTTACCACTCACCGAGTACACCGCCCTGATGAACCTGTCGGAGGCATCGGACCGGCGGATGCGCATGCACGAGCTCGCAGCGCTGTGCCATCTCTCGCTCAGCGGCATGACCCGCACGATCATCCGGTTGGAGACGCAGGGCCTGGTCAAGCGGGAACGGTGCGAGGAGGACGCCCGCGGCTGGAACGCCGTCCTCACCGACGCCGGCTTCGCCCGCCTCCAGGAGTCCTGGCCCAGTCACCTGGCCGCCGTACGCCGCCGGTTCCTCCAGCACTTCGAGGGCTTCGACCTGGCCCAGTTGGCCCGTGCGTTCCAGCGGGCCGGCACGGCGGAGCCGACCCGCTGAGAGCTCGTGGTCAGCGGGTCGGCGCGTGGGCCGCCAGCGGGTTGACGAGGGTGCCGACGAACTGGAGAGCCGCCGACGGGTCGGCCAGATCGACCATCTGCTGGTTGTTGCGTAGCTGGAGCCGGTTGAGGCAGGACAACGTGAACTCCGGGGCGAACAGGTCGTAGTGGCGGACCCGCTCGGCCAGGTGCGGCACCCGGTCGAAGTAGTCGGCCGCGCAGGCCGCGACCGTACGCCAGAAGTCGTCCTCGGCGAGCACGCCGGCCTCGACCAGGACCGCGTTGAGGTGACGCAGGAAGCAGTCCACCACGTCGGTGAAGATGGTCAGCAGCTTGGTGTCGTCGGGCACGTCGACCCGGATCCGCTCCACCTCGGCGGGCAGCTCGACGTCGGCGCTCATCACCGCGATCTCCTCGGCGATGTCCTTGAAGATCACCCGCTCGACCGTGTCGTGCTCGTCGAGGACCAGGATGACGTTCTCGCCGTGCGGCATGAACGCCAGGTCGTGGGCGTAGAAGCTGTGCAGCAGCGGGGTCAGGTAGGCGTCCAGGTAGCGACGCAGCCAGACCTCGGGAGCCAACCCGGACCGGGCGATCAGCTCCGCCGCCAGCGAGCCGCCGTCGTTGTCCACGTGCAGCAGCGCGGCCATGGTGGACAGTCGCCGCCCCGGCGCCAGGTCGGGCACCGGGCTCTCGCGCCACAGGGCGGCCAACATCTTCCGGTACGGGGAGGTGCGGTCGGTCGCCGCCTCGTACTGCCGGTGCCGGTAACCCACAGCGGCCCGTTCCCGGATCATGGTCAGGCCGGTGCCGGTCAGCACCTCGTCGTTCGCGATCAGGTCGGCCAGCCAGTCGTTGATCGCCGGGGTGGCCGCCATGTACGCGGCCGACAACCCCCGCATGAAGCCCATGTTCAGCACCGACAGCGCGGTCTTCACGTAGTGCCGGCTCGGCTCGCTCACGTTGAAGAAGGTGCGGATGGACTGCTGGGCGAGGTACGCGTCCGGCCCGGGGCCGAGGTGCACCAGCCGACGTTCGGCCAGCTCCCCGGCGAAGGTGACCGCCAGCTTGTTCCACCACTGCCACGGGTGCGCGGGGATCAGGTGGTAGTCGGCGAGGTCGAGGCCCAGGTCGGCCATCGTGGCCGCGAACCGGGCTCGGGTCTGCGGGTCCAGCTCGCTCTCGATCAGCGCGTCGTAGTCGAGGTCGGCAGCGCTGCTGAACGTCGAGTGGTCCCGGTGCGCGGCGAGCCACTCCAGGCGTACCGCCTCGGCGGTCTCCGGGGCGTAGCGGTGGTACTCGTCGACGCCGAAGCCGAGCCGGCCGTTGTTGGCCACGAAGCAGGGGTGGCCCTCGGTCATCGACGTCTCGATGGTCTGGAAGTCCGCAGTGGCCAGCTCGGCGGCGGTGGGCGTGGCCTTGGCCAGCTTGTACGCGGTGCCGGCCAGCGTCGAGGTGATCTCCTCCAGGTAGACCGGGAGCACCCGCGCGGAGAGCCCGAGGGTGCCGCGCAGCTCGACGATGAAATCCACCGCGTCGGGTGGCAGCGGCGTGCCGTCGCGGTGCCTGGTGATGCTGTCGGCGTCGATCTGCCAGTGCGCCAGGGCGAGCACCCGCGCGGCGAAGCGGTAGGTGACGGTGCCGTCGTCGCTGCGGACCTCGTAGAACTGCCGGTCGTCGGGGCCCGGCACGGGCTCCGGTGCGAGCAGTCGTTCGTGGGTGAACTCGGCGAGCGCCTTGCGGACCAGCAGCCGGTTGGCCCGGGCCCAGCGCTGCGGGGTGAGGTGCCCGACCGGGTCTCCGGAAGCGGCGTGCCCGGCGGCGGGCGTCTGGGTGGGAACGGCGGTGGCGGTCACGCCGGGGCTCCTTCGGTTCGGGCGGCAGCGGCGGCGAGGTCGGCGGCCTGGAACTGGGCTCGGGTGCAGACGCTGAGCAGCGCGTCCTTCTCGGGCTTGGCGATCGGGCCGACGACCTCGAAGCCGACGGCGGCGTTCAGCGCGTGCACGGCCGTGTTGCGGACGTCCGGCTCGACCACCACCCGTCTGGTCGCGGGGTCGTCGAAGAGCCACGCCATGACGGTGCCGAGGACCGCCCGGGTGAAGCCGTGCACCGGAGTGCCGACGGGCGCGCAGAGGAAGTGCATGCCCACGTCACCGGGTTGGTGGTCGTAGAGGCCGGCCAGCTCGACGTGGGCCGGGTCGTAGCGCTCGGCGAGGAAGGCGGGACTCCCCCGCCACAGCCCGAGGTACGCGTCGTGGTGCGGGTGTTCGGCGATCCGCTGGTACTCCTCGGTCACCCGGGCCAGGTCGGCGTCCTGCATCAGCCAGAACGCCGCCTTCGGGTGGGTCACCCAGGTGTGCAGCAGCGCGGCGTCGGTGTCCAGGTCGAGCGTACGCAGGGCGAACTCGCCGAGCCGATCGTCGGAGCGGGCGAAGACGACGCTCACGACGTCACCCCGAACTCCTGGAAGGTGATGCTCTTCTCGATCGGGTAGTACTCCCGGCCGAGCAGCTCACGGATGATCCAGGAGTTGCGGTAGGGGCCCATGCCCAGGTCCGGTGAGGTGATGCTGTGCGTGTGGGTGCCCGAGTTCTGCAGGAAGATGCCCCGTCCGCTGTGGTCGATGCTGTAGTTGCGGGCCACGTCGAACCGGCCGTGCCCGTCCCAGCGGATCCGGTCACGCACCGGCGTGAGGAACTCCGGCACCCGGTAGTGGTAGCCGGTCGCCAGCACCAACCCCTCGGTACGCACTGTGAAGTCCCGCTCCTGCTCCACCTGACGCAGCCCGAGCGTGTACACCCCGTCCTGGTGGTCGGCCCCGACCAGCTCGGTGTTGGTGAGCAGGCGGGTGTTCACCGGTCCGTCGACGGTGTGCGCGTACAGCAGATCGAAGATCTCGTTGATCAGATCCGCGTTGATCCCCTTGAACAGGCCCTTCTGCTCGGTCTCCAGTCGGTAGCGGGTCGCCTCGGGCAGCGCGTGGAAGTAGTCCACGTAGTCCGGTGAGGTCATCTCCAGCGTCAGCTTGGTGTATTCGAGCGGGAAGAACCGCGGCGAACGGGTCACCCAGTTGAGCTGGTAGCCGTACCGGCCGATGTCACCGAGCAGGTCGTGGTAGATCTCGGCGGCGCTCTGCCCACTGCCCACCACGGTGATGCTGCGCTTGGTGCGCAGCGCCGCCCGGTGCTCCAGGTAACGGGAGTTGTGCGAGGCGTCCCCGGGCAGCGCGGCGACGGCGTCGGGCAGGTACGGCGGGGTGCCGGTGCCGAGCACCAGGTGCCGGGCCGCGTACTCGACGGTCTCTCCGGTGCCGGTGCTGGCCCGCACCACGTACCGGTCGTCGCCGGCGTCGTACTCCACAGTGGTCACGGTCTGACCGAAGCGCACGTTCGGCAGCTTCGCCGCCGCCCACCGGCAGTACGCGTCGTACTCGCTGCGCAGCGGGTAGAAGCTCTCCCGGATGTAGAACGGGTAGAGCCGGCCGATCTCCTTGAGGTAGTTGAGGAAGGAGTACGGCGACGTCGGGTCGGCGAGGCTGACCAGGTCGGCGATGAACGGGGTCTGCAGCCGCGCCGACTCCAGTAGCATGCCGGGGTGCCAGGCGAGGCTCGGGCGGGCCTCCAGGAACACCCCGTCCAGCTCGTCGATCGGCGCCGTGAGGCAGGCCAGGCCCAGGTTGTACGGGCCCAGCCCGATGGCGATGAAGTCGTGGGTGGACATCCGGCCCTCCAGGCCCAGATTGGAGTTCATCGGCATCAGCCGACGTGGCAGGTCAGGCCGGCGGTGACGTGGTCGTGCACGTAGCGGCCGGCGTGGGTGGCGATCAGGTCGAGGACGTGACCGACGTCTTCGACTGTGGTCGCCGGGTTGAGCAGGGTGAACTTCAAGAAGTGCCGGCCGTCGACCCGGGTCCCGGCGACCACGGCGAGGCCGGACGCCGCAAGGGCCTCCCGGGCGTGCAGGTTGGCCGCGTCGGCCAGGTCCCGGCCGGGGCCGGTGGGCAGGTAGCGGAAGACCACAGTGCTCAGCTCGGAGCGGGTCACCACCTCAAAGCGGGGGTCCTCGCTGACCAACTGCCAGGCGTCGGCGGCCCGGTCGACCACCTCGTCGAAGAGCGCGCCGAGCGCGTGCGGGCCCATCACCCGCAGTGTCAGCCAGAGCTTCAGCGCGTCGAAGCGGCGGGTGGTCTGCAGGCTCTTGTCGACCTGGTTGGGGATGCGCTGCTCCACCATCCGGGCCGGGTTGAGGTAGTCGGCGTGGTAGGTGGCGTGCCGCAGCACCCCCCGGTCGCGGACCAGCAGCGCGCTGGAGCTGACCGGCTGGAAGAACGACTTGTGGAAGTCGACGGTCACCGAGTCGGCCCGTTCGATGCCGTCGAGCAGGTGCCGGCGCGTCGGCGAGATCAGCAGACCGCACCCGTACGCGGCGTCCACGTGCAGCCAGACACCGGTCGCCGCGCAGATCCCGGCGAGCTCCGTCAACGGGTCGATGGAGCCGAAGTCGGTGGTGCCGGCGGTGGCGACGACCGCTATCACCACCAGCCCGGCCTGCCGGCAGCGCTCGATCTCCTCGCGGACGGCGGACGCCCGGATCCGTCGCCGGGCGTCGGTGGGCACGGCGATCACGGCGTCCGGGGCGAGGCCGAGCAGTTTGGCCGACTTCTGCACGCTGAAGTGACCGGCCGCGGAGGTGAGCACCCGCAGTCGGGGCAGCAGCTCCGCGCGGGCCGCCGGGCCGACCGCGTCGACGCACGCCTCCTCGCGGGCCAGCAGCAGCGCCTGGAGGTTGGACTGGCTGCCGCCGCTGGTGAAGACGCCGTCCGCGCTGGGGCCGAGGCCGATCCGCTCGGCGGTCCAGTCGATCAGCCGCCGCTCGATGAGGGTCGCCCCGGCGCTCTGGTCCCAGGTGTCCAGGGACGAGTTCACGGCGGTGAGCACCGCCTCGCCGAGCAGCGCCGGGATGGCCACCGGGCAGTTGAGGTGGGCGAGATAGCGGGGGTGGTGGAACCAGACGGCGTCGCGCAGGTAGACGTCCTCCAGCTCGTCCAGCGCGGCGCCGGCGTCGCCCAACGGCCGGTCCAGGTCCACCCGGTCGACCAGGGGGGCCAGCTCGGCAGGCGTGATCCCGGTGACGGGACGGTCCACGGTGGCCACCCGGCGGGCGACGCGGTCGACGCCGTCGGCGATCGCCCGCCGGTACTGCTCGACCGAGCCGTCGTGCAACAGTTGGGCCCGCGCGGCGGCGGGCGCCGGTGACGGCGCGGTGTTCTCGACGGGGTACGTCGGCACGGTCACTCGAAGTCCTTCCACGTTCTGGACGAGGGGCAGCCGGAACCACCCCGGCGCGGCGGTGCGCCTCGGGGTGGTGCTGCCTTTCGGATGGGTTCGCCACTCAGGCCGTGGCGCCGACCAGCGCCTCGGAGCGCAGGTCCTCCTCCGAGAACCCACAGCGCCAGTAGCCGGCGAAGGTCACCCGCCGACGGTCGAAGCCGCGCTCGCCGTCAGGTCCGCACCGCCGAAGGTCACCCGGACCAGCGAGGCGCCGACCCGACGGGCCCGTACGACGTGCGCGGCGAAGATGGAGGGCGACCGGTTCGACGGTGCTCGTACTCATGGCGTCAGCTGACCTTCTTCGCGTTCCGGATGGCGGTGGCGAGGTTTTCCAGCAGCGGCGCGGAGCCGGCGTACGAGAAGCGGGGCACCGCGTCCCAGGCGGTGACCTGGTTGGCCTTGACCGCCGGCAGTTGCTGCCAGGTCGGCTTGGCGGCGAGGTCCTTGGGCTGGAGGGCGGTGCTGCGGTTGTCCAGCAGGATCAGGTCGGCCGGGAACTTGCCGGTGTTCTCCCAGCTCAGCGCCTCGAAATAGTCGCCGGATTCGAGCTTGTTGGGCACCACGATGTCGACGCCCAGCTCGGCGAAGTACATCAGGTCGGTGCTGACCTTCGGGTTGGAGACGTAGAACAGGTCGGGGCTGCCGGAGCAGGCCATCACCTTGATGCCGGGGTTGGCCTTGACCGCCTGCCGGACCGCCTCGGCGGCGGCGTCGAAGCGGGTCTTCGCGTCGGTGACCTTCTTCGCGGACAGGTCCGCGCCGAGCGACTCGGCCAGCGCGGCGTAGCGCTCGATCGGCTTGGTCATCGGCACCCGGGCGGTGGTGATCGCCACACTGGGCGCGAGCGGGAGGATCTTGCTCTTGCTCTCGTCCGGCACGTACCAGAGGGCGTCCGGGTCGTACATGTGGGTGACCAGCAGCTCGGGGCGCAGCGCCGCGTACTTCTCCAGGCTGAACTCGCCCCACACGTTGCCGAGGATCTCGACGCTCTCGACGTTCAGGTCGCCGGCCTGGGGGTCGGCAGTGCCGTCGGCTCGCTTGGTTTCACCGAACACTCCGACGAGCTGCTTGTCGAGACCGAAATCGATCAGTGCCGCCGCCACGCCGGTGAAGGCCACGACGCGGGTCGGGCGGGCTGGGGTATCGACCTTCGTACCGCGGTCGTCGGTGAACGACCAGGGACCACTTCCGTTGCCGGCGGCGGGCTTCGCGGTGTCGTCCTTGCCGCAGGCGGCGAGCAGGGTGGCCAGCGTGGCGGCACCACCGGCGGCCAGCAGGCCACGGCGGGAGAGGCGACGTGCGGACAGGGCATCGGTCATGGTGTTGTCTTTCGATCAAGGGTCTGGCCGGGCTCGACCAGGGCAGCGGGGTTAGGTTAGCCTAACCTCGGTCATTGTCAACAGCGGTTCGCCGTGCCACCACAACTCCGGAGCCCACACTGGACGCCACAGCTACCGTCACCGAGGCGACACCGTCGGTGACGGACAGGAAATCGGCCGGGCCCCCGGCTCGGCGCGGTGCGCGGACGGCCCGCGCCGCCGGCCTGGTCGCCGCCGTGGCGCTGCTCGGGGTGATCGTGGTGCTCAGCATCGCGGTGGGAGCGAAATCCCTCCCGCTCGCCGACGTCTGGTCCGGGTTGCTGCACCGCGACGCCACCGAGTACGCCGTGGTGCACCGGATGCGCCTGCCGCGTACCCTGCTCGGGTTGCTTGCCGGCGCCGCGCTCGGCGTGGCCGGCGCGGTCATGCAGGCCCTCACCCGCAACCCCCTCGCCGACCCCGGGCTGCTCGGCATCAACGCCGGCGCGTCCGCGGCCGTCGCCACCGCCGCCGCGTTCCTGGGCGTCACCGCCATCGGCGGGTACGTCTGGTTCGCGCTGTTCGGCGCGGCCGTGGTGACCGCACTCGTCTACGCCGTCGGCGGCGGGCGTGGCGCCACCCCGGCCCGCCTCGCGCTGGCCGGCGCAGCCCTCAACGCCACCCTCTACTCGTACGTGAGCGCGGTGATGCTGCTGGACACGGCCTCGCTGGACCGCCTGCGGTTCTGGACGGTCGGTTCGCTGGCCAGCGCGGACTCCGCGACGGTGACCCGGGTGCTGCCGTTCATCCTGGTCGGCCTCCTGGTCGCGCTCGGCGCCGCCCGACCGCTGAACGCCCTCGCGCTCGGCGACGACGCCGCACGGGCCCTGGGTGCCCGACCCGGGCTGATCCGCGCCGCCGTGATCGTGGCGGTCACGCTGCTCTGCGGCGCCGCGACCGCCGCCTGCGGCCCGATCGTCTTCGTCGGGCTGCTGGTGCCACACCTGGTACGCGCCCTGACCGGCCCGGACCTGCGCTGGCTGCTGCCGTACTGCGCGGTGCTCGCGCCCGCCCTGCTGCTCGGCGCGGACGTGCTCGGCCGGGTGCTGGGCCGGCCCGGAGAACTCCAGGTCGGCATGGTGACCGCCGTGCTGGGCGGCCCGCTCTTCCTGTGGCTGGTCACCCGCGCGAAGGTGGCCCACCCGTGACAGTTCTGCGTACGTCCTGGGGACTTTCGGTGCGGTTCCGTCCCCGCGCGATGGCCATCGGTCTCGGCGCGGCAGTGCTCGCGGCCGGGTTGGGCCTGGTCGCCCTGGGCAGTGGTGACTATCCGATGGGCCCGACCGACGTGCTGCGCACCCTCGTGGGCGGCGGCACGCCGGCGGAGCAGTTCATCGTGCACGAGCTGCGACTGCCCCGACTGGTCACCGCCCTGCTGGTCGGGGCGGCGCTGTCGCTGGCCGGCACGGTGTTCCAGTCGCTGGTCCGTAACCCGCTGGGCAGCCCGGACATCCTCGGCTTCACCCAGGGCGCGTCGGCCGGCGCGCTGGTCGTGATCGTGCTCGGTGGCAGCAGCCTGGCGCTGGCCGGCGCCGCGGTCGTCGGTGGCCTCGCCACCGGCCTGGTGATCTACGCGCTCGCCTGGCGACGCGGGGTGCACGGGTTCCGGCTCATCCTGGTCGGCATCGGCATTTCCGCGATCCTGACCGGCGTCAACGGCTACCTGCTGACCCGGGCACCGCTGATGGATGCCGCCCGCGCGGTGCTCTGGCTCACCGGCAGCCTGGACGGGCGGGGCTGGGCCAACGCCGGGCCGCTGCTCGTCGTCCTGGTCGTGCTGGCGCCCGTGGTGCTCATCGGATGCGGCACGGCGCTGCGGATGATGGAGTTGGGTGACGACACGGCCAGTGCCCTGGGCGTGCCGGTACGCCGGCTGCTCCTGGTGCTGCTCGCGGCGGCTGTGCTGCTGGTCTCGTTCGCGGCGGCCGCCGCCGGGCCGGTGTCGTTCGTGGCGCTGGTCGCGCCGCACGTGACGAAGCGGCTGACCCGGGCGCCCGGCCCGAATCTGCTGCCGTCGATGGCCGTCGGTGCGGCGCTGCTGGTCGGCGCCGACCTGGTGGCCCAGCGCGCGTTTCCCGGGCACCAGCTTCCGGTCGGTGTGGTGACCGGAGTGATCGGCGGCGGCTATCTGGTCTGGCTGCTGGCGATGGAACGCCGGGCGGGCCGGCTGTGAACACCCGCGACGCCCTCGAAGGAGCACCCATGCACCCCGGCAGTTCCCGGCTCGGCGGCACCGCGCTGACCCTCGCCTACGACCAGCGCACCATCACCGAGAACCTGACCGTCGCTGTACCGGACAACTCGTTCACGGTGATCATCGGGCCGAACGCGTGCGGCAAGTCGACGCTGCTGCGCGCGCTGTCCCGGATGCTGCGCCCGAGCGCCGGCACCGTGCTGCTCGACGGGCGGGACATCCACGACCTGCCGGCCCGCAAGGTGGCCCGCACTCTCGGTCTGCTCCCCCAGTCGTCGATCGCGCCGGACGGGATCACCGCCGCCGAGCTGGTCGCCCGGGGTCGCTACCCCCACCAGGGGCTGCTGCGGCAGTGGTCGCGCGAGGACGAACGGGTGGTCGAGGAGTCGATGGCCGCGACCGGTGTCGACGACCTCGCCGACCGGTCGGTGGACGAGTTGTCCGGCGGGCAACGGCAGCGGGTGTGGATCGCCATGGCGCTGGCCCAGCAGACCCCGCTGCTGCTGCTCGACGAGCCGACCACGTACCTCGACATCGCCCACCAGATCGAGATCCTGGACCTCTGCGCCCGGTTGCACGAGGAGCAGGGGCGCACGCTGGTCGCGGTGCTGCACGACCTGAACCACGCGGCCCGCTACGCCACGCACCTGATCGCCATGCGCGACGGGCGCGTGGTGGCCGCCGGGGAACCGTCGTCGGTGGTCACCGCCGACCTGGTGGCGGAGGTGTTCGGGCTGCCCTGCCGGGTCATCGACGACCCGGAGACCGGCACCCCGCTGGTCGTGCCGGCGGCCCGGCGGCGCGCCACCACCCTCGCCCCGGAGCCGGCGTGAGCGAGCGCGGCGAGCCAACCAGCAAGCACAGCAGCGAGCAGACCGGCAGGCGCGGCGGCGCCCGGCGTTTCCGTGACCCGTGGGGCGTGCCGCACCTGCGTGCCGGCGACCCGCTCGCGTTGGCGGCGGCGCAGGGCCGGGTGACCGCGTACGACCGGGCCTGGCAGATCGAGGTGGAACGGCACCGCGCCCAGGGCACCAGCGCCGCGTTCCTCGGCGTCGACGCGCTCGACTGGGACCGGTTCGCCCGGCAGGTCCGGCTCGACGACACCGCACGCCGCTGCCATGCGGCGCTCGACCCGGCGACCGCCGAGTGGGTGAGCGCGTACGTGGCCGGGGTCAACGACGGTCTCGCCGCCGGGGCGGCCCGCGCGCCGGAGTTCGCCGCCACCGGGCTGACACCGGGCCGGTGGGAGCCGTGGACGCCGCTCGGGGTCTGGTTGGGCCACCACATCCTGTTCGCGGGCTTCCCCGGCAAGCTCTGGCGGGAGCACGTGGCGCGACAGCTCGGCCCGGAGGTGGTGGACGCGTTCGCCACCGACGGGCCGTCCGTCGCCGGCAGCAACGGTTGGCTGCTCGCCGCCGAACGCACCGGCACCGGCGCCGCGCTGCTCGCCGGGGATCCGCACCGGTTCTTCGAGGATCCGGGCGTCTACCAACAGATCCGGCTGGCCTGCCCGGAGTACGACGTGGTCGGGCTGGCGGTGCCCGGTGTGCCGGGCATCGCGCACTTCGGGCACACCGGGGCGGTGGCCTGGGCGATCACCAACGCGATGGCCGACTACCAGGACCTGTACGCCGAGCGGCTGCGCCGGGACGGCGACCAGGTGCAGGCCCTCGGCCCGGAGGGTTGGCGGCCCGCGCACTCCCACCTGGAGACGATCGAGGTGGCCGGGGCGGATCCGGTCGAGGTCGAGGTGGTGGAGACCGACCGAGGTCCGGTGATCGTCGGCGGGCCGGACGACGAGACGGCCATCAGCCTGCGCTACCCGCCCCGGGTCCGCGCGGAGCTGGGCTTCGCGACGCTGCCGGAGTTGCTGCGCGCCCGCACCGTGACCGATGTGGACCACGCGCTGCGGCACTGGGTGGAGCCGGTCAACGTGGTGCAGGCCGCGGACACCGGCGGCGGGCTGTTGCACCGGGTCGCCGGGGCGGTGCCGGTGCGGCATCCGGACAACGGGCAACGGGTGGTCCCCGGGTGGGACGCCGAGCACGCCTGGCAGGGCTGGTACGCGCCGATGCCCCGGGCCACGGTGGTCGGCCGGGCGGTGATGGCCAACGAGCGAGGGTTGGCGGCACCGCTCGGGGTCGAGTTCGCCCCGCCGCACCGGGCGCACCGGATCGCCGAGCTGCTCGACGCCGGTCACGACTGGACGGCCGACGGGCTGGCCGAGGTGCACACCGACACGTACCTGGGCTCGGCCGAGCCCCTGCTGGCGGTGCTGGAAGGGCTGACCGGGCTCGACCCGGCCACCGCGACGCTGCGTGAACGGCTGCGACGCTGGGACCGGCGGATGGCCGCCGACAGCACCGACGCGGCGCGGTTCGCCGTCCTGCGTGCCGCTGTCGTACGTCGGATCGCCGCCCATCCGGCGCTGGCCGCGTTGGCCGAGCCGCCCGCGTACCCGGAGGTGTTCGCGCCCTGGTTGGCGCTGACGCCGCGCGTCGGTTACGCGCTGGAGCACCTGCTCGGAGCGGCGTCGCTGCCCGGCGTGGACGTGGCGGCGCTGGTGCGTGCGGCGGCCGACGAGGTCGCCGGCGCGGCGGAAGACCCGGTGCGCTGGGGCGATCTGCACCGGCTGGCGACGTGGCGGGCGTTGCCCGACCCGGACGCCGGGCCGGGCCCTCGACTCGACGGCGATCACGACTGTGTGCTGGCCACCTCCAGCGTGCCCGGGGTCACCCACTGGTGCTTCCGGGGGCCGACGGCGCGCTTCGTCTGGGACCTGGCCCGACGCGAGGACAGCCGTTGGGTGGTCCCGCTGGGCACCTGTGGCGTGCCTGGCGACGCGCACCACGACGACCAGAGCCCCGCCTGGCTGTCCGGGGAGCTGCTGCCGGTGATCACCGAATGGGATCAGCTCGTCGAGGAGCGGGACGCCCACGATCGGAACGCGGACCGGCCGCCGCCCGGGATGCGCCAGGCAGCGGCCGATCTCGGTGGCGTCAGCGCAGGCCGAACGCCCGGCTGAACGCTGCCATGGCGCAAACCCGCCATCACCGGCTCACCTCGCGGGCACGCCGAGGGTGGTCAGCTCGGCCAACCGGTCCAGCTGCTCCGGGTCGGACAGGGCGGAACCGACCGCCACCACCCGTACGCCGGCTTGCAGGAACGCGCCGGCGTTGCCCGCGTCCAGGCCGCCGGTCGCCACGAACCGCAGCTGCGGCAGCGGACCGGCGACGGCCTTGAACCAGGCGGGCCCGAGAGAGATCGCGGGAAACGCCTTGAGCCAGGTGAGGCCGTGCCGCAGCGCCTGCTGGGCCTCGGTGGGGGTGGCCACACCGGGCAGGTGCGGCAGGCCACGCGCGGCGGCGGCGTCGGCGACCGCGAGGTCCAGGCCGGGCGCGACGGTGAACGCGGCACCCACGTCGGCCGAGGCGGCGACCTGCTCGACGTCGAGCACGGTGCCCGCGCCGACGATCCGCCCGCGCTCGGTGCCCGCCTGGACGGCGGCGCGCAGGGCCGGCACCGCCTCGGTGGTGGCCACCGGAACCTCCACCACGTCGATGCCGAGGTCCCAGGCCCGCTCAGCGAGCCGGACCGTCTCGGCGACCGGCAGGCCGCGCAGGATGGCCATCACCCGGGCACCGCCGAAGATGTGGTCGAAATCCGCTGTGGTCATGGTCCACTCCATCCGAGATCGCGGTGAGTCTGTTGGCTGCTGGCCCGATCGGAAACCGACCACTCAGACCCGAGCTGGCGCGCCGGTCAGATCGAGCGGCGACCAGGCCTCGTCGGGGGCGGCGAGCAGCCTCTCGAACCAGGCCCACGGCGGGACCGGGGCGTTGTCGCCGCTGCTGGTCAACGCCTGCGCCGCGACCAGGTGGCCGAGGCGCAACCGCCGCACGGGATCCAGGTCGCGCAGCAGCCCGGCCAGGTAGCCGGCGGCGAAGGCGTCGCCGGCGCCGACCGGCTCCACCACGGCCACCCGGGGAGCGGGCACGAAGACCGGCTCGGCGTCACGGCACATCGCTGTGGCACCGACCGCGCCGTCCTTGACCACCAGCGTCTCCGGGTCGGGCAACAACCGGCGTACGGCCAGCGGGTCGGTGGTGCCCCACAGCGTTTCCGCCTCGTCCTGGCCCACGAAGACCAGGTCGCAGCGGTTGGCGAGGTCACGCAGCACCGGCGCGGCCTGCTCGGCGGGCCGCAGCCGGGACCGGTGGTTGACGTCGAAGCTGACCAGCGAACCCGCCAGCGGGCGGGCGGTCACCGCGTGCTCGACCAACGCCCGGCAGGACGCGGAGAGCGCCGGGGTGATGCCGGACAGGTGCAGCACACGGGCGCCGGCCAGCCTCGGGTCGGCCAGCGTCTCCGGGGCCATCCGGGAGGCCGCCGACCCGGCCCGGTAGTAGTGCACGGCGGTGCCCTCCGGGCCCGGGTCCTTGACGTACAGACCGGTGGGGGCGGCCGGGTCCACGACGACCTGGTCGACCCGGACGCCAGCGGCGGCGACGTGCCGGACGACGGCCCGACCGAAGGGGTCGTCGCCGACCCGGCTCACCCAGGTCGCCCGGTGCCCCAGCCGGGCCAGGTAACCGGCCACGTTGGACTCCGCGCCACCCACCGAGACGGCGACCCGTTCGGCGTGCTCCAGCGGCTCACCCGGCGCGGGGCAGAGCACCACCATCGTCTCGCCGACCGCGACCACCTCGACCGGCGCAAGGCCGCCCGGGACGGACGCCAGGTCAGGTCGGTGGTCGGTCGGCATGGGCGCACACGTCCTCGCGGCGAGAGTCCTGGGCGCCGCCGAGCCTATGGTGTCCCGCGTGAGCCGGGCAACCCGGTGCCGAGGGTCAGGGCAACGTCAGCCCGTACGCGGCCAGCACCTCCGCGATCGGCTGGTAGTAGGTGGTGCCGCCGGAGGTGCAGTTGCCGCTGCCGCCGGAGAGGATGCCGAGGATGGCGCCGGTGGAGGCCACGTAGAGCGGTCCGCCGCTGTCCCCCGGCTCGGCGCAGATGTTGGTGCGGATCAAGCCGTAGATCACCCCGTTGGAGTAGTTGACGGTCTGGTTCAGACCGGTGACGGTGCCGCACCGCACCCCGGTGGTCACACCGCTGCGACACACCGCCTGACCGACGTACGCGTTGCCGGGACCGTTGATGGGCAGCAGTCCGGGGTAGGTGTAGACCGCGCTCGGATGCGCGATCCGGCCGGTGTAGCGGATCAGCCCGTAGTCGTTGCCGGGGAAGCTGGTGGCGGTGCGGGTGCCCAGCACTGTGGTCTGGGCGCTGTCGGCGTACCAGGTGCTGGCGGTGGTGGTGCAGTGCCCGGCGGTGATGACGTAGTAGGTGCTGCCGCTGCGCACGTTCGCGCCGAGCGAGCAGCGACCGCCGCCACCGCCGTAGATGCCCTGCCCGGCGGCGATCAGCGTGCGCAGGGTTCCGGGTTCGCGGCGCAGCAGCGCGCCGGCCCGGTCGGCCGTCGCCCGCAGCGCCCTCAGCTCGGCGGGGGTCACGGTGTCGTCGACGGTGAGGGTCATCCGGCCGGTGGCGGGGTCGAGGCCCCAGGCGGTGCCGGCGGTGCGTACCCCGGCCAACACGGCCGCCGGATCGGCGGCGGGCGCGGCGGCCCGGTCGGGGACGGCGGCCTGCGCCGCGCCGGGTGCGACGAGCAGGAGGACGGTCAGGACGAGGGCGACGAGCGGGGAGCGGCGCATCCAGGCCTCCGCAGAGATCGAGATAGATGGATGCCGTTCAGCATCGCCCGGCGTCCGACGCGGTGGCAACCTTCGGCCGTCCCCTTCCCCGACCCGCGAGAATCGCCGATCCGGGGACGGGTCGCGCCGACGCCGCCGATAATCCTCGGGAGACGGCGGGAGGCCGGGCATGACCACCGGAGGCACCGCGGCACTGGTACGCCGGCCGGACGGGTCGACCCGGGCCACGCTGCTGGAGTTGCTCTTCGACGTGGTCTTCGTGGCCTCGCTCGCGCTGACCTCGACGCTGCTGGCGGGACACCACTCCTGGTCGCGCGCGGCGATGGTGCTGCTGATGTTGACGGCGATCTGGTGGACCTGGTCGGTCACCTCCACCACGACCGAGTTCTACGACCCGCAGCAGCGGCCGATCCAGCTCATCCTGATGGTCGCCATGGTCGGGTCGGTGGGGATGGCGGCGTCGCTGCCGATGGTCTCCGACGGGCACGCGATGGTCTTCGCGATCTCGTACGTCGGCACGCACGTGATTCGCGGCATCGTCCTGGTCACGTCGTTGCACCGGCAACGACACCGGTCGGCCATGATCCGGGCCACCCGGTTCCTGTTCTGGTTCGTGGTGTCCGGCGTCTTTTGGATCGCCGGCGCGGTGTCCGGCACGGTCAACTGGGGCCTCTGGGCCATCGCCATCACGATCGACCTGGTCTCCGCAGCGGCCCGCTACCCGACTCCCCGGGTCGGTCGGGTGCCTCTCGACCAGTACGAGCGCACCACCGGGCACCTGGGCGAGCGGTACCAGCAGTTCGTCATCCTGGCCCTCGGCGACATCATCCTGGTGCCCACGCTGCAGGTCAGCAAGGGCGAGCTGGCCGGTCTGCGCGTCACCGCACTGTTCGGCGCATTCGCCATGATGCTGCTGCTCTGGCAGGTCTATGTCTTCCGGGCCGGCGAGTTGTTGGAGGCCGGGGCCGGGCCGAAGTCGGGCCGGCCAGCCCGGGTGGCTCCGTACACCCATCTGGTGATGCTGGTCGGCGTGGTCGGCACGGCGGCCTCGTTCGACCTGGTCGTCACCCGGCCGACCGGCACGACGCCGGTGGGGTGGCTCTTACTGATCATGGGTGGCCCGGCGCTGTTCGTGATCGGGCGCATCCTGTTCACCCTGCTGATATCAATGGTCGTGCCGTGGCGGCGAATGTTCTGGCTGCCCCTCCCGCTGCTGGCGCTGCCATGGGCCGGGAGTTGGCCACCGCTGCTGGTCACCGCGGCCGTGGCGCTCGGGCTCGCCGGTCACGTCCTGACTCCCGGAGCGGTCCGGGAGACCACACCGGGCCTGCGGATGCGGCGATCCGACGACTGACCTCCGCCGGGTCAGGCGATGTGTCGGCCGGCCCACTCGGCGAGGTCCCGGGCACACGCGTCCACCGACTCCTTCCAGGTCCGGGCCGCGCCCTCCCCCGCCTCGTCGCTGACCTGCTTGACCACTCGGCACGGCACACCGGCCTGCGCGGCGGCCCACGCCACCGCGTACCCCTCCATGTCGACCAGGTCGGCGCGCTGCGCCAACCGGTCCCGGGCGTCGTCGTCGGCCACGAACGTGTCACCGGTGGCCAGCACCGCGCCCTCGGTGGCCAGCGACAGTGGCGCCCCGTAGGTCTCGCCGGTGAGCGTCCGCAGCAGGTCGGTGTCCAGGTCGTGCTGGAGCACGGTGGCGACCTCGTGGATGCCGGCCCACCCGGGGCGCAACGCCCCGGCCGTGCCCAGGTTGAGCAGCAGGCGCGGTCGCGGCCCGGCGGCCAGCACCGCCGCCACCGCGCTGGCGGCGTTCACCTTGCCCATGCCGGTGAGCAGCACCGGCAGGTCAGGCGGCAGGTAGCGGGCCTCCTCCCCGACGGCGAGCACCACCAGCGGACGATCGGCGCGGACCGTACCCCGAAGATTCACCGGAGCATCGTACGAGCCGGCTCCTCGACCACCAACCGCACCCAGCCACCGCTCAGCGGGGACGCATCGCGCGTTCAGCCGGGTGCGGCAGGCTGAACCGGCGAGCAACCGGGCGACGGCGGTCCGGTCCGCCGACGGAGAGGTGACGACGGTGTACGACGGACAGGAGTTCCTGCGCGACAACCGCTGGTGCCTGAGCCGGCGCGGTCTGCTGACCGGGGCGGGCGCCCTCGGTGCCGCTGGGCTGCTGAGCGCCTGCGGCGCCGGTGACAGCCCGACGGGCGGTACGGCGTCCACTGCGCCCGGCACGGTGCTGGCCCGCACCGGGGACGTTCCGGTCGGTGGCGGCACGGTCGCCGGGGGCCTGCTGGTCGTCCAGCCGGAGGCCGGCACCTTCAAGGCCTACGACGCGACCTGCCCGCACCAGGGCGTCCGCGTCGGCGCACCCCGCGACGGGGTGATCACCTGCCCCGCGCACAACTCGACCTTCTCCGCCGGCGACGGTGCCCGACTGGGCGGCCCCGCCACGAAGGGCCTGACGGAGATCCCGGTCCGCGTCGACGGCACGAGCATCGTGCGCGCCTGACGTTCGGTCAGTCTTCAGCGAAGCGGTAGAGCACGAAGTCCTTCTCCGCGCCGCAGGCGATCACGTGGGTGTTCCACGAACAGGACGCGCTGCGGACGTCCTTCAGCTCGCCCAACTCGTCCACCTCACCGGACTCGGCCCACACACCGGCCAGTACGCGGTTGTCCGCGACCACACTGGGTGCCTTGGCGAAGACCAGCAGGTTGCCCTCGTCCAGCCGGACCGCCACACCGCCCCGGTCGGACAGCACCGGCTTGCCGGAGGCGTCGAAGAGGGTGACGGTCGGGTCCGGGTACTCCCGTTGGGCGAGCAGCCGCTCACCCAACGGGACCAGGTCGGTCACGCCAGGCGCCGACCAGCGGATCGCGGGCTCACCCTCGGTCGCCGCCACCACCTCGGTGCGCGCGGTGTCGTTGTTCGGCACCTGCAACAGGCAGGCCCGCCGCTCGCCGCAGGCCACCAGTCCCTTCGGGCGGTAGTCGTCGTTACCCGCCCGGTGCAGCACCACCGGCGCCGCGTCGGAACCCAGGTCGTACGACAGCAGCTGGTAACCGCCGTCGTTGCCGGCCACGTACAGGCGGTCCTCGTGCGCGACCACCAGGTCGTCCAGGTCGGCGACACTGCCCCAGCGGCGCAGCACCTTGCCGGACGCCATGTCGAGCAGCCGCACCGACCGGTCCGCGCCGACCTGGATGAGCTGCCGCCCCTTGCCCGTCCACGAGTTGCGGGGCGTGCCGTCGAGGAAGGCCGGGCCGCCCGCCGCCTTCGCGGTGCCCACCGGGCGGACCACTGTGCGGCTGCCGTCGAACTGGTCGCGGGGGGTGGGCTGGGCCCACTTCTGAGTGCCGTTGCTCAGGCGCAGGCCGACCAGTTGGGCGGCGGTCCGGTCCACGAGAACCGCCGTGTCGTCGGCGAAGTAGACGTTGTCGTCACCACGGACCGACCGCTGCCAGCGCTGTTCGCCCGTACGCGCGTCGAGCACGGCCAGCGGGCGCGGGGTGCTGTCGCCCGACGCGTCGGCGAGAACCGCGACCGCCCCCGGGACGGCGATGATCGCCTCCCAGTCGTCGGCCCGCGCGTCGGTCTGCTCGCGCCACAGCTCGTCGCCGGTTGCGGTGTCGACGGCCACCACCTCCAGCCGGTCGTCCGGCAGCGGGAACCCGAGGTAGGCCCGGTCGCCGAGCATCGCCGTCCACATGCCGGCCGGCCGCTCGGTCCCGGCCTTGGGCCGGGACAGTTCACGCAACGACCCGAACTCCAGATCCGGGTAGCGGTCACGGGTCAGGTAGATCGTCGCCGCGGCGCCCACCCCGACCAGGGCCAGCACCGCGCCGAGCACCACCCAGCGCGCCCGCCGCCAGCGCGGCCCACCCGCCAGCAGGGTCGGGGCCGCTGCGACCCAACCCGGCCCGGGAGGCGGGCCCGCCGGCGGGGTCGACCCCGGCCAGGGCTGCGACGGTACGACCGGCGCGGCGGCTCCGGCCGGTGCGGGCGGGCTAACGGGGCCCGGCGCGGGCGGGCTCACAGGGCCCGGCGCGGGCGGTGGTCCCGCGTACGCCGGGGCGGGCAGCGGCTTGCGCAGCGGCAGGTCGGTCAGTGCGCCCTCGGCCACCGGCAGCTCCGGCTGGTCCAGCACGGTTGGGGCGACCCCCAGCTCGGCGTGCAGCATCCGGGCCACCAGCGGGATCCGTGACGAGCCGCCGACGAGGAACAGCCCGGCGAGCTGGTCGGGGCTGAGACCGGCCGCGGCGATCACCTCCCGGGCCCGCTCCACCGCCCGACGCAGCAACGGCGTGGCCGCCCGCTCGACGTCCGCCCGGGTCAGCTGGACCGTATCGGCCACCCCCGGCACGGCGACCGGCGCGACAGTGGAGCGGGACAACGTCTCCTTCGCACCCCGTACCTCGTCCCAGAACCGCACCTGGTCGCGGCGCTGCGCCGGGTCCGCCGGCCGGGTCAACCGGGCCCACTGCGCGGCGTGCCGTTCACCGACCAGCTCACCGACCCGCCGCACCAGGGCCGCGTCGAGGTCCAGACCGCCCAGGTCGGGCAGGCCACCGTCGGCGACCACGCTGAAGCCGGAGTCACCCCACGGGTCGGCGCCCTCGTTGCGCAGCACCGCGACGTCGAGCGTGCCGCCACCGAAGTCGAACACCGCGATCGCGCCGCCGACCGGCACCGGACGATGCAGCACCTGCGTGTAGTAGCGGGCGGCGGCCACCGGCTCCCGCAGCAGCCGGGTGCCCGGCGGCGTCGGCCCGGCCAGGGTGTGCTCGGCCACCTGCGGCCACCCCGCCAGCAGCAGGGCGTCGGCGAGCACCTGCCGTCGCGTCGCGTCCCAGGCGGCCGGGCAGGTGAGAACGGCCGGGGGCAGGAAGCCGACGGTGCCCACTGCGGCCCGCGCGACCGACGCCAGCACCGCGGCGAGCAGGTCGGCCGGCGGGTACGAGCGGTCGCCGAGCACAATGGTCGGCTCGTCCACCCGGCGCTTCGGGTTCGCCTCGAACCGGGCCGGGTCCGCCTGCGCCAACCGCCGGGCGTCCCACCCGGTGTGCAGGGTGCCGTCCGGGTCGGCGTACACGGCGGAGGGGCTGAGCGGTTGACCGTCCATCAACAGCGGACGGGTGCGCCCGTCGGGCCAGCGCAGCACTGCGACGGTGTTGGACGTACCAAGGTCGACGCCGAGGGCGAAACCCTCGTGCTGGCCTGCCATCTGCCCGATACCTCCGCCGCGACGAGGGGAACTCGACCCCGCATCGTACGCAGGCCCCGCCGCCGGGCTGATCACTCGGTCAGGGGACGGTCGGGATCGTCCGCTCAGTGCGTGGAACGTTCGCCGACGACCTCCCCGTCGCTGCTCTCCCCGGTGGGGCGAAAGCCGAGCTTCAGGTAGAACTGCTCCGGGCCGTCCGCCCCCGGATGCCACGTCGTGAAGACGCGGTCGTGCCCTCGTCGGCGAGCCTCCGCACGCACGGCGTCCACCGCGAAGCGGCCGTACCCGCGGCCCTGGTGCTCGGCGGCGATGTTCAGCCGCCACAGGCCCGAGCGCAGGTCGTCCGGTCGGGCCGGGTCCCACACGATGTCGAAGAAGCCCATCAGGAAGCCGACGATCTCGTCACCCTCGACGATCAGACGTGGCCACGCGACCTCGGGCTGCGCGTACGCCTCGGCGAGGGACCAGGCGACCGGGGACGAGAACTTCTCCTGGTCCGGCCGCACACTCACCCGGCAGGCGGCTTCGACGTTGTCCGGGGTGATCTGCACGAGTCGCGGCACGCCGGCCACCTTATCCACCGACCCTCTCGTTGGTCGTTTGCACGTCGGCCGCTCGCAGGAGCCGGAGTTGACCGATCTCCGCGACGTTCTTCATCAGCTCGGCGTTGACCCAGCCGATCGTGTGCGTGACCGTGTGGTCGGTTTCGCCCGGCCAGGGGAACGTCGCGTTGCCGTCGAGGTCGGCGTCGCTGAAGTGGTCGAGCAGGCCCAGCCATTCGGTGCGCAGGCCCCGCAGCCACGCGACGCTCGGCTCGCCCGCGCCGGGCCAGACCACGGCCGTGCGCTGGCGCGGTGGCGCACCCCGGAGATGATCCATGGTCACCGTCCACCACCAGCCGATATGCCAGGTGAGCCAGCCGATCGTCGGCGCCGGGACCGGGTCGGGTTCGGTGTCGGCCCAGTCCGGCGTCCAGGTGCCGTCGGCGCTGCGCCGGACCGACCAGCAGTGCGGGGTCGGCTCCCAGAGGAAGTCGTCGGCTTCGAGTCGTTCGAGGTGGTACTCGAACAGCGCCCACGTCAGGTCGAACTGCCAGCGCAGGAGGGCAATGGACGTTACGGACATCCGAGGATTCTGTCGGGGCGCCGGCGTCGCCGTCGACAGATTAAGCACCCACCGGCCCGTGCGGGTGATGACTGTGCGGCATCAAGATGCCGCACAGTCATCACGCTCGCAGCGAGCACCCCGCCGGCGCGGGCCCAGCGCGACGATCAGGAGTCGGCGGCGCAGCGCGCGGAGAGGGCGTAGCGGAGCAGGACCACGTCGCCGATCTGGCGGGCCTCGGCCAGCCGGGCGCGGCGGCCCGGGTGCCAGGGGAAACGACCCTCGCCGACGAACCGGGGCGCCCGCCCGTCGCCGACGAAGAACGGAGCGACCACCAGGTGCAGCTCGTCGGCGAGACCGGCGGCGAGGAACTGGGCGTGCACCGTCCCGCCGCCCTCCACCATCAGCCGCTGCACACCCCGCGCGGCCAGGTCGGTCAACAGCCATCCAGGGTCGACCGGTTCGCCGGCGTCGATGACGGTGGCCAGGTGACCGAGGCGCTCCCGGGTCTTCTCGACCGCGTCGGTGGCGCAGTAGACGAGCCGGGTCGAATCACCGGCGGTGAAGAAGCGGGCGGTCGGGTCGAGATCACCCTGGGCGGTCAGCGTGACCTTGGTGGGTGATTCGGGTTGGCCGGACGCGGCCCGCTCCGCCCGCCGACTCGGCGAGCGCACCAGCAGCCGCGGGTCGTCGCGGCGGACGGTGCCGGCACCGACCAGGATCGCGTCGCAACTGGCCCGGACCGCATCGACCCGGTCCAGGTCGTCGTCGTTGGACAGCAGCAGGCGTTGCTCGGAGGCGTCGTCGATGTAGCCGTCGATCGAGGCCGCGCAGCTGAGCAGCACGTACGGTCGCGGGGGCTCCGGCTGGCAGCTCATCGGGGGCCAGCCCGGTCGGAGGTGCCACTCGTGAGCGCTTCCGCCGCCTCGGCCTCCGCCGCCTTGGCCGCCTTCGCCGCCAGGTAGTCGGCGTTGGCCGGGGAGAGGAACACGCTGGTGGGCACCCGCTCGGCGACGTCCACGCCCAGCTTCGTCAGCTGCTCGGCCTTGTCCGGGTTGCTGCTGAGCAGTCGGATCCGCGGCACGTCCAGCGTGGCCAGCATCTGCGCGGCAGCGGTGTAGTCCCGCTCGTCCTCGCCCCGGCCCAGCGCCACGTTGGCCTGGTAGGTGTCCAGCCCGGCGTCCTGCAACGCGTACGCGTCGAGTTTGGCGTACAGGCCGATGCCGCGACCCTCCTGGCGCAGGTAGAGCAGGAAACCGCCGGCTTCGGTGATCCGCTGCACCGCCTCGCGCAACTGCGGCCCGCAGTCGCAGCGTTGGCTGCCGAACACGTCGCCGGTCAGGCACTCGCTGTGCGGGCGGACCAACGGGGGCTCTCCCCCGGCGGCGAGCCGGTCCAGAGCGCCCGCCCAGTCGCCGAGACCGAGTGCGAGGTGCTCCCGGCCGTCCACCAGCCCCTTGAACGAGAACACCCGGACCGTCGTGGAGTAGCCGTCGGGAAACGTCAATGGCACCGTGACCTGCGTACGGATCGTGGCGACCGGCAATGCTTCGGGCATGGGACTCCTTTGTCCGGCGCCGCCGACGCGCGGCGACGCGTACGTCTCACAACCGACTCAACAGCCGCCGACGGGGGCGGCTTCCCGGGCGGCGGCCGGAACTCGATTGCGCCGGGCCAGCAGCACGGCCGCTCCGGGCAGGCTGGCGACCAGGATCAGTGCACCGTAGACGGTGGCGGTGGCGACGCCCTCGGCCGCGCTCAGGCCGGCCGCGCCGAACACCCACGCGGCCACCCCCTCGCGCGGGCCGAAGCCGGCGACGTTCAACGGCAGGCCCATGGCGAGCAGGGCGAGCAGCGTCAACGGCAGCAGTCGTGACAGCGGGGCGTCCGATCCGGCGGTACGTGCCGCCACCAGGAAGGTGGCCAGGTGACCGGCGACCATCACCGCGGAGGCGATCAGCACGCCGAGCCAGGTGCGCCGGGCCAGCAACCCGGACCGCACGTCCGCCACGGCGGTACGCATCGCCCGCGCCCAGCGCGAGGGGCCGGCGTTCGGCACGGCCCGGGCAAGCAGCACGGTGACCAGCCCGCCCGCGAGCAGCAGCCCGGCGGCGACCGGCAGGTACGGCCGCACCGGGGACGGGAAGGCCGCGAGCACCACCAGCGCGACGCCGACCAGCACCACCTGCCCGGCGGTGCGTTCCCAGACCACCGCGCGGATGCCCCGGCTGACGTCACCGGCGTCCCGGCCGTGGCGGACCGCCCGGTGCACGTCGCCGAGCACACCGCCGGGAAGGGTGGCGTTGAGGAACACGGCCCGGTAGCAGTGCGCCACGGCGGTGGCCAGCGGCAGCCGCACGCCCAGGCCACCGGCGACCAGGCTCCACCGCCACGCCGCGCAGACAGTGGTGAGCACCCCGATGACCAGCGCCGCAGCCAGCGCCGGCGCGTCGATCAGTCGCACCCCGGCGAGGAACGGGCCGGTGCCCACCTGCCACAACAGGACGGCGAGCAGACCCACCCCACCGACCACTCGTGCCCAGGCCCAGAACATCGGCGTCGGCCCTCCCCTTGAAGATCGTCCACTTGCCCTAGTCCACGTACCCAGGGTGAGAACGGTTCATCCGTCGGCGAGGAGGTCAGTGTGTTCGACCAGGACGGTGAGCCGCCCGGCCGCCGCGTCGGCCAGCCGACGCTGGGCGTACGCCTCGGCCGGGCCGGCCAGGTCGGGACGCTCTTCGCAGGCCGCGCCCAGCCAGCCCCGGAACCACTCGGCGGCCAGGTCGGCGTGCTCCGGGCCCAGCCGCCACGGGCTGGGCCGTTCCCGCACGTGCACGCCCCGCCGGGCGAACGCGGCGACGGTGGCGGTGACGGCGTCCGGGCCGAGCAGCCGCCGGCCGTCGACCGTACGCCGTTGGTGGTCGTTGAACGCGGCCTCGACCACCGCGTCCAGTGGATCGGCCGGGGTGAACCGGACCCGCCCGGTCACCGAGAGGGCGAAGAGGGTCGGCCGGCCCACACAGGCGGCCACCACCCGCTCGATCTCCTCGACGCTGAGCATGTCCAGCAGCGCGGACGCGGTGAACAGCGAAGCATCGGCCAGGTCGGCGGCGCTCAGCCGGGTGAGGTCACCGCAGCGGGTGCTCACGGTGACCGGGGCGCCGTCGGAGGCGGTCACCCCGGTCATGCCCTTGGCGGCGCGGGCCAGCAGGTCTGCGTCGCGGTCGTGCAGCACCCAGTGCTGCGGGCCGGGCAGGCGGGGTGCCACCCAGCGGCTCATCGAGCCGGTGCCGCTGCCCAGGTCGTGGATCACCGTCGGGGCGTCACCGGCCAGTCGAGGGCGAACGGCGTCCAGCAGGTCCTCGGCACGCGCCGCCGCGTCGGCCGGCTCCCGCAGTCGCAGCCAGTCGGCGAACGGCAGGGTCTCCTCGACGGTCATCCCGCCACCTCCTCCAGCGCGGCGGCCAGCAACGCGGTGGTCACCGGCCAGTCGGTCAGGGTGTCGCGCCGGGCCAGTGCGGCACGCCGCAGTCGGGCCCGCAGCGGGTCGTCGGTCAGCCAGCGGGTCAACGCGTTGGCCAGCGCGGCGGGGTCGTCCGGGGCGACGAGCAGGCCCGGCCGGTCACCGCCGGGCGCGTGGCCGAGCGCCTCCGGCAACCCGCCGACCTCGGTGGCCAGCACCGGCAGGCCGCGCGCCAGCGCCTCGGTGACGACCATGCCGTACGTCTCGCCCCGCGACGGCAGGACCAGCAGGTCGGCGTCGGCGTACGCGGCGTCCAGCGCCGCTGCGGTCAGCGGACCGACGAGGCGCACCCGCTCGGTGAGGCCGGCGCCCGTGAGCCGTTCCCGCAGCCGCCGGACGAGGTCCGGCTCCCGGGTCAGGGTGCCCGCGCACACCATCGTCCAGCGCAGCCCGACCAGCGTGGACAACGCGTCGACCAGCACGTCGTGCCCCTTGTGCTGGGTGACGGCCGCGACGCAGAGAAGCCGGTCGCCGGTGACCGAGCCGGGTGCCGGCGGTGCCGGCCGCACCCCGGGAGGCGCCGCCCGGATCCGGTCGGCGAGCGCCGGATGGCGCGCCACCAGGTGACGGCGGGTCCACTCGCTGGTGGTGACGACGGCCCGGGCGGTGGTCAGCGCCCGGGCCTCCGCCTCGTCGTCGAACGGCAGGTGCACGAGGACGACCAGGCGCAGCCGGCGGGCATGCGGCACGAGCAGGTCCGGCACTGTCGAGGCAATCAGGCCGTCGAGCAGCACCACGGCGTCGTCGGGCGTGGCGTCGAGCAGCTCGGTCAGCTTCGCCCGGTCGACCGGGTCGGGGGCCGGCCACGCGCCGGGCACCGGGTGCTCGCGCACCGACCAGCCGCGCTCACCGAGCCCCGCGCAGACCCGCCGGTCGTACGTGTTGCCACCGCTGGGAGTGGCCACGTCGTCGATGTCACCGGGCAGGACGACGTGCACCGTGCGGAAGGTCGTGTCCGACCCGCCGGTGGACGCCGTCCGACCGGCATCGATCACAGCGAACGCTCGTAGCTCGCCCAGGCGATGTGCGACTCGTGCAGGGTGACGGTGATGCCGGTGAGGTCACGCGCCCCCGCGCCCAGGTCACCGGCGTGGACCCGCTCGACCAGCCGGTCCGCGATGGTGCGGGCCAGCACCTCGGTGGTCGTGTTCACCCCGGCGAAGGCCGGCTCGTCGTCGAGGTTGCGGTAGGTCAGCTCGCCCAGCACGGCCCGCAGCTGCTCGGTGGCCAGGCCGATGTCGACCACGATTCCGTCGGCGTCCAGGTCGGGCCTGCGGAACGTCGCGTCCACCACGAAGGTGGCTCCGTGCAGACGCTGGGCCGGGCCGAACACGTCGCCCCGGAAACTGTGGGCGATCATCATGTGATCCCGAACGGTCACGCTGAACACTGTCACTCCCCGTCGTCGTAGGTGATGAGGTGGCAGAGCGCGGGCAGGTCGCCCGTGCTCAGTCTGGCAAGCACGTCGGGCAGCTCCGCGAACCGGGACGCACCGGTGATCAGGGCGTCGAAGGCCGGGTCGTCGAGCAGGTCGAGGGCGAGCGCCAGCCGGTCGGCGTAGCTGCGCCGCCCACGCCGGGCGGGCGCGACCATCCCGACCTGACTGCTGCGTACGCTCAACCGGCCGGAGTGGAACGCCCCACCCAGCGACACCTGCACCTGGCGGTCGCCGTACCAGCTCAGCTCGATGACAGTGCCCTCCGGCGCGAGCAGGTCCAGCGAGCGTTGCAGGCCGGCACTGGTGGCGCTGGCGTGCACCACCAGGTCCCGGTCGCCGGTCGCGTCGTCCGGTTGGGCGAACTCGACACCGAGCGCGCCGGCCACCCCGGCCCGCCGGGCGTCGGTGTCGACCAGCTCGACGTGCACGCCAGGAAAACGGGCGAGCAGCGCGGCGACACAGCAGCCCACCATGCCCGCACCCACGACGGTGACCCGGTCGCCGACCAGTGGTGCCGCGTCCCACAGCGCGTTGACGGCGGTCTCCACCGTGCCGGCGAGCACCGCCCGGGCCGGAGGCACCCCGTCCGGCACGGGCACCACGGCGGTGGCCGGCACGACGTACGCACTCTGGTGCGGGTGCAGGCAGAAGACCGTGCGCCCGAGCAGGTCCGGCGGGCCCTGCTCGACCACGCCGACACTGAGATAGCCGTACTTCACCGGGCCGGGGAAGTCACCCTCCTGAAAGGGCGCGCGCATGGCGGCGTGCTGGTCGGCGGGCACCCGGCCGGCGAAGACCAGCGTCTCGGTGCCCCGGCTGACCCCCGAGTACCGGGCTCGGACCAGCACCTCGTCGGGCCCCGGAGCGGGCAGCGTCACAGGCCGGATCTCCGCCGCGCCGGGCTCACGCACCCAGCAGGCGTACGCCTCGCGGTTCACCGTCGCGCACCTCACCTCTTACTCGAGGCCGCACCGAGCGGCCAGGCTTCCGTGCCCCTCCCGGGTTGTCGATCATAAACACGGAGCGGAGGTGTCCACAGTTCGAAGTGGTCCGATGACCGGCTGACCACGCAACTGCTACCAGCGGTTGCGCGCCTCCTCGGCCCAGCCGACGAGCCCGTCGAGGCTCACCTTCGTCCCGTCGTCCGTCTTCGCCCAGCCGGAGAAGTGCCCGAAACACTGGTGGGTCTCGTTCGCGACGACACCCAGGTTGGTGCGGGCAACCTTCTCGTGGAACGGCTGGAACTCGGCCTCGACCCGTTCCCCGCTGATCCGCCACGGGCGAAGCCAGTCCGACCGGTCGTAGGTCCAACGCAGCTCCTCGCCGATCTTGTGCAACCGGCCGTCGACGAAGAGGCCGTTCTCGGTGACCCCTGTGCCGTCAGTCCACTGACCGCCGAGCTGGATCGCCCGTCCCGGTGCCGCACCGGCGGCCCAGTTCCACGTGATCGCGTACGGCCATCTGCCGCGACCGTGGTCCAGCACGGCGAACGCGTCCGGCCCACCGATCTCGTACGTCTGGCCGTGCAGTTCCAGTGTGCCGAGGACAGGGCGGCCGACGTCCTTGACCGTGTACTGGAATCGCGTGGGGCTCCACGGCACGACGACGCCGAGCGACTCGTGGCCGGCCGGCAACGGCACGTCCACCTCCAGGCGTACTCCGGGGGCGCTCGCCGAGATGGCGGTGCCGTCCGGGCGCTGAGCGATCCGGATCGCCAGGCCACCGCCCTGTGCACGAACCTCGCCCACGCCGCTGTGCGGCGGTAGTACCGTCCCGCGAGCCAGCGGCACCACCACGTCGGCCTTCGTCTCGGTGCCGCTTGCCCGGTCGAGCACATAGACGCTGTGCACACCGGCGTAGTCCAGCGACGAGGCGACCAGCCCGATGATGTGCTGCGGCGTCACGATGCCCCAGTACTCCCACCGCTTGGTCCGGCCCCAGCCGCGCAGGTTCGCGGTGTGCAGCGGGCGGCGTGTCCAGCCGACGGCCGCGGGATTGAGCCGCCCGCCCGGTTGGCACAGCTCGACAGGTGAGGACAGTTCGCGTTCGTGGGTCACGAGGTGCACGATAGCCCCGCCACCCTCCCAGGCCCTCGACCACGGGCCGACACTGCGCGCCGGTCGCCGCGGTGGCAAAGGTGAGCGGGGCCTGGCTGTACAGCCAGCCTGACGGATAAGGCGTTCAGGCTGGGTCGAGCGAACTGAACTGGAACAACGCCACCGTGAACCTGACGCTCTCGGCGAACTGCGGCTCCAACCTCCGAATGGCGGTGTGATTCACATGGTGACGACGAGCTTGCCGGTCGTGTGCCGGCGGACGAAGTCGACGCAGGCCTGAGCGCCCTGGTCGAGGGTGTAGCGGCGGCCGATCGTGGCCGGTAGTTCTCCGCGGATTGCCAGTTCACCGACTTCCCGCATCCCACCCAACGCGCCGTCCATGTCCAGCACGAAGTGCAGACCGACGTCGTCGCGGCCGATCCACTCCTGCTGCGGTACCGGGTAGGTGATCGTGAGGAGCCGTCCGCCCGGGCGGATGGCGTCGGCCACTCCGGCAAGGTGGTCACTCGGCAGGGTCAGGTTGAAGGCGACGTCGACGTCGGAGGGGTACCCGGATTCCGCGTAACCGGTGGTCTCATCGGCGCCGAGAGCTCGCAGAATGGCGGCGTCCGTGGCGGTCGCCGTGGCGATCACCCGCGCCTTCGCGGCGGCCAGCAGCGGGATCACGGCGGTTCCGACGCCGCCGGTAGCGCCGACGACCAGGACGGTTTCGCCGGGCTGCACTCTGGCGACGGCCATAAGTGCCCGTGCGGTCAGGCCGACGGTGGGCAGCGCGGCCGCCTGCTCGATGTCGAGGCCAGCTGGGCGATGCGCCAGGAACGGGGTATCGGCCTCGAAGACCGCGTACTCGGCCAGCGAGCCGGTGCTCAGCGACGGCCGGGTCGCACCGACCATCGCCCGCAGCGCCCGCGGCACAGCCTGACCGAAGATCTCGTCGCCCACCTGATAGGCCGTCACGCCAGCGCCAACTTCGCTGACCGTGCCGGCGAAGTCGTTCCCGGGTACGTGCGGAAACCCCAGCGCCACGACGTCGCGGAAGTCCCCGCTGGGCAGCCGGACGTCCGCCGGGTTGATCGAGGCGGCGGCGATCCGGACCTGGATCTGCCCCGGCCCAGGCTGGGGCACCGGCACCTCCCCCACGGTGTATTGCTCGGGCGGCCCGTAGCCGGTCACGACAACTGCCTTCATGCGTTCCTCCATAAACGGACCGGGCGGTCATGTTGTCGGTCGCGAAGCTAGCAATAAACGGACCGCGCGGTCAACTTGTTAGGGTGGCAACGTGACCCCGACCCGCCCGTTGCGTGCCGACGCCGCCCGCAACCGACGGCTGCTACTGGCAGCCGCCGCCGATGAGTTCGCGGCGCGTGGCCTTGACGTCTCGGTCGCCGACATCGCCCGGCGGGCCGGTCTCGGCAAGGGCACTTTGTTCCGTCACTTCGCCACGAAGGATGACCTGCTCGCCGCGATCGTCCTCGATCGGATTGACGCGCTCAACGCCGTGGGCGAACGGTTGCTCGACGCGGCGGACCCGGGTGCCGCGCTGCTGGAGTTCCTCACCGTCGCTGCGGACCAACAACGGCAACGCGACCTGACGTTCCTACAGGAAGCCGGCGAACTGAACGCGGACGTCACCAGGGCCCGCGAGCAGATGTTCCGCTCCGTACACAAGCTTGTCGATCGGGCTCGTGAACACGGCTCCGTGCGGGCCGACGTCACCGGCGCCGACGTCATCCTGCTGATGTGTGCGCCCAACCACGTCACCAGCTACGTGCCGGACGCCTCGCCGGATCTGTGGCAGCGATACCTTGCCATCATCTTCGACGGCCTACGCCCAGAAGGCGCCCACCCGCTGCCCCACCCGCCGCCGCACGCTCTTTGACGCCGTCAAACAGCGTCTGACGAACAGTGCGGGCTCGCCCTCCACGGGGCGGGCGCACTGTTGCATCTCACCGATCGACTTCGGTCGAGGCTGCCTGCGCTGCGCCGAGGCGGTGCGGTGACGGCGCTGGGCCTGGGTCGCGACCCACCCCGGCGATGTTCAGTCTGTCGACCCAGGAGCGAACACTTGACGGACACATCGATGCACCCTAGGTTCATACGACATCAGACATAGGATGTCATAGGATGTGGTGCATGCGGCAGCTTCGGCTGCTCCTGACTTCTTTCCTCCCGATCGTCCCCTTCGCTGCTCGCCCCTAGCTCACTGGTCCAGCGCGGGCGGCCGGCCCGGCTCCACCTGCGGCCACGGCTCCATCGCGAACCCTGCACGAGACCGGCAGGACTCCCTCGTCATCAGCCGCTTCAGCTCCGCCGGGCTGGCGCGGCCCGACGCTGCCGACACCAGTCGTACAGCCACGGACACCGGCGTCCTTGGCGCCCAGGCATCCCCCCTTGAAGGAACAGGACCCCATGAAGCTGTCTGCCCTCGGCCGCATCGCTCTGGCCACAGGCATCGCCGTGCTGACCACCGCCGTGCTCCCCGGCACCCCCGCGGCCGCCGCACCGGTGAAGCGGAAGATCCTCCCCGTTCTGGTGGAGTTCAACGACGCTTCCTTCCAGTTTCCGGACAAGGTGAAGGCGTCCACGCCGGACACCTACTTCGGCGCGAAGAGCGACTCGGCCGCGTCGTACCTGTCGGAGTTGTCGCGTGGGCAGTACACGCTGGTGCCCGCCGTACCGGAGCAGTTCCTCGGCCCGATCAAGCTGGACCTCAGCGCCGCCGGCTGCCCGCAGGGCAAGATCAACCAGTTGACCCGGGAGGAGCTCACCAAGCGCGGCCTGGTCGCGGGCAAGGACTACGAGAGCCTGTCGATCGTCTTCCCGGCACAGAAGACGAACTGCCCCTGGGCCGGCCTCGCCACCCTCCCCGGCCCGACCACCTGGATCAACCTGTACGGCACCGCCAGCGGCATCGACGTGGTCGGCCACGAACTCGGACACAACCTGGGCTTCGGGCACCAGGGTCGCGTCAAGTGCACCGGCGGCAACCTGGGCGCGTGCAAGTCAGGGGGCGCCAGCCACACGACCATCATGGCCGGTGGGTACCGGCCGGCCGGCTTCTCCGCACCGGAGATGATCCGTGCCGGATGGCTCAACGGCGGGGCGTCTCTCAAGGTCACCAAGTCGGGGGTCTACACGCTGCGCTCCCTGCACGGCAAGGGCAGCGGAGTCCGGGCCCTGGACATCGCCCTGGGCGGCGACCGGCTCGTCATCGAGTACCGCCACGCGGCCGGCAACTTCGACGCGAAGCTCGAGGGCGTCCACGCCTACCGTGTCCCCAAGGACTCCTACGGTGCCTCGTCACTCATCGACACCACGACGGCGGACAAGACGGCCACCAACAACGCACCGACGAACGCGGACGCCATCACCAAACTGACGGACAAGGCGAGCAAGCTGTCCGTCGCCGTCGTCTCCTCCGGCGGCGGCCAGGCGAAGGTCAAGGTCGCGCTCAACGGCGATTCGCTCGCGGCCATCGACGCGACCCCCTCGAAGTCCGCGTCCCCGACCCCCAGCCCCACCCCCACCCCCACCCCCAGTGTGAGCGCAAGCGCGAGCACCGGCACGGAAGCCGTGACCGACGGCTCCGAGCCGGTCACCGAGCTCGGCTCCGAGGAGCTCACCGCCGGTGGCGGTCGCTCGACCGTCTTGCCGCTCGCCGCCGGCGGCGGTGCCGCAGTGCTCGCGGTCGGCCTGGGATTCCTGCTGGTGAAGCGTCGTCGCAAGCGCGCCTGAGCGACCTGTCGGGCCCCGGACGACCGCTCGCAGGCGGGCGACCCGGGGCCCGGTCAGACGGTCAGTCGAACTCCTCCACGTACTCCTCGGTGGGGCCCAGCTCAGGATGGTCGCGCAACTCCAGGACCGGGCCGAGCCGGTCGGTCTCCAGTACGACAACCGTGTTCTCGCCGGCGCGCAGCAGTGGCGCGGGGCAGTAGAGCGTCACCTGCGGGCCGATGTCCCAGTAGCGGCCGAGCAGGAATCCGTTGACCCAGACCAGGCCGTGCACCGACCCGGGCAGGGCGAGGAAGGTGTCGGCCGGCTTCTCGATGGACACCGTCGCCACCGCGAAGCCGGCACCGGTGCTGGCGGGTCCGGCAGAGGTGGCGCGGCGCAGGTCGTCCGGTGTCCACTCGGACAGGGCGATCGGCGAGCTGGTCCAGCCGTGCACGATCCGGCGGTCGACGAGCACCGGCCCGAGCAGGCCCTTGTGCTGACCGACCAGCGGGCCGTAGTTGATACGGCCCAGGTTCTCCACCAGGATCTCCAGGCGCACTGCCGCACCGGTGCCGCGAATCGGCAGCTCCGGATGCTCGGAGTCGGCGACACCGATCGGCACACCGTCGACGAGGACGATCGCCCGGTCGCGTACGTCGGTCAGGATGATGACGTGGTCACCCGTGGGGATCCTCGGGTGGGCGGTGAGCAGCACCATCCCGGCGTCCAGGCCGAGCTGCTCGAAGGTGGCCGGTCGTGCACCGGTCGACTCCGGGGTGGGCACGGCACGCACGCCGGCGATCAGGTCGGCGCGGTGGGTCAGCGGCACCTGTGCCGGCGGGAGCACCGGCATCCGCTCGGAAACTCGCAGCTGTCCGGTCGCGCCCAGTGCCGCGCGCATGGCGTGGAACTTGGCGGTCAGCGTGCCGTCCTCGGCGATTGGCGCGTCGGAGTCGTAGCTGGTGATGGTGGGCTGCAGCCGGCCTCGGTCCGCGTTGGCGCCGGCCCACAGGCCGAAGTTGGTGCCTCCGTGCGCCATGTAGAGGCTGACGCTTCCCCCCTCGTCGATGATGGCGTCGAGAGTCTTGACGGCGCTGTCCACCGCGCGGACGTGGTGTCGCTCGCCCCAGTGGTCGAACCAGCCGTTCCAGTACTCGGCGACCACGAACGGTTCGTCGGGCCGGCGCCGGGCGAACAGGCTACGGGCGGCTTCGGGCTTCGAGCCGAGGGTGGCCGCGGCCAGTGTTCCTGGCACCGTTCCGGCGTCGTGCATCAGTTCGGTGGGGCCGTCGGCGGTGAACAGCAGCTCGGTGATGCCGCGGTCGAGCAGGGCCGAGCGAATCCAGCGCAGGTACGCCTCGTCGTCGCCGTAGCTGCCGTACTCGTTCTCGACCTGCACCGCCACGACCGGCCCGCCGGCCTGCGTCTGCTGCCGTGCGATGCGGGGAATCAGCTCGTCGAACCAACGCTCGACCGGCCCGGTGAACGCCGGGTCGGAGCTGCGCAGGACCACGTCGCGGGCGGTTAGCCAGGCTGGCAGGCCACCGTTGGACCACTCCGCGCAGATGTACGGGCCGGGCCGCAGGACGACGTCGAGACCCTCTTCACCGGCGAGCGCGACGAACGCCTCAAGGTCGTGCCAGCCGTCGAAGCGGGGCGCGCGGTCGGCGAGCGGCTGGTGGAAGTTCCACGGCACGTACGTGTCGAGGGTGTTGAGACCGAGGTCGGCCAGCCGCCGGATCCGGTCGCGCCACAGCTCCGGGTGGACCCGGAAGTAGTGCAGGGCGCCGGAGAGGATGCGGTGGGGGACGCCGTGTCGGTGGAGCTGACGGTCGCTCCATCCGAGCGCGGGCGATGGCCTGTTCAACGGTGTCAGTGTGTTGCCCGGCCGGGTCGTCTCGATCATGGCGGAAGCCTATGTTACCCGTGCCATCCGTAACAATGGCGCTAGGATGCCGCCGTACCGGGTTCTCAGGAGGGCGGGGCGGATGACCGAGGCGACAATGCGTGGCAGGCAGCCGAGCATGGCTGACGTGGCACGCGCCGCCGGTGTGTCGGCGCAGACGGTCTCGCGCACGCTGCGCGACTCGCCGAACGTCAACGCGGAGACCCGGCGTCGCGTGCTCAACGCGGTCGAGCAGCTCAAATACCGGTACAACGGCGCTCCCCGACTGCTGTCCTCGGGTCGGAGCTTCACGCTGGGCCTGGTCCTGCTGCAGGCCGGCGGCTACTACTCGCGCTCGGCGGTGACCGCCGGGGTGGAGGCGGCGGCAGGTCAGGCGGGTTACTCGGTGAGCATCGCGACCCTCGCCGAGCTGGACACCGCGTTGATGGAGAAATCCCTGCTCAAGCTCTCCGACCAGGGCGTCGACGGCATCATCATCGCGGTCCCCCTGATCTCCGTGACCCAGCGGATGGAGGACATCACGCGGGACATTCCCACCGTCACGGTGGACGGCTCGCGCACCACCGGGGCGCGGGTGCTGGGCATCGACCAGCACGAGGCGGGGCGCACGGCCACCCAGCACCTGCTGGACGCGGGGCACCGCCAGGTGTGGCACGTGGCCGGGCCGGACGAGTGGATCGAGGCACGGCAGCGTCGGCAGGGCTGGCAGGAGTGCCTGGCGGCCGCCGGGATCGACGCGCCACCAGCGCTGGAGGGCGACTGGTCGCCCGAGTCGGGCTACCGCCAGGGGCAGATCCTCGCGATGATTCCCGAGGTCACCGCCGTCTTCGTCGCCAGTGACGAGATGGCCTTCGGCGTGATCAAGGCGCTGCGGGAGCGCGGGCGGTCGGTGCCGCAGGACGTGTCGATCGTGAGCGTGGACGACATCGAGCTGGCCGCGTACTGCCACCCGCCGCTCACCACCGTTCGGCAGGACTTCTACCGCTCCGGGGCGGCCGCTGTCGCACTCCTGCTCGGCACCGATGAGGACGGCGAAACGCTGACGCCGGCGACCCTGATAGTCCGGGAGTCGACTGCGGCGCCGCGGGCCCGCTGATCGTCACGCCGTCGACACATCGTTCTTGACGGCTCATGTTACGGGTGCCACAGTAACAACGCGCGGCCCGCCCCAGTGATCTAGCGGCCCGCGCCCCCGTGCACGCCGATCACTCCCGCACCGATGTGCGCCCCGCCCCGGAGGACCACCCCCATGTTGAGAAAACCCATCGTCCTTGCTGTCGTCGCGACGACAGCGCTCAGCCTGATCGCGGGCTGTTCCGGAGGCGACGACAACGCCGACGGCAAGAAGACCCTGAAGGTCGCGGCCTTCGAGGGCGGCTACGGCCGGGACATGTACGTCCAGGTCGTCGAGGCGTACAAGGCCAAGCACCCCGATGTGGACGTGCAGCTGCAGCTCTCGAAGACGCTTGAGGACGAGATCAGCCCGAACATGAAGGCCGGCAAGTTCCCGGACGTCGTGGTGCTGCCCCAGGGCCGCAAGGCCGCGCTCGCCGAGACGCTGGTCAAGGACAAGGCGCTGGAGGACCTCACCGGCGTCCTGGACATGACCGTGCCGGGCGAGCAGACCACGGTGCGGGCCAAGCTCGCCGACGGGATCGTCGGCAACCTCAGCACGAACCCGTACAACGACGACAAGACCTACCTGATGCCGATGTACTACGCGCCGACCGGCCTGGTCTACAACAAGGGTCTCTTCGCGCAGAAGGGGTGGCAGGTCCCCACCAGCTGGGACGACATGTTCAAGCTCGGCGACACCGCCAAGGCCGAGGGCATCGCGCTGTTCACCTACCCGACCGCGGGCTACCTCGACTCGTTCTTCTTCGCGCTGCTCGCCGACGTGGGCGGTGACCAGTTCTACAAGGACGCAATGACCTACTCCGACGGCGTCTGGAAGACCGCCCAGGCCCGCCAGGCCCTGGACATCACCGCCAAGCTGCTGAGCTACGCGGCGAAGACCACTGTGGGGTACGCGAACGAGCAGGACTTCACCAAGAACCAGCAGTCGCTCCTCGACAACAAGACGCTGTTCATGCCGAACGGCACGTGGGTCGTCGGTGAGATGAAGGACGCGCCGCGCGCCAACGGGTTCGAGTGGGCGATGGCTCCGCTGCCGGCGGTCACCGCAGGTGGCAAGCGCTATCTGACCACGATCGTCGAGTCGGCCTGGGTTCCGAGCGGAGCCCAGAACAAGGACGCCGCGAAGGACTTCGTCGCGTACCTCTACTCCGACGAGGCCGCCGGCATCTTCGCCAAGTCCAACGCGATCCAGCCGGTCAAGGGCATCGCCTCGACGCTGCCCGCCGAGATCGCCCCGTTCTACCAGCTCTACGAGGACCCGACCGTCACCGCTCTGGTTGGTGGCTTCGCCAGCACCGCGCCGGTCGAGGGCGTGAACATCAAGGGCACGCTCTTCGACACCGCGAACAGCATCATCAGCGGCGACAAGACCGTCGACCAGTGGCAGACCGCGCTGAACGACGCCAGCGAGAAGCTGCGGCAAGCGGGCAAGTGACGCCCCGGCGGCAGCCCGGGACCGGGCTGCCGCCGATCCCCTCCCCCGCGAGAACCAAGGACTGGTCACGGTGACGACGACCCTCACTCCACCACCCACGGGCACCAGCAGGCGTACGCCCAGCAGGTCCCCGGCGTCAGCGCGTGGCTCCGCCGCACGCGGCCGGCGCGGCGACGGTCGGTTCGTCGCCGCCTGCCTGCTGCCGGCGCTGGCACTGTTCGCGCTGTTCATGATCTGGCCGACCGTCAGCGTGTTCCGGATGTCGCTCTACAGCTGGAGCGGCTTCTCGGCGCAGATGCGGTTCGTCGGCCTGGACAACTTCGCCAAGCTCGTCGACGACGAGCAGTTCCTGCGCGCGTTCCAGAACACTGTCGCGCTGCTCGTGGTCGTGACCGTGGTGACGATGGGGATGGGCCTGTTCCTCGCGGCCGTCATGACCCGGCAGAAGCTGCGCGGCCACACCTTCTACCGGTTCGTGCTCTACATCCCGAACGTGCTCTCGGTCGTGGTCATCGCGGCCATCTTCTCGGCCGTATACGACCAGGAGAACGGCCTGCTCAACGGCACACTCCGGCTGCTCTCGCTGGACGGACTGCAACAGGTCTGGCTGGGCGACCAGAAGGTGGTGCTCTATTCGGTCGCGACCGCGATGCTGTGGCAGTCGCTGGGCTACTACATGGTCATCTACATGTCGAGCATGGCGAGCATCCCGGAGGAGTTGTACGAGGCCTCCGCGCTCGACGGCGCCTCGGCCAGCCGGCAGTTCTTCGCCGTCACGCTGCCGCTGATCTGGCAGAACCTGCGCACGACGTTGACCTTCTTCATCCTCAGCGCGGTCAACCTCAGCTTCGTGCTGGTTCGCGCGATGACCGGCGGCGGCCCGGACGGCGCCTCCGAGGTGCTGCTCAGCTACATGTACAAGCAGGCGTACACGAACTCGGCCTACGGCTACGGCATGGCCATCGGCGTGGTGATCTTCGCTTTCTCGTTCCTCGTGTCGCTCCTGGTGAGCCGCGCGACCCGGCGTGAGCCCCTCCAGTTCTAGAGGACAGTCCCATGACCACGATCAACAAATCCGGTCCACGGCCCGGCCGTGGCCTCACCCACCTGCTCGTCGGCGGGATCACGCTGCTCATCGTGATCCCGGTCGCCTGGGTGCTGGTGGCCTCACTCAAACGCAAGAGCGAGTTCTTCGGCAGCCCCTGGACCCTGCCCGAGGGCCTGCACCTGCAGAACTACGTCGACGCGTTCGGCGGTGCGCAGATGGGCCGCTACTTCGCCACGTCGGTCCTGGTCACGCTCCTCGGCCTGGTCTTCGTGCTGGCTGTCTCGGTGCCGGCGGCGTACGTCGTCGCCCGGTACGAGTTCCGCGGCAAGGGCATCGTCGAGGTGGCACTGCTGGCTGGGCTGTTCGTCAACGTCAACTACATCGTCGTGCCGATCTTCCTGATGCTGGTCGACTGGGACCGCGCGCTGGTCGACGTGTTTCCGGACGGGTTCTTCCTCGACAACCCGGCGATGCTCTCGCTGGTCTACGCGGCGACCTCGATCCCGTTCACGATCTATCTGCTGACCGCGTACTTTCGCTCGATTCCAGCGGAGTTCGAGGAGGCGGCGCTGCTGGACGGCGCGTCCCGGTTCCGGATCATGACGCGGGTGATGCTGCCGATGGCCCGGCCGGCGGTCACCACGGTGATCCTGTTCAACTTCCTGGCGTACTGGAACGACTTCGTCATCGCGCTGACCCTGCTGCCCGGCGAGGGCAAGACGTTGCAGGTCGGCCTGCTCAACCTGATGGCCGCGCAGAAGGCGGCCGCGGACCCCGGGCGGCTCTACGCCGGCATGGTCATCGTCATCGTGCCGGTGCTGCTTCTGTACGCGCTGATCCAGCGTCGCCTGATCCAGGGCATGGCTGCCGGCGGCGTCAAGGGCTGAGGCCCGAGAAAGGGATGTCATGAAGGAATCCACGCGTGCCACTCTGCTCATCGTCGCCCGGCTGCTGATCGCGCTCGTCTGCGTCGTCACCGTGGTGGTCGTTCGACCCACGGTCGGATGGGGCAACCTCGCGATCATGCTCGTGGCGCTCGCCGTGCTGATCGGTCTTCTCGCGGACTACAACCGAAAGTTCCGGTGACCCGGACCGGCGCCGGCCGACGAGCCCGCGGTCCCCCGGGCCCGTCGCTGGCCTCACCCCCGGTCGTACGCGCAGGACAGCTCCAAGGAAGTGAACTGCTCCCCACCACCCCCATGGTTAGGACTTCCGATGCGTTTGTTCAGGTCCTCGTTGGTGGCTTTGACCACGCTAGCCACCGCGATACTCGTCGCCGCGCCCCCCGCCGCGGCAGCCGCAACGAACTACTACGTCGACTGCTCCGCGAGCACTTCGGGCAGCGGCACCCAGGCCAGTCCCTGGAACAGCTTCACGCCGGTGAACGCCAGGACGTTCGCCGCCGGAGATCAGATCCTGATCCGGCGAGGCACGACCTGCGCCAACCAGCAACTCTTCCCCAAGGGTTCCGGCGCGGCCGGCGCACCGATCATCATTGACGCGTACGGCAGCGGCGCCAAGCCGGTGCTGGCCGGCAACGGCGCCGTCATCGACGTGGTCAAGCTCTACAACCAGCAGTACTGGGAGATCCGCAACCTGGACATCTCCAACAAGGGGTCGGCGATCGCCACCCGCCGTGGCGTGCACATCATCCGCGAGAACTCCGGCACCGGCACCTACTACCGGGTGACCGGGCTCAGCGTCCACGACGTCAACGGCAACCAGACCAAGAAGGACGACGACGCCAGCGCCGGCATCTTCTTCGAGGTCCTCGGCTACACCACGCAGACGAAGTTCGACGACGTGTTGATCAACAACAACACGATCGCCACCGTCGACCGCTACGGCATCCACTTCTGGACCCGCTGGATGGTCCGACCCGAGCTGGCCAACCCGAACTGCGGCTCCACCTGCGGAAACTGGCTTCCGCAGACCCGGGTCGTCGTACGCGGCAACACGGTCACCGACATCGGCGGCGACGCCATCGACGTGCACCACACCCAGAGCGCCCTGGTCGAGAACAACCGGGTGGACGGCTTCCGGGTCCGCGAGCCAGCGCAGTGCGCCGCCGGCATCTGGGGCTGGAACATCAACGACGCCCTGTTCCAGTTCAACGAGGTCAGCGGTGGCCGGAGCACCTGTGACGGCCAGGGCCTCGACCTGGACGAGGGCAACATCCGCACCATCTACCAGTACAACTACAGCCACGACAACGAGGGCGGCTTCATCCTGCTGTGCAACGGCGGGGGTTCCACCACCAAGGACAACATCGTGCGCTACAACATCAGCCAGAACGACCGCGGCCAGATCTTCGACCTGGTCTGCGGGAAGCTCACCAACACGAAGATCTACAACAACGTCTTCTACGTGGGCGAGGCAGCCCAGATCATCAACAACGGCAACGGCTCAGCCGGCGCCAATGTCGAGTTCTACAACAACATCTTCTACGTGACCACGACCCAGGCCAGCTACAACGCCGGCGCTCTGCTGTTCGACTCGAACGTGTTCTACGGCCAGCACCCGGCCGGCGAGCCCGCCGACTCGAACAAGATCACCGCGGATCCGCTGTTCGTCGCGCCGGGCACCGCCACCTCGATCAGTGACGCCGGTGGCTACCGGCTGCGCACCGGCTCACCGGCACTGGCGAGTGGCCAGGTCATGACCGCCCCGGGCAGCCGCGACTACTTCGGTGGCGCCGTCACCCAGGGATGCCGTCCCGACCGGGGCGCGCACCAGCTGAGCACGGTCTGCGTGCCCAGCGCCGGCGTCATCCCCCGCACCGGCTGGTCGCTGAAGTACACGGACAGCCAGGAGACCGCCGCCGAGAACGGGGCGGCCACCAACGCCTTCGACGGCAACCTCAGCACGATCTGGCACACCAGGTACACCGGCGGCAACGCCCCGATGCCCCACGAGATCCAGATCAATCTCGGTGCGAGCTACTCCGTCTCCGGAATCCGCTACCTGCCCCGGCAGGACAGCGGTGGCGGCGCCGCCAACGGGCGCATCGGCCAGTACGAGGTCTACGTCAGCACTGACGGCGTCAACTGGGGAACGGCCGTGGCCACCGGCACCTTCGCCAACAACGCCAGCCAGAAGGAGGTCCGGTTCACCGCCAAGACCGGGCAGTACCTGCGGCTGCGCGCCCTGAGCGAGGTCAACGGCAACCCGTGGACCACCGCCGCGGAGATCTACGCCCTCAACTGACCGGGCACAAACACCAGGGAGCCTCCGGCATCGCGCCGGAGGCTCCCTCACGAGTACATCAGGTGCAGCGTCATCCCGGCTTCGGCGTGCGCCAGGTTGTGGCAGTGGTTGGCCCACGTGCCGGGGTTGTCGGCCCGGAACGCCACCTCCCACACGTCGCCGGGGCGTACGTCGAAGGAGTCCAACCACAACGGGCTGCCCGTCGCCCGCCGGTCGTTGCGGGACAGCACCAGGACGTGATGGCCGTGCAGATGCCACGGGTGCACGATCTGGGACCGGTTGACGATCGTGAACTTCACGGCGTCACCGAGGCGTACGACCTGCGGTGGGATGTCCGGGTCGGCCGCGCCGTTGACGGTGTGGGCGTATCGCGGGAGCAGTCCCCGCAGGTCCAGGCCGCGGTCGAGAACGAGGGTGAACTCCCTGTCGAACCGGGACCACGGCACCGCGGAAGCGCCGCCGTAGGTGAGCGGATCCAACACCGGCCAGGCGGTGGTGGCCGCCGAGACCGGTCCGGTCGAGTAGACGGCCCGGCCATCGACGAACAGGGCGACCGGCGTGGCGGGCGCGGTGAACACCAGGTCGTAGCGTCCCCCGGCCGGGATCGACACGGCGGTGTCCACGAGCGGGGTCGGGCCGTGCAGGTCGGATCCGTCGATCGCGGCGACCCGGAACGGGGTGCCGGCCAACGCGTACCGGTGCGTCGTGCTGTCGGTGTTGATCAGCCTCAGCCGCACGGGCACCCCCGCCTCCACCGGCTCGGTTCTCGGCTCGGGCAGCGCGACACCGGCCAGGGTGTGCACCGGCACTGTGACGTCGACGCCGGTCACCGCCGTCGGGCGCACCACCAGGACACCGTAGAGGCCCATCCGCACGCCGACGTCGGAGACCGAATGCGTGTGGTACCAGTACGTGCCGACCTGGTCGGCACGGAACCGGTAGACGAACTCCTGCCCGGGCCGGACCGCCGCCTGGGTCACTCCGGGCACCCCGTCCTGGCTGTTCGGCACGTCGTACCCGTGCCAGTGCAGGGTGACGCCCTTGGCGATGTCCCGGTTGCGCAAGGTCACCTCGATGACGTCGCCGACGGTGGCCGTCAGCTCCGGCCCGGGGACCTGCGCGTTGAACGCCCACGCCGCGACGTCCCGGCCGCCCGCCCGCACCGTGGCGGTCGCGGCCGTCAGGGTGAACCGCCTGGTCGGTTCGCCGACGGTCCGCGCATCCCCGTATTCATGATCGTGGGGTACGCCGGGCGCTGCGGTCGGGGCGACGACCAGCCCGGTTCCGGTGACCAGCGCCGCGATCGCCACCCCGAGGGCCGCCCGGGACACCGTCCGGGACGGGCGCGCGCCGAGGGCGAGCCACGAGACCGCCGTTGCCGCCAGCACCCCGGCGACCGCCAGCAGTCCCACACCCGCCGACGCCGGATAGCCGTGCAGCAGCGTCACGAGCAGGGCGCTGCTCTGCGCGTACCCGGCGAAGAGGAGCGGGACCGCGACGGACCGGATGTCACCCGCGGCCCGCAGCAGCCGCGGCCCGGCGACGGCGACCGCCGCGAGCGACAGTGGGGCGGCGATGAGGACCTTCTCCGCCGCGAACCACCAGCCGGTCCGGGCGAGCGCGGTGATCGTGACCGCGCGGGCGAGCGTGGCGAGCAGCGCGAAGGCCGCCAGCCCCAGCGCGAGCGGGCGACGCCGAGCGGCGGACGCCGCGCCACCGCCCAGCCATCCGCCGGCCGCCAAAACCGCGATCACGAGGTCGGCCGCGAGCAGCGAGCCGGTGGTCATGCCGGCTCCCCCTCGAGAGCCGTCACGGGTGCGGCGTCGACCGGTTCCGGTCGGTCCAGCTGTCGCGCTGCCCTCAACACGCCGACCACGACGTGCACAGCGATGATTCCGTTGACCGCGTGCAGCCCGGCGATGGTCAGGCCGAGCGGCGTGCTGGCGCCGGCGGCGTCGGTGGACGCGTTCGCGAGCATGGCGATGAGCGCCTGCACGACGACGAGCCCGACAGGCAGGACCGCCAGTCCGATGATCCGGCCCGGCGCCTTCGCCAGCGCGGCGAACAGGGCGGTGAGCACTGTGAGAACGGGGATGACCGCCATGCCGTTGACGCTGTGCAGGGCGTACGCGCCGTCGCCGGCGGGCTTCGTGAACCCGCCCACGGCGGCGAAGACGAACTGCAGGGCGAACGAGACGAGCAACAGGATGCTGACGATGACGAATGCCTTGCGCATGGTGAGCTCCTAGAGGTGTGCCGAGGTCAGGGCCCGGGCGACGTGATCGGTGGCCGTGATCGCCCCGTACGCGACGAGCCGCACGAGGTCGGCGTCGGCGGGATGGGAGAGCCGCCAGAGGGCCACGTCGCCCACGCTGATCGCGCTGGGTGCGAACGCCGCCAGCAACGCGATCCGGGTCCCGACGCGGTCCGTTCCGGGTACGTCCCGGACCAGGTCGACGGCCCAGTCCGAGGGTCGGGCGGGGTAGCGGCCGTCCTCCCAGCGCACGGTTGCCGTGACGGTCTGGCGCGCCACGTCGCCCAGCAGGTCCCCGCACTGGACGGCGGCGTTCCTCAGGGCCGCGTACGCGACGCCGACCGGGCTCTCCCCCGCCCAGGCCGGTGGTTCCGTCATACCGGCGTCGAGCAGCGGGAGGCTGCGGCCGGGTTGCCTCGGTTCCCGGGCCGTCCTGGCGTAGAGCCGGCCCCCGACCGACCGCACCACTGAGGAGCGTTGCAGGCCGCCGGGCAGCAGATCGGGGTCGAGCAGCGCCGAGACGACCCGGTTGATGAAGTGGAAGACGAGCAGGGTGCCGGTGACCTCGGGGCCGTACCGACTGGTCCAGCCGGCGGCCATCGGGCTGCGGCTCGCCTCCGCCCAGGCGGCGAGCTCGGCGTGCCTCGGCTCGGACGGCGTCCCGCCACGGGCAATGACCTCGGCCACCTCGTGCTCACCCAGCGCGTGCAGCAGCATGACGTGGGCGTCGACGCAGAACCGGCAGCGGTTGGCCCGGGACACCGCCGACGCGACGATCTCGCGGTCGACCCGGGACCCGTCCCCGGCGAGCAGGGCCTCACGCATCAGCGACCAGGTCGCGGCCAGCACCTCCGGCACGGCCGCGAGCGCCTGGAAGGTGGGTGCCGGCCCGAGGAACTCGTCTCTCAGCTGCCGGTAGACCTCGCCGGTCAGACCGGTCGCCGTACTCGCTGGAGCGGGGGTGAAGAAGCGGTATGTCATGGGTTCGATGCTTGACCTGAGGGGTCGGAAAAGCGTCGTGCCACCGCAGGCACTTGGCTGGCCGCCGATACCGCGTCCGCAGTACGCCCACCTACCGCAGGCGGTGGATGCTCGCTGGTGGCGGCCCGTTCTACAGTGCGAGCATGCGTCGCGACCTGCCGTACGCCCTCAGCGGCCTCGCCCTCGGTGGCCTCCTGCTCGGCAATGCCGCGCTCGCGCCGGACGCCGCTCCGGTGCGGGTGGTCGACGTCTTGCTGGTCCTGGTCATGGCGGCGGGCCTGGCGGTATGCCGGCGTCGCCCGGTGGTGGCGTTGGGCGTGGTGACCGCCGCCATGCTGGCCCTGCACGTCCGGGTGCACCCTGGGGTGTCCGCGGCGTTCCCCGTCCTCGGCGTGGCGTACGTCGCCGCCTGGCGGGGGCACCGATCGGCCACCGCTTCGGCCAGTCTGGTCTTCCTCGGCGGCTTCCTGGCCCGCGACATCTCGGTCGCGCCCGCCGACCGGCCCGGGCAGCTGATCGTCGAGCGGACCGCCCTCCTGCTGGGCTGGTTTGTGGCGGCCAACGTCGCCGGGCTCGTCGCCCGGCAGCGTCGGGCGTACCTGGAACAGGTCGAACAACGGGCGATCGAGGCCGAACGCACCCGCGAGGAGATGGCGTTGCGTCGTGCCGGGGAGGAGCGCCTGCGCATCGCCCGGGATCTGCACGACTCGCTGACCCACAGCATCTCCGTGATCAAGGTCCAGGCCGGGATCGCCGTGCACCTGGCCCGCAAGCACGGCGAGGAACCGTCGGCCACGTTGCTGGCGATCCAGGAGGCCAGCGGCGCCGCGATGCGGGAACTGCGCACGACGCTCGACGTTCTCCGCTCCCCCACCGACGGAGACCCCGTCGGACTGGCCCGGGTGGACGAGCTTGCCGAGCGGACCCGGGCGGCCGGCGTACCGGTGCAGGTGACCGTCACCGGTCGGCCCCGGGACTTACCCGCCGAGGTCGACCAGGCCGGGTACCGCGTCGTCCAGGAGGCCCTGACCAACGTGGCCCGCCACGCCGGTCCCGCCACCGCGCAGATCCACGTCGAGTACGCCCCGGCGCAGCTGACCGTCTCGGTCGCCGACGACGGCCAGGCGTCGCCGGACCGGACGACGACACCCGGCGTGGGCCTGCGCGGCATGCGGGAACGGGTGACCGGGCTGGGCGGCACCCTGCGGGCCGCCGCCCGCGACGACCACGGATTCACGGTACGGGCGACGTTCCCCCTGGACGGCCCACCATGATTCGAGTCCTGCTCGTCGACGACCAGGCTCTGATGCGGGCCGGATTCCGGGCACTACTCGACGCCGAGGACGACCTGGAGGTGGTCGGCGAGGCCACCGACGGCACATCGGCCGTCCAACTGTCGCGACGCCTACGGCCGGACGTCGTGCTCATGGACGTGCAGATGCCGGGGCTCGACGGTATCGAGGCCACCCGGCGCATCGCCGCTGATCCCGACCTCGCCGCGGTCCGCGTCCTCATCCTCACCAACTACGGGCTCGACTCCTACGTGTTCGCCGCACTCCGCGCCGGCGCCAGCGGTTTCCTCCTGAAGGACGCCGACCCCGCCGACCTGTTGCAGGCCGTTGCCGTCGTGGCTCGCGGCGACGCGCTACTCGCCCCGGCCGTCACACGTACGCTCATCAGCGAGTTCGTGGCCGGCCCACCGCCGGCCGAGTCAGCGGCCGGACGCGAGGTGCTGACCGCGCGCGAACAGGAGATCGTCGAACTCGTCGCCCGAGGGCTGGGTAACGACGAGATCGCCCTGCGAATGGTGATCAGTCCGTTGACGGCGAAGACGCACGTCAACCGGGCGATGGCGAAGCTGCACTGCCGCGACCGCGCCCAGCTGGTCGTGTGGGCGTACGAGTCGGGGCTGATCACACCGCGTCGCCGGTGATCACCGGTCCGGTGGCGCAGACCATGGTCGCAAGCCCGCTGCCGCCCGGCCTGCCACCAGCGGGGCCAGCGCCTCAGCCCGCGGCGGGTCGGGCGCGAACGTGCAACCGCTCCCCCTGCGGCCCGAAGAGACTGAGGGCCTCGGCCGTGCCGGGGCCGGGGTTGAGGACGAGGTGCGGGACCCGGGTGTCGAACTCGGCCACCTCGCCCGGGGTCAGCATCAGGTCACGGTCGCCGAGCAGCAGGCGCAGTCGGCCGGACAGCACGTACAGCCACTCGTACCCCTCGTGGGCCTGCGGGGTTCGCTCCCCGGCGGACGGATCCGGCGGGAAGATCTGTTTGAACGCCTGCAGGCCGCCCGGTCGGCGGGTCAACGGCAGGAACGTGATGCCGTGGATGACGATCGGTTTGGGGCGTACGCGAGGGTCGCCGGTGGCCGGGGCGTCGACCAGTTCGTCCAGCGCCACCTGGTAGGCGCGGGCCAGCGGGAGCAGCAGCTCCAGGGTGGGCCGGCGGCTGCCGGATTCCAGCCGGGACAGGGTGCTCACCGAGATGCCGGTGAGGTCGGCGAGCTGGGTCAGCGTGATCGCGCGTTGGTTGCGCAGGGCACGCAGCCGGGGGCCGACAGCCGCCAGCGCGGCGGAGTCCTCGTTTGCCATAACGGCAAGGATAGTTGCCACCTGGCCGGGGGCGACGCATGGTGGGCTCAGCCGACAGAGTCAGAGGGAGATACCGGTGGAAGAGACATACGACGTGGTGGTGGTGGGCGGCGGCGCCGCTGGGCTCAGCGGAGCCCTGGCGCTGAGCCGGGCCCGCCGGTCGGTGCTGGTGATCGACTCCGGTGAGCCGCGCAACGCGCCGGCCGACCGGGTGCACAACTACCTGGGCCGGGAGGGGACGCCGCCGGGCGAGCTGCTCGAGGTCGGGCGGGCCGAGGTCGCCGGGTACGGCGGGCAGTTCCACACCGGGCGGGTGGAGGAGGTGACCCGCGACGACGACGGGTTCCGGCTCGGCCTCGACGGCGGGGGTTCGGTGCGCGCCCGTCGGCTGTTGGTGACCACCGGGCTGACCGACGAACTGCCCGACGTGCCCGGTCTGGCCCAGCGGTGGGGACGCGACGTGCTGCACTGCCCGTACTGCCACGGCTGGGAGGTCCGCGACCGGCGGATCGGCATCCTGGCGACCGGACCGTTCGCCGTGCACCAGGCCGAGATGTGGCGACAGTGGAGTGCCAACGTGCTGCTCCTGCTGCACGACGTCCCCGCACCGGACGCGGAGGCCGCCGAGCGGCTCGCCGCCCGGGGCATCGCGGTGGTCCCGGGCCCGATCGCCGAGATCGAGGTGACCGGGGACGCGCTGACCGGCGTACGGCTGGCCGACGGTCGGGTGGTGGCGCTCGACGCGGTGGTGGTCGCGACGCGGCTGACCCCCCGCTCCGGCCTGCTGGTGGGGCTGGGCCTGGCCCCGGAGGAGGTGACGATGGGCGAGCACGTCATCGGCGCCCAGATCCCCGCCGATCCCACCGGCGCGACGAGCGTCCCGGGCGTCTGGGTGGCGGGCAACGTGGCCGACATCCGTGGCCAGGTGATCACGTCCGCCGCGGCCGGCCTCACCGCCGGCGCGGCGATCAACGCCGACCTGATCGCCGAGGAGACCCGGGCTGCGGTCACCGCGTACCGCCAGGTGGTGGCCAGCGCGTTCGAGGAACCGGCGTGGGAGGAGCGCTACCAGTCCCGGCCGTCGGTTTGGAGTGGTCGGCCGAACCCGCAGTTGGTCGCCGAGGTCGCGGACCTGCGCCCGGGGCGCGCGCTGGACGTGGGCAGCGGGGAGGGCGCCGACGCGGTGTGGCTGGCCGAGCGCGGCTGGCAGGTCACGGCGGTGGACATCTCCACCACCGCACTGGACCGGGCCGCCGCGCACGCCGACACCGCCGGCGTCGGTGCTCGGATCGACTTCACGCACGCAGACCTGCGCGACAAGCCCCCCGCCGAGGAGGCGTACGACCTGGTGTCGGCGCAGTTCATGCACCTGCCGCCGGTGCAGCGACAGGAATTGTTCGCCCGGTTGGCCGCGGCGGTGGCGCCGGGCGGAGTTCTGCTGATCGTCGGGCACCACCCGTCGGATCTGTGGACGACGGCACGCCGGATGCACATGCCGGACATGATGTTCACCGCCGAGGACGTGGCCGCCACCCTGGACCCGTCTGACTGGGAGGTGCTGACAGCCGAGGCCCGCCCCCGCGCAGCCACCGACGAGAACGGCCAGCAGATAACAATCCACGACGCGGTGCTCGTAGCGCGCCGCCGCTAGACCGCAGTCGACGCGCGCGAAGCCCACTCCGTCGATCATGGAGTTGTGGTGCCGGAATGGTGCTGGTCCACGACCTTTGTCACCCACCACAACTCCATGATCGACGCGGGCGGGAGGTGAGCGGGGCGTGGGCGGGGGGCCGGCGGGCACTGAGACGTGAGAGGGGGTGGGGCGGGACTTCGCATGAGGTCGGCTCGGCGGTAGCGTTGCGCCACACTGACGGCCCGCGGGGCAGGCGACCGCCGACCCTCACGCCCCCCGATCGTACGGAGGATGGTGCATGTCCATTGGCGCTGAGCCGCGCGCAGGACGCGACGATGCGGCCTCGCGGCCACACTTCGAGCTCACCCTGCGCGGCTACGACAAACGCCAGGTGGACCGACACCTGGAGCAGCTCGACGGTCAGATCGCGATGCTCAGTGGGGAGCATGGGCGTTCCGCCGTTCGGGTCCGTGAACTGACCGCCGAGGTGCAGCGACTGCGTACCGAACTGGCCGACCTTCAGGAGCAACCGGTGCAGGTGGACCGCGCGACGATCCACGATCTGGGGCCGATGGTCGCCGAGATCATGACGCTCGCCGACAAGCAGGCCGCCATGATCATCGAGTCGGCGACCGACCGGGCGAACGAGCTGCGCAGCGAGTCGGAGCGCATCCTCGCCGACACCCGTGAGCGGGCCGCGCAGGCACGCCAGGACCTGGCCGAGGAGTTGGCGACCCGGCGTACCGAGCAGGAGCAGGCGCACGAGGAGCGGCGCACCCTGGCCGAGGCCGAGCTGACCGCGATCCGCGAGCACGCGGAGCAGCTGCGCGCCGACGGTGAGGCCGCCCACGAGCGCGCCCAGCACGAGGCGAAGCGGATCACCGAACAGAGCGCGCAGCAGCTCAACCAGACGCGGGTCGCCGCCGACGCGTTGATGAAGTCGGCGCGCACCCAGATCCAGCAGGAACTCCAGTCGGCCCGCGCGAAGAACCAGCAGGAGATGGCCCAGTGGCAGGCCAACGTGGAGCGCGAGGTCAACGAGCGACGGACCGCCGCGGAGCGGGACATCGCCGAGCAGCAGGCCGCCGCTGAGCAGGAGCTCGCCGAGCAGAGCAACGCGACCGAGCAGCAGATCGCCGCGCTGCTGGCCGAAGCGCAGCAGCACGTGACCGAGCTGCGCAACCGCGCCGACGAGCAGGCCGCCAGCCACCAGCAGCAGCTCACCGCCCTCCAGCAGGAGATCGAGGAGCGTCAGCAGGAGGCCGCCGCGCTGCACACCGAGCTGGAGACCGGCAGTCAGCAGCTCGCCGAGATCCGCGAGGAGGGCGAGACGCTGGAGAACGAGCTGTCGAGGATGCAGCAGCGGCTCAGTGAGGTCCGCCGGGACCTCACCGCCGAGAGCGCCCGGCTGGAGGAGGCCCGACGGGCCGGCGACTCCGCCGAACGGCACGCCAAGGAGGTCCGCGCCCGGGTGCAGCGGGAGGCGAAGCGGGTGGCCGACCTCGCCGCCGCAGCGGTGATGGCCGCGGCCGCCGGGGGTACGGAGACCGCCGAGTACCCGATGGTGGGGTCCCGTTCCGGTTTCGATCGCCCCAGCGCCGACCGCTCCCCCGCCGATCGGGTCGCTGAGGTGCGCAACGAAAGCGACCGGCCTGGTGACGACGAGTCCGCCGCCGATCAGTCCGGGAGTGAGCAGTCCGACGCCGAGCGCTCGCATCGGCCGACCAACCTCGACGAGTCGGTGAACACGCCCACCGACCGCCCGGCGGACGCGCCCACGGACGATGTCGAGCGGATCTTCACCCGGCCCGACGCCCCGACGCCCGTCCCGTTCCTGGCCTTCGGGCAGCCGGTCAGCGAGAACGGCGCCGCCCGGCACTGATGACGGTGACGGTTGTCCCGGGCCCCTGCGATCCCGCACGGCCCGGGACGACCTCGACGGCGGTCGACCCGGGGGGATTCTGGGCCGAACCGGGCCGGCATCTTCCGTGCAGCTGGCAGGCTGGGCTGGCCGCCGCGCACCAGCGGTGGCCGCCGGCCCGCCGGCGACCGAGAGGAGCACCCGGTGACCGACCGACCGGAGGAGTTCGACCTGCTCGTCGTGGGCGGCGGCAAGGCCGGGAAGACGTTGAGCATGGACGTCGCCCGATCCGGACAGCGGGTCGCCATGGTCGAACGCGGCATGATCGGCGGCAGCTGCATCAACGTCGCGTGCATCCCCACGAAGGCGCTGGTGACCAGCGCACGGGCGGCGCGCCTGCTGCGTGACGCGTCCGCGCTCGGCCTGGTGGTGGACGGCGGCGGGGTCGACGTGGACCTGTTGCGCGCGCACAAACAGGACGTCGTCGAGGGGATGGTCGCCGCCAACCGGCAGCAGTTCCTCGACTCCGGTCTGCACCTGGTGATCGGTGAGGCGAGGTTCGTCGGCCCCCGGACCGTACGGGTGTCGCTCGCCGACGGCGGTGAGCGGCTGTTGCGCGGCGACGACGTGGTGATCAACACGGGTACGCGTCCGCATCTGCCCTCGGTGCCCGGGATGGCCGAGGCCGGGGTGCTGACCAGCGACAGCCTGCTGCACCTGGACCGGCTGCCGGGCCGGCTGGTGGTGCTCGGCGGCGGCACCGTCGGGGTGGAGTTCGCGCAGATGTTCGCCTCGTTCGGCAGCGCGGTGACGCTGATCGAGGGCGGCCCGCGACTGCTCACCCGCGAGGACCCAGACGTGAGTGACGCGGTGATGCGCGTCTTCGTCGACGACGGCATCGACGTACGGGTGGGCGTCGCGGTCGCCCGGGTCGACCGTGACGTCGACGGCACGGTCCGGGTGACGCTGGACGACGGCAGCCTGGTGACCGGGGACGACGTGCTGGTGGCGGCCGGCCGGGCACCGGTCACCGACGGGCTCGGCCTGGACGCCGCCGGCGTACGCCTCAGCGAACGGGGCTTCGTGGAGGTCGACGAGCACCTGCGCACCAGCGCCGAGCGGACCTGGGCGGCCGGAGACGTCGCCGGCAGCCCGCAGTTCACCCACGTCTCGCTGGATGACTACCGGATCATCCGGGCGAACCTCGCTGGTGGACAGCGCAGCACCGCCGACCGGTTGATCCCGTACACCGTCTTCACCACCCCGGAGCTGGCCCGGGTAGGGCTCACCGAGACTGAGGCGCGCCGCGCCGGGTACGACGTCCAGGTCGCCCACCTGCCGGTCGCCGCCATCCCCCGGGCGCGCACCCTGCGCCAGACCAAGGGCATGTGGAAGGCGGTCATCGACGCCAGCACCGACCGGATCCTCGGCGCGGCGCTGCTCGGCGCCGAAGCCGGTGAGGTGATCACCTCGGTGCAGTTGGCCATGCTCGCCGGGATGCCGTGGACCGCTCTGCGCGACGCGGTCATCACCCACCCGACCATGACCGAGGGTCTCAACCTGCTCTTCGCCTCGTTGCAGCCCAGCCCGGTCCGCTGACCGTCTTCACGTTGGCGGCCGGTCCGGCTACACGGCGATCTCGTCGCGTACCCGTTGTTGGAAGGCTCGGGCCCGCGCCCCGGTGGGCGGCGGCCCGCCGTGCCGCGCGGCGATCGCCTGGCCGATCACCTCGGCCCGGTCACCGGCGTCGACCAGTCGTTGGCCGGCCGCCACCTTCGCGAGCCAGACGCCGTCGCGGTATCGCACCAGCGACCGGCACGCGCCGAGCACCGCGTCCTCCGTGCCGGGCGCGGGCTGGTCCCCCGGTGGTGTCGGCAGGGCCAGCCACCAGGACAGCGCCTCGATGAGCAGTCGACGTAGGTCGGCCGGGGTGAGGTCGGCGAAAACCTCCCCCGCTGGCGGCCCGAGCAGCGGCAGCCCACTCTGGTGCAGGATGCTGCGGTCCAGCCCGTACCAGAAGCGGCCGTCGGCGGCGGGCCGGTCGGCCGGGTCGAGGGTGCACCGGAAGGGCATGCCGGCACCGGTGTTGATTTCGAGCTCGAAACCGGGTTCCGGGGTGCCCGAGGCGGCCACTGCCCGGTCGTAGGCGACCAGCTCCAGCCCTCGCGCCGGGCAGGGCAGCGCCTCGTGCCGCAGCCGCGCCACCAGCGCCCGTTTGGCGGTGTCGGTGAGCGGACCGGCGCTGACCAGCGCCACGTCCACGTCACTGCGGCCGGCCTGGTACGCGCCGAGCCCCACCGAGCCGGCCGCGTACGCGCCGACCAGGTCGGCCCCGAGGACGTCGCGGGCGGCGGCGACCAGGTCATCGAGGTAGCGCTGAAGATCGGAGTCCACGGGCCATCATGACGCACGGGTCGCAACCAGGCGGGGCTACCCCGCGTAGAGCAGCAGCAGACCGGCGACGGTGTACGCGACCATGAGCGCCAGCAGCGGCAGCTGGCCGGCCACCGGCCGGGCCCGGGGGAACAGGTACAGGGCGCGGTCGTGGGCGAGCAGCGTGCCGAGCAGGTGCCCGAGGATGATGACGGTGATCTGGAGGGTGGCCACCCCGGACGGCGTGACCAGCCCGGTGTGCGGCTCCCAGCCGGCGGTGCCGAGCCAGTTGGCACCGGTGCCCAGCGGGTCGGAGAGCAGCGCGACGGTGCGCTGGCCCTCCAGGATCAGCAGCGAGTAGTAGTGCGCCACCACGTAACCCACCGCGATCGGCACGATCGAGTGGGCGATCTCGCCCGGCACGCCCCGGGCAGCGGTCGGGTCGGAGCGGCCGATGCGCGCGGCGGCTCCGGTGGCGGCGAGGTACGCCACCGCCACGGCGGCGACGACCAGGGTCAGCCCGGCGCTGCCGGTGACCGCCGGGTGCAGGCCGTTCTCCTGGCTGAACCGCAGCCAGCCGGGCGCGTTGGAGAGACTGTCGTACATGGTGGAGCCGAGCAGCACGGTCACCACGGCGACGAGGCCGGGGCGGGGCCGCAGCCCGGCGATCCCGTCGAGCGGGTTGCGCCACACCAGCACGCCGTCGGCTGCCCGGCCGACCGGGGCGAGCTGACCGATCAGGGCGCTGTACGTCTCGAACGGGTCGGCGTGGTCGAACCAGCCGGCGCCGAACACCGTCGCGCCAGCCAGCATGACCACCGCGTACGCGGCGAGCCAGGCGGTGATGACCGGCAGGGTGGCGCGGTCGGGTGCGACCAGTTCCAGCCAGACGAAGCCGAACAGGGTCGCGGCGGCCGGCCACCACCCGACGCCGGCCGGCAGTTCGCGGAGCCCTCGGCGCGGGTCGCGCCGCGCGGCCAGCGCCGCCAGCAGGTGAACGGTGCGCAGCGGGTTGACCGCTCGCCAGACCGGGCCGAGCAGCAGCGACAGCGGCGCCAGCCCGACCCAGAGCAGCACGTAGAGCGCGCCGGCCGTCGGGTTGTCCGCCGTGTCCGGCCCGCCCAGCAGACCCAGGCAGAACCAGGCGGCTGCGAGCAGGCCGAGCACCCGCAGCACCCACCGGAAGGTGGGCGCGTCGACGAGTCGGGCGAGCCATCCCGGCACCGGTCGGCCCCCGGTCGCGTCCCGGTCGAGTCGCGGCTCACGCCAGAGCAGGCCCAGGGCGAGGAACGTGACGACGAGGGTCAGCGCGCCGGCGACGACGAGCTGCGACAGCGTGATCGGCAGGTCCTGGCGACCACCGACGCCGTGTGCCAGCAGCGTGGGAGCGGCGGTCATGTCGCTCAGCGGACGACGAGCTGGAACAGCACCAGCTCGGTCTCGTGCGTCTCCACCTCGAACAGCCCGGTCTTGTCGGCCCGGAACTCCACCAACCCGGGGGTGCCGGCCGGCAGTCGAGCGCCCAGGTCGTAACCGTGCACGTGCAGTTCGTCGGACACGTCGGAGGTGACAGTGATCCGAACCAGCTCGCCCTTACCCACGGTGATTCGTCCGGTGGGCGGATCGACCCGCCGCTTCGCGATCGTCACGGTGATCTGCCGGTCCACGGCCGGGGTGCTGGCGGCGGCGCTCGGGGTGGCGCCGGCCGTCGGGGTCGGCGCGGTGGTGGCGCTCGGCGGCGCGGCGGACGTCGGTGCCGCCGAGGGGGTGGCGACGGAGGGATCGTCGTCCTGGCCGCACCCGACGAGGAGCAGGGCGGTGAGGGCGGCGGCGAGCGCGGCGGTAGTGCGGCCGGCGGGGGTACGGACGGACACGGGCGGACTCCGAACGACGCGAGGGGACGGGTGTCGGGTTGATCGTCGGGGATGAGAACTGTACGTCTTGTTCGGCGGCGGGGATATGACCATGATGAACCAATGCGATCGAGGCTCGTCACTATGCGTCACATCCTGAGCCGCACCCTGGCGGCCCTGGCCGCGACGGTGGTGGTGTCGCTGGTGCTGCCGGTCGCACCGGCGTCCGCGCACGGTCAGTTGGCGACCAGCACCCCGCTGACCGGCACCGTCGTGCGCGAGCCGCTGACACAGTTGGGGTTGTACTTCACCGAGAAACCGGCCTCCAACGCCCACTTCACCGTCACCGGGCCGGACGGGTCGCGAGTGGACAATGGTTGGTCGTTCGGCGAGCCGAAGCGCCTGGACAAGCCGGTCCAGGAGTACTTCATGGTCAACGGTGTGTTCGAGCCGCGGCTCTACCACACCGGCTTCCCGGCCATGGTGACCGTCGCCCACTGGCCGGCGAAGGGTCGCTACACCGCCAGCTATCTCTCTGTCGCCTCGGACGGTGAGGCGGTGCGGGGCAACGTCACCTTCGACTACCAGGGGCCGAGTACGCCAGCGCCAGCCGGTTGGGTGGTGCCCACGGCGGGGCCGGACGCGACACTGCTCGCCCAGGCCGAGGGCGAGGGGTCGGCGAGCCCTGGGGCGACCGGCGGCCCGGCGGACGCCACCGGCGTCCCGGCGAGCGATCCGGCTGGCGCCACGGAAGAGCGGCGGGGCGGCGGGTTCCCGCCCTGGTTGGTCCCGGCCCTGATCGTCGTCGTGGTGTCCGCGATCGTGCTGGTGGCGGCTCGCCGTCGGCCCGCCGCACGGGGAGGCGCCGCCGCGACCCGCCGACCGGTTAGCAGGGCGGGCAAGACGGCCAACGCGGGGAAGGCGGCGAACACGCCTCACAAGCCCGGCAACCGGGCTGGTGGCCGGGCCCGAGGCGGACGGCGATAGGCCGCCAAAACCCGCATACCTGCGCGTACCACCGCGAACTTTCGCACGGACACGAGGAACTTTTGATGCATCGAGGCGAAGCCATGGACACTCCAATCGAAACACCTTAATGTCTCGATCCATCCACCCGGTGTTTCCGCAACGTCACTCGTCGGCGTCGAGGACGTTACGGACCCGGGCCGACGGCCATCCTCACCGCTGCTCCGCGCCGGCCGTCGGACACTCCACCGCCTCTTGGAGGAACGATGGGCACACGCCTGCTACGCCGACTCCACAAACCCGCACTGGGTGCGCTGGCACTCGTCCTCACCGCCGGCCTCTGGGCCGCTCCGGCCACCGCCGCCCCCGCGCAGGAACCGGGTGTCACGCTGCGCGTCTTCGACGTGCAGGTGCCGCTGTCCACGCTCTGCACACTCAAACCCGCGCAGACCCCGAACGTGGACAAGCTGATGTCCACAATCAACTGGACCTCGGCGGCCGACTTCGGCTTCGAGGACAACTTCGTCTCGCAGGTGCTCGGCAACATCACCACCACCCAGGCCGGCAGCTACACGTTCCGGCTCAGCAGCGACGACGGGTCCAAGCTGGCGATCGACAACACCGTGGTGATCGACCACGACGGGTTGCACGGAGCGACCCCACCCAAGGAGGGCACCGTCACCCTCACCGCCGGGCTGCACCCGCTGCGCATCGACCACTTCGAGCGTGGCGGCGGGCAGCAGATCACCCTGGAGTGGAAGACGCCCGGTTCGTCGTCCTTCGTGGTCGTACCGAACTCGGCGCTGAGCACCGACGCCGGCGTCGTCCGGGTGACCGCACCGGGCCGCAAGGAGTGCGAGGGCATCGCCGACACTCCCGGCGACGGCCTGCCGCTGACCGGGGTGCACCCGGGCTACACGCTGACCAACCTGCGGCCCAGCGGCTTCCAGCCGAAGGTCACCGGGATGGACTGGTTGGCCGACGGGCGGCTGGTCGTCTCCACCTGGGGCGGCAGCGACCAGTCCGGCACGTCCCAGGACGGTGAGGTCTGGATCCTCGGTAACACCGGCGGCGCGACCACTCCGGGCGCCGTGACCACCAAGAAGATCGCCGGCGGGCTGAAGGAGCCGATGGGACTGAAGATCGTCGACGGGGTGGTCTACGTCTCGGAGAAGCAGCGGCTGACCCGGCTGGTCAACACCGGCGGCGACGAGGTGGCCGAGCGCCTGGAGACCGTCGCCACCTGGCCGTACGGGGGCAACTTCCACGAGTTCGCGTTCGGCCTGCTCTACCAGGACGGGTTCTTCTACCTGAACCTGTCGGTGTCGATCAACTCCGGCGGCGCCACCACCAACCCGCAGCCCGCCGCCAACCGGGGCAGCACCCTCAAAATCAACAAGGACACCGGCGCGGTCAGCTACGTCGCCGGCGGCCTGCGTACCCCGCACGGTATCGGCTGGGGCCCGGAGGGCGGCATCTTCGTCACCGACAACCAGGGCGGCTGGCTGCCCTCGTCGAAGCTGGTGCACGTCAAGCAGGGGCGGTTCTTCAACCACTACACGAACCCGGCTGGCCCGTTCGACACCAACCCGGTCACCCCGCCGGTGCTCTGGATGCCACAGAACGAGATCGCCAACTCGCCCAGCACCCCGCTGTACCTGACCACCGGCCGCTACGCTGGCCAGTTCGTCATCGGCGACGTGACGTACGGCGGCCTGCAACGGGCGAATGTGGAGAAGATCAACGGCGAATACCAGGGCGCCCTCTTCCGGCTCACCCAGGGCCTGGAGGCGGGCGTCTCCGAGGTGAACGTCGGCCCGGACGGCGCGATCTACGTCGGCGGGCTCGGCGCGGGCGGCAACTGGGGCCAGACCGGGAAGCTGTCGTACGGCCTGCAGAAGCTCACCCCGAACACCGCCACCACGTTCGAGATGCTCGCCATGCGCGCCACCACGACCGGCTTCGAGGTCGAGTACACCCAGCCCGTGTCGACGGCGACCGCCACCGACCTGGCCGCGCGGTACAAGCTCAAGCAGTGGAGGTACGTGGCGACCTCGAACTACGGCGGTCCGAAGATCGACGAGGAGACGCTGACCGTCACCTCGGCCACCCTCTCGTCGGACGGCAAGAAGGTCAGCCTCACGGTGCCCGGACGCAAGGCCGGCAGGGTGGTGCACCTGCGGTCACCGCGCCCGTTCACCTCCACCAGCGGGCAGTCACTGTGGAGCACCGAGGCGTGGTACACGCTCAACTCGATCCCCGGCAGTCCCCCGCCGCCGACCGGTGGGACCATCACCGGCGTCGGTGGCAAGTGCCTGGACGTCGACAACGCGGGCACCGCCGACGGCACGAAGATCCAGCTCTGGACCTGCAACGGCACCACCGCGCAGTCGTGGACGAAGGTCGGCGACACGTACCGGGTGCTGGGCAAGTGCCTGGACGTGGACAACGGCGGCACCGCCAACGGCACGAAGGTGCAGCTCTGGACCTGCAACGGCACCGCCGCGCAGGTCTGGCAGCCGCAGTCCGACGGGTCGATCCGCAACCCGCAGTCCGGCAAGGTCCTGGAGGCCGCCGGCGGTAGCAGCGCCGACCGCACCCAGATCCAGCTCGGCACGTACGCGGGCGGCGCCCACCAGAAGTGGGTGGTCAGTGCCGGGGTAACGGGCTGACGTCGGGCGAGGGGCGTGGTCCGACCTCCGGTCGGGCCGCGCCCGAACCGTGTGGCGCAGGGTCACCGGCGCGCCGGCCGTACGGCGCCAGCGCGGCGGTGAGGCTGCCGTCGGTCAGGGACCGTGCGGCAGCGGCTGCGCCAGCGCGCGGAGATCCGAGGGAAGCTGGGCCAGGGCGTCCTCGAACTCCCGGTGCCCGACCACCCGGTGCATCGTCTGAAGAACCGCCCGAGTGCCCCGCTCTGCGGTTGGACGGTCGATTCCGGCGCGGTCGGCGACCCGGCGGAGGAACTCGTCGTAGCCGAACGCCTCCGGCGGCTCGGCGGCCTTGACCAGCAACGGGCTCAGCTCGTCAGCCAGATGAGGGGCCAACGCGCCCGCCTCACCGCCGCTGAGCCGCTCGGTGAGGGTCCGCAGAACGGCCTCGGTCAGTGGGCGCGCCTGCTCCGGCGGGACGCCCGCCCGTGCCGCGACCTTGTCGACGAACCCCAGCTCGGCCATTCCCCCGCCCTTCGTCTCGGAGATGCGTGGCTACCCGGGCCCGTCGACGGCAAACCCGGCGGGCGCAGCCGGACGGGTCTGATGGTTGCTCCGCGCGGCGCAGTCGGAGTCTCGTACGGTGAGGTCGGACCGGGAACCCGACGGCTGCCCGACGGCGGCCCGTGCCGCAGGAGGAGCAGATGGCCGTCGACCTACCCGACGTGATCGACCGGTACTTCCGGGCCGTCAACGACCGGGACCTGGACGCCTTCGTCGCCTGCTTCGCGGACACCGCGAGCGTCGCCGACGAGGACCGGCTGTACGACGGACGGGCCTCCATCCGGGCGTGGCGGCAGAAGACGATGGATGCCCACTCCTACACGGCCGAGCCAGTACGTGTCACACCACAGGCCGGCGACTCGTACCTGGCTCTCACCCGGGTCTCCGGCGACTTCCCCGGCAGCCCGGTCGAGCTGCGGTACCGGTTCACGCTGCGCGACAACCTGATCGGCGCCCTGGACATCCGCCCGTAGCAGCGGTCGCTGCTCGGCGCCGACGCGGCCCCCTGACCGCCCGGTGCCGGATGCCTGGCCGGTCCGGCGCGCGACGTGATCAACCGCCGAACGGACGAGACGGCCCAGGGGTCGGCGGATGACATGATGTTGCGACAACGGCTGTGGCTACGGAAAAGGGTTGCTGGTGTCCGATGGCGCACGTCGAGGCGAACACGTCCACGGCACCCGGGCGGATCGTGGTGACGCTGACCGGCTGCCCGCGGCCGGAGGGCTGATGCCGGCCGAGCGGCGCGACACCGTGGTCGAGCAGAGCGTCCCCGCCCATGTCACGGACACCATGGCGTACCAGGTGGCGACCGACGTGCGAGCGCTGCGCGCGTTCGTCAGCGCCGGGGCGCTGGCCCGGGGCCTGCCGCCGCATCGGGTGGAGCTGCTGACACTGGCGGTCAGCGAGCTGGCCACCAACACCCTGCAGCACACCACCGGCGGCGGCCGGGTCCTGCTCTGGGCCGAGTCCGGCCAGTTGTTCTGCGACGTCGTCGACCGGGGGCCGGCGCGGGAGTTCGGCCAGGGAATGCCGTCCGCCGACTCGATCCGCGGCCGGGGCTGGCGATCGTGGAGCAGGTGTGCGACGAGGTCGCCGTGCTCACCGGCCCCGGGGAGACCGTCGTACGGATTCGCCTGAGCCTGTGAGCCGGGCGGCGATCCACGCCCGCTCGGGTCGCGTTGCCTGCCACAATGCGGACAGCCCGGGCCGACGGTGACCCCGGGTCGGACCCGACCGGGAGGACGGCACGATGCCGGACAGCGCACGCGAGGCAGAGCTGCTCGATGCCGAGCGCACCCTGCAGGCCGCCCAGAGGGCCGGCGACGTCGACGCTCTCGATCAGCTGCTGGTCGACCAGCTGATCGCCATCGGCCCGGACGGCCGTCCGCACACCAAGCAGGACGACCTGGCCGCGCACCGGGACCGCCGTTCGGTGGTGCAGGAGCTGGTCGAGGAGGAGCTGGACCTGCTCGTCGTGGGGAAGACCGGTGTGACGTTCTTCCTGGGCCGGGTGTCCGGTGTGTTCGAGGGGGCACCGTTCGCCGCTCGCCTGCGTTACACCCGGACCTGGGTCCACGACGACCCGCACGGCTGGCGGGTCCTCGCCGCGCACATCAGCCCGGTCTGACTCAGCTCAGTCCTCGTCCTCGTCGTCGAGCAGGCCCTGCTCGTCGAGGAACGCGAACCACCTGTCGTCCGCCGGGGTCAGGTCGGCGTAGCCCGGGCCGAGCAGGTAGTAGTCCACGAAGGATCCGAGGTCGGGGGCCAGCTCCTCGAACGCGTCGGACATGAACCACTCGGTGCCGTTGGGCGGGAAGTACCAGATCGCTCCCGTGCCACGGTCCATGAAGATCGGCTCGTCGCTGCGGGTGCCCACCACCAGCCAGCCCGCCCGGTCCTCGGGGATGGTGGAGAAGTCCGGCACGTAGTCGAGGTGGTACTGGATTCCGGCGAGGGTCGACGTGGACGCCAGCTCAAGCCGACCCGCCCGCAGGCCGTCGGCCACCAGCAGGAGATCGCGCAGGTCGGCCGGGAGGCTCGCCGGCACGACATCGATGGCGGCGCCCTCGCCGAACTCGGCGTACGCCAGGCTCGCCGGCTGGTCGGCCAGATCGGCTCGCAGCTCCTCGATGAGCTGCCGCAGCTCCGGATGCACTGCACCACCTCTGTTCGGATGAGGTCCTGTCCGGCAAAGCTCCCGGCTGCCCGAAGACCTGCGAGCCGATGTGCGGATTGGTTCTACCACGCGGCAGCTCGCCGGGGCGTCACCTCGCCGAATCCGCCAACCTGGCCGACACCACCTGTCCAAGATCTGATGGTGAGGGCGTCCGGGCCGCTGGCGTCGAGCCCTTTCCTCAGCTGACGACCGCGTCGACCGGGCCGACGCGCAGGGTGCCGTCGTTGAGGGGCGTGCAGCGGATGCCACCGGTGGTGCGCAGCGCCTTCCATGCTCCCGGGCCGACGGTGACGTCCATCCACGCGCAGGGCCGGGCCGCCCGGTTGACCCGCAGGCTGACCGGGCCGTTGCCGGAGTCCAGCACCAGCACCCTGCCGATCAGCTCGTCCACGGCGATCCCGGTGGTGAGGATGTTGCGCCGGACCTCCGCCAGGCCGATGCCGACCGGCAGCGACTCCTGGGCGATGACCGTGACGCTGGCGTCGCGGTGTGCCTGCTGGCCGAAGTACCGGTCGCCGACGATGCCGAGGCCGGCCCGGATCCGGACCACGTCGACCAGCTCACCGGGGGGAGCCGGGGCCGGGCCGTCGGCGGGCCGGCCCAGGAAGCGGTGCACGGGCGAGGCCAGCAACTCGACGATCTCCGGCATGGCTGGAAGTCTACGAAGCGGACCGGGTCGTCCGGGGCAGGTCGACGGATGACCCGGTGGGGACGGCGGCACGTTCGCCCCCGTCCCCACCGCGACACGGCTCAGGCCGGCGTGCCGGTCACGGTCAGGTTCCGTACCCGGCCGACGTTGTCGAACGAGCCGAAGCCCACCCGCCCCGAGCCGAACGTGGTGTCCTTCGCGGTCATCAGCGGGTCCCGGTTTCCGTCGACGTAGACGGCGATCTCACCCGTGGACGGCAGGTGCACCACCCGGACGCGGTGCCAGTCGGCATCGGTGATCGCCGGGTTGGCGCCCCGGGAGCGGCCGTTCCACTGGTGGTCGATGCGCTCCCGGTCGGCGTTGTCGACCTTGAAGATGCCGTTGTGCGGATAGATCGTGTTGTCTGTGGAGAGGTGGGCGTAGTAGAACTCGGTGTCCGAGCGCCAGCCGAAGACGATGATCACGTCGCGGTTGCTGACGTCCACCGGCGTGTCGAGGCGTACCCGGGCGTCGACCTGCACCGACGACCACGCCGGGCCGGCGGTCAGCACGGCGTACTCGAACGGCCGGCGCGGGCCCGGCCGGCTCTCCCCAGCCTCGGCGAGGATGACCTGGTCGCGGGTGAACTGCCACTTCGCCGGGGTCACCGGTGCCCAGTTCGACGCCCCGGCGGTGCGGCGCACTGTGGTGTCGCCGACGTCGCCGCTGGCGAACTCCGTCGTGCCCGTCACCTTCCAGATCTTCCCGTTGGCCTTCGCGACGAGGTAGAGCTCACCGGCGGCGTCGGTGCCGAAGCGCAGGTCCACCCGGTTGGGGTCGCCGGGCGCGCCGGGTCCGGAGAGGTCCCGCATCCGGACCGGACCGCCCGCCGCGTCGAAGAGCGCGAGTTGGTGGATCGGTGCCAGGCCGTGGCCGCGGCGCATCTCGTTCGCCTCGGTGTAGAGCACCCGGCCGTCGACCAGGTCACCGAAGACGTACTTGCCGCGCAGCGCGGGCAGCGTGCGCCCCCGGTAGACGAACCCGCCGGCCACCGCGACACCGACGTCGTCGGTGCAGTTCCAGCCCGGCGCGGGGTCATGGTCGTACGCGGCGACGGGGTAGGTGTAGCCGTACCGGTCGTCGTCGGCGGGCAGCGGGAGCAGCCGGTCGCAGGGGCTGGTGGCGGCCTTGTCGAAGACGAAGGAGCCCTCGCGCTCACTCCAGCCGAAGTTGTCGCCGGCGCGGACCTCGTAGATCGCCTCGACGGCGTGCTCACCGATGTGTCCGAGGTACATCCGGCCGGTCGCCCGGTCCCAGCTGAACCGGTGCGGATCACGGAAACCCACGGCGTAGATCTCGCCGAGCGCGCCGGTCTGGCCGACGAACGGGTTCCGCTGTGGGATGCCGTAGCGCCCGTTGGCGGAGTTGGTGCCCCGGGGGTCGATCCGCAACAGCTTGCCGTGCGGCAGCCCCAGGTTCTGCGGGTCGGTGTTGCGGGCGCCCTGGCCGCCGTCGCCGACGGCGAGGTACAGCAGGCCGTAGTCGCTGTCGTGACGCTTGGCCGTGGGGTTGAAGTTGATCTCCTGGATGCCGTGCACCTGGCCGCCGAAGCCGATGCGCAGCACCTCGCGGTGCGTACCGGCGAAGGTGGCGGCGGTCGGATCGGTCGCCGTCCACTCGGTGATGACCCCGTGGAAGAGCGTGTTGGGCTGGGCGTGGTCGGGTGTGGCGGTCGTCGTGGAGGCCAGCTCGGTGTGGATGGTGTAGAACCGTCCGTTGACGCCGAACTCCGGGTGGAAGGCGACGTAGCCGAAGCCCTGGCCCAGCCCACGACCGGAGAAGAACTGCGGCGCGAACGTCGCCGCCACGTCCAGGTAGACGTGCGGCACGCCGCCCTCGACCAGGTAGAGGTTGCCGTTGAGGTCGGGCACCGCCCGCCGGCCGGAGCCGTCGGGCAACTCCATCACCGTGTTGATCCGCGCGGTCCGCATGAGCCGCGCATCGGTCGGGGCGGGCGTGGGGTACGACTGCGGGAAGCTGGCGTACTCACTGAGGACCAGCCCGATCCGGGACTGGACCGGCATCTCGGGGATCGGGTCGTCAACGGCGTCGGCGGCCCGGGCGGGCGACGCGAGCAGTGTGGACAGGACCAGCACGAGGGCGGTGAGGCCGGCCGTCAGCGCGGGTCGGCGGGCACCTCGGGCGCGGCGGTGGAGGACGAGCACGCGTGTCTCCTTCTCGGTGGGACGGTGCCGAGGGTGGTCAGCGGGCCAGGTGGTGGTACTGCCTCCGCACGTCGCTCGCGGAGACCACGTTGTCGAGGAACATCAGGCCGTCCATGCGGCAGTCGCACGGGTTGCGCTCCAGGGTGTCCTGGGGGAAGCTCCCGCCGATCTTGATGCCGCGCGGGTCGGAGGCGGTGGTGACGTGTGGGCCCGGCCCGGACACCAGCCACGGGTCGTCGGTGCGGGTGTAGAAGCCATCGACCGGCTCGCCGTTGCGGTAGAGGGCGAGGGCGCCGGTGTCGAAGTCGAAGGTGGCGGCGAGGTGCACCCACTCCCCCACGGGCAACAGCTCGCGCCAGTCCTGGTTGGCGGCGAAGGTCTGCGAGTTGCCGCCGTCGAGTCGCCGCCCGAGCGCGACCAGGCGCAGCTCCCCGTCGACGTCGATCAGCTCCAGCAGGGCCCGCACGCCGTGGCCGTCGGAGTCGCCGGTCAGCACCCCGGCCAGCCCGATCGCGTTGTAGCGGTCGGCGGGGTCGGCGGTGGTGGAGTTGGGCAGCGGGCTGTCCATGTTGAGCTTGAACCAGCCCATCACGGTGGTGCCCGCGGTGGCGCTGAAGGCGCGCAGCGTCCGCACCCCGCTGGCCGACCAGGTGCCGGCCTTCCAGTCGTCGTTGCCAGCAACCGCCGGGTCGACCTGCCGGGTCTGCACCGCGTTGCGGCTGCCCCGGTAGGCGCGGTCCGGCACCCGCATCGCGGCACCGCCGTTGATCAGCTCGATCTCGGTGCCGGAGCGGCCCTGGTCGCGTTCCAGCGCCGGATCGCCGGGCACCGGGTGGTCGAAGTCGTACGCGGCGACCAGGTGTGCGCGCAGGGCCGGGTGGACGTCGTGCGAGATGCTCCGATCCGCCTGCGCGGGCGGCGCGGCGGCGCCGGTCAGTGCGCCGATCGCCAGGAGGGAAACGGCCGCTTGGCGGGCCCTGGACATGGCTGTCACCTCGTTTCGCGGCATGACTGATGCCGGTCACGTAAGCGCTTACGTAAGCGCTTACGTACCCTAGGCTCAGATGAATGGCGCTCGCAATAGATCGGGTGACATGGATGTTTCCGGAGGGTTGCGGATGCCCAGGGCCAACCAGCGGCCGCGCCTCGTGGACGTCGCCGAACACGCCGCCGTCTCGCTGGCGACCGCCTCCCGCGCCCTCGCCGGCCGTGAGGGGGTCAGCACCGAGGTGGCCGACCGGATCCGGCAGATCGCCCGTGAGCTGGGCTACGTCGCCAACCCGTACGCCCGCACCCTTGCCGGCGGGGCCAGCTCAACCGTGGGGCTGATCGTCCACCAGGTCGACGACCCGTACTTCGCCGAGATCGCCGCCGGCGTCATCCAGCTCGCCGCCGAGCAGGGGCTGCTGGTGCAGATCTGCCAGTCCGGCCGCGACCCCGGCTACGAGCTGCAACAGCTGCGGCACCTGATCGCCCAGCGGGTCGGCATCGTCCTGATCAGCGGTTCCGGCTACGACGACCCCCGCATGGAGGCCGCCGCCCGCGCCGAGCTGGCCGCCTTCCAGGACCACGGCGGACGGGCCGCCGCCATCGGACGGCACGCGCTCGGCATCGACGCCGTCCTGCCGGACAACGAGGCCGGCGGTCACGCGCTCGCCCAGCACCTGATGGACCTCGGCCATCAACGGATCGCGGTCGCCGCGGGCAGCGCCGGGCTCACCACTGTCGCGGACCGACTGGCCGGCGTGTCGTCGGCCCTGCGGCAGCGCGGGCGGTCCCCGGCCGACCTCGTCGTCGTGCACAGCGACTTCACCCGCGGTGGCGGGCGGGCCGCCGCCGAGCAGATCCTCAACGAGCACCCGGCAACGACGGCGATCATCGCGCTCAACGACGCGATGGCCATGGGTGTGTTGTCGACGTTGCGCTCCCGCCGGGTGCCGGTGCCCGCGCGGATGTCCGTCGTCGGCTTCGACGACGTCTCCGTGGCGGCCGACCTCGCGCCCAGCCTCACCACCATCCGCCTGCCGATGACCGAGATGGGCCGCACGGCGCTCACCCTCGCCCTCAAGCCCCGCTCGACCCGTCCCCGCCGCCGTCCCACCGGGCACCTGCTGGTCGTCCGCGACTCGACCGGGCCCGCGCCGACGACCTGACCGACGACCACGCTGCCCGAAGGGTCAGACGGCTCGGCGGGTCAGACTGCCAGGGCCGCCCGGACGTCCCGTTCCGCAGTGACACCACCGTCCCCCTGCGAGGTGACCCGGCCGGATTCCAGCACCTGGTAGCGGCTCGCCACCCGCAGCGCGAAGCCCAGGTGCTGCTCCACCAGCAGCACGCTGAACCCGGACTGCCGGGTCAGCTCGACGATCCGTTCCTGGATCTCCGCGACCACCGACGGCTGGATGCCCTCGGTCGGCTCGTCGAGCATCAGCAACCTCGGCCGGGTGATCAGCGCACGGGCGATGGCCAATTGCTGGCGCTGACCGCCGGAGAGCAGCCCGGCCCGGCGTCGCAGCAGCGGGCGCAGCGCCGGAAAGAGGTCCAGCACCTCAGCGGTCGCCACCGCGCCGTCGCGCCGACCGTCGGCGACCAGCCGCAGGTTCTCCGCGGCGGTCAGGTGCGGGAAGCACTGTTGACCCTGCGGGACGTACGCCATCCCCCGCGCCACCCGCTCGTGCGGCCCGAGGCGGGTGACGTTCTCGCCGTCCAGCTCGACGGTGCCGGCGCTCGGGCGCAGCAGGCCGGCCGCAACCCGCAGCAATGTGCTCTTGCCAGCGCCGTTGTGCCCGAGGACCGCGGCGACCCCGTCGGGCGGGACCGTGAGGTCGACCCCGTGCAGCACGCGGCTGCGCCCGTACCCGGCGTGCACCCCGCGCAGCGTCAGCATCATGCCTCCAGACCGGTGCGGGCCGACCCGGCGTCGACCGGGTGGCCAAGGTAGACCTCCTGCACACGCGGGTCCGCCTGGACCTGCGCCACCGTTCCCTCGCTGAGCACCCGGCCGGCGTGCAGCACTGTGACGCTGCGCGCGAACCGGCGCAGGAAGTCCATGTCGTGCTCGATCACGACGACTGTGCGGTCCCGGCTCACCGTCTCCAGCAGGACCCCGGTGGCGTCGCGTTCCTCGTGGCTCATGCCGGCGACCGGCTCGTCGAGCAGCAGCAGCCGCGCGTCCTGCACCAGCAGCATCCCGATCTCCAGCCACTGCTTCTGCCCGTGCGCGAGCGTCCCGGCGAGGTGCTCGGCCCGTTCGGCCAGACCGATGGTCTCCAGCGCCGCGGCCACCTCGTCGGGAACGCCGCGACGGCGGCGGGCCAGGGTCGCCCAGCCACGCCGGGCGCCGGCCGCGATGTCGAGGTTCTGCAGTACCGACAGCTCCTCGAAGACCGAGGACGTCTGGAAGGTACGCCCGACGCCCAGCCGGCTGATCCGGTGCACCGGGCGGCCCAGCAGTTCGTCGGCGCCGAAGCGGACCGAGCCGGTGGCCCGGACCAGGCCGGTGATCGCGTCGACCAGCGTGGTCTTGCCGGCGCCGTTCGGCCCGATCAGGAACCGGATGTCACCGGCGGGCACCTCCAGCGAGACGCCGTCGACGGCGGTGAAACCGTCGAAGCTGACCCGCACGTCACGGACGGACAACCCGTCCAGTCGGTCGCCGCTCATGCCGCCGGCACCTCCGTCCGCCCGGCGCGTCGTCGGCCCAGCGACAACCACCCGCGCCGCAGCGGCGGCGCGGCGACGTCGCGGCGGCGGGCCAACGCCCACAGCGACGCCAGGCCGCCGGGAAGGAACGCCACCACGACCACGAAGAGCAACCCCTGGAGGTACGTCCAGGTGCCCGGGAAACGCTCGGAGAGGGCGGTACGCGCCCAGGCCACCGCCACCGCGCCGAGCACCGGCCCGAGCAGCGTGGCCCGACCACCCACCGCGACGCCGATGACAAACTCGATCGACGGGACGATGCCGATCAGCGCGGGCGAGATGATGCCCACCGCGGGCACGAACAGCGCCCCGGCCAGGCCCGCCATCCCGGCCGCGACCACGTACGCGACCAGCTTGACCGAGGCCGGGTCGTAGCCGAGGAACCGGACGCGTTCCTCGCCGTCGCGGACCGCCACCAGCAGCTCGCCGTAGCGGCTGTGGATGAGTTGACGGGTCAGCGCGAGCAGGGCCAGCAGTGTGCCGGCGATGATGAAGTAGACCATCCGCTGGTTGACCGGGTCGTCCAGGTCGTAGCCGAAGAAGCCCTTGATGTCGGTGAGCCCGTTGGTGCCACCCGTGGTGCCCTGCTGGCCGATCAGCAGGATCACCATCGCGGCGGCGAGGGCCTGGCTGAGGATGGCGAAGTACGCGCCGCGCACACGGCGGCGGAACACCAGCGAGCCGAGCCCGAAGGCGACTGCCATCGGCAGCAGCACCGTCGCGGGCAGCGCGAACCACGGGCTGGCGAAGGGCCTCCACCACAGCGGCAGTTCGTCGAGCTGCCCGTACAGCTGCATGAAGTCCGGCATCCCGGCCGGGCCCGCGTCGGCGAGCTTGAGGTGCATGGCCATCGCGTAGCCGCCGAGGCCGAAGAAGACGCCCTGGCCGAGGGTGAGCATGCCGCCCCGGCCCCAGGCGATCCCGATGCCGACCGCGACCATGGCGACGCAGAGGTACTTGGCGAGCAGGGACAGCCGGAAGTCCGACAAGACCAGCGGCGCGACGGCGAACAGCAGCGCCGCGCCGAGTGCGAAGCCGGCCGCCGTCCGCAGTCGCGAGCGGCCCGCGGGCCGGCTCGGCGGTACGGCGCTGACGGGTGCCGGGTCGAGGGCGGTGTCGGGCGGCGCGGGGGTGACGGCTGTCATGCGAGGCTCCTGGTCCGCAGCGTGAACAGACCCTGTGGCCGCCACTGAAGGAACGCGACGATCGCCACGAACACGATCACCTTGGCGACGCTGAGGGTGGTGAGGTATTCCCCGGTGGCCTGGAGCACGCCGAGGGCGAAGGCGACGATCACGCTGCCCTTGAGCTGGCCGATCCCGCCGACCACGACGACCAGGAAGGCGTCGATGATCAGGTTGGTGCCCATGGTCGGGCCGATCGGGCCGAGCAGGGTGAGCGCCACCCCGGCGAGCCCGGCCAGGCCGGAGCCGACGAAGAAGGTGGTCCGGTCGACCCGGGAGGTCGCGATGCCGGACACCGCCGCGAGGTCGCGGTTCTGCACGACCGCGCGGATGCGACGCCCGAGTGGGGTGAGGCGCAGCGCCAGGGTGAGCGCCGCGACGGCGGCCAGCGCCAGGGCCAGGATGAACAGCCGGTTGTTGGCGATGGTCAACCCGCCGGGGAGCGCCACGTTGCCGGTCAGCAGCTCCGGCGCGCGGGTCTGCACGTTCGGGCTGCCGAAGACGTCGCGGGCCAGTTGTTGCAGCATCAGCGACACACCCCAGGTGACCAGCAGGGTGTCCAGTGGTCGGGCGTACAGCCGGCGGATGAGCAGCATCTCCAGCAGCGCGCCCATCGTGCCGGCGACCACGAACGCCACCGGTAGCGCGACGACCAGCGACCAACCGGCCCCGGTGATGCTCTGCTGCAGGACGTAGGTGGTGTACGCCCCGGCCATGATGAACTCACCGTGCGCCATGTTGATCACGTTCATCTGGCCGAAGGTCAGCGCGAGGCCGAGCGCGATGAGCAGCAGCACCGCGCCGATGCTGATGCCGGTGAAGAGTTGACCGAAGAGGACTGTCACGGTGGGTACTCCGAACTGCTGGTCGGGTGGCCCGGGCGGAGCGCGTCGTCGCGCAGCCCGCCCGGGCCGGCGTCGTCAGCTCAGGCCGCTCGCCCACGGATAGGTCTTGAGGTACGGGTCCGGCTGCACCGGCTTGCCGGAGTTCCACACCTCGGTGATCAGACCGTCCGCGCCGATCTTGCCGATCCGGGCGGTCTTGGCGATGTGCTGGGTCTTCCCGTCCACCGTGACCAGGCCCTCTGGCGCGTCGAAGGTGATCCCGTCCGAGGCGGCGCGGACCTTCTCCACGTCGAAGGCGCCGGCCTTCTCGACCATGGCCTTCCAGAGATACACGCCGACGTACGCGGCCTCCATCGGGTCGCTGGTGGGCTTGTCCGCACCGAACTTCGCCTTGTACGCGGCCACGAACTTCGAGTTCGCCGCTCCCGGGGTGGTCTGGTAGTAGTTCCAGGCGGTCAGCTGACCCTCCAGGTACTGGGTGCCGATGCCCTTGACCTCCTCCTCGGCGATCGAGACGGACACCACCGGCATCGCGGCAGCGGTCAGACCGGCGGACTTGTATTCCTTGAAGAAGGCCACGTTGCTGTCGCCGTTGAGTGTGTTGAAGACGGCATCGGCGCCGGACGACTTGACCTTGTTGACGATGGTGCCGAACTCGGTGGATCCGAGTGGGGCGTAATCCTCACCGAGGACCGTCATCCCGTTCGCGGTCGCGTACGCCTTGATGATTTTGTTGGCGGTGCGGGGAAAGACGTAGTCGCTGCCGACCAGATAGACCGACTTCGCACCCTGCGCCTTGAGGTAGTCGAGCCCGGGAACGATCTGCTGGTTGGTGGTCGCACCCGTGTAGAAGATGTAGGGAGACTGTTCGAGGCCTTCGTACTGCACCGGGTAGAACAACAACGCCTTGTTCTTCTCGAACACCGGCTTGACCGCTTTGCGACTGGCCGACGTCCAGCAGCCGAAGACGGCGGCGACCCGGTCCTCGGAGATGAGCTTCTCGGCCTTCTCCGCGAAGGTCGGCCAGTCCGAGGCGCCGTCCTCGCCGACCGGCTGGATCTTCTTGCCGAGGACGCCACCGGCCGCGTTGATCTCCTCGACGGCGAGCATGATGGAGTCGCGGACGGTGACCTCGCTGATCGCCATGGTGCCGGAGAGCGAGTTGAGCAGCCCCACCTTGACGGTGTCGCCGGAGATGTCGGCGGTGACGCCTGTCGCGCCACCCTCGTCGGTGGTCTTGCTGCCGCACGCGGTCATCGCGGCCGCGGCGACCAGGGTCATGGCGCCCGCCAGGATGCGGCGGCCCCGGAATAGTGACATCTACTCTCCCTGCGGTGCACTCAAGTGGCGAAAGGACGGTCGGTGCGGTCCGGTGGAGCTGACGTGGGCGATGCCGAGGTCGACGGGTGGACGCCGCTCAGGGCACCGGTTCGGATATGGGCACCGAAAGCGTCGACCGACGTGATTGCGCTCATGTTTCCCGGCCCTTAATTGGCTGTTTCCGCGCGGTCGATCCGACGCGCACGAAAAACGGCCGGCACCGTTGGGGAGGAAACGGTGCCGGCCGTTCGGAAAGACGCAGATTTGGTGTCACCACAATGGTCGACGGGCAATTCCGTCGATGGTGGGGACACAGTGGTGACATCTGACCCGAGGCCAGATACTTCACGCAGGAAGCATCTTAGGACGGGATCGGGTGGCGCTGTCAAGGGTCCGGGCGGGCCGGCTGGCGGCCCCTGGTCTCAGAGCTGGGCGAGCACGGTGAAGTCGAGCCCGTCGGCCTCGGCCAGATAGATGCGCTGACGGACGTGCCGTTGGCGTAGCAGCAACCGCCCGCGTGGCCCCTGGTAGGCCACCGTGTCAGCGGCCGTCTCGATGGCCCGCACGTCGAGGGTGCGCGCCTGGCCGATCAGCGCGGCGAGCAGCATCACGCCCTCGTAGCAGGACTCCCCGAGGCTGCCCAACGGCGGCGCCTCCACCCCGAAGCGACGGACGAACTCGCCGTGGAAGTCGAGGTTCTCCTGGGTGACCAGCCCGGCGAAGAAGCCCGCCGTGCTGTACAGCCGCCGGGTCGCACCGGCACCGCTGGCGAGCAGCATGTTCTCGTCCATCAGCGTGCTCAGCCGCAGGCACCGCTGATCGAGGCCGGATCGGGCGAACGCCCGGTTGAACCGCACCGCGTCCGCACCGACAAGCAGCATCAGCACCCCGTCGGCGTCACTGTGCTCGATGCGGCGCAGCACCTCGGTGAAGTCGTGCGCGTCCAACGGCAGGAAGTGCAGGCCCACCACCTGCCCACCGCCGCGCAACGCGTACCGCTGGGCCGCCCGCGCGGTACGACGCGGCCACACGTAGTCGTTGCCGACCACGAACCAGCGACGCACCCCCTGCTCTTCGGCGAGCAGCCGCATCGCGGGCCACAGTTGGGCATCCGGCGTCTCGCTGGTCAGGAAGACCCCCTCGGTGCGTTCACCACCCTCGTAGAGTGCGGTGTAGACGTACGGCACCCGGTGCGCGACGCGTGGCGCCAGCGCCTGGCGCACCGACGAGATGTGCCAACCCGTCACCCCCTGCACCGCCCCCACCGACACCAACGCCTCGACCTCGGCGGCCACCTCGGCCGGCGGTGCGCCGCCGTCGACCGGCACCAGCCGCACCTCCCGGCCCAGCACACCACCACATCGGTTGATCTCCTCGACCGCGAGCTGCGCGCACAGCTCGCAGGTGGGGCCGAACATGCCGGCCGGCCCGCGCATCGGGTAGACCAACGCGATGCTGACCACGGCACGGTCGACGGTCAGCCACGGCGGTGCCGGCGCGGACATGAGCACATGATTGCCCGGCCCACGACCGAAGGCCAGGACTCACCACGGACCGGGACACTCGCTACCATGACAGGGCCACCGGACCAGGGAGTTCCATGTCAGACGTGCCCGGGGCGCCAGCCGACCTGCTGCGCTCGCTCACCCGCGCCGAACGGCTGCTCTCTCGCCGGCTGGGCGCTGTCCTGGCCGAGGACGCGCTGAGCATCGAGGCATGGCGGGTGCTCTGCCTGCTCGCCGACGGCCAGGGCCACCCGATGAGCGAGGTGTCCGCCGAGGCGTCGCTGCCTCCCGGCACCCTCACCAAACTGGTCGACCAGCTCGTCGACCGTAACCTCGTCTTCCGCCGGATAGACCCGATGGACCGTCGGCGGATCCGCGCCTACCTCACGGCCCGCGGCCGTCGCGAGCACGATCGCCTCGATGAGCGGGTGCGGGCCAACCTCGCCGAGCTGGGCATGCCACAGGTCGACGATCTGACCGTTCAGCTCGCCGACCTGATCGGTCGTCTCGACCCGGCCCGCCGCCGCGTCGACGCGGTCGGCCCACACCGCTGACGAGGCTCAGTCGACCCTGGTGAGAAGCGGCTTGCCCTTCTCCACGACGTACGTGGCCAGTTCGACGGCGACGCCGTCGCCGACGTTGCGGGCCTGGTGGTGGACGCCGTACGGCACGGTCAGCGCGTCACCGACGTTGCACACCATCGGCGGCTGACCTTCGAGCGTGTACTCCAGAGACCCCTGGAGTACGCAGATGATTTCTTCGCCCGGGTGGAAGTGCTTGAACGGCGGCGAGTCCGGTGTGAACTCCACCCGACTCTGGACGACCTCACGTCCCGGGATGCTGAGGTCGTGCTTCTGGAGATCGACACGCCACAGCCCCGGCGCCGCCTCCACCGCCGTCGGACTGATGCCCTCGGGCCGATCTTTCCCACTCATCACGGCCTCCTGTGAGCCGTCGCGGAACGGCAGTCGCCCCGGTTGGCATGGCCTTCCGAGGATATGGGCCGCAGACCCGTCCCGGGCCGGGATGGGCGAACACGAAAGCCGACGACGTGCCGGGGTCGAGTGGGCGCTCGCGTCACACGGTGAGGCGGGCGCGCAGGGTGTGCGCGTCGGGAGCGGTGGCGGTCCACAGTGTCGCCGGGCCCCCGGCCAACGGCAGTCGGGCGACAGTCCCGTCGACCGCGGCCGGTTCGGCGGGCCGCGACGGGTCGACCACCAGCAGCGAGCCGGTGGCCGGTGCGCCGCCGAGCACCGCGGGGCCGGCCCAGCCGGGTGCGCGCGGCCCCACCGCCAGGGACTGGCGCAGCAGCGGCCGGCCCGCGTAGTCGACCTGCGTGTGCACGACGGCACCGCCCGGCGCCTCGCCGTACCGGCCACAGATCAGCTCGTCGCGCCAGCGCAGGCTCGCCCCGGCGGCCACCGCGACGCGGGACTCGGCGAGGTGCGCGCAGCCGGCCGCCGCGACCAGTTGTTCGGGGAGCCAGTGCAGCGTGGCACCGGCGTGCACCACCGCGGACACCGCCATCCGGGACACCGCGCCTGGCCGTCCCGGCAGGGCGATCGACGCCGCCACTGTGTGCACCCGCACCGCGGCGCCCGGTCCCACTTCGATCTCCAACCGCAGGTCGTCGCCGGCCAGCGGGCCGGCCGCCCCGCCGACGAGGTGCACAGTGGCGACACCACCGTCGGCCGGGGTCTGGCGCAGCAGGAGCGGCGTCTCGCCGTGCAGCTCGACCAGGACCGTGCCACCCCGGCCGTCGGCCCGGGCGACCAGCCGGGCGAGCGCCCGCATCAGACCGGCCCGGCCGGTACGGCGAGCGGGTGCAGGGCCGCGTGGTGGGCCAGCTCGTGCCGGATCCAGTCGGCGACCCGGCTCGCCGTCGGGTCTCCCACGATGGACAGGAAGAGGGTCGGAAGGTCGCCGCGTCGAGCCCGCGCGTCACGGTCCATCACGGCGAGGTCCGCGCCCACCATCGGAGCCAGGTCGGTCTTGTTGATCACGAGGAGGTCGGCGGCGGTGACCCCCGGGCCGCCCTTGCGGGGCACCTTGTCCCCGCCCGCCACGTCGACCACGAAGATCTGCCGGTCGACCAGGCCCCGGCTGAAGGTCGCGGTCAGGTTGTCTCCTCCGCTCTCCACGAGGACCAGGTCCAACGGGCCGACCGCCTCGGCCAGTTCGTCGACGGCGTCCAGATTGGCGCCGATGTCGTCGCGGATCGCGGTGTGCGGGCAGCAGCCGGTCTCCACCGCGCGGATCCGGGCCGGGTCCAGCACCCCGGCCCGCCGCAGGAAGTCGGCGTCCTCGGTGGTGTAGATGTCGTTGGTCACCACGCCGAGCCGCAACTCGTCGGCGAAGGCCCGGCAGAGCGCGGCCACCAGGGCCGTCTTGCCGGAACCGACCGGGCCGCCGATGCCGACCCGCAGAGCACGACCGGCGCGGGCCAGTGGAGGGTGCGGGTCGACCCCCGGCTCGGGATGGGTGTGCGGGACGGTCTCGTCGTGCAACGGGGCGGTCGGTGGTGGCGTGGTCGGGTCGACGGGCGCAGCGCTCGGCACAACAGTCTCAGGACGCAAAGAGACGCACCTCCCAGGTGGCATGGATTTCGGCATGGATGTCGGCGAGTGGAGCGGCGGCGGCCGGCAGCCGCTCCGGTGGGTCGTCGGCGGCGCGGGCCGCGTCGGCAGCCGTGCCGTCGCAGGCGTCGGCCAGGCCGACCAGCAGGGCCTGGACCTGGTACGGGTCGAGGCCGAGCAGGCGTACGCCGGCACTGGCCGCCCCGGTCACCGTCCCGTAGGCGGCGACAGTGGCGGTGTCGAGACGGGACAACCCCGCCGCGGCGCAGAGCAGCCCGAGCACCAGCGGCTGGTGTGCGCCGGCGGGCGTCGTGGGCAGATCGCCGAACGGAGCGTCCGGCCAGATGGCCCGCCCGGCGCGCAGCAGCGCTCGGCCCTGGCGGCGGGAGACGGTTCGCAACGTCGGCGCCGCGGTACGCGCGTCCAGCTCCGCGTCGAGCTGGGCCAGCGTGGTTGCCAGCGTGGCGGTCCCGGCGGATTCGGCCGCGCCGACGGTCCCGGGCACCGCGGCCCGGTGTGCGGCCGCCGCGAACGCCGCACCGACCAGCCCGGCGGTCGCCAACCGTCCGGCCAGGAACGCCTCCAACGAGGCCAGGTCGGTGACCCGGCCGGCGGCGACGGCCGCCTCCAGACCGCCGGAGTGCGCGTGCGCCCCGGCCGGAAAGCGTCCGTCGGCCAGCAGCAACAGCAGGCTCGGCGTGGCCATCAGAACAGGAAGTAGCGCTGGGCCATCGGCAACCGGGTCACCGGGTCCGGCTCGACCACCACACCATCGATCCGCACCGTGAAGGTGTCCGGCTCCACCTCGATGCGCGGCATCGCGTTGTTCTCCGGCAGGTCGGCCTTGCCCCGCGACCGCACGTCGCTCACCGGTACCACCCGGCGTCGCACGTCCAGCCGAAGCCCGGCGTCCAGTGCCGCCGGGGCCACGAACGCCAGGCTGGTGGCGGCCGCCGCGGCACCGTACGCCCCGAACATCGGCCGCGGCAGCATCGGCTGCGGCGTCGGGATCGAGGCGTTCGCGTCACCCATCTGGGCGTACGCGATCATGCCGCCCTTGAGCACCAGGTGCGGTCGTACGCCGAAGAACGCCGGGTCCCAGAGCACCAGGTCGGCGAGCTTGCCGGGTTCGACCGAGCCGACCTCGTGCTCCAGCCCGTTGGCCATCGCCGCGCAGATGGTGTACTTCGCGACGTACCGTCGGGCTCGGTGGTTGTCGGCGTCCCCGTCACCCGGCAGCGCGCCGACCCGCTCCTTCATCACGTGCGCGCTCTGCCAGGTCCGCAGGATCACCTCGCCGACCCGGCCCATCGCCTGCGCGTCGGAGCCGATGATGGAGATCGCGCCGAGGTCGTGCAGCAGATCCTCGGCGGCCATCGTGGACGGTCGGATCCGGCTCTCGGCGAAGGCCAGGTCCTCCGGCACGGACGGGTTGAGGTGGTGGCAGACCATCAACATGTCCAGGTGCTCGGCGAGGGTGTTGGCGGTGTACGGGCGGGTCGGGTTGGTCGACGACGGCAGCACGTTCGGTTCACTGGCCACAGTGATGATGTCCGGTGCGTGCCCGCCGCCAGCACCCTCGGTGTGGTACGAGTGGATCGCCCGTCCGCCGATCGCGCGCAGGGTGTCGGCGACGAACCCGGCCTCGTTGAGCGTGTCGGTGTGGATCGACACCTGGACCCCGGACTGGTCGGCCACCCGCAGGCAGGCGTCGATCGCCGCCGGTGTGGTGCCCCAGTCCTCGTGCAGCTTGAAACCGCCCGCACCGGCGCGCAACTGTTCCCAGAGCGCCTCGCTGGAGACGGTGTTGCCCTTGCCGAGCAGCAACACGTTGACCGGCATGGTGTCCAGCGCCTCGTGCATCCGGGCCAGGTGCCAGCCGTTCGGGGTGACAGTGGTCGCCCGGGTTCCCTCGGCCGGGCCGGTGCCGCCACCCACCAACGTGGTGACGCCGCTGGCCAGGGCCTCGGTGACGATCTGCGGGCAGATGAAGTGCACGTGGGTGTCGACCGCGCCGGCGGTGAGGATCCGCCCGTTGCCGGCGATCACCTCGGTCGACGGGCCGATGACCAGGTCGGGGTGGACGCCGGGCATGGTGTCCGGGTTGCCGGCCCGGCCGAGCGCCACGATGCGCCCGTCGCGCAGCCCCACGTCGGCCTTGACCACTCCCCAGTGGTCGAGCACCACGGCGCCGGTGATGACGGTGTCCAGTGCCCCCTCGGCGCGGGTGGCCCGCGACTGCCCCATCGACTCGCGGATCACCTTCCCGCCGCCGAAGACCGCCTCGTCACCACCGACGCAGTGGTCGGTCTCCACCTCGATGAGCAGGTTGGTGTCGGCCAGCCGGATCCGGTCGCCGGTCGTCGGCCCGTACAGGTCGATGTAGCGGTCCCGCCGCACGGCGCTCACTCCGGTGACCCGTCGGCCGTCGGCGGGTCCAGTGGGCCCGCACACGCGCCACGCAGCCCCGGCACGACGCGCGCGCCGCCGAACGGGACGAGGTCGACGCTGCGGCTGATGCCCGGCTCGAACCGGACCGAGGTGCCCGCCGGCACGGCGAGCCGCTGCCCCCAGGCGACGTCCCGGTCGAACGCCAGGGCCGGGTTGGCCTCGGCGAAGTGGTAGTGCGAGCCCACCTGCACCGGCCGGTCGGCGGTGTTGACCACGAGCAGCGTGGTTACCGGGCGGCCCGCGTTGATCTCGACCGGGCCGGGCGCCGGCAGGATCTCCCCCGGAATCACGGGATCGGGTGGTGCACCGTCACGAGCTTGGTGCCGTCCGGGAACGTCGCCTCCACCTGCACCTCCCTCAGCAGCTCGGGGATGCCGTCCTGGACGTCGTCGCGGCCCAGCACGCTCCGGCCGGCCGACATCAGGTCGACGACGGACCGGCCGTCGCGGGCCCCTTCGAGCAGGAACGCGGTGATCACCGCGACGGCTTCGGGGTAGTTGAGGCGCAGGCCGCGCTCGCGGCGGGCGCGGGCGACATCGGCCGCGACGTGGACGAGCAGGCGGTCCTGCTCATGCGGGCTGAGAAACACGGGCTTCTCCCGGTGGGGTGGGCGTGCCCGGCTCGCCATCGGCCCCGCAGGGGGCCGCACCGGGCAGCAGACACCCGGGGTACGAGCTGGAGTCACACGACCGCCGAGTCCCCGCCGACGGGGCGACCCGGGACTCCACCATCCCGGCCCGCGTGACGGGCAACCGGCAGTGTCTCGGTCGGATGCGGACCGCACCGCCCACCGCTGAGCCGACCGTAGAGGATCACCACCGGCCGGGGCAACAGTCGATCCGGGTTCGCGCCGGCCCACTTCTGGGTGCCGGTGCTCATTCCCCTCGCGTACGACCCCAGGGCATGATCGCCGGATGACGGCGACAAGGGGTACGCGCGCACTGCTCGGTGTTCTGTTCCTGGCGGCGGCCACGGTCGGGACGTGGCTGCTCTGGCTGGGCTGGGACACCGACTACACGGTCGATGCGGAGACCGGCGCGAGCAGCGGCCCGTACGAGGCGTGGCAGGTGGTCGGCTGTGTGCTGACGCTCGTCCTGCTGGCCGCGCTCGCCGCCACGCGACTCAGCCCGTGGCTGGTGGCGACGGTGATGACTGTCGCCTTCACGGCGGCCTGGGGGTGGCAGGCCGCCTCCACCGACGACACCGGCCTGTGGGCCGTCGGGGCGGTGCTGGTGCTGGTCGGGATGGCGGCCGGCAGCACGGCCGTGAGTCTCGTCGCGCGGCGGGTCGGCCGACGCGTCGCCGGCCGACCCAGCTAGCCGCCGCCCCGTCGCCGGCCGGGGCCCGCCCGCTCAGCGGGTCGCGAGGGGTGCCGCCGCTGGCCGGGGCCCGCCCGCTCAGCGGGCCGCGACGGGTGCCGCCGCCGGCCGGGGCACCCCGGCGAAGGGGATGTCGACGTTGTCCGTCGGCCCGGGCTGGCCGTCGGGGTGCCGCCACAGGCCACTGTCGCGCAGGATCGGCAGCACGCCCTCGCCGAACCAGTACGCCTCCTCCAGGTGCGGGTAGCCGGAGAGGATGAACTCGTCGATGCCGAGCGCGTGGTACTCGGCGATCCGGTCGGCGACCTCGCGGTGACTGCCGACCAGCGCGGTGCCGGCCCCGCCCCGGACCAGCCCGACGCCGGCCCACAGGTTGGGCGAGACCTCCAGGCTGTCGCGGGAACCGCCGTGCAGGTCGAGCATCCGGCGCTGCCCCTCGGACTCACTGCGGCGCAGCCCGTCCTGCACCGCCCGGATGTCGGCCTCGTCGACGCCGTTGAGCAGGCGGCGCGCCTGCGCCCACGCCTCATCAGAGGTGTCCCGGGCGATGACGTGCAGCCGGATGCCGAACCGCAGTTCGCGCCCGGCGTCGGCGGCCAGCGCCCGGACCCGGGTCAGCTTGTCGGCGACCTGGGCCGGCGGCTCGCCCCAGGTGAGGTAGACGTCGCTGTGCCGCACCGCCACGGGTAGGGCCGCTGCGGACGAGCCACCGAAGTAGACCGGCGGGACCGGGTCGGGCAGCCGGTGCAGCCGCGCCTGCTCGACGCGCAGGTGGGTGCCGGTGTGGTCGACCGTCTCACCCCGCCACAGCGCGCGCACCACGTGCAGGAACTCGTCGGCCCTCGCGTACCGGGCGTCCTTGTCCAGGAAGTCGCCGTACGCCCGCTGCTCCTGCGACTCGCCCCCGGTGACCACGTTGAGCAGCAGTCGGCCCCGGGACAGCCGCTGGAAGGTCGAGGCCATCTGGGCGGCCAGTGTCGGAGCCAGCAGCCCGGGTCGGAACGCGACCAGGAACTTGAGTCGCTCGGTCACCTCGGTGAGCATTGCGGTGCTCAGCCAGGCGTCCTCGCACCAGGCACCCGTCGGGGTGAGGGCGCCGACGAAGCCGAGCTGCTCGGCGGTGCGGGCGATCTGCCCGAGGTACGCGACGGTGGCCGGGCGGGCGCCTCCGGCAGCGCCGGTCGGTACGCCGTGGCCGCCCCCGACGATGTCCCGGCTGTCGCCGTTGGTGGGCAGGAACCAGTGGAAGGTGAGGGTCATCGCGGCTCTTTCCTCCAGTGCGCGGCGGGTGCGGGTACGGGTGCGCGCACCGCAGGCGGGCACCTCCTGAGGGGTGGGACGATCCCGCCGACAGCCTACCCATAAAACCTATCGGGTTAGTAGGCTACCGGCCACGGCGCCGACACCTGTCGATGCGTCCCGACCCGCATGCCCGACCCGAGGAGCCGCCATGCCCACCCCGCCGACGAGCCGTCCCCCGCATCGCCGCCTCCTGACGGCCGCCCTCACCACAGTGGCGCTGCTCGCCACGGCCGCGGTGAGCGCGTGCGGCGGGTCCGCCGATGCCGGCGGCACCGCCAGCAAACTCCGGATCGGCTACCAGCGCTTCGGCGGGCTGAGCCTGGTCAAGGCGCGCGGCGCGGCGCCGGATGTGGAGTGGTCGCTGTTCGAGAGCGGTCCGGCGCTCACCGAGGCGCTCAAGGCCGGCTCCATCGACATCGGACAGGTCGGCGAGGCACCACCCGTCTTCGCCGCGGCCGGGAAGATCCCGTTCTCCATCATCGGCACCTCGGCGCCGATCCCGCAGGGCGAGGCCGTGCTCGTCAAGGCCGATCGCGGTTACCGCACCTTCGCCGACCTCAAGGGAAAGACGGTGGCCCTGAACAAGGGGTCGAACGTGCACTGGCTGCTCGTCCAGCTGCTCAAGGCCAACAACATGACCCTGAAGGACATCCAGGTCAAGTACCTCAAGCCCGCGGAGGGGCGGCCCGCGTTCGACGGTGGCCAGGTCGACGCCTGGGTCATCTGGGACCCGTACTTCGCGCTGGCCGAGCAGCCGGGGGTCCAGGTGCTCGCCGACGCGACCGGGCTGGCCAGCAACCGCGAGTACGTCCTGGCCGCCCCGGACGCCGTCACGAAGCAGCCGGACGAGATCCGGGCCTTCCTCCAGCGCTACCGCGAGGTGACCGACTGGGGCATCGCCCACCCCGAGGAGCGGGCCAGCACGCTCGCGCCGGAGCTGAAGATCCCGCAGGACGTCACCGGTCGGGCCCTGGCCCGCAGCGCCAGACCCCTCGCCCCCGTCACCCCGGCCATCGGCGACGAACTTCAGGCGATCACCGACAGCTTCATCGCCCTGGATCTCATCCCGGGCCCGGTCGACATCCGGTCCCGGGTCGACAGCCGGTTCAGCGCGGTGTTCCAGTGAGCCGTACGACGCTGGCCGAGGCGCCCGCCGAGATCGCGGCGGCGCCGCCGGTCGCGCCCCGACGTCTTCGGCCGACACGACGGTGGTGGCGGTTGGCCAGCCCGGTGGCACTGGTCCTGGGCTGGGAGCTGGCCTCGCGGACCGGCCTGCTGGCACCGGAGAAGCTGCCCGCGCCGAGTGACGTCCTGGCCACCGGCTGGCGGCTGGGCCGGGACGGAACGCTCGGCGTCCATCTGCTGGACTCCCTCACCCGGGCCGGGGCGGGGCTGTTGATCGGCGGCGTCCTGGCCCTTGCCCTGGGCACCCTGGCCGGGCTGCTGCGGCTCGGTGACGACCTGGTCGACCCGCCGGTGCAGATGGCCCGGATGCTGCCGCACCTCGGGCTGGTCCCGTTGCTGATCATCTGGGTCGGCATCGGTGAGTCACTCAAGATCAGCCTGGTGGCTCTGGGCGCCTTCTTCCCCATCTACTTCAACACCTACGCCGGCATCCGGGACATCGACGAGCGGCTGGTGGAGGCGGCGCGCACCTGCGGTCTGGGGCAAGCCGCCCGACTGCGGCACGTGGTGCTGCCCGGCGCGCTGCCGGCCCTGTTCCTCGGGCTGCGCCTGGCGATCGGGGCGGCCTGGCTCAGCCTGGTCGTCGGCGAGCAGGTCAACGCCCAGACGGGGATCGGTTTTCTGATGATGGAGGCACGGGAGTTCAGCCAGACCGACGTGGTGGTGCTGGGGCTGCTCGTCTACGCACTGCTCGGGCTGATATCCGACAGTGCGTTGCGCGTCCTGGAGAGGAGGATGTTGACATGGCGTCGCGGACTGCGGGCCACCTGAACGACACCGCGCCGGTGCTGACCGCCCACGCGGTGCGCCGGGCGTTCGGGCCGACGGTCGTGCTGGCCGGGGTCGACCTCGCCATCGCACGCGGCGAGGTGGTGGCCCTGCTGGGCGGCAGCGGTTCCGGCAAGAGCACGCTCCTGCGGATTCTCGCCGGGCTCGACGGTGAGGCCAGTGGCACGAGCGTCGTGCACGGCACCGCCGCCGTGGTCTTCCAGGAACACCGGCTGCTGCCCTGGAAGCGGGTGGCGGACAACGTCGGGCTCGGCCTGTCCGGGCCGGACGCCCACGAGCGGATCCGGCGGGCGCTGGCCGAGGTCGGGCTCGCCGATCGGCACCGCGCCTGGCCGGCGGAGCTGTCCGGCGGGCAGGCGCAACGGGTGGCCGTCGCACGAGCACTGGTCCGCGAACCGGACGTGCTGCTGCTCGACGAGCCGTTCGGCGCCCTCGACGCGCTGACCCGCCTGCGGATGCAGATCCTGCTGCGCCGGCTGCGCGCCGAGCACGGCTTCGCGGCCCTGCTGGTCACCCACGACGTGGAGGAGGCGCTGTTGCTCGCCGACCGGATCCTGCTGCTCGACGAGGGCCGCATCGCCGCGCAGCTGCCCGTCGACCTGGCCCCCACCCGTACGCCCGACGACCCGGCCTTCGGCGCGCTGCGCCGCCACCTGCTCGACCGACTCGGCGTTCCCACCACCTGACGAGCGGAGCTGTGATGACCCGCTGGACCCCCGACCCCACGTTCTATCCCTCGCCTCGGGAGGCGGTGACCGCACCGGCCGAGAAGCTCGCCTACGTGGCCGCCTTCGACCGTACGGCCAGCCGCCCGGACGCCATCGTGGTGCTGGACACCGACCCGGACTCCCCCGACTACGGCCGGGTCGTGGGTTGGACCGACCTGCCCTACGTCGGCGACGAGCTGCACCACTTCGGCTGGAACGCGTGCAGCAGCGCGCTCTGTCCGACCGCCCCGCACCCGCACGTCGAGCGGCGCTACCTGATCGTTCCCGGCCTGCGGTCGTCGCGGATCCACGTGGTCGACACCCAACCCGACCCGCGTCAGCCGCAGGTGGTCAAGGTGATCGGCCCGGAGGAGCTGGCGAAGCGCGCCGGCTACTCGCGCCCGCACACAGTGCACTGTGGGCCGGACGGCATCTACCTCTCCGCTCTCGGGGGCGCGGACGGCGCGGAGGGTCCGGGAGGCATCGCCATCCTCGACCACACCACGTTCGAGGTACGCGGGGCGTGGGAGGCCGACCGGGGTCCACAGTTCCTGGCGTACGACCTGTGGTGGCACCTCACCCAGGACGTGCTGGTCACCAGCGAGTGGGGCACTCCGTCGATGATCGAGGACGGCATCATCGGCGAGTTGCTGCTGGGTCGACGCTACGGCCACGCCATCCACTTCTGGGACCTCGCGAAACGTCGGCACGTCCAGCGGGTCGACCTGGGCGATCAATATCAGATGCCGCTGGAGCTGCGCCCGGCGCACGACCCGTCGAAGTCGTACGGGTTCGTCGGGGTGGTGATCAGTGTCGAGGACCTCTCCGCCTCGGTCTGGCTGTGGCACCGCGACGGCGACGCCTGGGCGGTCACCAAGGTGATCGACATTCCGGCCGAGCCGGCGGACCCGGCGGATCTGCCCGACCTGCTCAAGCCGTTCGGGGCGGTGCCGCCACTGGTGACCGACATCGACCTGTCCGTCGACGACCGGTTCCTCTACGTCTCCTGCTGGGGCACCGGAGAGCTGCGCCAGTACGACGTCAGCGACCCGCTGCGTCCCGTACTGACCGGCTCCGTGCATCTCGGTGGGATCGTGCGTCGCACAGCGCACCCGTCCGCGCCGGACGAGGCCCTCGCCGGCGGCCCGCAGATGGTGGAGGTGAGCCGGGACGGGCGGCGGGTCTACGTCAGCAACTCGCTCTACGGCGCGTGGGACGACCAGTTCTACCCCGACGGGGTGGGTGCCTGGCTGGCCAAGCTCGACGTGGACGTCGAGGCCGGTGGGCTCACCCCGGACGAGCGGTTCTTTCCGCACGGGGATGAGTTCCGGGGCCTGCGGGTGCACCAGACCCGGTTGCAGGGCGGGGACGCGTCCTCCGACTCGTACTGCTTTCCGTGAGCGTCTCCACACTGGCGACGCTTGCCGCGCTCGGCGCGTTCCATGGTCTGAACCCGGCGATGGGTTGGCTGTTCGCGGTGGCCCGGGGCCTGCAGGAGCGCAGCCGGACGGCGTTGCTGCGCGCCCTGTCGCCGATCGCGGCCGGGCACCTCGCCTCGGTGGGGATCGTCGCGGCACTGGTCACCGCGACCCGTTCGGTGACGGCGAGCACCGCCCTCGCGGTGGTCGGCGGCGTGCTGCTGGTCGCGTTCGGTTTGTGGCGACTGCTCTCCGAGAGGCACTTCCGCTGGGCGGGGATGCGGCTGTCCGCGGCGCAGCTCGCCGGCTGGTCGTTCCTCATGTCGTCGGCCCACGGCGCGGGGCTGATGCTGTTGCCGGTGCTGGTGGCCGAGCCGGTGCCCGGGGGCCACTCCGGGCACCTGGCCAGCGCGCCGGTGGGTGCCCTGTCCGGGCTCGCCGCCGCCGGCGTGCACACAGTGGCGATGCTCGGCACCGCGCTGGCCATCGCGATTCTGGTCTACCAGGTGCTCGGGGTCGGTGTGCTGCGTCGGGCCTGGTTCAACGTCGACCGGCTCTGGGCCGGGGTGCTGGTCGCCGCCGGATTGGTCACGTTGCTCCGGGCGTGAACCGACCATCGTGGACGGAGCCGATCTGTGGTCTCATGGCGGCATGATCACTCCGACTCCCCTCATGCGTCTGGTGGCCGGTGTGTGGGGGTTCAAGACCCTCGCGGCCGGCGTCGAACTCGGTCTGTTCACCCGGCTCGCCGGGGGTCGGACGATGACCGCCGAGCAGGCCGCCGCCGAGTTCGGGCTGCCGGACCGGCCCGCGGACCTGTTGCTGGCCGCCAGTGCCTCGCTCGGCCTGCTGGAGAAGGCCGGCGACGGTTACCGCAACTCCGAGTTGGCCGAGCAGTTCCTGGTCGAGGGTCGCCCGTACTACTTCGGTGCGCAGATCCGTTACTCCGACCTGCGCACCTATCTGCCCTGGCACCGCATCGGCGAGGCCCTGCGCACGGATCGGCCGTTGACCTGGGACCCGGAGGCACAGCAGTCGATGTTCGACACCGCCGACCCGGAGATGCTGACGCAGTTCTGGGACGCGATGTTCTCCACGTCCAGCTTCACCGCCGCCGCGTTGGCCGACGCGTACGACTTCTCCGCGCACCGCCGCCTGCTCGACGTCGGGGGCGGGGCCGGGGCGTTCCCGATCGAGTTCTGCCGCCGCCTGCCCGAGTTGCGGGCCACCGTCCTGGATCTGCCGCACGTCTGCGTACGGGCACGGGAGCGGATCGCGGAGGCCGGCCTGACCGAGCGGATCGACGCGGTGGGCGGCGACTTCCTCGCCGACCCGGCGCTGCCGGACGGGCACGACGTCATCCTGCTCAGCATGATCCTGCACGACTGGGACGAGCCGACGAACCGGGCGCTGCTGGCCCGGTGCCACGCGGCGCTGCCGCCCGGCGGGGCGATCGTCGTCTGCGAACTCCTGCTCAACGACGAGCGGACCGGGCCGCCGGAGGCCGCACTGATGGGGATGAACATGCTGGTCGAGACCGAGGGTGGCCGCAACTACTCGGGCGCCGAGTACGCCGCCTGGCTCACCGATGCCGGTTTCGTCGACGTGCGTACCGTGCCGTTTGACGCCCCCGGTGCCAACGGCGCTGTGGTGGCCCGGCGGGCCTGACCGACGACGACACCCGGCCCCGGTGCGAACCGTGGGCCGGGTGTCGCGGCGCCTCACGGCGCTGGCGTCCGATCGGCTACCGGTACGGGTCAGGCGCGAGCCTTGACCGGCTGCTTCATGAAGTCCAGGATCGCCTTGTTGACGTCCTCGGCGTGTGTCCACGGGATGCCGTGCGGCGCGCCCTTGAGCGTGACGAGCTTGCCGGTCGGCATCATCGGCCCGAGCCGCTGGCCGGTCACCGGGTAGGGCAGCACCCGGTCCTGGTCACCCTGCACGATCAGCACCGGGATGTCGATCTTCGGCAGGTCGGGGCGGAAGTCCTCCTGCCAGGCGTCCACGCTGTCGTGGGTGCCCTTGGCGGAGGCCATCGCGCCGATCTGCCAGTGCGCCCGGTACGCCTCCTCGCTGACCCGCTTGCCCATGTTCTGGTCCGGGTTGAAGAACGCGTCGCAGAACGACGTCAGGTACGCGAAACGGTCCTTGATGATGGCGTCCTGGAAACCCTTGAAGAGGCTCCGGTCGACACCCTCCGGATTGTCGTTGGCCTTGGCCAGCATGGGTTGCAGCGGGCTGAGCACCACGGCCCGGCTCACGCGCTGGGAGCCGTAGTTGCCCAGGTAGCGAATGACCTCACCGGTGCCCATCGAGTGACCGACGAGGGTCACGTCGCTCAGGTTCAGCTCGGTCATCAGCACGTCCAGGTCCGCCGCGAACGTGTTGTAGTCGTACCCGAAGGTCGGCTGGGCGGAGTTGCCGTAACCGCGCCGATCGTAGGTGATCGTCCGGTATCCGGCGTTGAGCAGCTGGGTGGTCACCTTCTCCCAGGTCGCCCCGTTGAACGGGAAGCCGTGGATCAGCACCACCGGCTTACCGGAACCGTGGTCCTCGTAGTACAGGTCGATGGGCGCGGAGTTTTCCGTTCCCACGGTGATGAAAGGCATGTTTGTCTCCTGCTCCGGTATCGGGCTGTCGGACGTCAGCGCGCTTTCCCGCCGGGTCGGCGGATATGCCGGCCGTCGAAAGCACAGCGACCCCTCCAGCCATCGACAGATATCGACGCTCTCGATAGGGTCGGAGGTAGGAAAGTTTCGGCGTACGGGAGGTGGGCATGCCCCGACGAATCCGCACGACGATCGCCGCGTTGGCCCTCGGGTCAGCAACGGCCGCGCTGAGTGCCACGCCGGCCCACGCCGACCCGGTGGTGCCCCGGCACGCCGTCGTGGTGTGCCAGAGCGCCAGCTTCTACGCCAACTACGACTCCGCCGGCGGCCCCACCGGCCTCAAGCGCACCCTCGCCTACGGCAACAAGATCGGTCACACACCGGGCGCGCACCCGGTCTACAACGGGTGGGCGGCATCGTTCGACTTCGGCCCCAACGACTGGGGCTACCTGCGCGCCGAGTGCATCGGCGGGTACGACTCATGGTGACCCGGCGCCGGACACTCGCCGGTCTGCTCGCCGGGGTTCTCGCCGCGACAGTCGCGCTGCCGGCTTCCGCGCGGGCCGCCAACGGCACGATCGGGCAACGGGAGACGGTTTGCGCGAGCGACCTGTTCGTCCGCACCCAACCCGTCGGCGCCTGGATGGGCACCCTCTACCAGGGTCAGACGTTCCTGGTCGAAGGTCCCCGCAGCGGTGGCTACGTCTACGGCTTCGCCTACGGGCACATCAACCGCCGCGGCTGGGTGCAGGACGGCTGGTTCTGCTGACCCCCTGCCCGTCGGTGGACCAGCCCGCCGGGCTGACCCATGCCCGCTGGGCTGACCTTGCAAGCGGCGGCACGCGCGGCGTCGGCGTCGGCTTGCGCGATGTCGGACCGCCGAGATCAACACGGGTTTGCTGAAATCGGGGTGTCCCCGCCGCGTGGATACCCCGACTTCAAGGAACCCGAGCCGACCATCGCCGACATCCCGACAGGCGGAACGCTTTGACCGGATGCTGGACAGACCGCTCGGTCAGACCGCAGCACCACCCCAAACCCGACGGCCGAACTGCGGAACCGGTCATTGAGAACCCCAGCCGGGCGACAGGAGCGTGACGACCAGAGCACGGACGACCCGAGCACGGACGACCCGAGCCGGACGACTGCCGCTCCCCAGGCGGTCGTCCTGCTCGTCGGCTCAGCTCTGGTAGACCTCCAGGGTCGACAGTTGCCCGGCAGGCCAGCCGGTGTTGCCGGTGACCGTGATGCGCACGTACCGGGTCTGCGCGGCGGTGAAGGCGATGCTCACCTGGTTGCCGGTGGTCGGGTTGAAAGTACGCCCCGCCGAGCCGGCCAGTGTGCTGAAGCTGCCGCCGTCGCTGCTGCCCTGCACGGCCAGGGTCTGCGTGCGGCTGGCCCAGGCGGTGGCCGGGGGCAGCTTGAGCACCACCCGCCCGACCGTGCGCGTCGCACCGAGGTCGACCTGGACCCACTGCGGGAACGCGTTGTTGGCGCTCTCCCAGTAGCTGTTCGGGTCGCCGTCGACCACGTTGCCCGACCCGTAGCTCTGGACGTGGCTGCTCTCGCTGGTGGATCGGCCGCGGGCGAGGTCCGCGTTGGTCGGGGCGTCCGTCGTCACGGTGACCGTGTTGGACGCGCCGGACGTGTTGCCGGCGGCGTCGCGCGCGGTGACCGTGAAGGTGTACGCGGTGGACGGGTTGAGCCCGCTCACGGTCGCCGTGGTGCCCGTGACGGTGGCGACGACAGTGCCGCCCTGGCGCACCTGGTAACCGGTCACGCCGGTGTCGTCGGTCGACGCCGTCCACGCCAGCGACACGCTGGCTGACGTCCGGCCGGTGACCGTCAGGCCGCTCGGCGCGGTCGGCGGGTTGTCCGGTGTGGTGGTGGCCGCGTACACCTCGACCTGGGCGAGTTGGGCGGCCGGCCAGCCGGTGTTGCCGCCGATGCTGAGGCGGACGTAGCGGGCGGTCGTGGTCGGCAGCGTGCGGGTGACGGTGTTGCCGGTCGCCGGGTCGAAGGCGAACCCGGCGGCCGGGGTGATGGTGGCGAAGGAGCTGCCGTCGACGCTGCCCTGCACGGTGATGGTCTGGGTGCGCGCGCCCCATCCGGCGGGCAGCCGTAGCACCAGTCGGTTGACCTGGTGACTGGCGCCGAGGTCGACCTGCCACCAGTGCGGGAAGGCGCCGCCGCTGCTCTCCCAGTAGCTGCCGACGTTCGAGTCCACCGCGTTCGCCGCCGGGAACCCGCCGCCCTGGCTGCTCGCCGAGGTGGGCCGGCCGGCGGCCAGGTTCCCGCCGGTCGGTGGCGGCGTGCCGATCATCGGTGGCGTGGGACGGACCGCGGTGAGCGCCAGCTGCCCTTTGAGCATCCGACCGCCGTCGGCCGTGATCCGCAGGTAGTAGTCGGAGGAGCAGGCCACGCCGTCCTCGTCCAGGGCGCGGATGTTCGCGCCGGCCGGGGTGGTGGCCTGGGTCTCGGAGGTCTTCGCGATCTGGTTGCCCTCGTTGTACTCGTCGTACATGGACACGTAGAGGCCCTGGGAGCCAAGTCGGACCATGTTGTAGATGTGCCGCCAGTAGAAGTCGCCGTGCTTGCGGTGACCACCGGCGAGGTCCCCGGGCATCACGCAGGGCAGGTAGTCGATGCCGCGTGCCGCGCAGTCGGCCATGTCGCCGACGTTGACGTTGTTGTAGTACGAGTCGAGTTCCTCCACGGTCCTGGCCCGGTAGACCATCCACGGCGAGATCGCGTTGAACGCGTGGTAGACGTCGAGGAAGCCCGGACGGGAGTCCTCGATGCCCTGCCGCCACCAGGTGGGCACGCCACCGATGACGTAGCAGCCCTGCGCCTTGAACCAGTTGATGACCTCCAGGCAGGGCCCGGGGGTGAACGGTCGGCTGGGCTCGCTGAAACCGAAGCCCCAGATGCACACGACCGGCTTGCCGTTCTGCCGGGCGTACGCGGAGGACGCGACGTGCGCCGACATCTTCGTCGTCCAGTCGGTCTTGATGTCCGACTGGAAGGTCAACCAGTCGGTGACGTCGTACATGATGTAGAACTTGCGGCCGTAGCGCTCGGCGGCGGAGCGGACCTTCTGCGTCATCGCGTCGCGGGTCGGCCCCTCGTCGCCCGTCGGGTTGAACCGCTGCAACGCGGCGGTGTCGCAGCCATACTCCTGCATCCACCGGAAGTGGGTGTCCACCGTCTGCTGGTCGTAGGAGGAGAACAGGGTGGCCGGCTGGCCGTTGCCCAGGTTGGGGTACGCGGTGGGATAGGTGCGCGTGTACTCGCGCATGTCCGGCCAGGACTCGATGGTGGTGTTGGCGGGCGAGGGCGGCTGGAAACGGTCGCGGCTCCAGTGCCACCAACCGCCGATCGGCGCCGAGTCACCGGGGGCGCTGAACCAGCCCTGGTAGCCGACCGTCACCTTGCCGACCACGTCCCCGGGAGGACTGGCGGCGGAGGCGGGGCTGGCCAGGGTGGTGAGCAGCTCGGTGCTGGAGGCGGCGGCGAGGGCGGACCCCGCCATCACGGACGTGACGAACCTGCGGCGGGAGACCGCCATGACGACCACTCCTTCGGGACGGAAGGCATTGACGGTCATCGTGGCAGCAGCGGATGCCAGCCCGCAAGAGTTAGACTGATCGATGAAATTCCAGATCAGATGACGGGAATTTCACGCTGGGTCATCAGTGGGTCAGTGCCTGGTCCAGGGCGCGCACCGGGGACAGGATCCGGCTGCCGGCCTGCCAACGGCGGGCGTCGCGCACCGTCATCCGTACGCCCTCGGTGAAGCCGAGCTTCGGCCGCCAACCGAGCAGCTCGCGCGCCTTCCTGGTGTCCAGCGCCATGTTGCGCACCTCGCCCGGCCAGGGCAACGGCTCGTAGCGGGCCGTGTCGTCGACACCGGACGCCTCCCGGACGGTGTCGTACACGTCGTTGATGCTCGTCTGCTGGCCGGAACCGATGTTGACCATCCCCACCCCGCTGTGGTGGCAGGCGACGGCCACCGCCTCGGCGACGTCGCTGACGTGGATGAAGTCCCGGGTCTGTGTGCCGTCGTCGTAGATCACCGCCTGGCGGCCACCGAGCAGAGCATCCACCATCAGGGACACGACGCCGTAGTCGCCGCCCTCCTGCCGGGACCCGTAGACGTTGCCGAAGACCATCGACGTGTACGACAGGCCGTGCTGGCGTCCGTACCAGTCGAGATAGTGCACGCCGGCGGCCTTGCTGATGCCGTACGGGTCCACCGGTGCGATCGGGTGGTCCTCGCGGACCGGCAGGTCGTGGGCGGGGACGCTGCCGAAGATGGCGCTGCCGGCCGCATTGACCACCAGTCGTACGCCGCTGCGGGCGCACGCGTCCAGCACGTTGGCGGTGCCGAAGACGTTCACGTCGGCGTCGTACAGCGGTGAGCGGCGACCCACCGGAGCGTTCGCCTGCGCGGCGAGGTGCACCACGACGTCCGGCTGCCACTGGTGGATGACCTCGATGCCCTCCGGCGTACGGATGTCACCGGAGACGACGTCCGCATCGGTCAGACCGCCGCACACGGCGTCCGCCAGATTCTCGAGCCGGCCGGTGGAGAAGTTGTCGAGCACCCGGACCTGGCTGCCCATCAGCATCAGCCGGGCGACCACATGGCTTCCGATGAAGCCGGCACCTCCCGTGACCAGAACACGCCGGGGCGTCAGGTCGTTCGCCGGGTCGACCCCGACGGTAGTAACTGGCAGGTCCACCTGGAACTCCTTGGACGACAGAGCCTGTCGGCCCGCTTCGCACACCAAGACGGCCAGGCACGACAGTAACCCACCAAATAACCACGAAAGAGACTTTTCGCCTAATGCAGCGGAGCGGACATGAGGGTTCGTCGCGGCCACGGTCGGCCGGCAGCGTTCCCGCGCGGATTGGATCCGTTGACCGTTCCACAGCCGACGGGGCCGGAGCCATGCCGGCTCCGGCCCCGTTGGTACACCCGAGACCCTTACGAAGTCGGGTACTGCGCGAGGTAGACCGGCGCGCCCACCTTGGTCATGTCGGCCGCCTCGCCGACGCCGTTGACCACGTGGTCGATCGTGCCGGCGCTGAGGTTGACGGTCATGACGTGGTGCAGCTTCACGCCCGGCCGGTTCGGCACCTCGAAGCCGTTCTCGGTGTGGATCGACGGGTTGTTCTGGTTGAAGACGTACACCCCGCCGCCGTGCAGGGTGTGGTGACGCACCCGGTCACCGACCTTGTACCCGGCCCAGCCCTCGACCGCGCCGTTCATCCAGTCGGCCTGCGTCGGCGGGTCGTACGGCAGCTCGTTCTGGTACAGGATCGTGGTGCCGTGCTCGCCGTTCCAGACCGTGTTGTAGCGCTGGAAGTGCTCGACGAACAGGCCGGTCGCGGTCACGTGGTCGCCGTTGATGACGGCGCCGTAGCGACCGGTGTTCGTGCGCCAGCGGTCGGTGTCACCGTTGACACCCTCGGTGAAGCCCTCGACGCCGTGGTCACCGCGCCAGACCCAGGTGTGGTCGATGAGCACGTTGTCGCTGTTGACCTCCAGCGCGGTGTTCGTCCGGCCGATGTGCGGGCCGCCGACCCGGAAGTACACGTCGGACAGCGTGGTCGGGTTGTGCGGACTGCTGGCGTTGTGGCCGTGCTGGCGGCCCACCCGCAGCAGGACCGGCGACTCGACGAGACCAGCGTCGATCGTGACACCGGCGACGATCACGCCGGGGACACCGGCGACGTCGAGCGGGATGGCGCCGTTAACCGCGGTGAGCGTCGCGTGGCCGATTCCGAGCACCACGGTGCCGGGCCGCCGCACCTCGATGCTGCGGGCGATATCGTACGTGCCGGGGGTGAGCAGCAGGTGCTTCCCGCGCGCGAGTTGGGCGTTGATGACGCGTACCGGGTCGGACGGCTTGGCGACGAAGAAGTCGTCGATCCCGATCGTCCGTCCCGGCGTCATGCCGTCGGCCCAGGAGACTCCCCGGCTGTCGCGCTGCGCGGCGGGAACCCGCACGTTGTAGCGACCCTTGCCGTCGACGAAGAGGTACGGCTTCTCCCGGCTCAGCGGGGTGGTCTCCAGTGTGGTGTACGGCGGGTCGGGGAACGTGGCGTCGTCCGGCGCGCCCTCGACGCCCGCGAAGACCTGGTTCCACACCGCGTTGGACCAGCTGCCGACCTCACTGTTGCGGGTCAGCCACTGCTGTTGCGAGCCGTTGGTGGTGGCCGGCAGCCGCGAGTCGGCGATGAAGCCGCCGCTGGCGAACTGCGGGCCGGCCGTGCAGTAGTCCATCAGCGACAGACCGCCGCCGTTGATGTTCAACCGGCGCATCGACACCGCCTGGGACACCGCCCAGAAGTTCGCCGTCGACCGGCAACCGTCCTGGCCGGAGGCGTTGATGGTGAGCGACAGGTTGGACAGGGTGCGCCAGAAGTTGACCAGCGCGAGGCAGTTGCCGGTGCCGCCGTCGGCCAGGCAACGGTTGTAGACCTCGAGCTTGCCGTTCACCGTGACGTCGGTGGGCGAGGCGCCCAGACCGGACACCTCGGTGTAGTAGCCGACCTTGGCCTGCAACGGCTGCTCGGCCGTGCCGTACGTGCCCGGCTTGAACAGGTAGGCGTGCCGCTCGGTGCCCATCTCGTTGTCGACCTGCCGGGCGTGGGCCGCGTCCAGGGTCTGCTGGATCTCGGCGACCGGCATGCCCGGGTCGAAGATCGTCACGTTGGGGCCGAAGTCCGGTGAGCCGTGGGTCGGGCGACCGGCGGTGGCGGCGGTGCTGGTCACGGTGACGGCGGTGGTCACCAGCAGAGCAAGGGTGAGGGTACGTAGGGACGGGCTTGTCATGTAGTTCGTCCTCTCCGCTGGCCGGAGATGCTTCCGGCGCAGCTGGGGGCGGTGAGAGCGCTCTCTGACCCCTGCCGGCCGGAGGTTGGGCCGGGCCGGAAGGGGGTTGACATCTTTCTACCCGTTAATCCGGCCGCCCGCCATGACCACGGACGGCGAACTTGGTGCCGGTACCGGTCGGTCCATTTCGGAGTCCGGATACGGCGAGGCCCGCCCTCCTGAGGAGGGCGGGCCGGCACGAGGTGTGAGAGGTCAGCGCACCCGGCGCCGGCCGTAGGCACCGGCGACGATCGCCACGCCGACAGCGGCGAAGACGACCTGCAGGATCAGCTCGATCCAGTCGATCCCGCTGGTGTCGTCGACACCGAGGGCACCGGCGACGAGGGTGCCGAGGATCGCCGCGACCACACCGATGAGCAGGGTCAGCCAGATCGGGATGTTCTGCTTGCCCGGCACCACCAGCCGGCCCAGCACGCCGATGATCAGACCGATGATGATGGCGGCGAAGAAGCCGGTAATTTCCACGGGAGTCGTCCTTTGCGAGGGGAATGTCGTCGGCCTTTGATTGCCCCGGGCAACGAGCCGCGAAACACCCTCTGGATCTTCAATCTTGCGGTCGGCTTCAGGCCGCCTTACCGGCGTTAGGATGACCGCCGTGCAGTTCGGGGTGCTCGGGCCGCTCGCCGTGACCACGGACGCCGGCGAGCCGGTGGTGGTGCCCGGCACGAAGGTACGCGCGCTGCTGGCCGACCTGCTGGTCAACCGCAATCAGGTGGTCTCGGCGGACCGCCTCATCGACGATCTGTGGGGCGAGGACTGCCCCGCCAACCCCGCCGGCGCCCTCCAGGTGCGGGTGTCCCAGTTGCGCAAGGCGCTCAACGACGCCGAGCCGGGTGCCCGCGAGCTGGTTGAGTCCCGGCCGCCGGGCTATCTGCTGCGGGTCGACGCGGTCGACGTCGCCCGGTTCGACGAGCTGGCACGGTGCACCGACGTCGAGCGGTTGACCGATGCCCTCGCGTTGTGGCGCGGCGAGGCGTACGCCGACGTGGCCGACGCCGAGTTCGTCCGCGCGGAGGCCACCCGCCTCGCCGAGCAGCGCCTCGCCGTCCACGAACGGTTGGCCGAGGCCCGGCTGGCCCGGGGTGAACACGACCTGGTCGCCGCCGACCTCGCCGAGCTGGTCACCCGGCATCCGCTGCGTGAGGGCCTGCGGGCGGTGCAGCTCCGCGCGTTGTACGCGGCCGGCCGCCAGTCCGAGGCGTTGGACAGCTACGCCGACCTGCGGGAGCGGCTCGCCGAGGAGCTGGGCCTCGACCCCGGCCCCGAGCTGGTCGCCCTGCACCGCAGGATCCTCGAACAGGACGCCGCCCTCAGCGCGCCGCCGAAGGCCGCGGTCATCCGCACCAGCCTTCCCGCCCCGCTCGACGAGCTGGTCGGGCGGGCCGAGGCGCTGGCCGAGTTGAGCGAGCTGCTGTCCCGGCAGCGGTTGGTGACGCTGGTCGGGCCGGGTGGCGTCGGCAAGACCAGACTGGCCGTCGAGACGGCCCGCGTGCAGTCCCTTCCCGACGGAGTCCAGCTGGTCGAGCTGGCCCCGCTGCCCGCCGGTGACGCGCTCGTCGCCGAGCAGGTGCTCGCCGCTCTGGGCAGCTACGAGGCGGCCGGCACGAGCATGTCCCCCGCCGACCGGCTGGTGGCGACCCTGCGGCACCGACACCTGCTGCTCGTGCTGGACAACTGCGAACACGTCATCGACCCGGTCGCCGAGCTGGTCGCCCGGCTGCTGCGCGAGGTGCCCGGGCTGCGGGTGCTGGCCACCAGCAGGGAGCCACTCGGGCTGACCGGTGAACTGCTCTGGGAGGTACCCCCACTGCCCGTGCCGGATGACGGTGACCTGGGCACGGTCCGGCGCTCGGCGGCGGCCCGGTTGTTCGCCGCCCGCGCCGCCGCGCAGCAGCGCGGGTTCCGCCTCGACGGGCAGAGCGCCGCCGCGGTCGCGCAGCTCTGCCGCCGCCTCGACGGCCTGCCGCTCGCGCTGGAGCTGGCCGCGACCCGGGTGCGCGCGCTGGGCGTGCGCGGTGTGGTGGAACGGCTCGACGACCGCTTCCGGCTGCTCACCACCCAGCAGCGGGACGTGCCACCCCGGCAGCGGACGCTGACCGCGGTGATCGGTTGGAGCTGGGACCTCCTCGACGAGACCGACCGGATGGTGCTGGCCCGGCTGGCGGTGTTCCGGGACGGCTGCACCCCGGAGGCCGCCGAGTACGTCTGCGGGACCGACCTGGACACCCTCGCCCGGCTGGTGGACCGGTCGCTGGTGGTGCTCGACGACTCCGGCGCCAACCCGCGCTACCGGCTGCTCGAATCGGTCGCGGCGTTCTGCCTGGACCGACTGACCGACGCCGACGCCGTGCGCACCCGGCACGCCACCTACTACACGGAGCTGGCCGAGCGCGCCGACCCGGAGCTGCGCGGGGCCGACCAGCAGCGGTGGCTGGCGCTGCTGGACGCCGAGATGGCGAACCTGCGATCCGCGCTGGTGCACGGCGGAGGGCTGCGCCTGGCGGTCGCGCTGAGCTGGTACTGGCACCTGCGCGGCCGGCTCACCGAGGCGCGGCGAGCCCTGGCCGTGCCGGGCGACCCGGAACAGGAGACCCGGGCGGCCCCCTGGCGGGTCGGGTTCGCCCTGTCGCAGGGCGAGGCGACCGAGCCGGACGACGTACGCGCCGCGGTGGCCGCCGACCCGGGCGGCCACGCCGCGTGGTTCGCGGCCAACGCGGTGATCGAGCACGGCGACCTGGCCCTGGCGGCGGAGCTGCTGCCCACCGCCACCGTCGACAGGTGGACCGAGGCCGCGGTGCTCACCTCCCTGGCCCACATCGCGCACGCCAACGGTGACCAGGCCACCCTGGAGGACACCGCGACCCGCAGCGCCGCGCTCTTCGCCGACCTCGGCGACCGGTGGGGCCGGCTCCGCGCCACCGAGTGGGTGGGTGGCCTGGCCGACATGCGCGGCGAGCACGAGCGCGCCGCCGCGCTGCACCGCGAGGGGCTGCGCTGGGCCGAGGAGCTGGCGCTGTGGCCGCAGGTCTGCGCAGAGCTGTCCTGGCTGGCCTGGCTCGCCGTGCAGACCCGCGACTACGCCCAGGGTCGGGAGCTGGCCGAACGCGCGTACGCCCTGGCGGTCGAGCAGGGCTCGCCCGGTGCGCTGGTCTTCGCGGAGATGAGCCTCGGGCTGGCCGCCCGCCGCGACGGCAAGCTCGACCTGGCCGTTACCCACCTCAGCCACCTCGCCGACCTGGGCCGGGGCGAGAGTCAACCCGCGCTCTACCTGCCGATGGTCCTGGTGGAGCTGGGCTACGCCCTCGAGCAGGGCGGTGACCCGGATGCCGCGCTGGCCCTGCACATCGAGGCGTTCGAGGCCGCCGAGGCGATGACCACGATGCGCGACGCGGTCGGCCCCCTGGAGGGGATGGCCGCGGCGGTCCGCTCCCCCGAGGTGGCCGCCCGATTGCTGGGCGCCGCTGCCGCTGCCCGACTAGCCACGCAGTCCCCCGCCGCGCCGGCCGAACGCGACGACACCGACCGGACGACCGAACGCCTGCGGGCCGCACTCGGGCCGCAGCGGTTCGACGCGCTGCTCGCCGAGGGCGCGAAGCTGAGCCCGAGCGAGGCCCGGGCTCAGCTCTGATCTGGTCAGGCCGGCGTCTTCGGCGCGTACGAGGCGACGATCACGCCGCTCTTGTGCACCCGGGTGTCGACCAGGTCGAACGAGGCCTTGAAGTCGGTCAGCGGCACCGTCAGGTTGGCGCCGCCCTCCAGCACCGGGTGGATCCAGAACCGGACCTCGTCCACCAGGCCCGCCCGGATCAGCTGCGCGGTGACCGAGCCGAAGCCGTACTGGATGATGTTCCTGCCCTCCTGGGCCTTGAGCGCGCTGACCGCCTCGACCAGGTCGCCCTGGAGCACCTCCGTGTTGTTCCAGGTGGGGTCGGTCAGGGTGGTCGAGGCGACGTACTTCTTGACGTTGTTGAAGTACGCGGCGCCGGTGGTCGGGTCGCTCTCGTCCCTGGTCGGCCAGGCGGCGGACATGCCGTCGTAGGTGGCTCGGCCCATCAGCATCGCGTCGGCCTCGGTGGTCTGCGCCCCGGCGAGGCTGGCGGCCTCCTCGTCGAAGTACGGCATGGTCCACATGGGGTTCTCGATGACGCCGTCGAGGGTGATGTAGGTCGAGTTGATGAGCTTGCGCATCGGGATCTCCTGGTTGTCTGTCGTGCTCTCCGGTGACACCCAGAACTCTGCCAATGCCCGCTTACGATTCGCTTCAGGTGCCCTTACCGGCGTCCCCGGCCGCGCCTGGAGCCGCTTGCGCCAGCGGGTCGGTCAGCGGGATGGGCAGCGCCTGCGTGGCCACCGTGCCGCCGCCGGTCGAGTGCGCCGGCGCGGGGCGATCGCCGGTGCGGCTGTGCAGGCGTCCGTGCCCCGCCGGCCCGGCACGCCGGGTCACCTCGACGGTCACCATCCGCACCGGCAAGGGCGGCACGGTGAAACGCCCGACACCCCACCGCACCCAGATCGGAATCCGGCCGGCGTCCGCCTCCGCGCGCAACTTCTGCACCGTACGGGCCCGGTCGGTGTGGTCGACCTCCACGACGACCGGCGGGCCGTCCGGGCGGGCACACGCCACGTCCAGGACCGAGTGCCGTTGCTCCAGCGGCGGCGGCAACGGCAGCACGCTGGGGGCGCGCCGGTAGACCCGCCAGCCCTGGGCCTCGGCCCACCCCACCACCGAGTCGATCACCCGCGCGGTGACCTCGTCGGCGCTCAGGTCGACGAAGGTCAGGTCCGCCAGAGCGCGACCGAGGTCGGACGCCAACCGCTCGCCCTGCGCCGTGACCTCCACCGGCGCAGGATAACGCCTCAGCCGACGGTGGTCGTGGCCGCGGCGAGGTGCCGGGTCAGCCAGGCGGTGGTGGCCGTACGCGCCGCCTCGGCGTTGGCGCGCTTCAGGAAGTCGTGCCCCTCGCCGGCGAGCACCAGGTGCCCGTGCGGCACGTCCCGGGCGGCGAGGGCCTGCGCCACCTGCGCCGACTCGCCCGCCGGCACGTTGGTGTCGTTGGCGCCGTGGATGAGCATCACCGGCACGTCGAGCCGGTCGAGGTGGGTCATCGGCGAGAGGTCACGCAGCAGTTCCGCGTCGCGCTGCGGGTCGCCGTACTTGCTGACGGCGGCGGCGGCGATCCACGGCTCGGTGCCGGCGTAGAAGGTGTGGAAGTCGGAGATCCCGCACTCGGCGACCCCGGCGGCGAACAGCCCGGGGAAGTTCACCAGCACGGCGAGGACCAGGTAACCACCGTAGGAACGGCCCAGACAGCCGAGCTGGCCGGGCCGGGCGACGCCGCTGTCGACGAGGAAGTCCGCGCAGGCCGCCACGTCGGCGATCGCGCCGTACCGGCCGGCGAGGTTGTCGGCCGCGACGAAGGACCGGCCGAAGCCGGACGAGCCGCGCACGTTCGGCGCGAACACGGCGATGCCCTGCGCGACGAGAGCCTGGAACAACGGGTTGTAGCAGGGACGCTCCTGCGCCTCCGGGCCCCCGTGCAGACTGATGGCGGTCGGCCAGGGACCCGGCCCGACCGGGCGGTAGAGCCAGCCGGAGAGCGGCAACCCGTCGCGGGCACGCAGGTCGACGAGGTGCGGCGCGACCCCGCCGTCGCCGGTACGCGCCACACCGGTGTCCGGCCGCAGCGGGCGCAGCGCCCCGCACGTCGGGTCCACCAGCCAGACCTCCCGAGGCTGCACCGGCCCCTGCGCGGTGACGCAGAGCAGGTCACCGTCGGCGGCGAAGACGGCGTCGTCGAGCACCTCGCCCGGTGCCACCACGGCCCGCTGCACGCCGCTGGCGAGGTCGAGCAGGCTCATCTCACTGCGGCCACCGTAGGTGTTCCACAGCAGCGCGACCCGCCGCCCGTCGGCGCTCGGCACGGCCTGCTCCAACTCGGCGTCCGGTCGTCCGGCGAGCCGGGTCGGCGGCTGCTCCGGTCGGGTCAGGTCGACCCGCAGCAGCGCGGCGAGTTCCGAGAACGCGTCGGTGCGGGCCAGCACGCTGGTCCCGTCCGGGCCGAACCAGCCCTGGTCGGTGCTGCCCTGGCCGGTGTCCGGGAACAGTCGCCGTCGGACGCCTGTCGCCACGTCGAGCAGTTCCAGCCAGCGCGCGTTGCGCGGGCCGCGGCGCAGCAGGGCGATGCCGACGTCCGGAGCGACGTCCAGGAGCGTGAGCAGGTCACCCTCGGCGAGCACCCGCCGGTGCCCGGTGCCCGCGTCGACCAGGACGGCCCGGGCGTGCTCGTCGGTCTCGGTGATCATCAGGACCGCGCCCTCGGGCAGCCAGCCGGCCAACGCGGCGCTGCCACGGCCGAACCCGGCGACCTGGCGGCGTCGTGACCCGTCCGGGCGCAGCACCCACAGCTCGGTGCGGGGAGCGCCGCCGGGGGCGACGACGCAGGCCAGCCACTGCCCGTCCGGGGACCAGCTCAGCGCGAGCACCGGGTCGTCGCCGGTGGGCAGCGCGACAGCCTCGGCGGCGTCGACATCGCGGACCCAGACGCCCGGCGCGCCGGCCCGGTCGGAGAGGAACGCCACCCGGCGACCGTCGGGGGACGGCGCGGGCGCGTGGTCCTCGCCGGGAGGCAGCGGCGGTGCCGGCCGGTGCCCGACGGGTCGGGCCCGCCGGGCGGTGCGCGGCACCTCGGTCCGTACGCTCATCTAAACCCCGATCCGCTGCAACCAGAGCTCCAGCAACCCGAGCTGCCAGAGTGCGTTGGAACCCAGCGTGGTCCGCCGGGCATTGGGCGCGTCCAGCAACTCCTCCAGGTAGTCCTTGCGGAACAGGCCCCGCTCGCGGGCCGGCCGGGCGGTCAGCGCGTCGCGCACGTCGTCGAGCAGCGGGCCGGAGAGGTGCCGGATGGCGGGCACCGGAAAGTAGCCCTTCGGCCGGTCGATCACCGCGTCCGGGACGATGCCCCGGCTCGCCGCCTTCAGCACGCCCTTGCCGCCCTGCGCCAGCTTCATCCCGGGTGGGCAGGCGGCGGCCAGCTCGACGACCTCGTGGTCGAGAAACGGCACCCGGGCTTCCAGCCCCCAGGCCATCGTCATGTTGTCAACCCGTTTGACCGGGTCGTCGACCAGCATCACCAGGCTGTCCTGCCGCAGGGCCGCGTCCAGCGCGGTGTCCGCGCCCGGTGCGGCGAAGTGGGCGGCCACGAACTCCAGGCTCGCGTCGTGGTCGAGCATCCACTCGGGCGCCAGGTGCCCGCCGAGCGCGTCGTGACGACGGTCGAAGAACACCCGGGCGTACGCCTCGACGGCGTCCGCCCTGGCCACGTTGGCCATCGGCGGGTACCAGTCGTAGCCGGCCAGGATCTCGTCGGCGCCCTGCCCGGACTGGACCACCGTGATCCGCTGCGAGACCTCCTCGGACAGCAGGTGGAACGCGACGCAGTCGTGGCTGACCATCGGCTCGCTCATCGCGGCGATGGCGTCGTGCACGGCGGGGACGAACCGGCTCGCGCCGATGCGGATCTGGTGGTGGTCGGTGCCGAAGTGACGGGCCACCAGATCGGAGTAGTGGAACTCGTCCCCGCTCTCCCCCGCCGCCGCCTCGAAGCCGATGCTGAAGGTGGCCAGCCCGGTCTGGCCCTGCTCGGCCAGCAGGGCGACGATCAGGCTGGAGTCGAGGCCGCCGGAGAGCAGCACGCCGACCGGCACGTCGGCGACCATCCGTCGGCGTACGGCGGTGCGCAACGCCGCCATGAGCCGTTCCTGCCACTCGTCGGCGGACATCGGATCGGCCGCGGCCCGGGTGAACTCCGGCCGCCAGTACAGCGTGTCGGTGCTCCGGCCGGATGCGGTGATCACCCGCACGGTCGCCGGTGGGAGCTTGCGCACCCCGGCGAGGATCGTGCGCGGCGGGGGCACCACCGAGTGGAAGCTCATGTAGTGGTGCAGCGCCACCGGGTCGAGGTCGGTGTCCACGTCACCGGCGGCCAGCAACGCCGGCAGGGTGGAGGCGAAGCGGACCCGCCCCGGCCCCTCGGCCAGGTAGAGCGGCTTGATGCCGAGCCGGTCGCGGGCCAGCACGAGGGTGTGCGTGGCCATCTCCACCAGGGCGAATGCGAACATCCCGTAGAACCGTTCGACGCAGGCCGTCCCCCACCGGTGGTACGCCTTGAGGATCACCTCGGTGTCCGAGGTGGACCGGAAGGAGTAACCGGCGGCGATCAGCTCGTCGCGCAGCTCCCGGTAGTTGTAGATGCAGCCGTTGAAGACGACGGCCAGACCCAGCTCGTCGTCGACCATCGGCTGGGCGCCCGCGTCGGAGAGGTCGATGATGCGCAGCCGTCGGTGCACCAGGGCCGCCGGCCCCTGCTGCCACCGGCCCTCACCGTCCGGGCCACGGGAGGCCAGGGCGGGGAGCATCCGCTCGACGGCCGCCATGTCGGGTGGCGTCCCGTCGAAGCGGAACTCACCTCCGATACCGCACATGCCACGCACCTCTGTTCGGCTCGGGTCCGCTCGGGCCGCTGACGGGTCCAGGTTTGGCGGACCGGGTTGCGTCCCGATGACGGGCGGGTCAAGCGTGGGTTACACCGGCGGCCGTTCGTCTCCGCCGAGCAGCCAGGTGTCCTTGGACCCGCCGCCTCGGGACGAGTTGACGATCATGCTGCCGGCCGGCGCGACCCGGGTCAGCGCCACCGGCGCGACCTCGGCGGTGTCGCCGAGGAACACGAAGGCCCGCAGGTCGACGTGACGGGGGGCGAGAGCCGTGCCGTCGAAGACCGGGTGGGTGGTCAACGCGATCATCTCCTGGGCGATCCACCGGTGCGGGGCCGCGAGGATCTGCTCCCGGACGGCGTCCAGCTCCTCCGCCTCGGCCCGGGGGCCGATCACCACCCGGTCGCCGCCGTACCCGTCGACCGGCTTGAGCACCAACTCGTCGAGCCGGTCCAGCACCTCGGCCCGCTGCTCGGGCAGCCCGCACAGGTACGTGGGCACGTCCCCCAGCAGAGCCTTCTCGCCCAGGTAGTACTCGATCAGCCGGGGCACGTACGCGTACAGCGCCTTGTCGTCGCCGACACCGTTGCCCAGCGCGTTGGCCAACGTGAGCCGCCCGGCGTGCACCGCGGCGAGCAGCGGCCAGCCCAGCGGCACCCCGTCGGCGCCCGGCGCGTGCAGCAGCGCCTCCTCGTCCATCCGCAGGTAGATCACGTCCACCTCGCGGCGGCAGCCCTCGCGGACCAGCCGGACCCGGCCGTCCTCCACCAGCAGGTCGTTGGTCTCGGTCAGGGGCACGCCCATCTCGTCGGCGAGCAGCCGGTGCTCGAACCACGCGGGATCACCGGGACCGCTGCTGAGCACCACCACGGCGGGATCGTCGGCAGCCGCAGGCGCGGCGGCGACCAGCGCCCGGTACAGCATCGCCGGTGTCTCGTCGGCGGGCAGCAGATCGGCCGGCACGGGCAGCTCCGGCAGCACCGCCTGTGTCAACCGGCGGTTCTGCACCGCGTAGCCGATGCCGGAGGGCACCCGCAGGTTGTCCTCCAGCACGTACCAGCCGCCATCCGGGTCCCGGACGAGATCGGTGCCGGACACCTGGGCGCGGGTTCCCCGCCGGCCCATCAGCGCCCCGGTCGGGCGCAGACCGGGCGAGGACTCCACCACCCACGCCGGCACCACACCGTCGGCCACCACGGCCCGGTCCGCGTAGACGTCGGCCAGGAACGCGTCGAGGGCGCGGGCGCGCTGCACCAGGCCGGTGCGCAGGGTCCGCCAGTCGGCGGCGGGCACGACGCGCGGCACCAGGTCGACGGGGAAGAGCCGGGTGCTCGCCTCGCCGGCGACACTGAACGTCACACCGCGGGCCCGCTGCTCCTCGTCCCGGTCGTTCTCCCGTTGACGCAGACCGCCGGCGCCGAGGCCGCGCAGGGCGGCCAACAGCGGACGGTACGCGGGCTCCGGCCCGCCGGGCCCGAAGACCTCGTCGGACGAGTCGGTGTACGTGGGAAGGACGGGCAGCGGCGACACTCCGGGCAGTGGCCCCCGGATCCGGCCCCGGGTCTCGTCGAGGAGCAGGTCGACCACGTCGGCCAACCGGCCGCGCCGCTCGTACGCCCGCCGCTGCCGCGCGGCGGAGCTGCCGCGTTCCAGCGCGTGACGGGTCAGCTCGCTGACCTGCTCCCAGTCACCGGTCGCCTCCAACTGCGGACGCAGGTCGGTCACCAGGCGGCGGACCGCCTCGGCGGCCGGCACCGGCCGGGCCGAGCGGGGCAGGTCGAGCAGGTCACCCTCCAGCCCGGACCGGGCCGCCCGCCACACGGCGGCGCGCAACACCGGTGGCCGTACGCCGGTGCGCTCGACCCCGGCGCGCAGCGCCGCGACCTCCCGTCGGACGAGCGCCCGGAACAGGCCGGTGAGCAGGACGATGGTCTCCACGTCGGAGTTGGCGTCGGTGATCCGCAGCTCCACTGTGGGCACGTGGGCCGACGGCCGGACGTCGAAATAGATCATGGCAGGGTCGGTGATGGTCTCGGAGGAGATCAGCTCGGCGACCAGAGCCTCGTGGTCCGCGGCGCTGGTCACCTCGCCCGGGTCCCCCGCCGTGGGCCAGCGTTGCCAGACCAGCGACCGGACGCTGGCGTAACCACTGTCCTGACCCATCCAGTACGGCGAGCTGGTGGAGAGGGCGAGCAGGACCGGCAGCCACGGCTGAACCCGGCGGGTGACGGCCACCGCGAGATCCCGGTCGGACACCCCGACGTGCACCTGCGCGCCGCAGATCAACTGCTCCCGGGCGAGCAGTTGGTATTCGTCGAGCATCCGCCGGTAGCGGGAGGTGGGGGTGACGCTCGAGTCCCCGTCGGCGCGCAGCGGCACCGTACCGGCCGCCACGATGCCCAGCCCGGCCCGGTCCGCGACCCGGACGGCGAGCTGACGCAGCCTGGTCAGCTCGTCGCGGATCTCGTCGAGGGTGCGACAGACCGCGGTGTTGGTCTCCACCACGCTGCGGTGCAGTTCCGCGGTGAACGAGGTCGCCGGCAGCCGGTCGAGCAGTTCCCCGGCCCGGGGCACCAGCTCGCGGGTGTGCAGGTCGACGACGTGGAACTCCTCCTCCACGCCGATCGTGGCCAGGTCCGCCGGGTCACCGTCGTCCAGCGACGCGACCGGGTTGGTGCGGGGCGTGGGCAGCGTCCGGCCGTTGCCGGACCGGCCCATCGACCCGTCGAACGTCGGCACGTTCGTGGTGTTGTCGGCCATGGTCACCCCGGTTCGCGTGTCGGTGGTCTCGGCTGTCCGACGAGCGTTCCCAGGGTTGGTACCGGGGGTGTTTCCAGCGCGTTAAGGTGACGCGCCGTTCTGGCCGGGCTGCTCAGCGACGCGCAGCACGCTCCTGCCGGGTCGAGGGGCATGGTGATGTCGGGGTATCCCGTCGATCCGGATACCCCGACATCAGTGAACGCGTGTCGATCACGGCCTGGGAGCGGCCGGGATCACCTCATGTTGGCGACCACGAACGGCGCGTGGCCGTGCAGGTAGTTGTTCCACCCGCCGGTGACCGGCGCGCCGGGGCTGAGCAGGTTGGTGGTGTCGGTGCCGACGTCGAGCTTCCACGCGGTCCAGGAGATGCCGTTGGTCTTCATCCAGTCGATCCAGGACTGCGCCTCCGGCAGGCAGGATCGGCCGTCCAGGCCACCGTCGGCGTGGCTGGCGCCCCACTCCGTCACGAACAGCGCCAGGCCGGCGCGGATCGCCGCATCGCCCTTGGCCCGCAGCGACGCGCCGTGCGTGCACGAGTAGAAGTGCAGCGTGTACATCAGGTTGGTGCCGGTGACCGGGCTGGCCGCCGCGACGTCCACGTCCTGCGACCAGGTCGGCGTGCCGAGCACGACGATGTTGTCCGGGTCGGCGGCGCGGATCGCGGAGACCACCGCCTGGTGGTACGGCTTGATGACGTTGGTCCAGCTCACCTGCAACGGCTCGTTGTAGGGCTCCCAGATGACGTTGGGCAGGTGACCGTAGCGGCGGGCCAGGTCCCCGAAGAACGCCACCGCCTGGGACTGGTTGTTCTGCGCCTCGTGGGCGTGCCAGTCGACGATCACGTACACACCGGCGGTGACCGCGTTGTTGATGATGGTCTCCACCTGTGCACGCGCCTTGGCCGGGTCACTGAGGTACGCGCCCGCCGGCTCCACGCCCATCGCCGCGCGGATCACCTGGAGGTTCCAGTTGTCCCGCATCCAGGTCAGCGCGGAGAGGTTCTCGGCGTACGGGGCGGTTTCCCAGTTGAGCCACATGCTGCTGATGCCGCGCAGCTGCACCCGTGCGCCGGTCTTGTCGCACATCGTCGTGCCGCAGACCCGCAGCTGCCCGTACCGCTCGACCGGGGTGCCGGTGGTCGGTGGCGGGGTCGTGGGCGGTGGGGTCGTGGGCGGTGGCGTCGTCGGGGGCGGCGTGGTCGGGGGTGGGCCGCCGGCGCACGACGCGCCGTTCACTGTGCAGTTGACCGGGGTGCCGGAGCCGTTGACGAGGAAACCGAACGACGTGGAGGCGCCTGCGGCGAGGGTGCCGTTCCAGGACACGTTGGTGAAGGTGTAACGGCTGCCGGAGGTCGACTGCTGCGCGTTCCACGACTGGCTGACGGTCGAGGAGGACGGCAGGTCGAACTCGACCCGCCAGCTGGTGATCTGTGTGGAGGTGTCGTTGGTGACGGTGATCTGCCCCTGGTAGCCGTTGCCCCAGTTGTTCGTCACGGAGAACACGGCGGTCGCCGCGCTGGCCGGGGTGGCGGTGATGGCCACCCCACCGGCCAGCAGGCCGGCGACGGCCAGGGTCGTGACAAGTCTCAGTGCGCGCATGCGGAACCCGCTTCGGATCGACGGTGGTGGTCTGAGGCGGGGCGGCGCCTTCGCGCACAATATCGATCAACGCCAATGGAAGCAAGGCGGGGGCGTCAGGACCCGAGGCCGCTGAACCCCCGGGGCGGGTGCGGGCCGGCAGCGCTGGTCGTAGCGTGGGGCGCATGCGAACCACCACGCTGGGCAGCGCAGGTCCCGAGGTCGGCGTCATCGGCCTCGGGTGCATGGGCATGAGCCACGGATACGACATCAGCGGCCCCCGCGACGACGACACCTCGATCTCGGTCATCCACCAGGCTCTCGACCTGGGCGCCACCCTGATCGACACGTCCGACGTGTACGGGCCGTACACCAACGAGGAACTGGTCGGGCGGGCGCTGGCCGGCGGCCACCGGGAGCGAGCCGTCCTGGCGACGAAGGTCGGCCTGGTGGCGACCTCCCCCACCGGTGGTCCCGGCAACTCGCCGAAGATCGGCAACAACGGCCGTCCGGAGCACATCCGCGCGGCGATCGACGACAGCCTGCGCCGGCTCGGCACCGACCACGTCGACCTCTACCAGTTGCACCGCGTCGACCCGGAGGTGCCCATCGAGGACTCCTGGGGCGCGATGGCGAAGGTCGTGGCGGCGGGCAAGGCGCGGCAGATCGGGCTGTCCGAGGTGACGGTCGCCCAGATCAAGCGAGCCCAGGCGGTGCACCCGGTGGCGTCGGTGCAGTCCGAGTTGTCGCTGTGGACCCGCGACCCGCTGGCTGAGGTGCTGCCGTACTGCGCCGAGCAGGGCAGCGCCTTCCTGCCGTTCTCCCCGCTCGGTCGCGGTTTCCTCGCCGGCCGGTTCACCTCGTTCGACGACCTGCCCGCCGACGACTTCCGTCGTGGCCTGCCGCGTTTCCAGCAGGACGCGCTGCGCGCCAACCTCGCCATCGTCGCCCGGGTCCGGGAGATCGCGGACCGGGCCGGCGTCACGTCCGCGCAGGTCGCGCTCGCCTGGGTGGTCGCCCAGGGTGACCAGGTCATTCCGATCCCCGGGACCAAGACCCCGAAGTACCTGGCGGACAACTGCGCCGCCGGCGACGTCCGGCTCGGCGCCGAGGACCTGGCCGACCTGGACGCCCTGCCCGCACCCGAGGGCGGTCGCTACTGACAGCCCGGCGGCCCGGCTCCACTCAGCCGGGCCGCCGGACCGCCACGGGCGGGCCGAACCTGACCCCGACACCGGGCGAGTAGAGCACGCTGACCGGCGGGCCGACCGGTGCCGGCAGCCCGGCGGCGGCAATCAGCTCGTCGTCGAGGTGCAGCAACTCGGCCCGGTGCAGCGGCCAGCGCGGGTGCCAGTTCGGCAGGTGCAGCGTGCGCCCGTACGCCCGGGTGTGCAGCCCCCAGCGGGCGGTGACGAAATGCTCAAGGGGCGTCGGGTCGTCGACCTGCTCCCCCACCCGCACCACCATCCGGCTCGTCGTGCCCGCCGGGCCCGGCCAGCGTCGCCGGCACCGGTAGGTGAGGCGGTCACCGTCGCGGTCCATCCGCATCGACGACCAGAGGTACGGCAGCCGCAGCGTCGCCCGCGCCACCAGCACCGGCACCAGGCGGGACGCGTCGAGCGACCGGAACACGACGGCCCGCCGGCCGAGGTCGTCGACCGAGTAGAGCCGGACGTTGGTCTCCCAGAAGGTGCCGAAGTACGGCACACCGGGGCCCCGCCCGAAGCCCAGCCCCACCATCCGGAAGCCGATCAGCCCGACGTGGCTGACGCCGTCCAGCGTGTCCGGACGGGTTCCGGCCGGCAGCAGCGGTGCGACGAGCGTCGGGTCGACGGCCCAGTGCAGGAAGGTGAGGTCCTCCCAGCGCTGGCCGAGGACGGCCCAGGGGAACGACTGCCGGGGCGAGTGGTCGACCGGTTCGGGGTGCACGCTCTCATCCTCGCCCACGTCGTGCGCCGGCGTGGTCTCAGGCGTGCGGACCGACACTGACGGTGCCGATGGTCAGCGACGCCTTGCCGTCCAGGATCTCGCCGACCCGTTCGACCTCCTCCGCCAGCTCCCGTTGCCGGGCGGCGTCGAGTGTCCGCAACGGCTCGACAGTGACGCGGATCGAACGGCCGGAGCGGCGTTGATGCCACACCCCGGCGACCACCCCGTCCACCAGCAGCACCGGATAGTTGCCGGCCTGGCCACCGGCGAGCGCCCGTTCCGCGGCGGCACCGGGGAAGAGCCTTTCGCGGGGGTGGCAGCCGACCGCGTACGCGTCGAAGTAGGGCAGCAGTCGCAGCCCGGACGGCCGGTCGTCGGGGAACCCGGTGTCGTCGGCGGCCACCCAGGCCCGGGTGCCCTCCACTGTCACCTCGGCCAGGTCGAGCGAGTCGAACAGCGACGTCGCCCACCCCGGGGGCACCGCCATCCACCGGGCGAACTGCGCCGGAGTGGCCGGCCCGTACGCGTGCAGGTAACTGCGGACGAGTGCGGCCAGGGCGGCGGGACCGGGCATCGGCGCGAAGTCGGGCAGCCACCGGGCCGGGCTGGTGTACGTGCTGACCCGACCGCGATTCGGGCCGAAGCAGATCACTCCGCCCCGGGTGGCGGCGGTCATCGCGGCGATCCACCGGGGCCATTTGTCCTGGAACGCCTCCATGACCAGGTCACCCGCCCACGGGCCGGTGCGGGCGACGATCTCCTCGGTCAGCTCGGCGGTGGTCAGGTCGGCCTCGGCAACCGCCTCGGCGATGGCTGCGAGGACCTGCTCGGTCTGCCGGGGTGTCAGCAGGACCGCACTGCGCTCCCACGAGGGGGTCGGCAACGCGGTCAGCGCGCCGACCCACATCGGCAGGTCCGCTGCGGCGAGCAGGTGCACGGTGCCGCGCGGCCCACGGGTCTTGACCAGGGTGCGGTCCGTCCACAGTGCCCGGCGCACCAGGGCGCGGGTCGCGCCCGGCACCCGCAGCCCGATGGACAGCTCGGCGGCGGAGGCGATCTGGGCGTGCGCGCCGCAGATCGTCGACACCACGTCGGCGACGCGTGCGGCGTCCGGTGCCGCCTCCGGTGCCGTGTCCGCCGCCGGTGTGCGGAGCCGGTGCCGCCGTAGGCGTCGGGCGGACACCTGCGCCCAGCTCAGGTCGGTCATCGCAGGCCCTTGAAGAACGCGCGGATGTCCGCCGCGTGCGCCAGCGGCTCGTCCATGGCCACGAAGTGGCTGCCCGGGTTGCCCTGCGGCCAGTGGACGATGGTGTTGTCCCGCTCGGCGAGGCGGCGCATCAGCGCGGACCCGCCGCCGTACACACCGGACGGCACCCGCCGCTGGCCGGTGGGCCAGGCGAATCTGCCGTCGGCGGCGACGGTGAGTCGCTCGTACATGGGCCACGACGACGTTCCCGACGTGCCGGTGAACCAGTAGAGGCTCACGTTGGTGAGCAGGTGGTCCCGGTCGATGGCCTGCTCCGGCGTCGGCACCGTCATGGTGAACTCCTTGAACTTCTGCATCATCCAGGCCAGCAGCCCGACCGGCGAGTCGTTCCAGGCGTACGAGAACGTCTGCGGCGCCGCTCGCAGCAGGGCGTGATGGTCCACGCCACCGCTCATCCACTGCTGCATCTGCTCCCACTCGGCGCGTTCCGCCGCGCTCATCTCCGGCACGTCGGCGGCGGTCGGAAAGCCGAACCCACCGTCGATGTGTACGCCGACCACCTGCTCCGGCGCCACCGCCGCCACCCGCGGGGCGACGTACGCACCGAGGTCCCCGCCCTGGGTGCCGTAGCGGTGGTAGCCGAGGTTGGCCATCAGCTCGGCCCACATCCGGGCGAGCCGGTCGATCGTGAACCCGGCCGGCGGCGCCTGCGAGAAACCGTAGCCGGGCACCGACGGCACCACGAGGTGAAACGCCTGCGTGGGGTCCGCGCCGTGGGCGCGCGGGTCGGTCAGCGGGCCGATCAGCTCGGTGAACTCGACCACGGAGTTCGGCCAGCCGTGTGTCAGCAGCAACGGCAGCGCGTCCGGCTCCGGCGAGCGGACGTGCAGCAGGTGCACGTCCAAGCCGTCGATCTCGGTGACGAACTGGGGCAGGTCGTTGAGCCGCGCCTCGTGCGCCCGCCAGTCGTAACCGTTCGCCCAGTGTTCGGTCAGCTCGCGGAGGTAGTCCACCGGCACCCCGCGGCTCCAGCCGGTGCCGGGCAACGAGCGGGGCCACCGGGTGCGGGCGAGCCGGTCACTCAGGTCGTCCAGGTCCGACTGCGGTATGTCGATGCGAAATGGCGTCATGCCGGAAACGCTACGAGCCATATAGGACAGGTTTTGTCACACATCGCTGGCAAGCTGAGGTCATGTCCGACACCCCCGCCCGACTGCTGGGCCTGCTGTCGCTGTTGCAGACGCCGCGCGAGTGGCCCGGCAGCGAACTCGCCACCCGGCTCGGCGTCAGCCTGCGCACCATTCGCCGCGACGTGGAGCGACTGCGCGACCTCGGCTACCCGGTGCAGGCGACGATGGGGGCGATCGGCGGTTACCGCCTGGTGGCCGGCAAGGCGATGCCTCCGCTGTTGCTCGACGACGACGAGGCGGTGGCGATCGCTGTCGGTCTGCGCACCGCCGCCGGTCACGCGGTGGCCGGCATCGAAGAGGCCTCGGTACGGGCGCTGACAAAGCTCGAGCAGGTGCTGCCGTCCCGGCTGCGGCACCGCGTCAGCGCGCTGGGGGCGGCCACCGAACCGCTGCTCACCTGGGCGGGACCGACTGTCGACCCGGCGCACCTGAGCGCGCTGGCCGGCGCCGTCAACAACCGGGAGCAACTGCGGTTCACCTACCGCCGTCGCGACGGCGTGGACACCGAACGGCTCGTCGAGCCGTACAAGCTGGTGTCGGCGGGTCGACGCTGGTATCTGGTGGGCTACGACAACGACCGCGACGACTGGCGGATCTTCCGGGTCGACCGGATCACTGACCTGCGGCACACCCGGACCCGGTTCGCCGCCCGTCAACTGCCGGCGTCGGACGCCGCCTCGTTCATGACGGAGAAGCTGCTTGAGCTGACGCCCGTCTACCGGGCGGTGGTGACGCTGTACGCGCCGGTCGAGCGGATGGCGGGCCCGCTCGGTGGCGCCGGCGTCGATCTGGAGCCGATCGACGCGACCTCCTGCCTGTTGCGCAGCAACGCCGACACGCTGGAGTGGCTGGCGTGGCGCCTGCTGACTCTCGGTTGCGACGTGGAGGTGCACGAGCCGCCGGAGTTGATTGCGCACCTGCGGCAGCTCGGGGTCCGAGCCACCCGCGCCGCCAGCCCATCCACAGCGTAGGACGGCCGCCGAGCCGGGGCATCGGCCCGCCGACCCGCCGTACGCTTGGTCGAGCACAAGCGTACTAAATCGGTCTTTCGGGGAGGAACTGGGCGTGACGCAGAGCGACGCGGAGCTGGTCGCGCAGGCGCAGGCGGGAGACGCGGCGGCACTCGGAGCGCTGCTGGCCCGGCACGAGGCCGAGATGCGGGCCGTCGCGTTGAGCGTCCTCGGTTACGGACCGGACGCCGAGGACGCGGTGCAGGACGCCATGGTGGTGGCGCTGCGTCGCATCGGCGAGGTCCGCGACCCCGCCGCCGTCGGCGCGTGGCTGCGTGCCATCGTCCGCAACAACAGTCGGATGACCGTGCGCGGGCCCAGAGCCGTCCCGGTCGCCGAACCGGAGTGGTTCGCCCGCCCCGCCGACACACCCACCCCTGAGGAAGCACTGGACCGGGGCGCGATGCGCGACTGGGTGTGGCACGCCATCGGGCAGTTGTCCGAGCCGGACCGGCTGGTCACCCTGTTGCGCTACTTCAGCGACGCGTCGTCGTACGAGCAGATCGCGGCCATGTGCGGCGTGCCGGTCGGCACCGTCCGCAGCCGCCTCAGCCACGCCCGCCGCGCGCTCGCCGGCGGCCTCCGCGCGGCGGCGACCGCGGCGCACACCGACGTCACCGCGGCGACCGAATCGCGGTGGCGGGAGGGTCGCGACATGATCGCGACGGCGATGGGCGGCGACTTCGACCGGGTGGTTCGTGAGAGCTGGTGGCCGGACGCCGAGATGGTCGTGCCGGGCGGCCCGCGCGGCGGTCGTGACCTGGCGATCCAGGGCATGAACCGAGACCTGACAGCAGGGGTACGCCAACGGCTGCGCAACGTGGCCGCCAGCGGCGACGTGCTGATCTGGGAGACCGACCTGATCAGCCCGCCCGACGACCCGGAGCACTGCCCACCCGCGGCGCTGTGGTTGCAGGTGCTGCGCGAGGGGCGAGTGCGCCGCCTCACCCTCTTCCACCCCGTCCCGGCGCTGGTCTGAAGAAACTTCCCCGACCGAGCGAACTTTTCCTTCGGCCCGCGCATCTGGTCCGCGTCATGCGCCAGTTGCCGTGCCGGCATCCGCCGCACGGGTCTCGGAACGGGAGATACTTCATGGGTTCCACCAGCCACGACGTCAGCGCCCTCGCACCGGGCGCCCACACCTTCACCGTCGACGGCGTTCGGCAGGTCTACCACGTCGCCGGCACCGGCCCGGTCTGTGTGGCGCACTCCGGCGGCCCCGGCATCGAGTGGGCCTACCTGCGGGCGCCGAGCCTGGAAGAGCACTTCACGATGGTGTACGTCGAGCCGGTCGGCACCGGCGCCTCGGGGCGCCTCGACGACGCCGCCGACTACCGTCTCGACACGTACGTCCGGTTCCTGCACGCCGTCGTCGAGCACCTCGACGCACCCCGGGTCCACCTCCTCGGGCACTCGCACGGCGGTTTCGTCGTCCAGCGCTACGCCCTCGCACACCCGGACCGGGTCGCCGGTCTCGCCCTGTACGACACCTCACCCGTCACCGGCGCCGAGTTCTGGGCCGAGGCGATGGCCGGTCTGGCCGCGTACCCGCAGCGGCACCCGGACCGGCCGGAGGCGACGGCGGTTCCGGCCGCCTTCGGGCAGATCGGCGCGGCGACGGACGACGAGTCGTTGGGGGCCACCCTGCGTGCCGCCCTCCCGGTGTACTTCGCGGACTTCTGGGGCCGACAGGACGAGTTCGTCCCGTTCCAGGCCGCCGTACGCATCTGGTCGGCGCCGGCCGGCGCGCAGGACCCCACGCCCTTCGACGTACGGGACAACCTCGGCGAGATCACCGTGCCCGTCGTGGTGATCGTGGGGGCGTACGACTTCATCTGCGGCCCCCGCTGGGCCGAGCAGGCGCACGCGGGCCTCAAGGACTCACGGCTGGTCGTGCTGGAGCACAGCGGGCACTTCGGGCACATCGAGCAGCCGACGGAGTTCACCGAGGCCGTGGTGGGGCTGCTGAGCCGCTGACCCGGCACCGGCGTCGCAGCCCGAGGTCCGTTCGTCACAGCGGGCAGGCCTCGGGCTGCGCCGGCGTTGGACGGTCATAGGCTGGGCACTTTGGTGCACCGTGACGAAGAGGAGACCGCCGTGAGCCAGACCGAACGGATGGATTCCGTCGACGAGTGGAACGTGGCCGAGGACGACGGGGTCCTGGACGCCTCGGACACCCTGGACGACGACCGCGTCGGCGACCCCCTCGACACCGGCATCGTCGCCGAGGACCACTGGACGGCGGCGAACCGGTTCGGCACCACGCCGGCCGAGGAGCGGGCTGGCGAGTCCCTGGAGCAGTACCTCGCCCAGGAGGTGCCGGACGTCGACCCGTACGCCGAGGGCGGCGACGACGAGGACGAGCTGACCCGCCGGGGCTACGAGGCCGAGGCGCGCGCCGGCCGTCTCGTCGCGTACGACGAGGGCGTCCGCGAGGACGACGAGGCCGAGTCGGTGGCGTGGGACGCCGGGATCGACGCGGGTGCCGCCAGCGCCGAGGAGGCCGCGATCCACGTGGTCGAGGACCCCGACGGCCCCGGCGACGGCCCGCTGCGCTGACGACCGCCCGACAGCGCCGCGCTCACCATCCGTGGATGGTGAGCGCGGCGGGCGGGTTGTTCAGTGGATGACGACGGGCGTCTTGACCAGCTCGCCCTGCGGGTCGTCGAGCTGCGCCGGCTGACGTCGGCGCGGCAGCAGAGCCGCAGGGATGAACGTGAGCACGACCAGCGCGAACGCGACCCAGAACGTGGTGGCGAACGACTTGGCGGCGAAGTCGAGCCCTCGTTCGATGATGGACGGGTCCACCGGCATCTGCTGGAGCAGCTCCGGCCGCTGCTGGGAGGCGATGGCCAGCCCGGCCTCGGTGACCGGCTTGCCGCTCTCGTCCACCAGGCCGGGGATCGGCCGCGAGCCGTTCAGCTCGTTGGTGAGGATCACCGACATCACGGCGGCGCCGACCGACCCGCCGATCTGCTGGAGGATGTTGACCAGGGTGGAGCCGCGAGCCACGTCGTTGGCCGACAACGTCCGCAGCGCCGACGTCATGATCGGCATCATCGTGCCGCCCATGCCCAGGCCCATCACGAACAGCGACCCGCCGAGCAGCCAGTACGAGGTCTGCGGGTCGACCTGGGTGAAGCTGAAGAACCCGACGACGATGAGCCCCAGCGCGAACGGCACGGTGCGGCCGATCGGCACCCGGTCGGCCAACGTGCCGGCGATCGGCATGGTGATCATCGCGCCGATGCCCTGCGGGGCCATCAGCAGACCGGCCGCCAGCGTCGTCTCGCCGCGCACCTGGAGGAAGTAGCTCGGGAACAGCAGGCCGGCGCCCATGAACGCGATGATGAACACGAACAGCGTCAGCGACGCGATGGTCAGGCTGCGGTTGCGGAACAGCCGCAGGTCGAGCAGCGGGTGCCGGGGCTTGAACGAGTAGAGCACGAACGCCACCACCAGCGCGCCACCGACGAGCATCGGGGCCCACACCTTGGCCTCGGTGAAGGTGCCCGCCTCCGGCAGCGACGAGACGCCGTAGAGGAAGAGCGCCAGGCCCGGCGAGAGCATGAGCATGCCGACGAAGTCGAACGACTCGGACGGCTCGGGGGCGTCCTTCGGCAGCGCCATCTGCGCGTAGATCAGTGCGACGACGCCGATCGGCAGGTTGATCAGGAAGATCCAGTGCCAGCTCGCCGTGTCGATCAACCAGCCGCCGAGGATCGGGCCACCGATCGGCCCGAGCAGCATCGGGATGCCGAGGACGGCCATCAGTCGGCCGATCCGGTGCGGCCCCGCCGCGCGGGTCATGATGGTCATGCCCAGCGGCATGAGCATGCCGCCGCCGAGGCCCTGAAGCACGCGGTAGCCGATCAGCTCGCCGATCGTGTCTGCCGTGGCGCACAGACCCGAGCCGATGGTGAACAGGGCCAACGCCACCATGTAGAGGCGTTTGGTGCCGAACCGGTCGGCCGCCCAGCCGCTGAGCGGGATCACGGTGGCCAGGGCCAGGGTGTAGGCGGTCATCGTCCACGCGACGCGGGCGTACGACGCGTCGAACTCGCTCTGGAAGGTGGGCAGCGCCACGCTGACCACCGTCACGTCGAGGATCGACATGATCGCGCCGAGGACGACGACGCCCGCCACCTTGAGCACTGCGGCGTCGAGTTTGTCCGCTGTCGCGACGGATTGCTGTGTCACTGACTCTCCTGAAGTCGATTGAGCCGGCCAATGGTGGGCGGTGGCGGCGATGCCGCGCCGACCAGGCGCGGGGCGCGACGTGCCAGGACGACGACGCGCGCAGGCAGACTAACTGCCGGTTGTGACGATTCGCCGCCGGTTTTCGTGACCGCCGGGCCGCGTATCCGAACGGCCGTCCATTTACAGCCACTCGTCGGGGTGGCGACCAACCGCAGAACCACCGGCCGGACGGGCAGCGGCCCGGATCAGCCCGGCGAAGGCCAGGGATCGGCGGCGCGGCAGCCACGCGATCACCATCGTCACGCTCGGCGCGTCCACCACCGGATCGCGGCGAGTGCGGCACAGCGAGGCACGGCAGCACGGCAGCACGGCAGCACGGCGAGGCACGGCAGCACGGCAGCACGGCGGCCGCGTCGAGGGCAGCCCGGCACGGCGAGGCACGACGAGGCACGGCGAGGCACGACGAGGCACGACGAGGCACGGCGGCACGGCAGCACGGCGGCCGCGTCGAGGGCGGCCCGGCCCTCCACCAGCAGCACCGAGCCCGCCGGGGTCAGGGCGAGCCAGCGAGCGGATCCTGGTCCCGCGCCTCTCCTCGCCTCGGTCGCCGGGTGGAATCAGGACATGCTGTGCTGGCCACCCGGTCGGCCTACTGACCGGGGTGATCGTTATGTGCTCGTGGTGCTCACGTTCGTCGGTGGTAGTGGTTGCGACGGGGTAGTTGTTCGGGGTCGAGCCAGGCCGGTGGGACGAATTCGGGGTGGCCGTCGCCTGCCAGGCGCACGGTCCAGTCGCTGTGGTGCAGGTGCCGGTGATGGTGGCCGCAGAGCAGGACGGCGTTGGCGAGGCTGGTCTGGCCGCCGTCGGCCCAGTGCTCGATGTGGTGTGCGTCGCACCAGCGCGGTGGTCGATCGCAGCCCGGGAAGGCGCAGCCACCGTCCCGCAGCACCAGGGCTCGCCGGAGGGGGCCGGTGATGAGACGGCGTTGCCGGCCGATGTCGAGTGGCTGGCCGGCTCCGCTGAGGACGGCGGGAAGGATGCCGGCGTCGCAGGCGAGTCGGCGCACGGCCTCGGGGGTGAGGTGCAGGCCGGTGTCGAGAGTGCCGCTGCCCAGTTGCCGGGTCAACCCGTCGTAGCTGGTGGTGACGACGACCTGGGCGCAATCGCCGCCGTGCTCGGGCAGCTCGCCGGTGCGCAGGGCGAGGCGGCACACGTCACTGAGGGCGTCGTGCCGGCGCTGCGCGGGAGTGCGCTGGTCATCAGGGCCCGACGGTGCGCTCAGGGGGTTGATGGCGGCGCGGAGCAGCCCGGCGGCCTCGGTGTCGAGGATGCCGGTGAGTCGCAGACGGCCGTCGGTGAGGGTGGAGAGGGTGAGGTGGCGGTCGCGGGTGGCGCGGCGAGCTTCGGCATCCAGGGCGGCTTTGGCCGCGGCGTCGGCGATGTCGGGTGCGACGTGGTCGAGGATGCGGGTGCTGAGTTTGCGGAGAAGGGTGGGGTCGAATTGCCCGGCCCACTCGACGAGCACTCCGAGGGCCTTGTCAGCGGCCTCGGCACCGGCGGCGGTCTGCACGGTGTCGATCGTGTCGGTGATGACCCGGGCCTGCTCCACGGTGATGTGGCCATCGGCCAGTGCGTGGCGTACGCCAGGGTTGCCGGTGTCCAGGACGGCGGCGAGGTCGACGAGGCGGCGAGCGGCCGGGATGGTGAGGCGTAACCGTTCGCGGAGCCAGACCGCGGTGGATGAGGCACCCTGCGTGGTGGCGGTGCCTCGGCCGTCGAGCTCACGGATCAGGGCCAGCTGCACTGCGGCGAGTCGCTGCTCGATGCGGTACGCGGTGTCGAGCGCGGCGATCAGCTCACGCTCGGACAGTGCCCAGATGGCCGTGTCGGCGCAGGCCGCGATGGCATCCTCTGCCTGCGGCAACTCCTCGACCATGACCCAAGCCTAGAACAGGTGTACGACAACTCCAGTCATCATGATCGATTCGCGGCAGACCCGGCCAGGCGGCAAGCCGGCCGAGGAACGGAGACTCCGCGCCGACGGCCCCGCCGCCGTAGGCCGTGCCGACCCGTGGAGGATGCATCCGTGGCTCTGGTCGCGGGCCAACGACGGGATCCTGCAGTGGCGAGCCTGACCGCCCGCTACGCCAACGCGCATCCCTCTACCGGGCCAGCCCGGTCCTCGTCGCCGTCATCATCTGGCTGCCACGACCGGCAGAGGACACGACCGGCAGAGAACTAGGTCCTGTTTCATAGCTCGGGTCGGAGCCATTCGTTGATCGCAACGACGTCGAGGATTTAACAGCGGCGTAGCCACCAAGGATCATCCCCGGGCGTTTGGGGGTCGTGATAAGTACGTTTCAACAGGGCGTCATCCAGACGGTCGACAACGACTCGGAGCTCTCGCGCGGCATGGCCAGGCAGCATGGTGACTGCCTCCTCCAAGCGCAGACGGGCCCAGCCATCGCCACAACAGGAACAGGTGAACTCCGCTTCCCACGGCCTCCACCGACGCTGCCCGCCGTATGAATGAACGCCCCATACGCTGACTGCGGCTGCCACCATGCCCGGCAGCCACCGCTGCCCTTCCAGCAGGCGGACAGCAGCGTTCCCGGGACCGGAGAGTCCAGGAACATCCCGATAACGGGTCCACGGGCTTCGCGTGATCGGTACGGGGCGACGAAGCGATTGAGGCTGCCTACGAGGCACGGCCCCTTCTGTGGAAGGTCACGCCTCAGATCCTCTCACGAAGGTCAACAGGCACTTAGCCGGCCGGAGCGACGCCGCAGCCCTGGTAGCGAACCCTTCTGAAACACGCCTAGTTGCTGCGTTTGCCGGCGTCGAGGGCAGCCTGCTCCACTCGCTGGCGGTGGTCCAACCACCACGACTCGTCGGCGGGGGGCAGGTTGTCGTTGCTGGGCAGCAGCCCGGCCGCGCCGTCGATGAGTTCGCGCACGATGTCAGCGTGGCCGGCGTGCCGTTGGGTTTCCGCGATGACGTGAACCAGGACGTGGTGCAACGTGACCGCTGCGTCACCCCACCACGGCACGCGGCCGACCTCGTCCAGCGCGAGGGCTTCGATGGTGGTGTCGGCGTGGGCGATCGCGCGACGGTACACCCCGACGATCTCCTCGCGGGTCTCATCCGCGGTCGCCCACATGTCGGCATTGGCCTCCGCTCCGTCGCCGACGTACGGCAGCTCCTGGTCGAGCGGTCGGCCGAACACGACGCCGAAGTAGAGGATCTCCATGGCCGCCGCGTGCTTCACCAGACCGAGCAGGTTGGTCCCGGTCGGGGTCAACGGACGCCGAATATCGTATTCACCGAGCCCGTCGAGCTTCCACAGCAGCGTGTCGCGGCCGCCCCTCAAGTAACTGTGCAGGTCTGCCTTCATCGCGGCACTATGGCATCCGGCCGGGTGTCGGCGCCGCCCCGGACGATCCGCCGACCTCATGACCGGCAGGCCAGCGCACCTAGACGGTGACCACCGGCACGGCGGCGGTCAGCGCCCAGTCGTGCCCGATGTCGGCGGCGGCGCGCAGCAGCCTCGGCAGATGCTCTTCCCGCAGGGTCTCCAGCGAGGTCTCGGCCGCGTGCACTGTCACGTTGATGGCGGCGACGACACGTCCGTCGCCGTCGCGTACGCCGGTCGCGACGGACCGGATTCCCGGGGCCAGGTCCTGGTCGGCGAGGGCCCAGCCCTTCGCCCGCACCTCGCGCAGCACGGCGTCGAGGTCGCCCGGGGAGGGCTGCCAGCGTGGTGTGATGCCGGAGCGGGTCGGCTCGGCGAGCACGGCGGCCAGGGTTTCCGGTGGCAGTGCCGCGAGCAGCACCTTTCCCATCGAGGTCGCGGGAGCCGGGAAGCGGGTGCCGATGGTGACGCCGAGCGTCACGATCTTCGGGACGGCCACCCGGGCGACGTAGACGATGTCGCTGCCGTCCAGCTGTGCCATCGAGGTCGACTCGTTGGTCTGCGCGACCAGCTTCTCCATGTGCGGGCGGGCCACGTCCCACATGTTCAGCGCGTTGACGTACGCCATCCCCAGCTCCAGGACGCGCGGGGTGAGGGTGTGGCCACGGCCGACCGCGCGGACGTAGCCCAGCGATTCGAGCGTGATGAGGATGCGCCGGACGGTCGGCCGGGCGAGGCCGGTGGCGGCGGCGATCTCGCTGAGCGTCATCGACGGGCAGGCCGGACGGAAGGAGCGCAGGACGTCGAGGCCACGGGCGAGAGCCTCGATGAAGTCGGGCCCGGCGCCCCTTCCGTTGTCACTCATGTCCTAATGCTTCCATTGCGCCGAGCCGGCGTCCCACTCGGTGTACTGGTAGGGGTTCTCCAGGATCGCGGTCTCGGGGACGTCCGGGTTCATGCCCCGCTGCCACGCCTCCTCCCCCATCGTCTCGCGGAGGTGGTCGATGGTCGACGCCACCGCGGTCCGCGCGGCGGCGAGGTCGACGCCGACGAGGCGACCGTCCTGCTTGACGATTCGCCCACCGACCAGCACGGTGTGCACGTCGCCGCGCTGGGCCTGGAAGACGACGTGACCGTGCGGGTTCAGGATCGGGAACATCACCGGCGACGCGTCGTTCTTGATCAGAACCACGTCGGCCTGTCGGCCGGCGGTGAGGGCGCCGATCGTGGAGTCCATGCCGAGCGCGCGGGCGCCGCCTCGGGTGGCCCACTCGACGACCTGCTCGGCGCGCAGGTGACAGTGGGTGATGGTCTCCTGCTTGCTGTGCGCCTCCAGGTGCTCGCGGGAGCGGTCCGCGCCGAGCGTGCTCCGCATCGCCGAGAAGAGGTCGCCGCTCCACCACACGCTGGTGTCCATCGACAGCGACACAGGGATGTCGTGGTGGCGCAACTGCCAGGTGGGCGGGTAGCCCTGACCGGCGCTCTGCTCGCTCTCGGTGGAGACGGAGATGGAGCCGCCGGTCGCGGCGATCCGGTTGTACGAGTCGTGGGTGAGCGTCGCCGCGTGCACGTAGACCGTCGACGGGGTCATGAACCCGTTCTCGTGCATCAGCCGGATGCCGTCGTCGTTGGTGGCGCCCCAGACTCCGGCGTGGGTGGTCACCGCGGCGCCCAACTCCCGGGCCACCTCGAAGGCGGCCCGCTCCGGGAAGGCCGGGTCGCCGGTGACGTCGAACGCCATCTGGAAGCCGGCCAGCCTGCCGCCGTCGATGCGGCGGCGGTGGAAGTCGCGGAACTCCGGCGAGGTGGCCCACTGCCAGGGCCCCTGCTGGATGTTTCCGTAGGCGAGCACGAACCGTCCGTCGACCGCCTCCAGGGCGTCCACTGCCGCGTCGGCGTGCTCGGGCGTCTGGAGCCCGTGTGACCAGTCGACGGTGGTGGTGACACCCGCGTCGATCGCCTCGATGGCGCCGAGCAGGTTGCCGGCGTAGACGTCCTCGGGACGGAACAGCTTGCCGGATTCGAGGTAGTACCAGACGAAGTACTGGGTCAGGGTCCAGTCGGCGCCGTACCCACGCATGGCGGTCTGCCACATGTGCCGGTGGGTGTCGACCATGCCCGGCATCAGGATGCCGCCGGTGGCGTCGATCTCCAGGGCGTCGTCGGGCGCGGTGAGGCCGACGCCGACCTCCGCGATCCGGTCGCCGACGACCAGCACGTCGGCGCCGGGCAGCACCGTGTGGGCGTCGTCCATGGTGAGAACCAGGCCGTTTCGGAAGACCACCGGCCGGTCGGTTGCGCTCATCGCCACCCATTCCTTTCCGGGGTACGAGGGGAGTCCGGACTCTTGTCCGCTGTGCGGCCAGCCCGAGTGGCGCAAGTGTGGTCCCGGTCACGAGACGTGTCAAGAGCGTGTTTCCGCGCGATGAAGCACCGTTGACAGGCCCCCTGCGGTATCGCAAGCTGTGCGGGCGGACAGGTGTCCGCAGGACGGGCGGAAACATGGTGCAGCAATCGACGGGGCCACTGGCCGGCCTGCTCGTCGCGGACTTCTCCCGGATCCTCGCCGGGCCGTACGCGACGATGCTCCTGGCCGACCTGGGCGCACAGGTGATCAAAGTGGAGAGTCCCGGTGGCGACGACACCCGCACCTGGATGCCGCCCACCCGCGACGGCGTCTCGACGTACTACCTCGGCATCAACCGCAACAAGCGGTCGGTCGCCCTGGATCTCAAGGAGCCGGACGACGTGGCCGCCGCGCAGGAGCTGGCCCGCCGCGCCGACGTGATGATCGAGAACTTCCGGCCGGGCGGCCTCGCCCGGTTCGGCCTCGACTACGACAGCGTCGCCGCGAGCAACAACAGGATCGTGTACGCGAGCATCAGCGGTTTCGGCACCGGCGCGGGTAGGGACTTCCCCGGCTACGACCTGATGGTGCAGGCGATCTCGGGCCTGATGAGCCTCACCGGCGACCCGGACGGCTCGCCGTACCGGGCCGGGATCTCCGTCTTCGACGTCATGGCCGGGCTGCACGCGAACATCGGCATCCTCGCCGCGCTGCGCCACCGTGGCGAGACCGGGCGGGGTCAGCACGTCGAGGTCAACCTGCTCAGCTCGGCGCTGTCCGGGCTGGTCAACCACTCCAGCGGCTACGTCGCCGGCGGCACCGTCCCGTTCCGGATGGGCAACGCGCACCCCAGCCTCTTCCCGTACGAGCCGCTGCCCACCGCCGACGGCGAGCTGATCGTCATCGCCGGCAACGACGGGCAGTTCCGCAAGCTCTGCCAGGTGCTCGACCTGCCCGAGCTGCCCGACGACCCGCGCTTCGGGCGCAACCAGGACCGCACCGCCAACCGTGAGGAGCTCCGACCGCTGCTGGTGCAACGACTCGCCCAGCGGACCAAGGACGAGTGGTTCCGGGACCTGCTCGCCGCGGGCGTCCCCTGTGCGCCGATCAACACCATCGACGGCGGCGTGGCGCTCGCCGAGGAGCTGGGGCTCGACCCGGTCGTGGCCGTCGGTGACGTGCCCGGCGTCCGCAACCCCATCACCTTCTCCGACACCCCGGCGCGCTACGAGCTGCCGCCGCCGGGGCTCGACGAACACGGCGAGGAGATCCGCGCGTGGCTGAAGAACTGAGCTTTCCGACCGGGATCGGCACGTCCGACCCGACGAGCATCTCCCTGCTCGGGCAGGACCTGGCCGGCGATCTGATGGGCGAGGTCGGCTTCGGCGAGCTGGCGTACTGGCTGGTCGCCGGCCGCCGGCCCACCCGGGGTGAGGTGCGGGTCTTCGAGGCGGTGCTGGTGGCGCTCGCCGATCACGGCTTCACCCCGACGGCGATCGCGGCCCGGCTGACGTACCTGTCGGCGCCGGAGTCGTTGCAGGGCGCGCTCGCCGCCGGCCTGCTCGGCGGCGGCTCCCGCTTCCTCGGTGTCACCGAGGACTGTGGACGCTTCCTCGCCGACACCCTCGCGGGGGCCGGTGAGGTGACCGACTACGACGCGCTGGCGCTCGACGCGGTCACCCGGGCCAGGCAGGAGCGCCGACTGGTCCCCGGGCTCGGGCATCCGGTGCACAAGGAGCAGGACCCGCGCACGCCCGTGCTGATCCGGATCGCCACCGAGGAGGGTCTGCACGGCCCGCACCTGCGGCTGTTCGAGGCGATCGGGCGGGTGCACCCGCAGGTGCTCGGCCGGACCCTGCCCCTCAACGGCGCCGGGGTCTGCGGCGCGGCGCTCGCCGACCTCGGGCTCCCCGTCGAGATGCTGCGCGGTTTCGCCCTGCTGGCCCGCGCGGCGGGGCTGCTCGGGCACCTCGCCGAGGAGCGGCGCCGCCCGCTCGGCATGGACATCTACCGCACCGTGGACCGCAACGCCGTCTACGAGCCCTGATCCCCCTCTGCTGCCAGCGAAAGGAGCCCAATGGCCACCGTCGTCGCGGTCATCGCCTCCACCCACCACCCCTTCTACTACCGGGCCAGCACGGCCACCGGCGATGACCGGCCGCCGTTCGCCGACGAGTGGACCAGCAAGATCCTGGCCTTCCGGGAGACGTTGACCCGGGCCCGGCCCGACGTGCTGGTGATGGTCGGCTCCGACCACTTCCACCAGCTCTGGCTGGACAACATGCCGCAGTTCCTGGTCGGCAAGGCACCCTCGTACGACGCGAACTGGTACAACGAGGAACGCGAGTTCGGGCTGCCCCGGATGCTGCTCAAGGGCCAGGAGGACCTGTCCGGGCACATCCTGCGGGCCGGGCTCGACTCCGGTTTCGACCTCGCGTTCAGCAACGAGCTGCGCATCGACCACAGCATCACTTGCCCGATCATCACGCTGCGGCCCGAGGCCGACCTGCCGATCGTGCCGATCTACACGAACATCTTCGCGCCGCCGCTGCCGCAGCCGAAGCGCTTCGTGCAGCTCGGCGAGGCCATCCGGGAGATCGTCGAGTCGTGGCCCTCGCACCTGCGGGTGGCCGTCATCGGCACCGGTCACCTGTCGCTGGAGCTGGGCGGCCCCCGACAGTTCGGCCCGCACGGCCCGGACCCGGAGTTCGACCAGCGGGCCGTCGAGTGGATCGCCAACGGCGACCTGGACGGCTGCCTGCGCGAGGTCACGCTGGACAGCCTGCACTCGCCGGGCAACGCCACCCACGGCTTCATGGACTTCATGCTCATGATGGGCGTGGCCGGGGCCGGCGCGAAGGCCGACTACGTCGACACCCTCGATCTGTTCCACACCATGGAGGCCTACTTCACCTGGTACCCGAACGGAGCGCCGGCGGCATGAGCAAGTACCTGCTGAACAAGTTCCTCTTCATGGTCGACCGGGACCCCGAGCTGGTCGAGCGCTACCGCAGCGAGCCGCGCGAGCTGGTCACCTGGTGGGAGGCAGAGTGCGCCAACACCGTGCTGAACTGCCACACCGGCGAGGCGAGCACCTGGTTGCGCTTCGACGACGTGGAGCGGGAGGCGTTGGCCACCCACGACCACGTGAAGCTGTTCGAGTTGGGGGCACACCCGTTCCTCACCCTGACCCTCTTCATCGCCCTCTTCGAACGGGACAACACCGAGCCGCTGGAATACCAGAAGTCCTACGGCGCACGGCTGGCGCACTTCCCGATGCCCTACCCGGACATCGCGACGTGATCCGCGCGGCAGTGCTCAACGCCTGCGGCACACCGCCGACGATCACCGAGCGGCCGGCGCCCGTGCCGAACGACGGCGAGGTGGCGGTCACCGTCGAGGCCGTGCCGATCACCCCGCTGGACCTGCTCTGCGCCAGCGGCACCAGCTACTTCGGCGCGCCGAGCACCCCGTACGTGCCGGGTGTGCAGGGTCTCGGCCGGCTCGCCGACGGCTCGGCCGTCTGGTTCGGCACGTCGGCCGGGATGAGGTCCGGCGTCGACGGCAGCATGGCGACCACTGTCGCGGTGCCCTCCGCCGACGTGGTGGCGCTGCCGTCCGGCGTACCGCTGACCCTGCTCGCAGCCCTGGGTCTCTCCGCGGTGGCCGCCCACGCGGCGCTGACCCACGGCGGTGGCCTGACCGCCGGCGAGCAGGTCATCGTGCTCGGGGCCGGCGGCGTGGTCGGCCAGGCCGCCGTCCAGCTGGCCCTGCTCGGCGGCGCCCGCCGGGTCATCGCCGTGGCCCGCTCTGCCTCGGCACGGGCCCGCGCCGAGGAGCTCGGCGCGGCGGTCGCCATCCCGCTGCTGCCCGACGACGACGTCGCGTCGATGGCAGACCGACTCCGTGCGGTCGCCGACGGTCCGGTCGACCTCGTCCTCGACCCGGTCTTCGGTGTGCCTGCGGCGGCGGCCCTGCGGGTGCTGCGCCCCGGTGGCCGGCTGGTCAACCTGGGCAGCGCGGCGGGGGCAACCGCGCCGATCGAGTCCGCCGTGCTGCGCGGCGGCTCGCTGCGCCTGGTCGGCTACACCAACAACGGGCTGTCGACCGCGCAACGGGCGGCGGCGCTGGGCGTGGTGGCCGGGCATGCGGCGGCGGGGCGGCTCACCGTCGACCACGAGATCGTGCCGTTCGACTCGGTCGCGGACGCCTGGGCCCGGCAGGACGCCGGCATCGCCGCCGGGCGAATCGTGCTGGCGCTCTGACCGGGCCGGGCCCCAGCCAGGGACCGCGAGACCCTGGATAGAGCGCACCTGGTTGGGGTGCCGGGCCGGTGCGACGGTCGGTCCATGACAACTTCCACCTACGCCGTCACCGGCCACTGGATCGGTGGCGAGACCGTCGTCGGCTCCGCCGGCACCCTTCCCGTCGTGAACCCCGCCACCGGTGAGGTCGTCGCCGAGACCCCGGCCGGCACCGCCGATGACGTCGACAGTGCCGTCGCCGCCGCCCGGGCAGCCTTCCCGGCCTGGGCGGCGACCACGCCGCAGCACCGGGCGGACGTCCTGCGCAGCCTCGGCGCGGGCCTCGCCGCTCGCACGGAGGAGATAGCCCAGGCGATCACCGCCGAGATGGGCTCCCCGATCGGGATGTCCCGGACCGCCCAGGTCGCCTTCCCGGCCGCCGTGGTCGAGTCCATCGCCGGCCTGGCCGACGACTTCGCGTGGACCGAGGAGGTCGGCAACTCGCTGATCGTCCGTGAGCCCATCGGTGTGGTCGGTGCGATCACACCGTGGAACTTCCCGTTGCAGCAGATCGTCTCCAAGCTGGCGCCGGCGCTGCTCGCCGGCAACACGATGGTCTTCAAGCCGTCCGAGAACGCCCCGCTGACCGCGCGCATCCTCGCCGAGGTCGCCGCCGAGGCCGGCGTACCGGCCGGTGTGTTCAACGTCGTCTACGGCACCGGCGCGATCGTCGGGGAGGCGATCTCCGCCCACCCGGACATCGACATGATCTCCTTCACCGGCTCCACCCGGGCCGGGCAGCGGATCTCCTCGGTGGCCGCGGCGACCGTCAAGCGGGTCGCGCTGGAGCTGGGCGGCAAGGGTGCGAACATCATCCTCGACGACGCCGACCTGCCCGCCGCGGTCGAGCGGGGTCTCATGATGGCGTTCAGCAACGGCGGTCAGGTCTGCGGCGCGTGGCCGAGGATGCTGGTGCCCGCCTCCCGCCAGGACGAGGTCGTGGCGTTGGCCGTCGAGGCGGCGAAGCAGTACACCGTCGGCGACCCGAACGACGAGGCCACCCGGATCGGTCCGATGGCCTCCGAGGCACACCGGCAGAAGGTCGTCGGCTACATCGAGCGGGGCAGCGCCGACGGTGCCCGGCTGGTGTTCGGCGGGCCGGACCGGCCGGAGGGCCTGACGAACGGCGCCTACGTCCAGCCGACGATCTTCGCCGACGTCGACCCGTCCTCCGCGATCGCTCAGGAGGAGATCTTCGGGCCGGTGCTGACGATCATCCCGTACGCCGACGAGGAGGAGGCCGTGGCCATCGCCAACGGCACCCCGTACGGCCTGACCAGCGGTGTCTTCGGCGAGCCGGAGCACGCCCTCGCCGTGGCGCGGCGGCTGCGCGTGGGCCAGGTCGACGTGAACGCCGGGCACTGGAACCCGCTCGCGCCGTTCGGCGGCTACAAGCAGTCCGGCAACGGCCGCGAATTCGGCCGCTTCGGCCTGGAGGAGTTCCTGGAGACCAAGTCCATCCAGCGCTGACCGAACCGGACAACCCCCACCCCCGGGACGCACCGGCCCCGGCGTCCCGCTGGCCCGCCTGCCCCAGGATCCCGTGCGATCTTGGGGCAGGCGGAACACCGCCGCCGGGCTCGCCTGTTGCAGTGAAAAGGCCGGCCCCTGCCGGCACGCAGTGATCGGAGACACCGTGGACCGCGCCCAACTGGCCAGTTTCCTGCGCACCCGACGGGAGGCGCTCCAGCCCGAGGACGTGGGGTTGCCCCGGGGGCCGCGTCGGCGTACCGGTGGGCTGCGGCGCGAGGAAGTCGCCACGTTGAGCGGGATGTCCACCGACTACTACAGCCGGTTGGAGCAGCAGCGGGGGCCGCACCCGTCGGAGCAGATGCTCGCCGCCCTGGCCCGTGGCCTGCGGCTCTCCCTGACCGAACGCGACCACCTGTTCCAGCTCGCCGGCCACGCGATCCCCCACCGGGCGGTACGGGCCGACCACGTCAACCCGGGGATGATGCGCATCCTCGACCGGATGCACGACACCCCGGCCCAGGTGGTGAACCACCTCGGCGAGACCCTGGCGCAGACCGCGCCGGCCGTCGCCCTGCTCGGCGACGAGACCCGGTACGCCGGGCTGGCCCGCAGCGCGCACCACCGCTGGTTCATCGACCCGACCGCGCGGCAACTGCATCCGGCGGAGGACCACCGGATGCAGAGCCGCCTGCTCGTGGCGGACCTGCGGGCGTCGTACACCCGTGACGGGCGCGGCTCGCGGGCCGCCGCCCTCGTCGACGACCTGCTGGCCAGGAGCCCGGAGTTCGCGCAGCTGTGGCGCGAGCACCCGGTGCCTACCGGCTACTGCCCGTCGAAGCACTTCCTGCACCCGGAGGTCGGGGCGTTGGAGCTGCACTGCCAGACCCTGGTGGACCCCGACCACTCCCAGACGCTGCTGGTCTTCACCGCCGTGCCCGGCTCGGAGAGCGACGAGAAGCTGCGCCTGCTCGCCGTCATCGGCGGCCAGCTCGTCTGATCCCGGTGACCGGCCCGCCGAGGTAGCGGGCCGGGCTGACGCCCAGGTAACGCCGGAAGTGGCGGGTCAGATGCGCCTGGTCGAAGAATCCGGCAGCGACGGCGGCCTCGGCCGGTCGCTGCCCGGCGAGGAGCAGGCGACGGACCAGCTCGACCCGGCGGCCGGTCAGGTACGAGTGCGGCGGCACGCCGTGCACGTGGGTGAACGTCCGGACCAGGTGGGTCGGGTGGGCGTGCAGCAGCTCGGCGGCCTCGCCCAGCGTGACGCCCTCGACGGTGCGGGCGTCCAGCAGCTCCCGGAGTCGCACCGCGAGGCCGGGTCCGGCCGGCTGGCCCTCGACCGGAGGGCGCTGACGGAGCTGGCCGCGCAGCCGCTCCAGGATGAGCGCGAGCCGACTCTCGGCCTCGAACTCGTCCCCGGGTGCGGCGAGCACCTGGTGCAGGTGATGGATCCGGTCGCGTAGCTGCGGGTCGGCCAGGTCCGGTTCGTCGACCGCCCGGCCGACCAGCTCGGCACCGAGCGCCGAGGTGTCGAGATACAGGACCCGTTTACGGAACCCGCCCGGTGTGGCGGAGCTACCGTCGTGCGGCACGTACGGTGGCAGCAGGGTGACCGACGTGCGCAGCGCACCGTGCCGGTGCCGGTCCAGGTCGAAGCGGACCGCTCCGTCGTCGACGATCAGCAGCGTCCACTCGTCGTGGATGTGTCGGGGATAGGCGTGGTCCACGAAATGGGCGTGGAAGACCTCGGCGACCCCGGCTACCAGGGGTCGCCACGCGTTGACGTGCGAGCCCGCCGGGCGGGTGGCCACGCTAAGAACGTACAAGACCGGTCGGTCTCGGGGCGGGCAGGCTCGACGCCATGACCGAACCGATTCGCTTTCCCACCAAGATCGCTGTGCTGCTCCGTGACGACCTGGCGAGCTGGCAGCGGCTGAACGTCACCGCATTCCTGGTCAGCGGCATCGCGAATGCCCAGCCGGAGCTGCTCGGCGAGGAGTACCGCGACGCGGACGGCACCCGGTACCTGCCGATGTTTCGCCAGCCCGTGCTGGTCTTCGCCGGCGATCGGGCGACGCTGGTCGGCGCGCACTCGCGAGCCCTCTCCCGCGGGCTGCGGCTCGCGGTCTTCACGGCCGACCTGTTCGCCACCGGCAACGACCGGGACAACCGCGCGGCCGTGCAGGCGGTCGGTCGGGAGAAGCTCGACCTGGTGGGCCTGGCGCTGCACGCCCCGCGCAACGTGGCGGACAAGGTGCTCAAGGGCGCGTCGATGCACCCGTGACGCTGACCGTGGCACCACGGGTCGGCGCCCCACTCCGGCGCCGACCCGTGGCGGTGGTCAGCCGTCTGCCCCCAACGCCGCCACCGGGCTGACCCGCGACGCCCGCCGCGCCGGCAGCACTCCGGCCAACGCGGTCAGCACGACCAGCGTCACGAAGAGCCCGACCAGCGGCAGCACCGGCACGGTCAGCGGTGCGTTGATCCCGAGGGCGTGCACCGCCAACCAGGCGTACGGGACGCCGAGCAGCAGACCGATGGTCGCACCGATCACCCCGTACAGGCCGGACTCGACGGTCAACATGGTGCGCAGGCCGGTCCGGGACAGGCCGATCGCCCGCAGCAACCCGGACTCGCGGATCCGCTCCACCACCGACAGCGCGGTGGTGGAACCCACGCCGACGACCGCGATCAGCACGGTAAGGCTGACCAGACCGACAGCGATCCAGACCAGGGTGCGCACCAGGGCGTCGTTGCGGTCCCGTTCGTCGGCGAGCACCACGAGGCCCACCCCGTCGGTGCCGGCGATCGCCTGCCGCAGCGCCCGCACACCGGCGGTCCGACCGTCCTCGCCGGCTCCGGCCGCGTCGGCCAGCAGACCGGTGTACGCCGTGGGAACGCCGAGCCGGTCGAGGTCGCCCCGGTCGGCCAGGATGCCGACGTGCAGGGGGCCTTCGGCGGGGAGGACCGCGGCGACGCGTACGTCCACGGTCCGCCCGCCGAGGGCGAGCGTGGCGGTGTCGCCGACGTGCAGTCCGGCGTCCCGCGCGACCCAACCGGCGAGCACGATCCGACCCGGACCACGATCGGCCAGGGCACCCTGCGCCACGTCCAGGTCCCGGATCGTCGGCAACGCGGCCACGTCCAGGTCGCTCGTCGGGTAACCGGACTCGATGTCGCCGAGCTGATCACCGCCGCGCGTCAGGGTGACGTCGCCGACCCGCCGGTACGGCACCACCCGGGCCAGCGCCCCGTCCGCCGTCTTCGCCTGGGTCACGAGGGCCCCCGGCAGCGTCCCGCCGTTGCTGGTGACCTCGAAGTCGGTCGGCGCGGACAGCGCCACCTCGCGGTCGGCGAGGACCTGAAGCGACGCGCCGCCGATGACCACCCCGGAGATCAGGGTGACGCCGAGCGCGACGACGACGGAGACCGCTGCCGCCCGACGCGGTGCCCCACCGATCCCGCCGACCGACATCCGCCCGAGCGGTCCGAGCTGGCGCAGCGGCCAACCCACCACGGCCAGGACCGGCCGCACCAGCAGCGGCCCGAGGGCCACCAGCGCGAAGAACGCCAGCCCGCCGGACCCGACCAGCAGGAGCAGCGGCATCACAGGGTCGTACGTCGACTGGTCCGGCTCCGGCAACTGGCTGACCGTCACGACGGCGGCCAGCACCGCGCCGACTGCCAGGAGCAGCCCGAACACCAGGCGGAGCACCCCGATGCCGCGCCGGCCGGAGGTGGTGCTCGCCGTCCGCAGTGCCTCCAGCGGGGAGACCCGGGCGGCCGAGAGCGCCGGCGCCAGGACGGCCAGCACGGTGACCACGACGGCACCGATCACCACCACGCCCGCCGTCGCCAGTGGCAGACCCGGCGAGGAGACGGCCATGCCGGAGGCGCGCAGGATGGCCGGCAGCGCGTACCCGAGGGCGAGTGCGCTGGCCACCCCGATGACGCCGGCGACCAGCCCGGTCAGCGCCCCCTCGGCGGTCATCGCCCCCACCAGGGCGCCCCGGTCCGCGCCGACCGCACGCAGCAACGCGAGCTGCCGCATCCGCTGGGCGAAGACGATGCGGAAGGTCGAGGTGACCACCAGCGCCGCCGCGACGACAGCGATCGAGACGAACATGCCGACCAGGATGAAGAGCCTCCCGACCTCCTCGGCCGCCGCGTTGGCCTCCGCCTGGCGCACCTGCGCACCGGTCCGGATCGGCTGGCCGGCGACCGCCGCGACCACCTGTTGGCGGACGGTCTCCGTCGACGTGCCCGGCGCCACCCGCACGTCGACGCGCTCCAGGCCCGTCAGGCGTCCCCAGGACGTCACGACGGTGTCCGGGGCGTACGCGTCGTACCCGGCGTCGGCCGCGCTGTCGACCAACCCGGTCACGGTGAGCCGGGCGGGCGTGGTGAGTTCACCGCCCGTGCCGCTGGTCGTGGCGCCGACCGGCAGCCCGAGCCGCTCGGCGGTTCGCGGGGTGACCGCGATCTCGCCGGGGGCGTCGGGGTAGCTGCCCTCGACGACCCGGACCCTGGTCAGCGGGCCGGTGCCCGGATCGGCCTGGAGGTTCAGGTACCCCTCACCGATGGACACCCCGATCGACACCCGGCTCATCGCCTCGGCCACACCGGGCACGGCGCGGACGCGCTCCAGATCCGCCACAGTGGGTGGCGCGTGGTCGAAGTCGCCGATCACCAGGTCGGTGGCGGCCGGGGTGCCGCTCAGGTTGTCGCGCACGGTCCGTTCGGTGATCTGCTGCACCAGCACGGTGCCGAAGACGACGAAGGACGCGACCAGGATCGCCAGACCGGTCAGGATCAGCCGGCCGGGCCGCCGGGCCGCGGCGCTCGTCTGGGTACGCAGCACTGTCGCCCTCATGCGCGGGCCGCCAGATCACGCAGCGCGTCGGTGACCGAACCCTGGTCCGGCTTGTCGATCTCGCCGGCGATCCGACCGTCGGCGAGCAGCACCACCCGGTCGGCGTACGCGGCGGCGATCGGGTCGTGGGTCACCATGACGACGGTCTGACCGAGGTCGCGCACCGAGTCGCGCAGGATGGTGAGCACCTCCGCGCCGGAGCGGGAGTCGAGGTTGCCGGTCGGCTCGTCGGCGAAGACCACCTCGGGCCGTGCCACCAACGCCCGGGCCAGCGCCACGCGCTGCTGCTGACCGCCGGACAGCTCGCTCGGCCGGTGCTTCAGGCGGTCGCCGAGGCCCAGCAGGTCGACCAGGCGCGCCAGGAGTTCGGCGTCGGGCTGCCGGCCGGCGAGGTCAAGCGGCAGGGTGATGTTCTGCGCGGCGGTCAGCTGCGGCAGCAGGTTGAAGGACTGGAAGACGAACCCGATCCGCTCCCGGCGTACCCGGGTCAGCGTCCGGTCCGACTGGCCGGTCAGCTCCGTGCCGCCGAGCAGGACACGGCCGGAGGTGGCGGTGTCGAGGCCGGCGAGGCAGTGCATCAGGGTCGACTTGCCGGACCCGGACGAACCCATGATCGCGGTGAACTCGGCCCGACCGAAGCCGACCGAGACGCCGTCCAGGGCACGGACCGCGGTGTCCCCGCTGCCGTACACCTTCACCAGGTCGACGGCGGCGACGGCCGCTTGGCTGGTGTCCGGTGGGGCGTGGGTCGTCATTGTTCCTCCAGTGGCTGCGATGTGACCTGGGAAGCCTCGCCGCCACCGACGGGTCGGCGCATCGGCCCGGGGCCGGGTATCGCGGTCGCCGGGTCTGTCTTTCGGCCGATCTGCCACCTCCGTCCGGTTGGCTACGCTGGGTCATCATGAGCGCGCCGGATCTTCGACTGTGGTGGATACGTCTGGCCCAGGCTGCCGGGCTGGTGGCCTTTGGCCTGCTCGCTCTCTTCGACTTCGCGGCCAGCACGGCGGATGACCGCGGCATCGTCGGTCTCCTGCTCCTGCTGGTGCCGATGGGGTTGGCGGTGGCGACGGTGCCACTCTGGCTGCCGGTGCACCGGCCGGGTTCCCGCCGGCTGCCGGTGGCCGCGCTGGCACTGGCCACCGCCTCACTGGCCGTGACCGCGGGGGTGGTGCTCATCTCCGGAGGCGGTGGCATCCTGCCCGCCCGCACCTGGGGGCTCGCCGAGTCGGCGGGGCTGATCGGTGTGGTCTTCGTGGTGAGCCGCTGGGGCGCGCCCCGGCTCGCTCCGTGGGCGGCGGTGGCGGCCGGGCTCGCCGTCGCCGCGATGCCGCTGCGCGTCGGCACCGACAGCCTGCTGGTGATCTTCGGTCTGCTCCAGGTAATCGCCGCGGCGGGCGCCGCCGGGGTGGGGCTCTACCTGCGGATCGTGGCCGCCGGCCGGGAGCGGGCGATCGCGCTGGTCCGGGCCGAGCAGCGTGCCGAGTTCGCCCGCGATCTACACGACTTCATCGCCCACCACGTGACCGGCATCGTGGTGCAGGCGCAGGGCGCCCGGTTCGTCGCCGAACAGGACCCGCAACGCGTCATCATCGCCCTGGAGCAGATCGAGCGGGCCGGTGCGGAGACGATGGCCTCGATGCGGCGGATGGTCGGGATCCTGCGTAACCCGAACGCCCCGCCGGACGCGCCGCTGGCCCCACTGGCCGGGGTGAGCGAGTTGGAGCCACTGGTGACGGGGTTCAACGGGGCAGCGAACGCGCCAGCCCGGCTGCACGTCGACGGCGACCTGGGCGGACTGCCGGTGGAGGTCTCGACCTCGGCGTACCGGGTGGTGATGGAGGGGTTGACCAACACCCGCCAGCACGCGCCGGACGCCCGATCGGTGGACGTGGCAGTGCGACGTACCCCCGACTGGCTTCTGGTCCGGGTGGCCGACGACGGCACCACCGGGCGCACCGCGCCGGCCCGGGGGCACGGCTTCGGTCTGATCGGCCTCACCGAGCGGGTACGCGCCCTCGGTGGCACGATCACCGCCGGACCGGGCGTCGCCGGTGGGTGGGTGCTCGATGCGGCGTTCCCGCTGCGCACGGCGGTGGGGCGGTGATCCGGGTGTTGATCGCCGACGACCAGGCGATGGTCCGGACCGGCTTCGGCATGATCATCGGGTCGCAGTCGGACATGACGGTGGTCGGCGAAGCCGCCGACGGAGTCGCGGCCGTGGAACTGGCCCGGCGGCTGCGCCCGGACGTGGTGCTGCTGGACATCCGGATGCCCCGCCTCGACGGTCTGGAGGCACTGCGGCTGCTCGCGGGGCCGGGCGTCGCCGACCCGATCCGGGTGGTCGTGGTGACCACCTTCGACCTGGACGAGTACGTGCACACCGCGCTGTCCAACGGCGCCTGCGGCTTCCTGCTCAAGGACTCCGGCCCGGCGCTGCTCATCGAGGCGGTCCGCGCGGCCGTGTCCGGTGACGCGCTGATCAGCCCGTCCATCACTGTACGGCTGCTGGAGCACCTCAGCTCTCCCGCTCCGGCCCACGACGACGCCGGGCTGTCACCACGAGAACTCGACGTGGTGAAGCTCGTCGCCCGGGGCCTGACCAACGCCGAGATCGCCGCCCAGCTCTTCATCGCCGTCGGCACGGTCAAGACCCACCTGGCCAGCGTGCAGATGAAGCTCAAGGCCCGCAACCGGGTCGAGATCGCCGCCTGGGCCTGGGAACGACGCCTCGTCGGCTAGAGGCGCGCGATGGCTGGCGGGCCGAATGGGGTTGGGTGGTGACCGAACACCACCCGCCTGGCGGCCTCTGCACGGTGGCGGACGAATAACGCTCGACTCCGGGGTCTGGCGCGCGCCGCGACATATTGCGACGCTAACGCCTGTGTATGACTACGACCTGTTGGTGCTGGGCTCCGGACCCAGCGGTCAGAAGGCCGCGATCGCCGCCGCCAAGCTCGGCAGGCGGGTCGGCATCGTGGACCGCCGCGACATGATCGGTGGGGTGTGCATCAACACCGGCACCGTCCCCTCCAAGACCCTGCGCGAGGCCGTGCTCTACCTGACCGGGCTGAGCCAGCGCGACCTCTACGGCAGCAGCTACCGGGTCAAGGACGAGATCACGGTCAGCGACCTGGCGGCCCGGACGCAGCACGTGATCGCCCGGCAGACCGACGTCATCCGCAATCAACTGGCCCGCAACCGGGTCGCGATGATCACTGGCACCGGGCGCTTCGCGGACGCGCACACGATCTGGGTCGACGGCGGCTCCGGCCGCGAGTCCAGAGTGACCTTCGACAAGATCATTATTGCTGCCGGCACGCGCCCGGCCCGCCCGGACAGCGTCGACTTCGACGACCGGACGATCGTGGACTCCGACGGCGTCATCAACCTCCAGGCCGTGCCCCGCAGCATGGTCGTGGTCGGCGCCGGCGTGATCGGCATGGAGTACGCGTCGATGTTCGCCGCGCTCGGCACCAAGGTGACAGTCGTGGAACGCCGGGACCGGATGCTCGAGTTCTGCGACGAGGAGGTCGTCGAGTCGCTGAAGTACCACCTGCGCGACCTGTCCGTGGCGTTCCGCTTCGGCGAGGAGGTCGCCGCCGTGGAGAAGCACCAGACAGCGGCGCTCTGCATTCTCAAGAGCGGCAAGAAGATCGTCGCGGACACGGTCATGTACTCGGCCGGCCGGCAGGGCCAGACCGACGACCTCGCGCTGGAGGCGGCCGGGCTGGAAGCGGACCGACGCGGCCGGATCGCTGTCGACGCCAACTACCGCACCCCGGTCGACAACATCTACGCCGTCGGCGACGTGATTGGCTTTCCCGCCCTCGCGTCCACCTCGATGGAGCAGGGCCGGTTGGCCGCGCAGCACGCCTGCGGCGAGCCGATCCGGGAGATGCACGGGCTGCAACCGATCGGCATCTACACGATCCCGGAGATCAGCTTCGTCGGGCAGACCGAGGCGCAGCTCACCGACACCTCGACACCGTTCGAGGTCGGCATCGCGCGCTACCGGGAGCTGGCCCGGGGCCAGATCGTGGGCGACTCGTACGGCATGCTGAAACTGCTGGTCTCCCCCGACGACGGCCGACTGCTCGGGGTGCACGTGTTCGGCACCGCCGCCACCGAGATCGTCCACATCGGTCAGGCGGTGATGGGCTGCGGCGGCACGATCGACTACCTGATAGACGCGGTGTTCAACTACCCGACGCTGGCCGAGGCGTACAAGGTCGCCGCCCTGGACGCCTCCAACAAGATCCGCAACATAACCCGCATAGACGGCTAGTCACTGCCCCCGACCTCCACCAGCTCCGCCAACTGGCTGCGGTAGTTCGGGCAGGTCGAGATGTCCTCGTGTGAGCAGTTCAGCCCGGCCTCAAGCAGGTCGAGCGCCGACCGCAGCGCCGCCATCCTGGCCTGGAGCGCGCTGTGGTTGCGGCGCAGCACGTCCTTGCGGGCGGCCGGGTCGCCCGCGGCGAGGAACGCCCGGATGTCCGGCAGCGACAGGCCGGCCTGCTTCGCGCGCAGAATCGAGGCCACCCGGAACAGGTCGTCGCGGGTGTAGCGGCGACGACCGCCGGTGACCCGGGCGGGGCGGAGCAGGCCCACCGACTCCCAGTGCCGCAGTACGTGCGCCGGCAGGCCGAAGTGGTCGGCCACGTCGCCGATCGTCATCGTGCTTGACTTCATGTCGACATTAAGTCCGACCATGGCAAGCATGTCCAGTCTTCTAGCTGTCCTCGATGCCATCGAGAGCGAGCCTGCGGCCGTCAAACTACGTGCCCGTTCCTACGAGTTGCTCGGTGACCTCACTGGCCGAACCGTGGTCGACGCTGGCTGTGGCAGTGGCCGGGCCGTCGCCGAGCTGGCCGAGCGCGGAGCCCACGCGGTCGGCGTCGACCTCGACCCCGTGATGATCGCCGTGGCCCGCAAGCGCTGGCCTGCCGGCGAGTTCCATGTCGGCGACGCCACCGAACTGCCGCTCGAGACCGGATCGGCCAGCTACTACCGGGCGGACAAGGTGTTGCACGTGCTCGACGACCCGGCGCGGGCCGTGGCCGAGGCGCGGCGAGTGCTCGCACCGGGCGGCCGAGCCGTACTGATCGGCCAGGACTCGGACCTGATCGCCATCGACTCGGACGAGCCGGAAACCACCCGCCGGCTGATCCACGCGAAGGCCGACTCGCTCCCGTCGCCGCGCGTTGCCCGGCGGTATCGCAACCTGCTGCTCGACGCCGGCTTCACCGACCCGACCGTCGAGGTGCACACCGCCGTGTTCACCGACGACACCGCGCTGGACCTGGTGAAACGGATCACCGACGAGGAAACCTGGCTCGCCGGGCAGATCGAGCGCGCCCGCGCGAACCGGATCCTCGTCGTCGTGCCGATGTTCATCGTCGCCGCCCAGGCCTGACAGCGAACGGGGGTCGGCCTCGGTGAACTGCTCCTCGACCGATGTCGGTGCTGCCCGCTACCGTGCCGGCACTGTTGACCCGTGGAGGAAAGAGGCAGTGGTGGGCGCATCCGGGTGGAGCTACTTCGTCGAGTACCAGCCAGACCTGGACGCGGCGTTGGACGCCCTGCGGGACAGGGTTTTCGCGGAGGGCGAGTACTGGTGGGCCCGGGGTGAGACCCCCAACTCGGCGAGCGACTATCCGAACCGTCCGGCCACGATGGAGGAGTTGTTCAACGACGAGTGGGTGCAGGAGTCGGGCACCCACTCCATCCTCGACGTCTACCGGGTCCTCAACGAGGGCGAGAGGCCCGACTACGGCACGGTTGAGCCGGTGAGCGCCGCCGAGGCGCTGCGCAATGTCGGCACCGAGCGGCTCACCCGCGAGCACCTGGACGCCGTCAAGGGGCTGGCCGCACGGAGATGGTTCGGCCGCTGCGCGGTCCTGCACGACGGGCAGGGCAAGCCGGAGGAAATCTACTTCTGGGGCTTCTCCGGCGACTAACCAGAGCACCGGCGCACCACGCCCGGTGATCAAGAGGTTTGCGTCGTCTAGCCTGGCGTGTCGTGACGCAAACTTCTTGATCACCGAGGGCTGGGGGCCGGTGCGAGGTTCGGGATCGCCCCGCACCGGCCGGTGGGGCTTTAGCTGGCTGAGCAGGTTGGGGTCAGGGTGCCGGCGGTGCCGTTGGCCTGGAAGCCCCACTCGGTGAACTGGCCGGCGCCGACCTGGCCGTTGTAGGCGACGTTGGTCCAACTCGTCGAGCCCGTGCTACCACTGCGGTTGGCGTTCCAGGCGTTGGTGACCGTCGCGCCGGACGGCAACGCGATGCCGACCGTCCAGCCGTTGATGGCCGACGAGCCGGCCGTCACCTTCACTGTGGCCACGAAGCCACCCGTCCACTGGTTCACCGACACCGTCGCGGTGCATCCGCCCTGCCCCGGAGGCGGGGTCGTGGGCGGGTCGGTCGGCGGATCGGTCGGCGGATCGGTGGGCGGGTCCGTCGGCGTGGTGCCGTTGTTCAGTGCGGCGAGGACCGCGTCGTACGCCGGCTTCTTGGACCCGTTGCTGTTGAACAGCAGTGGCGTCTGCGACGCGCGCCACGAGTCACTGTCACGGATGCCCCACACGGTGATGCCGTTGCAGCGGGGCACCGCGAGGCAGTCCTCCACCACGCTGCGGTAGGTGGCCGCGGATGCGCCCTGGATGTCCAGTTCGGTGATCTGCACGTCCACACCCAGTGCCGCGAAGCTCGACAGGGTGGTGCGGTAGTTGCTCACGTACGGGGAGTCGTTGTTGAAGTGCGACTGGAAACCGACGCAGTCGATCGGCACACCACGGGCCTTGAAGTCGCGGACCATGTTGTACACGCCCTGCGTCTTGGCGTGCGTCCAGTTGTCCGTGTTGTAGTCGTTGTAACAGAGCTTGGCGTTCGGGTCGGCCGCACGCGCAGCCCGGAACGCCGCCTCGATCCAGTCGTTGCCCGTGCGCTGAAGGTTGGAGTCCCGGCGGCCACCGGAGCTGCCGTCCGCGAACGCCTCGTTCACCACGTCCCACGCCACGACCTGACCCCGGAAATGGGTCGCCACCTGCGTCACATGGTTGAGCATCGCCGACCGCAGAGCGGTGCCACTCATGCTCTCCATCCAGCCGGGCTGCTGGGAATGCCATGCCAGCGTGTGACCACGCACGTTCATGCCGCGGCTGCGCGCGTGGTTGACGATCTGGTCCGCCGCCCCGTAGCTGAACTGGCCCTGCTGCGGCTCGGTGGCGTTCATCTTCATTTCGTTCTCGGCCGTCACCATATTGAACTCACGGTTCAATATCGTCGTGTAGGCGCTGTCGGAGAGCTTGAATCCGGCCACGGCCGTACCGAAATAGCGGCCCTTCTCGGCGGCGGACGCGCCGAGCGTGGTCCCGGCGGCGGCGGGTGCCGTCGCGAACAGCGCCATGCCGGCGGCGAGCGCACCCGCGCCGGCCAGCGCGAGCGCGGCTCTCGATGCCGCCTTCCACTTCGTTCTTCTCATCGTGCGACTCCTTCTGTGGTGATGGGGTGGTGGGGAATCAGGACACCGAGCAGACGGCACCGTTCAGGGCGAACGACGAGGGCTTGCCGGTGCCGCCGGCATGGGTGGCCTGGAAGCCGATCTCGACCGACGCGTTCGGGGCGATGGCGGCGTTGTAGGAGACGTTGCGGGCGGTGACCGCACCGCTCGTCGGGGCGTACTGGGCGTTCCAGCCGCTGGTGATGACCTGTCCGCTGGGCAGCGTGAAGGCCAACGCCCACCCGTTCACGGCGGCCGTGCCGGTGTTGGTGATGGTCACGCTCGCGGTGAGCCCGTTGTTCCAGGCGTTGACCGTGTAGCCGACCCGGCAGGCGCCCGCGCTGGGCGGCGGAGTCGTCGGGGGCGGCGTGGTCGGAGGCGGCGTGGTCGGAGGCGGCGTGGTCGGAGGCGGAGTCGTCGGGGGCGGCGTGGTCGGCGGCGTGGTGCCGTCCAGCCCGAAGAAGCGGATCACCTGCGCGGCGTCGACCGGCAGGTTGTGCGAGACACCCTGCATGCTGATCGCCTCGACCGGCGACATCGCGCCGCTGCTGCCGTAGCGGGTGCGGGTGTAGCCGGACTGCGGGGTGTCGGTGAACGTCGGGGTCTGGCTCAGCCCGTGCACGTTGGTCCACTGCTTGACCTGCTCACCGAAGTTCGGGTAGCGCAGCGTCTCGTCGTTGGTGCCGTGCCAGATCTGCATCCGCGGTCGCTGGCCGGTGTAGCCCGGGTACGCCTCGCGGACGAGGTCACCCCACTGCTGTGGGGTCTTGATGAGCTGCCCGTTCGCGCACTGGCTGTTCCACTCGGAGCTGCCGCCGGTGGCGAAACAACCGAACGGCACCCCGGCGAAGGACGCGCCCGCCGCGAACACGTCCGGGTAGACGCCCAGCATGACGTTGGTCATCATCGCCCCGGAGGAGGTGCCGGTGGCGAAGATCCGCGCGGGGTCGGCCGAGTAGCGCTGCCGCACGTACTCGACCATCGACATGAGCCCTACCGGATCGCTGCCACCGCCACGACGTAACGCCTGCGGCGAGTAGACGTCCCAGCACTTGCTGCTGCGGGTGGCCGACGGGTAGATCACGATGAACCCGTACCGGTCCGCGAGGGATGCGTACTGGGTGCCCGAATGGAACGCCGGGCCCGTTCCGGTGCAGTAGTGCATGGCCAGGAGGATCGCCGGCCGGGTCGCCACCCGGTCCGGGACGTAGAGGTGCATCTGCAGGTTGGTGGGGTTGGTGCCGAAGTTGGTCACCTGCGTGAGCGTCGCCGCCGACGCCGGTGTGGGGAACGTCAACGCGGCGGCGGCCAGCGTCACGGCCGCCAGCACGACGCCAAGCGTCCTTGTCTTCAGTGTCATCGTCGCGATCCCTTGCGAAAAAGGCGCGTGGAAGGGGACTTAAGTCGAGGACTGCCCTTCGCCCGACCTTGACCGCGGCTCGCGTGACCATGCCAGCTTCAATCGAGACCACTCGATTGTCAAGAGTTCCGGAAACCTTTCGCCGCAACGCATCCGGCGGCCACCTGCGCTGCGATCGGTATCGACGGGCGTGAGAATCGGCGACTGGTGGCGAGTAATTATCGGGACGTTCTCGAAACGTACCGGGCCTACCGGAGACACCGCGGGAAGGCGCGACCCGATGGCCGCGCCTCTCCGTCGTGCCGATCAGTAGATGGTCCGCCCTCGCTCGTCGGGCACCCCGGATTTGCGGTGGAAGTACGTGTTGATCTGGTCGCGCCACTCGGTGGCACAGCGCACCTGCTCGTCGAGGCGCTCGGCCACCCTCTCGTACACGGCCGGGTCGATCATCCCGTTCAGGGTCTGCCACCGCCGTCGCATCGCCACCACCTCCTCGACACCGGCGAAGTGGGTGTCGTAGATGTGCTGGATGACTGTCGACCCGCTGTGCAGGACGTGCCCGTACGGCACGTGGTGGAAGAAGAGCAGCAGCTCGTCGGGGCAGCTCTGCGGCGACTCGTACACCTGGGCCCAGTACGGCGGGTACTGGCCGGCGAAGCCGGTGCCCGACGCATGGCTGCGGTCCACGCCCACACCGTCGCGGTCGGCGAAGTGGTAGGTGCCCCACCGCGTGTACTCGTACCCGTCGACGCCGGGACCGTAGTGATCCCCCGGGTTGACCATGAAGCCGACGCCCAGCGGCGCTGTGTAGCGCTCGTAGGTGCGCCACGAGTCGTCCATGATCTCGTGCAGGGTCCGCCCCACCAGCTCCGGTTCGGCGGTCGCCGACGGCGGGAAGGTCAGCGCGATCCACTCGTCGAGGACCGCCCGCGGATCCAGTCGCGGATCCCAGGCGAGCCGCCCGAACGTGTACAGGTTGGCCTGCGCCAACGGGTGCCCGGTCCAGAAGAGGTCATCGCCCACGTTGGCGACCGCGACCAGACCACCGCCCGCGCCCGACTCCCCCGCGGCGATGTCGGCGACCGTCCGCCCCCCGGGCCCCCACGGCGCGAACCGCAGCACCTCACCCCACCACGGTCCGAGGTGGCAGACGTGTCGCTGCTGACCGGTGTATTCCTGGGTGACCTGCAACTCCACCGCCAGCCGGGTGGCGGGCATCGCGGCGATCACCGGGGAGACCGGTTCCCGGGTCTGGAAGTCCACCGGCCCGAACTTCACCTGCACGACCACGTTGGTCCGGAAGCGCCCATCGAGCGGGGCGAAGTGGTCGTACGCGGCGCGCGCCCGGTCGGTGGACCGGTCCCGCCAGTCCTGGTGGTGGTTGTAGACGAACGCCCGCCAGTGCACCACTCCCCCGAGCGGGGCCAACGCCTCGGCCAGCACGTTCGCCCCGTCGGCGTGGTCCCGCCCGTAGGTGAACGGGCCGGGCTGCCCCTCCGAGTCGGCCTTCACCACGTAACCGCCGAAGTCCGGGATGCGCTCGTACACCCTCCGGGTGGTCGCCGCCCACCAGACCCGCACCGCCTCGTCCAAGGGGTCGGCGGTGGACAGGCCACCGAGCACCACGGGCGCGGCGAAGGTGATCGACAGGTGCACCCGGATGTTGTACGGCCGCAGCACGTCCGCGATCTCGGCCACGTCGCCGAGCCGGTCGGTGAGCAGCAGCGCCTCCGTCCGGGCCACGTTCACGTTGTTCACCGAGATCGCGTTGACACCGCTCGCGGCCAGCAGCCGCCCGTACTCCCGGACCCGGGCCAGGTCGCCGCGCGGGCGGCCGTCCTGCCAGAAGATCGAACCGCCCGCGTACCCCCGTTCGACCTGGCCCATCACCGGGTGCACGGCCACGTTGTCCCAGTGGTTCAGCATCCGCCGGCGCAGCGCCGGCCGGTGCCGCTCCGGCGGGCGGGCCGGATCGAAGGCCGCCGCGCAGAGCCGGACCACGTGGAACAGCCCGTACAGCAGGCCGGCGGGCGCGTCGGCCAGCACCACTGTCACCTCGCCGTCGCGGGCCAGCAGGAAACCCTCGTCGCCGAGCGGCTCACCGCCGATCCCGGTCAGCGCCGCCTCGGCTGCCGACCGCGCCGCCTGCACCGCCGGGCTGGGCAGCTCGTCGGCACCGCGCAGGGCGAGCACCAGGTCGACGTCGACGTCCCAGGAGGGTGAGTGCCACACCCGTCCGCCGTAGCGCGCACAGGCACGCGAGACCTCGTCCAGGACGGTGTCGACGAGCAGGCCGTCGCCGTGGACGAGGACGCGGCGCGCGCCGAGCGACCGGAACGCCTCCGGGGGCAGCCAGGCCGCGTGGACGTGCGGCTCGCGGGGTTCCATCGGTTCCTCGACGAACATCAGGTGCTCCAGGTGGACGGACTCCTCGGCGTTCACCCGTCCTCCCGCACGACGACGACACCGAACGCCGGCAGGCGCAGGGCCGAACCGGTCAGTTCCCGGTCACCGGTGACCAGGTCGATCCGGGCGCTGTCGAAGAGACGGTGGTCCTGCTTCCACACGTCCTCGGGCCACTGCTCCGGGTTGTAGTCGCCCCCGAAGGGCACCTTGGCGGTGACGGGCAGGCTCATGGGGTGAACTCCTTCCGGATCAGGTGGATCATCGGGTCACTGACGCGCAGGAACGCGAGGATCGCGACCGAGCCGAGCATCGCCAGCACCGCCTCGGAGAAGACCGCCGTGATCCCGGCCCCCGCGGCCAGCAGCAACGCCGTGCCGACGGTGACACCGGGGGTACGCACGAGGAAGTGCACGGCCAGCCGGAGCACGTCCCGGGTGCGGAAGTCGAACAGCGCGGTGATCACCAGGGCGTTGGCCGCGCAGAGCGTCACTCCCCCGGCGAGCAGGACCAGCGGCACGACCCACCAGCCCGCGAGGCCGACGGCACCCCGGTAGGCGAGGTTCAGGGCGAGCACGGTCAGCCACAGCAGCGTCGGCACCCAGACGCGCAGCGTGCCGGACAGGTTCGCCCGGTACCCGCGCCAGAACAGGGCGGCGGGCCGCAGGTCGGTCAGGTCGAGGCGCTGGTGGCGCAGGGCGTACAGGGCGGCGGAGATCGCCGGGCCGACCGGCAGGAGGAACAGCGCGACCAGTGGCAGGTTGCTGGGGTCACGACCCAGCAACAGCAGTGGGAGCAGGCCGGGCACTGTGGTGAGCAGAAGCAGCAACTCGACCACGAGCAGGATGTAGAGCCGGGAGGTGATCCGCGACAGCGGCCCGTCGCCGAACTGTCGCCAGACCTGGGCGGTGCCGCTCACTGTTGCTCCTTCCGGTCGGTCCCGACGACCGGCAGAGCGCGGTGGGTCACGCGCGTCGTACCGGCCGGGAGGTCCGGTCGGGCCGCGGGTGCGCCGCCCGACCGGATCTCCCGCTGATCAGCCGTTGTTCTTCTGGAACCGTTCGTACGCCTTGTTGACCACGTCGATGTACTGCTCGGAGTTCTTGGCCTTCAGCTCGGCCACGTACGCGTCCCACTCGGTGAGGGGCCGCTGGCCCAGAGCGAACTTGAGCGTGTTCTGGGTGACGAAGTCCTTCAACGGGGTCTCCCAGAGCGACACCTGCTCGCGCTCCTCGTCGGTCAACGGGGCGGGCGGGGGCACCACCCTGGGGGGACGGGCGTCCATCACCTTCTGGAACTCCAGCTCCTCCGGGGAGAAGAACCCACGCACCAGGTCTGGGCTGCCACCGTAGGCGAAGACGCCGTTCTGGAAGCCGAAGTCCTTCTGCAGGTGCTTGGGGGCCTTCGGGTTGAGGCCGAGGAAGTCGACTCCGGGGTTGAGCGTGCGCTTGCCGGACGCGTCCTTGGTGAAGGTCGTGCCCTCGATGCCCCAGCGGGCGAACTCCAAGCCGGCGTCGGAATACCACAGCCAGTCGATGAACTGCATCATGGCCACGAAGTTCTTGCTCTCCCGGGCCTTCGAGGAGATCATGATGCCGTTCTCCAGTCGGGGGAACGGGTTGACCTCGCCGGCCGGGCCGATCGGCAGCGGGATCTTGGCCATCTTCGCATTCGGCAGGGTCTTGGCCAGGTCGGGCCGGTGGTTGTTGACCAGCGTCTGCGCGTTGCCGGTGACCACGAAGGACTTGCCGTTGGCGAGCTTCTGGCGTGCCTGGTCGTCGGTCTGGGTGAAGCTCTCCGGGTCGAGCAGGCCCTCGGCGACGAGCTTGTGCAGGAACGTGACCATCTGCCGGTACTGCTCGGACGCCCCGGTGTAGTTGAACTTCTTCGCCGCCGGGTCCCAGGTGGCGTGCTGGTAGTCCCAGCCGGCCTGGGTGCCGTGGGCGGAGCCGAGGATGTTGAGCAGCGCGCCGGTCGGGTTGGGCTTGCTGAAGAGGTCGGAGTACGGGTAGACGTTCGGGTACTTGGCCTTCATCGCCTTGAGCACTGTGTACAAATCGTCCCAGGTCTTCGGGACCGCGAGGTTGAGCTCCTGCATGATGTCGGTGCGCACCAGCACCGTGTAGTCCTGCGTGGGCTTCTCGTGCATGCCGGGCAGCAGGTAGAACTTACCGTCGGACTGCCGCAGGTTGTCGATCTCCGGCTTGAGGTTCCACTTGGCGATCTTGTCCTTGAGGTTGGGCATCAGATCCAGGTAGTCGCTCACCGGGAGGACCGCCCCGGACGACACGAACGCGTTCTCCTGCGGGTGGTACGTCTTCGGGATGATCAGCGGAGCGTCACCGGCGCCGATGAGGAGGCTGCGCTTCTGCTCGTAGTCACTGAGTGGCACGGCGACCGGCTCGATCTTGACGTTGGTCCGCTTGGTCAGCTCGGACCAGAACAGCCAGTCCTCCTTGAGCGGATAGAAGGTGTGGTTGTTGTAGAGCGTGGAGAAGGAGAGCGCCTCGGTGGCCTTGAACTGGTCGCCGACGCCGTAGTTGGCCATCGCGCCGGCCCGGTTCTCGGAGAGGTCCTTCGACTCGCCGGGGTCCTCGGAACAGGCGGTGGTGAGGCTGAGCGCGAGCACACCCGCGGTGGCTATCGCCACCCGGCGCCACGTCTTGTGGAGCATGGCTCGTCCTTTCGGTGGTGGGGGTGAAGGAAGTGATGCGATGCAGCGCCCGGCGTCATCCCTTGACCGCGCCGAGCATCACGCCGGAGACGAAGTACCTCTGGACGAAGGGGTAGACCGCCAGGATGGGCAGAGTGGTGAGCACGATCGTCACGGCCTGGAGCGTGGCCGCGGCCTGCACGACGTCGGCGTCGGCGGCGCCGGACTGCTGTGCATCGGTGGCACCCGCGATGAGGTTGCGCAGGTACACGGTGACCGGCAGCAGATCCTGCTGGTCGATGTAGAGGAACGCGGTGAACCACGAGTTCCAGAACGAGACGGCGTAGAAGAGCACCATCGTCGCGATGATCGCCTTCGACAGCGGCAGCACGATCCGCAGCAGGATGCCGTAGGTGTTCAACCCGTCGACCGCCGCGGCCTCCTCCAACTCGGTCGGCAGGCTTTCGAAGAACGCCTTCATGACCAGCAGGTTGAAGACACTGATGGCGTTGGGGATCACCACGGCCCAGATGGTGTTCTTCATTCCCAGGCTGGTGACCAGCACGTAGTTGGGGATCAGGCCACCGGAGAAGAACATGGTGAAAAGCGCGATGCCGACGAGGACCCCGCGGCCCTTGAGCTGCGGCTTGGACAGCACGTACGCGTAGCACGTGGTCAGCACGATCGAGATGAGCGTGGCGACCACCGTGTACACCAGGGTGTTGCGGTAGTTCGTCCAGAACAGCGAGTCGGACATCACCAGCTTGTACGCGGTCACGTCGAACCCGCGCGGGACGATGCTCACCTTCCCGGCGAGGATGTACGCCTCCTCGCTGAGCGAGCGGGCCACGATGTTGAGGAACGGGTACAGCGTCACGATCACGACGCCGATGAGGACGACCGTGTTGACGATCCGGAAGATCCGGTAGCCCCGGCTGTCCACCGGCCCGCGCGTCTTCGGGGCCTCGCGCTTCGTACCGAGGGTCACCACAGGCTCGTCCCCACCGTGCGACGGGAGATGAGGTTCGCCGAAAGCACCAGGATCAGCCCGATCACCGCCTCGAAGAGACCGATGGCGGCCGCGTAGCTGAAGTTGCTGGACTGGAAGCCCATCCGGAACAGGTAGGTGGAGATCACGTCCGCGGTCGGGTACGTCAGCGGGTTGTAGAGCAGCAGGATCTTCTCGAACCCGACGGCCATGAAGCTGCCGATGTTGAGGATCAACAGGGTCACCATCGTGGGCCGGATGCCCGGCAACGTCACATGCCAGGTCTGCCGCAGCCGGCTGGCTCCGTCGATCCGGGCGGCCTCGTACAGGTCCTCGTCGATGGTGGTGAGGGCGGCGAGGTAGAGGATCGTTCCCCAGCCGACGGTCTGCCAGACCTCGGACGAGACGTAGATGGTGCGGAACCATTCCGCCTGCTGGAGGAACGCCACGGGATCGCCGCCGACGATCCGGACCAGCTGGTTGGCCGTGCCGTCGATCGAGGTCAACTGCATGACCATCGCCGCCACGATCACGATCGACAGGAAGTGCGGCAGGTACGACACCGACTGGACGAACCGCTTGAACCGGCGGGCACGCACCTCGTTGAGCAGCAGCGCCAGCACGATCGGCAGCGGGAAGCAGAACAGCAGGGTCAACGTCCCGAGCACCAGGGTGTTGGTGAAGACCTCCCAGAACGTCGGGTCGGTGAAGAACATCCGGAAGTACCGCAGCCCTACCCAGTACTCGCCGAAGATGCTGCCACCCGGCTTGAAACGACGGAACGCGATGATGTTCCCGAGCATCGGCAGGTAGCGGAAGACCAGGAAGAACAGCAGCGGAAGGATGGCCAGGGAGTAGAGCTGCCAGTCCCGGCGCAGCGCCTGCCGCCAGCTGCGGCGGCGGCGCGGCGAGCGCGGGGCAGGGCTGGGAGCCGCCGCCGAAGGCCGGGGCGGCGCCGGCGGCGGTGGCCGCAAGGTGGATGTCATCCTCGCCTCCTAGACGGACTGCGGAACGGCCACGAGGGGCTCGACCCGCACCGACGTGAACAGCTCCCGGTGGTGGCCGACCTGGCGCTCGGCTCCGGTCAGCAGCAGCGCCAAGGCCGCCGCCACATCACCGCTGGACCGGCCGAACCGCAGCTCGACCTCGCCGGGCTCGACGATCCGCCGACCGGACAGCCCGATGAACGACGCCACGTCGGCCGGTACGCCGAACGTCACGTGCGCCACCTCGCCGGGCTCCAACGGCAGTCGGGTGTAGCCGACCAGGCGGACCACCGGGCGGGTGGTCTGCGCGACCGGGTCGTGCAGGTAGAGCTGGACCACCTCGGTGCCGGCCCGGTCGCCGGTGTTGGCGACAGTGAACCGCACCCGCACCTCGCCGTCGGTCGGCCACGCCGCCGGCTGGTCGTGAGTGCCACCCGCCGGCTCGACAACCGTGGCGTCGGACCAGTCGAAGGTGGTGTAGCTCAGCCCGTGACCGAACGGGTAGGCCGGCGTCGGGTCGATCGAGGACACCTTGTTGCGCCGGCCGAGCGGGGGTGCCAGGTAGGTGCTCGGCAGTCCGCCGGCGTCCCGGGGCACACTCACCGGCAGCCGCCCGGACGGGTTGACCGCGCCGGTGAGCACCTCGGCGAGCGCCTGCCCGCCGAGCTGGCCGAGGAAGAACGCCTGCACGACGGCCGCCGCGGCGCCGAACTCCGGGCCGAGCGCGTAGGGGCGGCCGGTCATCAGCACCAGGACGACCGGGGTGCCGGTGGCGAGGACGGCACGGACCAGGTCGGCCTGCACACCGGGCAGTCGCAGGTCGGCGGCGTCGCACCCTTCGCCGGAGGTGCCCCGACCGAACATCCCCGCCCGGTCGCCGACGGCGAGCACGCACACGTCGGCGGCGGCAGCCGCGGCGACCGCAGCCGGGATGCCCGAGGTGTCCTCACCGGTGATGGTGCAGCCCTGCTCGTGGCTGAGCAGCGGGACGCGTCGGGCCAGCTCGTCGCGCAGCGAGGGGATGTCCAGGCCCAGCCCGAACTCGCTGTGGTGCACGCCGACGTGGTTGGGGAACGAGTAGCAGCCGAGCATGGCCATCGGGTCGTCGGCGACGGGGCCGACCAGGGCGACCCGGTTGCCCACGGGCAACGGGAGGACGCCGGTGTTGCGCAGCAGGACGACGGCCTCCCGGGCGAGGCGTACGGCGACGTCCTGGCTGGCCTCGTCGTCGAGACGCAGCGACGCCACGTCGTCGGGCAGTTCCTGCCAGCCCTCGTCGAGCAGACCGATCTCGATCTTCTGGATCAGCACCCGGCGCAGCGCGCCGTCGATCAACGCCTCGTCGACCTCGCCACGGCGCACGGCCTCCACCAGCGGGGTGCCGAAGGTGTCCACTGTGGGCAGCTCGACGTCGATCCCGGCCCGCAGGGCGAGCCTTGCCGCGTCGGCGGCGCCGTCGGCGACACCGTGCAGGGTCTCCAGGAAGCGTACGGAGAAGTAGTCGGCGACCACGGTGCCGGTGAAGCCCCACTCGTCGCGCAACAGCCCGGTCAGCAGCCCGTGGTCGGCGGCCACGGGCAGGCCGTCGATCTCGGCGTAGGAGTTCATCACCGAGCGGGCGCCGCCGTGGCGCAACGCCATCTCGAACGGCGGCAGGATGACGTCGGCCAACTCCCGGGGCCCCATCGGCACCGGCGCGAGGTTGCGTCCGCCACGGGAGGCGGAGTAACCGGCGAAGTGCTTCAGCGTGGCGACCACGCCGGCCCGCTCCAGGCCCCGCACGTACGCGGCACCGGTCGTCCCCACCAGGTAGGGATCCTCGCCGATCGTCTCCTCGGTGCGGCCCCAGCGGTAGTCGCGGGTGACGTCCAGGACCGGAGCGAGACCCTGGTGTACGCCGGCGGCGCGCATGGACCGTGCGATCCGGTCGGCCATCGCCTCGACCAGGTCGGGGTCGAAGGACGCGCCCCAGCTCAGCGGGGTCGGGTAGACGGTGGCCCGCCACGCGGCGAACCCGGTCAGGCATTCCTCGTGCACCTGCGCCGGGATGCCGAACCGACTGGCGGCCACGATCTGCGCCTGCGAGGCCGCCAGCGACCGGGCGCCGAGCACCGGGTCGACCGGCGCGGTGCCGAAGGGGCGGGTGAGTTGGCCCAGCCCGTGCTGGATGACGGTGCTCCACTGCGGCAGCTCGCTGATCATGTCGGACTGGTGTGGCGCCACACCCTCGCCGGAGGCCTCCGCGCCGACCCACACGCCGACGAGTTGGGCGATCTTCTCCTCCAGCGACATCTTCGGCAGGAGCGCGTCGGCCCGCTCGGCCGGCGTCAGCCGCGGATCGCGCCACGGCGCGGTGTCGCTGTCCCCGGGCAACTGACTACTCATGCCTTGACCCCTCAGCTCCGGACACGTCCCCGTGCCCTCGTGGAACCCGTTCCGTGGCGGACATTTTCACGATCCGAAACTTTCCGGAAATCCGCGCAACCTTTTCGGCAACCTAAGGTCCCCATCGATGTGTGTCAAGAGTCTCAATCGGACGTCCGACGGCCACATCCTGCACACAGTGACTCTGCCGACAGCACTCCGTGGCGCACGCGCCCCGTACGGGCCCACCTACGGTCGGACCGACTGTCGCACCGGCTGGTGTGGCCGACTGATCGTGTTAAGGTCTGCCGAAACTTTCGGATGCTGCTTGAGGTCGCGATGACAGAGCACCGCCCGCTCGACCCACCCGCCTCCACCACCATCGCGACCATCGCCAACGATGTCGGCGTCTCGGTCGCGACGGTGTCCAAGGTCCTCAACGGACGCGGCGATGTCGCTCCCGGCACCAGAGCCCGCGTGGAGGCGAGTCTCGACCGCCACCAGTACCAGCGCCGCGCCCGCCGGCCCTCGCCCGGCGGAGGACGCATCGAACTCGTCTTCCACGAGTTCGACACGGGATGGGCGATGGAGATCCTGCGAGGCGTGGAGGCGGTGACCACCGCGGCCGGCATCGGGTTGTCGGTCGCCCAACTCGACGGCGCGCACCGCCCGCCGGCCCGATGGCTGGAGGCGCTGCTCGCCGACCGGCCGTTGGGCGTGGTGTTCGTCCTCTCCCACCTGGCCGAGGCGCAACAACAGCACCTGCGGCGCCAGGGCATACCGTTCGTCGTCGTCGACACCGACAGCGCGACCTCGGCCTCCGTGCCCACCGTCGGCTCGAACAACTGGAACGGCGGCCTGCTCGCCGCCCGGCACCTGCTGGATCTGGGCCACCGGCGGATCGCCATCATCTCCGGGCCACCCGACGTGCTCTGCAGCCGCGCCCGCGCCGCCGGCTTCCAGTCGGCCCACGAGGAAGCGGGGATAACGGTCGACCGCGAGCTGGTCCGCTACGGCAGTTTCTCCGCCGGCGCCGGGCACGCCCACGGGCTGCAACTGCTACGCCAGCCGTCCCGACCGACGGCGATCTTCGCCGGGTCGGACATCCAGGCCATGGGGGTGCTCCGGGCCGCACGCCAGTGCGGCCTCCGAGTCCCCGAGGACCTTTCGGTGATCGGGTACGACAATCTGCCCGTCTCCGCCTGGACCGACCCGGCTCTCACCACGATCAACCAGCCGTTGCGCGACATGGCTGGCATCGCCACCCAGATGTTGCTCGACCTGACCCGGGGCAACGAGCCAGCGACCAGCCGCATCGACCTGGTGACCGAGTTGGTCGTCCGGGAGAGCACCGCACCCCCCGCCGACCCGCACTGATCCCGGCCCCCTGCGAGGACCCGTGTCTGACTCCGCCTTCATCCCCGACGAACTCCAGCGGTACGCCCCCGAGGTCGCCGAACCCGACGACTTCGACAGGTTCTGGCGGGACACGCTCGCCGAGGCGGCTGCCCGACCGGTGCTCGTCGACGTCCGGCCGGAACCCACCGACCTGCGACTGCTCGACTCGTGGGACATCACGTTCGCGGGCTTCGGCGGTGACCCCGTACGGGCCTGGTACACCCGCCCGGCCGGTCGACCCGAGCCGCTGCCCACCGTGGTCGAGTACGCCGGGTACGGTCGCGGCCGTGGCCTGCCGCACGAGCGGCTGACCTGGCCGGTGGCCGGCTACGCGCACCTGCTGATGGACAACCGGGGTCAGGCGGGTCAGTACGGCGCCGGGGACACCCCCGACCCGCACGGCGCGCCGGGCGGACCCTCGCCGGTCACCTGGGGCATCCACGACCCGCGTGACTACCACTTCCGCCGTCTGATCACCGACGCGGTGCGGGCGGTCGAGGCGGTCCGCGCCCTCCCGGGGGTCGACGTCGACCGGGTCACTGTGGTCGGTAACAGCCAGGGCGGCGGTCTGGCCCTGGCTGTGGCCGGTCTCGTCGCCGACCTGAGCGCGGTGCTGACCACCGCGCCGTTCCTCTGCGACATGCGACGGGCCGTCCAGCTCAGTGAACCCGCGCCGTACGGCGAGATCGCGCGTTACCTGGCCGTGCAGCGGGAGGCCGAGGAGTCCGTGTGGCGCACCCTGTCCTACGTCGACGGTGTGAACTTCGCACGACGCGCGACGGCGCCGGCGCACTTCGGGGTGGGCCGACGCGACACCGTCTGCCCGCCGCGCACGGCCTTTGCCGCCTACAACCACTACGGCGCAGGCAATGGGAGGCCGATCCGGCCGGAGCGGGAGATGCACGTCTACCCGTTCAACGGCCACGAGGGCGGCGAGGCTGTCCACGTCCGGCGGCAGCTGCGCTGGCTCGACTCGGTGCTCCAACCCTGACAGGTGTGGCGGCTCACCGTTGAGCCATAGTCGAGCGTTGATGCATTGCCGATGTTAGCGATAACACGCTATGGTGCGTCGGGCGGAGTGCAGGGCACACTCCCGCCCACCGCCCATCGGTCCGTCGCGCCAGATTCGACGGCCGGCGCCAGGTTCACCGCCACGACCACCAGTGAAGATGTCCGGGTTCCTGGTCGTTGCGCGCACCCCCACCAGGAGCAGCCCATGAGCAGTTCGACCCTCGACCGTCCCGTCCCTCCCCCACCCACCACCGGCGCGACGTCGCGACCTCGCCGGGCTCGCCGGCGGTGGGCCGTCCTGGCCGCCGTCGCCGCCATGGTCGCCGCCGTGCCGATCGCGACCACCCCCGCGAGCGCGGAGTCCAACGGCGGCGTACGCGTGATGCCCCTCGGCGACTCGATCACCGACGGGTTCAACGTTCCCGGCGGTTACCGGATCGAGCTCTGGCAACGGTTCACGACCGGCGGGTACCGCGTCGACTTCGTCGGCTCCCAGTTCAACGGTCCCGCCAGCCTCGGCGACCACGACCACCAGGGCCATTCCGGATGGACGATCGCGCAGATCGACGCCAACGTCGTCAACTGGTTGCGGGCCACGAATCCCCGGACCGTGCTGCTGCACATCGGCACCAACGACATGTACGGCGACACGTCGGGCGCCCCGGGCCGGCTTGCCGCACTAGTCGACAAGATCACCAACAACGCACCGAACGCGGACGTGTTCGTCGCGACGATCGTCCCGAAGTCCGGCGCGGACAACCAGGTCCGGGCGTACAACGCCGCGATTCCCGGGATCGTGCAGACCCGGGCCGCCGCCGGGAAGCGCGTCCACCTGGTCGACATGTACCGCGCATTGACGCTCAGCGACCTGGCCGACGGCGTGCACCCCAACGCCACGGGCTACCGCAAGATGGCCGCGGCCTGGTACGACGCGCTGCGGACCGTGCCCGGCAGCATCGGGGGCGACACACCTCCGACCACCACGCCTCCGACCACCACCCCACCGACCACGCCGCCCGCGTCGGACGCCTGCCGTGTCGCCTACACGGTCAACGCGTGGAACAACGGTCTCACCGCGTCCATCTCCGTGACCAACACGAGCAGCACGCCGGTCAACGGCTGGGCTCTGGCGTTCACGCTCCCGGGCGGGCAGAGCATCACCAGCGGTTGGAACGCCAGCTACACCCCGTCCAGCGGAGCGGTCACCGCCCGCAACGTCTCCTACAACGCGACGATCGCGCCGAACACCTCGGTCGACATCGGTTTCCAGGCGACCCACACAGGCAACGCCGGCCGACCGTCCGCGTTCACCCTCAACGGCACGGCCTGTACGACCGTCTGACACCCGTCGCGGTGCCGGGCAGCAGAGGCTCGGCACCGCGATGGGGAGCGCCCGCCATCGCCGACCCCTGGCGGGCGCTCCCCCGTCGCGCGGCCGACTACGTCGTCCACGTCGCCGTGTCCGCGGGATTGTGGACCTGGACGTCAGCGCTGTCCGCGAGTGCACAGACGACGGGGCGGCGACGGGATCCGTCGCCGCCCCATCAGCGTGTGGTGGTGCTCAGGAGGCGGTGCAGGAGCGCACCACCGGACGGGTCCAGGTGCCGTTGGCCATGGTGGTGAAGCCGAAGACGTTGCCGCTGCCGTTCGACCGCATGGTCATGACGTTGCCGCTGCTGTCCCAGGTCGGGCTGCCGTTCCAGGTGTTGGAGACCTTCTGGGGCGGGGTGACGGCGACCACGACGGTCCAGCTGCTCGCCCCGCTGACGGTCACCTGGCTGTTGAACCGGTCGCCCCATCGAGTGCTGTCCTGCAGCGTCGCGGTGCAACTGCCGCTGGGCGGGGTCGTCGGTGGGGTGGTGGGCGGAGTGGTCGGCGGGTCCGTCGGCGTGGTGCCGTTGTTCAACGCCGCGAGCACGGCGTCGTACGCCGCCTTCTTCTGACCGCTGCTGTTGAACAGCAACGGCGTCTGGGACGCCCGCCACGAGTCACTGTCGCGGATGCCCCACACCGTGACGCCATTGCAGCGGGCCACGGCCAGGCAGTCCTCCACCACACTGCGGTAGGTGGCCGCCGGGGCACCCTGGATGTCCAGCTCGGTGACCTGCACATCCACACCCAGTGCCGCGAAGCTCGACAGCGTGGTGCGGTAGTTGCTCACGTACGGGGAGTCGTTGTTGAAGTGCGACTGGAAACCGACGCAGTCGATCGGCACACCACGAGACTTGAAGTCGCGGACCATGTTGTACACAGCCTGCGTCTTGGCGTGCGTCCAGTTGTCGGTGTTGTAGTCGTTGTAACAGAGCTTCGCACCCGGATCAGCCGCACGCGCGGCCCGGAACGCCGCCTCGATCCAGTCGTTGCCCGTGCGCTGGAGGTTCGAGTTACGACGCGCACCGGAGGTGCCGTCCTCGAACGCCTCGTTCACCACGTCCCACGCCACGACCTGACCACGGAAATGGGTCGCCACCTGCGTCACGTGGTTGAGCATCGCCGACCGCAGCGCGCTGCCACTCATGCTCTCCATCCAGGGCGGCTGCTGCGAGTGCCACGCCAGGGTGTGACCACGCACGCTCATCCCCCGACTCCGCGCGTGGTTCACGATCTGCTCCGCGGCGCCGTAACTGAACCGACCCTGCTGCGGCTCCGTCGCGTCGATCTTCATCTCGTTCTCGGGCGTCACCGAATTGAACTCTCGGTTGAGGATCGTCGTGTAGTTGCCATCCGACAACCTGCTCGCCGCCACCGCCGTACCGAAATACCGGCCCTTCTCCGCAGCAGAAGCGCCAAGAGTCGTCCCGGCGCTCGCCGTGCCGGGCAGGAACGCGGCGCTCGTGGCGGCGAGCAGAGCCGCGGCGGCGAGAACGATCGCCGTACGCGCTCGGGGGCCCGTCCGTGGACGGGTGTCCCCCTGGCACCTTTCGGTCATGTCTCTTCCTTCCGTGAGGCCCGGGGCGGGGCAACTGACGCACCGCTCCGGCGGTGGTGGGTGCCGGGTCGGGACCGCGCACGGAAAAGGCGTCCGGGAAGAGGCGCCAACCCTGGGTCATCGACTCCGGTGGATGAGGAGTATGTCAGCGCCGTTCATCGACGAGCAAGAATTTCCGGAAGTTTAACGAGACATGGACCGCCCCGGTCATCAGACCAAGAGACTGCTGCCCAGGTGGCACCCCATGCCGCAGCACGGGGAGGTCGTGGTGCATCGACCCAGGACGGAGCGAGAGGAACCCGCCGCCGCAAGTTCCGGAACTTGTTCCGCAACGCCTACCCGCCGTACGGGCAGACCGACGTTCCCGCTAGATGATCACCGACCGGCGGCGGGGTAGAGCCGGCTCACGGTCTCGGCCACGCAGACGGGCTTGCCGCCGGTGTCGCTCTCCACGGTGACCGTCGCGACCATCTGCACACCGCCGCTGACCGGCGACACCTCGGCGATGACGACGGTGGCGCGCACGGCGGCGCCGACCCGGACCGGCGCGGGAAAACGCACCTTGTTCAGCCCGTAGTTGACCCCCATGGCCACCCCCTCGACCCGGTAGAGCCGGCCAGCCAGGGCCGGCAGCAGCGACAGGGTCAGGTAGCCGTGGGCGATCGTGCCGCCGAACGGCCCCGCTGCGGCCCGCTCCGGGTCGAGGTGGATCCACTGGTGGTCGTCGGTGGCGTCGGCGAAGAGGTCGACGCGGCTCTGCTCGATGGGCTGCCACGGGCCGGGCCCGATGGTCTCGCCGACAGCGGCGGCCAGCTCTTCGAACGAGCCGAAGACTCTCATGCCGGATCTCCTTGGAGCTAGAAGGCGTTGACGCCGGTGAGCGCGCGTCCGATGAGGAGTTGCTGGATCTGGCTGGTGCCCTCGTAGAGGGTGGCGACCCGGGCGTCGCGCAGGTACTTGCCGACCGGGTACTCGTCGATGTAGCCGTACCCACCGAAGACCTGGACCGCGTTGTTGGCCGCGCGGACGGCGGCCTCGCTGGCGAAGAGCTTGGCCATCGACGCCTCGGTGGCGAACGGCTGGTCGCGGTCGATCAGGTCGGCCACCTGCCACACCAGCAGCCGGGCGGCGGCGGTGTCCACCGCGATGGCGGCGAGGAGTTGCTGGACGAGCTGGTGCCCGGCGATCGGCTTGCCGAACTGGGTTCGCTGCCCGGCGTAGCCGACCGCCGCGTCGAGGCAGCCCTGGGCGATGCCGACGCACCCGGCGGCCACCGACATCCGTCCCTTGGCGAGGGTCGCCAGGGCCAGCCGAAACCCGCCGCCCTCGGCGCCGAGGCGGGCCGCGTCGGGCACGCGCACCTCGTCGAAGCCCAACTCGCCGGTGGCCTGGCCGCGCAGGCCCAGCTTGCCGTGGATCTCGCGTCGGGTCAGCCCCGGGCTGTCGGTGGGCACCAGGAACGCGGTGATGCCCCGGTGCCCGGGACCGCCGGTCCGGGCGAAGACCAGCGCGACGTCGGCGGTGGTGCCATTGGTGATGAACATCTTCGTGCCCGTGAGCAGCCAGTCGTCGCCGTCGCGGACCGCGCGGGTGCGCAGCGCGGCGGCGTCCGAGCCGCTGTCCGGCTCGGTCAGCGCGAAACAGCCGAGGGCGGTGCCGGCGCAGAGCCCGGACAGCCACTCGGCCCGCTGCTCGGCCGACCCGTGGGCGGCAATGGACTTCGCGACCAGGCCGAGGGAGACCGAGACGATGCCGCGCACCGCCGAGTCGCCCCGGCCGAGCTCCTCCAGGACCAGGCAGTACGCGAGGTGGTCGCCACCGGAGCCGCCGTCGGCCTCGGCGATGGTCAGCCCCAGGAAGCCCAGGTCACCGAGCTTGCCGACGATGGCGGGGTCGACCGACTCACGTCGATCCCAGGCGGCCGCGTGCGGCAACAGCTCCCGGTCGGCGAACTCGGCGGCCAGTTGGCGCACCGCCGCCTGCTCGGCGGAGAGAGTGAGCTCCATGACGCTTAAACTAGCGGTGATAGTTTACCGCGTCCAGACCGGACGATCACCGATCCGAGGCCAGCCCGACCTGCCGCTCGGTGGCGAACGCCCGCGCCAGCTCGGTACGCGAGCGGATGCCCAGCCGGTGGAAGACGTTGCGCAGGTGGTGGTCGACCGTACGGGTGGAGAGGAACATCCGGGCCGCGATCTCACGGTTGGTCGCCCCCTCCGCGACCAGCTCGGCGATCTTCAGTTGCTGGCCGGTCAGCAACCGCGCCGCCGGCAGGTCCGGCGGACCGACCGACTCCCCGGCCGCCCGCAGCTCGGTGGTCGCCTGCTCGGCCCAGCGACTCACCCCGAGCAGCGTGAACATCTCACGGGCCTGGTGCAGGTGCGTACGCGCGTCGCGCGGGCGTCGGCTGCGGCGCAGCTCCTGACCGAAGAGCAGCTCGGTGCGGGCACGTTCGAACGTGCCGGCCTCCGTCGGGTGCAGCCGCAGCGCCGTCTGGAACTCCTGCTCGGCCTCGGGACCGCCGCGCGGCGCGAGTAACGCGTGGCACCGGGCGGACAGGGCCCGGCGCAACGGGCTCGCGGTGCTGCTGGCCCACCTGTCGAACACGGCGAGCGCGGCCGTCGCCGCAGGTCGGCAGGGCAGGTGGGCTGCCGCCTCCACCAGGTAGGGGGTGGCCATCACCTGCACGAGAACCTGACCGCGCCCGGTGCCCAGCCGGGCCAGTGACGCCAGCCGGTTCGCGGCCTCGGCGTGCCGGCCGTCGACCAGGTCGAGCACCGCAAGGGCCCACCCGGCAAACGCGTGCGGACGGCTGCCCGGCGTCGGCGTCTCGCCCATCTCGCGGATGCGCCGCAGGCTGGTGTCCCGGTCGGCCCGCACGGCGGCGAGCACGGCGAGCATGCCGAGGTGGACGTTGGCGCAGTTGGCCTGACCGGTGGCACGGGCGACCCGCAGCCCGTCGCGGGAGGTTTCCGCCGCCGCCTCGTGCCGGCCCAACCAGTACTCGGCGACCGCCCGCAACTCCAGCGCCCGGGACAGCATGGACAGCTCACCCCGCTCCCGGGCCAGGGCGACGGCGCGATCGGCGAGCCGGTGTGCCGCGCCGTCCACGGCGACCACCAGGCCGGCCGCCGCGGCACAGCTCAGCGCGGTGGGGGTCAACGCCGACCCGGTCAGTCGGCCACCCAGCACGACGGCGCGACGCAGTGCGGGGCCGGCCCGCTCGTGATCGCCCCGCAGGGTCGCCGCCACCCCGCCGACCAGACTGCCCATCAGCTCCATGGATGGAGGATCGTTCGGCCGCCGCAACGCCGACGCCCGGCGGCCGACCTCGGCGTACCGGTACTGGTCGCCGGCGAAGCAGACCGCCTCGCCGGCCCGTACGAGCCCGGACATCGCCAGCGCGCGGTCGGTGCCGGCCACCGCTCCCGCCGAGGCCAGCAATCTGGCCGACGCGCGGGCGGCGGTGCCGCACCGCAGCTCCAACTCGCCGCGCAGCAGGTCGGCGCGACCCCGGACGGCCGGGTCCCGGTAGACCGCGCGGAGACGGTCGAGCAGGAGCCGGGCCACGTCGGGCTGGCCCCCGGTCCAGGCGTAGTGGGCGGCGGTCAGCAGGCGGGCGGCCGACTGGGTCGGCTGGTCGCTGAGGTCGGCGGCCCAGCGCAGCGCCGCCGAGGCGGTGGCCCAACCGTCGGCGCCGCCGGCTGCCGCCGCTTCCAGCTCGTCGGCGAGGGCGGGGTCGGCACCCGCCGCCGCGGCGGCGAGGTGCATCGCCCGGCGCAGCCGCTGCCCGTCGGCCACCAGCACGCCGGCGAGCAGTCGGTGCGCCGCGCGCCGCTCCGCGAGTGGGGCGCTGGCCGCGATCATCGTGCGCACCAGGGGCTGAGGAAAGGTGACGCCTCGCGGCTCGACGCGGACCAGGCCGGCCACCTCCGCCGGGGCGAGCGCCTCGATCTCGGACCCGGCGACTGCCGCGGCCCGGATCAGCGTGCCCGGCTCGCCGTCCTCGTCGAGCGCCGCGAGCAGCAGCATCCGTCGGGTGTCCGGTGGCAGCCGGTCCAGTCGGGCCCGGTACGCGCGGCCCAGAGCACCGTCCGCCGGTGGCGCGGCGGGTAGCGACTCCTCCCCCCGCCACTGGCCGGGACTGAGCACGTCGACGAGGTCCACCAGGGCCTGCGGGTTGCCGCCGCCGATCGCGGCCAGCGCGGCCACGACCGACTCGGCGGGCCGCTCGGGGAGCCGGTCGCCGCTGCCCCGCTCGATCAACGATCGGAGTCGGTCGGTGAGGACGGCGGCGCTCTCGTGCTCGGTCAGGGCGCGAAGCCGGTGTGCCGGTATCCCGTCGACAGTGGCGGTCACGTCCGCGGTGAGCAGGATGGCGATCGGCAGGTGGCGCAGCCGGCGGGCCACGAAGGCCAGCACCTGGGCGGTCTGCGGGTCACCCCGGTCGACGTCGTCCATCGTGGCGAGCAACGGACGGTCGCGGGCGGCAGCGGTGAGCAACCCGAGCACCGCCATCGACAGCGTCAGCCGGCGGTCGGCCGGGCAGCTCTCGCCGCCCAGCGCGCGCCGCAGCAGTCGACGCTGCTCGTCCGGGAGGACGGTGGCCCGGTCGAGCACGGGGTCGACCAGACGTTGCAGGCCGGCGTACGGCAGGGCGGCCTCCTCGGCTAGCCCGCTCCCGCCGAGCACGGTGCAGCCGTCGGCGTGCCGGTGGGCGTAGCCGACCAGCGCCGTCCGACCCGATCCGGGCTCACCGTGCAGCAGCAGGGCACCGCCGCCGTTGGGCATGCCGTCGAGGAGGCTCCGGACAGACCGGCACTCGTCGTCCCGGCCACGCAGCACGGTTAGTTGCACTCTCGATGCAGTAACCATGCATGTCAGTGTCACTCATCGGAAACCGAATGGAAAGAGGGGGCGATATCGGGCCGGACCGGAGTCAGTCGGCCGCGACCTCCGCCAACAGGGCCCCCACCGTCCGGGTCATCACCGCGCGGGCCTGGTCCACGCCCAGCCCGAGGCCGTAGCGCAGCATCGACCAGGCTGGCCACATGCTCGCGGCGATCAGGGCGTTGAGCAGTTGCTCCCGACCCCGACCAGCCTGGGCCAACTCGGCGGCGAAGAGTTCCTCGACCTCGTCGCGGACCCGGTCGATGTGCTTGAGGCGGTTGCGGTGCAGCTGGTCGGAGACCGGCTCGCGCATCTGCGCGGCACGCGCCGACGGCGTGATGAGCTGGAGCAGCCGGGCCCGCTGCCGGCAGTACGCGTCGACCCGCTTCGCCAGCGGCAACCCGGGCGAGACCGGCCGGTAGGCGGCGTCCTGCTGGCGGAGCACCTCCGCGCCGCTCGCCTCGAAGAGCGTCTCCATGTCCTTGAAGTTGGTCCAGAGCGTCCGCAGCGAGATGCCGGCCCGTTCGGCGATGCGCTCCCCGGTCGGGCGGAGGTCCCCCTCGCCGATGAGCGCGAGATGAGCCTCGACGATGGCCGCGCGGGTGCGCTCGGCCCGGGCGGTACGCCCGTCGACCCGGCTCGCGACCTCGACCCCGTCCATCCGCCCCCGCCCTCTCACCGCCACGGCGCCTCCTGACGCACCGCCGAGTCTAGACAGGCGGTGATCAGCGGTTCCGGGCCGACCGCCGGGGCTGTCATCCGGCTCGACCGGTCAGCGAGACGCCGCCGTCGCAGACGATGGTCTGCCCGGTGATCCAGCTGGCGTCGTCGGAGGCGAGGAAGGCGACAGCGCCCGCCACGTCCTGCGGCAGGCCGAGGCGGCCCAGCGGGTACCGTGCCGCGACCTCGTCCTCGCGACCCTCGTAGAGCGCGGCGGCGAAGCGGGTCTTCACCACGCCGGGTGCGACGGCATTGACCCGGACCGTCGGCCCCAGCTCCACGGCGAGACTGGCGGTGAGGTGGTTGAGCGCGGCTTTGCTCACACCGTAGAAGGCGATGCCGGGCGACGGCGTGAGACCGGCGATCGACGAGACGTTGACCACGCAGCCGCCGCGCTCGGTCATGCCGGCGGCACACACCTCCTGCACCCAGCCGAGTGTGGCGACGACGTTGACGTCCAGGATCTTGCGGGCCGCGGCCGGGTCCAGCCCGATCAGCGGACCGTGCACCGGGTTGATGCCGGTGTTGTTGACCAGCAGGTCCACCGGCCCGAACGCCTCACTGACCTGGCGCACCGCCTGGGCGCGATGCTCAGGGTCGTCGGAACGGCCGGGCACGGCGACGGCGTACGCCGACCCGCCCAGGGCCGCGACCGCCTCGGCGAGCGCCTCGGGATGTCGGGCGGTCAGCCCGACCCGGGCGCCTTCGGCGACGAGGCGTTGGGCGATGGCCAGGCCGATGCCCCGACTGGCGCCCGTCACGATGGCGACCCGTTCCGCGAGCCGACCCGAATATGCATTCACGGTGCAGATAGTAGGAGGACTGATCGGTGTCGGTCAACGTCCCGGACAGCCGGTCACGAGGCCCGGTCACCCGAGCGCGCACAGCCGTCCGACCGGGCGTGGTCACGCGAGACCACGCCCGGTCGGGCGTCGCTGGTGCGGGTGATCAGGAGACGGTCGGCACCCCGTTCGCCGGCGGCGCGGCCGGGGTGGCGGTGTACTCGTTGACCGGCCCGTCCGCCTCGTCGGTCTCGTACGCGGGCCCGAAGTAGGTCTGCACTCCCCCGGTCACCCGGCTCAGCCGCTGGCCGCCGTAGCCGGAGTGGTCCTTGGCGGAGAAGCGCAGCGGCACCAGCCCGGGGCCCTGGAAGCCGCCCTTCTGCACGGCGTCCAGCACCTTCTCCCGGGTGACGTCCTTGCCGGCGGCGAGCAGCACCTGCACGAAGAGGTAGCCGACCGACATGCCGTAGACGGTGTTGCCGTCGAACGGCGCGTCCCCGTTGTGCTCCTTGTTGATCTTCGTGAAGAGCTGCACCCACGGGTTCGCGGTGTCGTTCTGCATCGGCAGGTAGTTGGTGCCGACCATGCCCTCCAGCAGCGGGGCCGCGGCACCGAGCTGCTTGGCCAGAGTCGGGTGGTCGGCGCCGACGTTGGACACCAGCCACTGCGGCTTGAAGCCCAGCCGAGCGGCGGTGCCGACGGACAGCGCGGTGAAGCCGGGCACTGTGGCGAGCACGACGACCTGGCAACCAGCCGCCTTGAACGCGCCGATCTGCGGTGCCACGTTGGTGTTGCTGGTGACGTACGTCTGCTTGACCGCCACGGCCGACGCGCCGAGCACCTTCTCCACGCCGGCCAGGCTGTCCCGGCCGAAGTCGTCGTCCTGCCCGAGGAAGCAGACCTTCTGACCGGCCAGGTTCGTCTTCGCGTAGGTGGCGAGGATCTTGCCCTCCACCGTGTAGTCCGGGTTGAACCCGAACGTGCCGGGATACTTGTCCGGCTGGTCCCAGCTGCGGCTGCCGGAGGCGACGAAGAGGTCCGGGACCCGGTTGGTCTTCAGGAAGTCGAGCACGCCACTGTGCGTCGGTGTGCCGAGGCCGTTGAGGATCGCGAAGACCTTGTCCTGGAGGACGAGCTGACGGACCACCTGCTGGGTGTTCGCCGGGTTGTAGCCGTCGTCCATGACCTTGTAGGTGATCTTCCGACCGTGCACACCGCCGTTGGCGTTGACGTAGTCGAAGTACGCCTTCGTCGCCGGGGAGATCTTCGAGTAGCCGGCCGAGGCCGGCCCGGTGAGCGGCATGTGGGTGCCGACGACGATCTCGGTGTCGGTCACGCCCGGCACCGACGCCGCGCCGGGACCGGAGCCGTCGTCACCACTGCAACCAGCGGCGGCGGCCAACAGGGCAATGGTGCTGGCGATCGCGAGACCACGTTGTGCCAAACGGTGCATGGAGAACACCGACCTTTCTCGGTCCGGTTCGGGGGAACGGTGTGTGTGGTGGAACGCCCGGCCGGGGCCGGGCGCGGAGCAGCTCAGGAACGCCGGGCCCGCAGGCGCCGACCAAGACGGGACAGCAGCCCGTGGATGCCACCGGGTGCGGCGATCATGACCACGATCAGGGTGAGGCCGAAGATCGCCAGCGGCAGATTTCCCTCCAGCCGCTGCGCCACCGCGGGCGAGAGCGTGAGCATCTCGGTCGCGGAGTGGGTGAGGTCGGGCAGCGCGACCAGCAGGACGGCCCCCCAGAGCGCGCCGGTGAGCCGGCCGAGACCGCCGATCACGACGGCCATCAGCAGGAACAGCGACAGGGTCAACGAGAACGCCCCGGGCGAGACGCTCTGCGCGAGCACCGCCAGCAACGCTCCGCCGAGCCCGGCGGTGGCGGCACTGACCACGAATGCGAGGACCTGGGTGCGGGCCACGTGGATGCCGGCGAGGCGGGCAGCCACCTCGTCGTCCCGGACCGCCCGGAAGGTGCGCCCGTAGCGGCTGCGAATGAGGTTGGCCAGCAGCAGCAGCGCGAGCAGGGTGGCCGCACCGGTGACCCAGAGCTGCCACCGCTCGTAGGGGAAGTACGGGCCGAGCGACATCGGCGGTGGCTCCACCGGCACCGACAGCCCCTGCTCACCGTTGAAGACGCCGTCGAAGGTGACGGCCAACGCCGGCACGACGACGGCCACCGCCAGGGTGACCCCGGCCAGGTAGGGACCACGCAGCCGGGCCGCCGCCACGCCGACGACCGCGCCGATCGCGACCGTGCTGACGATCGCCGCGACCAGCGAGAGCGGCAACAGCCAACCGCCGGTCATCCCCCGGTCGGAGAACGCGTTCTGGCACAGCGCGACGGTGTACGCCCCGGTGGCCATCAACGCGCCGTGCCCGAGCGACAGTTGACCGTTGAGGCCGGTGAGGACGGTCAACCCGGCGGTCGCGCAGAGGTAGGCCGCCACGGTGGCGAGCTGGAAGTTGCGGAACGGCTCGACGGCGTAGCTGACCCCGACCAGCAGGAGCCCGACGACGAGCACGATCGCGAGGTGGCGCAGCAGTGTCGAGCCGCGTCGCCGGTCGACGGGTCGACCCGTCTCGACGAGCTGCTGTTTCGGCGGCAGGGCCGCCCTCGTGGCGCTCACACCCGCCTCGCCGCGACCGGGGCGAACAGCCCACCGGGCCGGACCAGCAGCACCGCCAGCAGCAGGACCAGCACCGCAAGCGGCGTGAGGTCACTGCCGGCGTAACCGCTCACGTAGGAGAGCAACAGACCCACCACCAGGCCACCGACCACCGCCCCCGGTGGGCTGTCCAGCCCACCGACCACCGCCGCGGTGAACGCGGAGACGAACACCAGGTCCATCGCGTGCGGGTGCAGGCCCAACTCGGTCGGGATGACCAGCATGGCGGCCAGCGCGCCCACCCCGGAGGCGAGCGCCCACCCGAGGGTCAACATGCCACCGACGTTGACCCCGAGCAGCCGGGACACCTCGGGGGCGAAGGCCGCCGCGCGCATCCGCAACCCCACCGGGGTACGGGCGAACATCCAGGCCAGCCCGCTGACCACCACCCCGATGGTGGCGAAGACGAACAGGTCGTACGGCGACAGCACGGCCAACCCGCCCACGGTGAGAGCGGACCGACTGAACGGCGCCTCGGCGGGGCGGAACTCGTTGCCGTACACCATGCCCAGCACCGCCTGGATCAACAGCACCAGACCGAGCGCGACGATCACGGGGTTGAGGTGTGAGGTGTGGTCGACGTGCCGCATGACGACGCGGTCCACCAGCGCACCGAGCAACAGGCCGGCGACGAGCGCGACCGCGAAGCCCAACCAGTAGGAACCGGTCGCGGCGGAGACGGTGTAGGCGACGTACGCGGCGGCGACGGCCATCGCCCCCTGGGCGAAGTTGACGACCCGCGCCGCCCGCCAGATGAGCACCAGGGCCAGCGCGAACGCGGCGTACACCGCGCCTCGGGACAGGCCGTCGATGGTGAGGAAGACGAAGCGGTCCAACAGTCCTCCCTCCGGGGGACGAGGTGGTGGTCAGAAACCGAGGTACGCGTGGCGCAGGTCGACGTCGTCACGCAGCTTCGCCGCCGGGGCGGCGATCACCACCCGGCCGAGGGACATCACGACGCCCTGGTCGGCGACGGCGAGCGCGCTGCGGACGTTCTGCTCGACCAGCAGCACGGTCAGGCCGGTGCGGTCGCGTAGCTGACGGAGCAGTGCCATCGTCCGGGCGACGACCCGCGGCGCCAGGCCGAGCGACGGCTCGTCGAGCAGCAGCAGCCGGGGCCGGCCGACGAGGGCCCGACCGAGCGCGAGCATCTGCCGTTCACCGCCGGAGAGCTGGTGGCCGAGGTGCTTGCGACGCCGGGCCAGCGGCTCGAAGAGGTCGTAGACCTCGTCGAGGGCGCGCCCGGCGTCGGCCCGGTCGCGTCGCCACAACCCGCCGAGGCGCAGGTTCTCGTCGACCGTCAGTTCGCTGATCACGCCCCGTCCCTCCGGCACGTGCGCCATACCGCGTCGGACGAGCTGCTCCACAGGCGTGCCGCGCAGGTCCTCCCCGGCGAGGAGCACCTGGCCGGCGACCGGGCGGATCATGCCGGAGAGCGCGCGCAGCAGTGTGGTCTTGCCGGCGCCGTTGGCGCCGACGACCGCGGCGATCGTGCCGGCCGGGACAGTGAGGTCGATGGCCTGCAACACGGGCGCGGCACCGTAACCGGCCACCAGCCCGCGCACCACGAGCAGGTCAGGTGTGCTGTCCGCGCTCACGGATAGGCCTCCTCGACGGCGGCGCCGAGGTAGGCGTCCGTCACCGCCGGGTCGTCGCGGATCTCGTCGGGGGTGCCGGCGGCGATCACCCGGCCGAAGTCGAGCACCACGAGCTCGTCGCAGACCGCCATCACCAGGTCCATGTGGTGCTCGACCAGCAGCACCGCACAGGGGTTGTCGTCGCGCCGGGGCAGCTGCCGGACCAGCTCGGCCAGCTCGGCGATGTCGTCGGCACCGAGGCCACCGGCGGGTTCGTCGAGCAGCAGCAGCCGGGGTCGCGCGGCGAGCGCACGGGCCAGGGCGACCCGCTGACGTACGGCGAAGGGCAGTGTGGTCGGTGCGGCCTCGGCATGCCCGGCGATCCCCAGGTCGTCGAGGATGTCCAGGGCGTCGCGGCGCAGTCGGCGCTCGTCGCGGTCGCTGGCCGGCAGCCCGAGCAGCGCCGGGACGAAGCCCGCCCGGGCGGTGTGGGAGGCCCCGGTCATCACGTTCTCCAGCACGGTCAGACCGGCGAAGAGCCCGGTCCCCTGGAGGGTTCGGGCGATGCCGAGCCGGGTCAGCCGGTGCGGCCGTGGCCGCAGCGGTCGACCGTCGAGGGTGAGCGAACCCGTCTCCGGTGCCACGAAGCCGCAGATCACGTTGAACAAGGTGGTCTTGCCGGCGCCGTTGGGCCCGATGACGCCCACCACCCGGTTGGGTGGCACGCGCAGTGAGACGTCGTCGAGGGCGGTGAGGCCGCCGAAACGGACGCCGATGTGGTGCAGTTCGAGGCCGCGCTCCATCACCCATCCCTCTGTCGTGGCGGGTGTTTATTTACACTCGCAGTGTACGTTTCTCGGGTATCGCGTCAAGACCTTCAATACCCGGCCCCACACGCGGACGGGGCGGTCGCCACCGGCGACCGCCCCGCGACCACGGTCAGGCGCTGGGACAGGTGTTGCGGTACTCCTGGATCTGCGAACCGCTCGGGCCGGGGCACAGGAACTGCTCGTAGCGGGTGTCGTCGTCGACGAACCGCTTCAACCAGGCCACCATCTGCCGGGCGGTCGGCGTGTTCGTCGTCTGCGGGAAGAAGTGACTCGCCCCGTTCAGCTCCAGGTACGCCTTCTCGGCCGAGGCCGGGATGCTGTTGTAGAACGGCACCGAGTGCGACGAGACCGGCGCCACGGAGTCGCTCTCCCCGCCGATGATCAGCGTGGGCACCCGCAGCTCGGACCAGCTCTTGTCCAGGTTCCACGGCGCGAGCGGCACCGCGGCCTGCAACGACGGCCGGGACGAGGCCGCCTCCAGGCTGCCCCCGCCACCCATGGAGTGACCGGCCACCGCGAGTCGACTGCTGTCGATCCGGGTACGCACCGAGCTGCGCTCGGTGAGGTAGTCCAGCGCGGCGAGGAGCTGCCGGCCACGGCTGTCCGGCTGGTCCAGCCGGCTGTTGGTCTCGATGCCGATCACCACGAACCCGTGCGAGGCGATCCGCGGTCCGAGCCAGCTGATGCTGGACCAGGAGGCGGTGTAGCCGGGCGAGATGGCGATGGCGCCGAAGGTGCCCTCGCTGGTGCTGGTCGGGTAGTAGATGACGCCGCCGCCGAAGCCGGTGACGCTCAGCGAGGACACGCTCTGTGAGGCCGTGGCGAACGGACCGCGACTGGCCTCCAGGATCGCGGTGGTCGGGGCGGGGCCCCGCTCGTACGGGCTCGCGGCCTGGGCGGCGCCGGACGATCCGGCCAGGACGCCGCCGGCGGCCAGTACGGCGGCCAGCGCGAACCGGGTCGCTCGGGCGGCGACGGAACGGGGACGGGTGGTGGTTGGTGACGACACGTCGGGCACTCCCTAGAGTCGAGGGATATCGACGTGCGTCAGTTTTGGCTTCTCCGCGCATCCACGCATCGGTGAAATCACCAGTCCCGGTGACGGATGCCGCATCCAGTTGTGTTTCGACCCTCTGACCTGGGGTAGCAGGGCAGACGCCTGCCCGACACGCACCACGGAGAGGTTCGTTCAGTGGATTCAAGCAAGCCCGCCGAGGCGGTCAAGAACGTTGTGAAGAGCGCCACGGGGAAGATCGCCGACGCCCTGTCCCCCGATGTTCCCGGCGCACCGGGCAGCGGGACGCCCACCGTCGAGGAGCCGACGACGCCACACGACCCGCTGCCGCCGAAGCCGGAGCAGGGGGCACCGCAGACGCGTACGCCGACCGGCGCCGAGACCGGCGCGCCAGCGATCGCGAACGGTCAGCAGGGCGCCTACCTCACGACCGCGAACGGGGCGCGGCTGCGCGACACCGATCACTCGCTCAAGGCCGGCCCGCGTGGCCCGGTGCTGCTCCAGGACCACCACCTGCGCGAGAAGATCATGCATTTCGACCACGAGCGCATCCCGGAGCGCGTGGTGCACGCCCGGGGCGCCGGTGCACACGGGGTGTTCACCGCGTACGGCACCGCCGAGGCGGTCACCAGGGCCGGCTTCCTCAAGAAGGGGCGCGAAACCGAGGTCTTCGTCCGGTTCTCCACGGTGCTCGGCTCGCGGGGATCGGCCGACACGGTCCGCGACACCCGTGGCTTCGCCACGAAGTTCTACACCGACGAGGGCACCTTCGACCTGGTCGGCAACAACATGCCGGTCTTCTTCATCCAGGACGCGATCAAGTTCCCGGACATCATCCACGCCGGCAAGCCGCACCCGGACCGGGAGATCCCCCAGGCGCAGAGTGCCCACGACACGTTCTGGGACTTCGTGTCGCTGCACACCGAGGCGCAGCACCACGCCATGTGGAACATGTCCGACCGAGGCATTCCGCGTTCGTACCGGACGATGGAAGGCTTCGGCGTGCACACCTTCCGCCTGGTCAACGAGGCCGGCGAGACGGTGCTGGCCAAGTTCCACTGGAAGCCCAAGCTGGGCGTGCACTCCCTGACCTGGGAGGAGGCGCAGATGCTGAACGGCATCGACCCGGACTTCCACCGGCGCGACCTCTACGACGCCATCGAGGCCGGCGCGTACCCGGAGTGGGAGCTCGGCATCCAGGTCTTTCCCGACACCGAGGATGAGACCTTCGCCGGCATCGACCTGCTGGACCCGACGAAGATCGTGCCGGAGGAGCTGGCGGAGGTGCAGCCGATCGGCCGGCTGGTGCTCAACCGGACGCCGACGAACTTCTTCGCCGAGACCGAGCAGGTCGCCTTCCACCTGGGTCACCTGCCGCCGGGCATCGACGTCACGAACGACCCGCTGCTGCAGGGCCGACTCTTCTCGTACCTCGACACGCAGCTGACCCGCCTCGGCGGGCCCAACTTCACGCAGATCCCGATCAACCGCCCGCACGCGGCCGTCAATGACATGCTGCGCGACGGTTTCCACCAGCACGCCGTGCACGCGGGCGTCGCCCCGTATCGGCCGAACTCGCTCGACGGCGGCAACCCGTTCCCCGCGGGGGACGCCGAGAACGCGTTCGTCGACGTGCCGGTCACGGTGGCCCAGGCGCCGAAGGTACGCGCGAACCCGGCCTCGTTCGACGACCACTACAGCCAGGTACGCCTGTTCTGGCTGAGCATGTCGCCGGTCGAGAAGGAGCACATCATCCGGGCGTACACCTTCGAGCTGGGCAAGTGCTACCACCAGGCGATCAAGGAGCGCCAGCTGCAGAGCCTCGCCAACATCGACCCGGTGTTGTGCGAGCAGGTCGCCACCGGTCTGGGCCTGCCCGCCCCGCAGCCCACAGTGCCGCTGGCCGATGTCGCGCCCAGCCCGGCGCTGTCGCAGGTCGGCCGGGAGTGGCCGGCGGACGGGCGGATGGTCGGGATCGTGGTCGACCCCGACGGTGACCTGGACGGCGTCGCCGAGGTGCGCCAGGCCGTGTTCGACGCCGGCATGGTGCCGCTGTTGATCGCCCCGCACGGCGGCATGGTCGGCGGCATGCCGGTCCAGCGCACCTTCGCCACCGGCCGGTCGGTCGAGTTCGACGCGGTCCTGCTGGCGGGAGCGCCAGCACCCGCGCCGGATGCCATCCCGGCCCGTGACGACAAGGCGGGCAGGCCGGGCCCGGCGGCCGTGGACCCCCGCGTGCTGCTCCTCGTCGAGGAGTGCTGGCGGCACGCCAAGGCGATCGGCGCCTGGGGCGCCGGCGTCACCGTGCTGGAGCAGGCCGGGGTGGCCGGCACTCCCGGCATCGTGGCGGCGGGCTCCGGCGCCGAGGCCCTGACGGCGGTGCAGCAGTTGATGGCCGCACACCGGGTGTGGGAACGGTTCCCGGCCTCGGTCGCCTGACCCGTCACCGAGTCGCCTGACCGATCACCGGCGAGGGCTGTCCTCCGCAGTACGGGAGGACAGCCCTCGTCCGTGCTCAGGCTGCGTCGCTGGACGCTCCGAGCACGTCCAGGCAGCGCCCGCCCAGCTGCACACTCCCATCCGGCCTCATCGTCCAGAGCTGGTTGCGGGCCCGGTCGTCCCGGCAGTCCGCGAGCTGGCCGGCCCGGACGGTGTCGGCCGTCGTTTACACAGTGGCGCCGTCGGGCGAGAGCACGGTCGGCTCCACCGTGGGCGGTGGCCGGATGCTGGCAGGCCGTGGTGCCATCCGACAGATACCATCCTGAAACTACCTCAATCGTCATCAGACACAGGTGGACGCCAGCTTCCAATTGATCCGCCGGCCTACGTCGCTTCAGGTGCTTGACGTGTCAATTTTCCGCAGGTAGTTTAAATTCGCATCTACAAGCATCTATCTAAAGCAGGTGAACCGTGCTGTTGAAATCCATCGCCATCGCCGTGGCCGCGTCCGTCGCAGGCGTGCTGGCCGCCGCCCCCACCGCCTCGGCGGCAGCACCCGGAGTGTCGATACAGGGCTGGGGGTCCGGGAACTGCCCGCAGGGCATGCTCTGCATCTGGCCCAACTGGAATCACCCGCCGCAGGGTCCCGTGGAGACGCCGTCTCTGACGACCAACAGCGAGTGGACCGGCAGCATCCAGGGATTCAACTTCTACAACGGCACAGGCCGCGACGCCGTAATATCCGGGTTCACTTTCGGCTCGTCGATTCCCTTCAAAAACTGCGCTCCTGCCGGCGGCACCGGGGGCGACCTGTATATACCGGTCAACGTGACGAAGGTGACCTGGCAGCTGACCCCCTGCTGATCCTCCACTGGGCCTTTCCGAGTACGGACTTGAAAACGCTCAGTGAGCCGACCGCGTGACGGACGCAGCCGCGCCTACGCGCCCGAGATGGCAGTGAGTGCCGTGTCGAGTGCCTGGTCCGCCGGGACCTGCACATCGGGGACCACTCCGACGCCTTCCCAGTTGGTGCCGGTGACGCTGTTGACGGTCCGGGCGGTCGGCACGGTCACGAGGATGTGTTCGGTGACCGCGTGGCGGGCCGTCGGATGCGCGCCGCCACGTGTCGTCTCACCGACGACGACGCTCCGGCCGTGCGCCTGCAGCGTGTACGCCACGTCCTCGCCCCCGGAGAACGTGATCGCGCTGGTGAGCACGTAGACCGGGCGGTCCGTGTAGCGCGGCGCGGGAAGGTGCGCGGTCGTCCAGAACTGGCGGGTGGCGCCGGTGGACCGCTCGTAGAAGTCGTTGAGGTGCACCTGATCGTCGGGGAAGAAGTAGCTGCACCACATCGCGGCTCCCTCGGGTGCTCCACCGGCGCATGCGCGCAGGTCCAGGATGAGCGCGGAGCTGAGGGCGACCAGTTGCATGGCCGCGCCGATCGCCTCGGCGCCTTCGTTCGCGTACGCGATGCGCCGCACGTCGATGAGCCCGACATTCCCGTCCAGGTGCTCGACCCGGCGGATGCCCTGGTTCTCCGCCCGGAGCAGCGCGAGGAAGGCGGCCCGTCCTCCGTCCTCGTCCGCTGGATCCAGCGACTGCGGCTGGTCGGACCACAGCAACCGCAGATGCTTGTCCGGGCACGCCTCTTGAAGGTGAGCGGTCACCGTCTCGCAGAGCGCCGGCCCGGCCAGGCCGTCGTACTCGCCCGCCGCGAGACGGCGCCGGATCGCGGCGTCGATGTCCACGACCTTCGCAGGAAAGACGTACCCTGCCTCGATCCGATCCAGGGCCTGTCCGATGATCTGTTCGTTGGTGAGCACGGCGGGCCACGCTAGACCGCGGACAGCCCCACGACCACCGAATTTCGCGCAGCGGGGATCAGCCGATGTCGGCCAACCGTGGCAGCACCTCGTCGCCGAGCCGCTGGGCGAACTCCACCGGGTGCCGATCCGGCGTGACCTGCACCTCGGTGACCCCGAGCGCGGCGTAGGCAGACACCTCGGCCAGGAACCCGTCGGTGTCGTCCAGTGGCGACCGGTCGGCGACCACCGTCTTCTCGATGGTGTCGTAGTCGCGGCCCTCGGTGGCACAGTGCCCGCGCAGGACATCCAGTTTGCGCGCGACGTCGTCGGTGCCGCCGCGACCGAACAGGTTGCAGGCGTCGGCGTACCGGGCCACCAGCAGGAGGGTCTTCTTCTCGCCCCCGCCACCGATCATGATGGGCGGGTGCGGTCGGCTCAACGGCTGCGGCGAGTTGATGGTCTCGGCGAGCTGGTAGTGCTGTCCGTTGAACGGGCCGTCGTCGGCGCTCCACATCTGCAGGCAGATGCGCAGCGTCTCCTCCAGCCGCTCGAACCGCTCGGCCACCGGAACGACCGGCACGCCGAGCCCGAGCTGCTCCCGCTCGTACCAGGACGCGCCGATGCCGAGGCGGGCCCGGCCGCCGGACAGCACGTCGAGGGTCGACACGGTCTTGGCGAGCAACCCCGGGTAGCGGTACATCACACCGGTGACCAGCACACCCAGCGTCATCCGCTGCGTCTTCGCCGCGACGTAGCCCAGCGTGGTGTACGCCTCCAGCATCGGCTCCTCGGCCGCGAACACCGCGTCCATCTGGAAGAAGTGGTCCATCACAGTGAACGACGCGACACCGGCCTGCTCGGCGGTGGTCGCCGCCTCCGCCAGGGTGGGTGCGATCGCGGCCGGGTCGGCCGGGGTGGAGTAGTTCCAGTAGTGCAGCCCGAGCTTCATGTTCGGCACCTCCGCAACGAGCCTAGTGCTCCTCGGCGTCACCGGCATGCGGCTCGGGGACCCCGCCGACCCGGCCCGCGCGACGTCCATTACCGGTTCATGACAATTCGTGGATCACCTGCGGATATCCGGCTGGCAGCTTCTGCTGGGTGATCCAACAGCTGTCTCCCACCAATCCCAGGCCCGCGGGACTGTCACAGCGGGCGGAGTGGGCCGACGCCGCGAAGGGCGCCTGCATCATTCTCGTCGTCCTGTGGCACGTCGTCGTCAAGGACTACCTGCAGATCGACTGGCACATCGGCGTACCGGTGCCGGGCCTGTGGGGCACGTTGGGTGAGCAGTTCCTGCCGCTGCGGATGCCGTTGTTCTTCACCATCTCCGGCGTCTTCGCGGCGAACGCCGCCCAGCGGCCCTGGCGGGTCGTCGCCCGCAGCCGGATCGCCGGGTTCCTCTACCTGTACGCCGTCTGGCTGCTGATCCACACCGCCATCCTCACCGCTGCCCCGCAGCTGCCGACCGACCGCGCCACCTCTGCCCTCGGCCTGCTGGAGCAGCTCACCATCACGCCGTCCAACCTCTGGTACCTGTACGCCCTGGCGGTGTACTTCACGATCGCCAAGGTGACCCGCCGGGCGCCCCGGGCGCTGGTGCTCGTACCCGCCGCTCTGCTGTCCGCCGTCGCCGCCGCCGGCCTGCTCGACACCCCGGGCAACCGCGCCGGTCTCTACCAGAACCTGGTCTTCTTCCTGGCCGGCCTGTACCTGCGGCCGCAGATCCAGCAGTGGGCCGCCACCGCCAGCCGGCGTCGGCTCGCGCTGACCTCCGGCGCCTATGTCCTCGCGCTCGCCGCGATGGCGGTGGCCGGCGCCCAGCAGTGGTTCGGCGTATGGACGGCCGTCTCGGTGGTGGCGGTCGCCTTCGGTGTGACCGCCGCCGCCCGACTGGCTCACTGGCCGGCGATCAGCAGACCGCTGGCTGGGCTCGGCCGCATCACCCTGCCGATCTACGTCGTCCACATGCCGGTTCTGGCCGTACTGCACCGGCTGTTGCTCGTACCGGTTTCCGGCCTGGGTGGGTCCGCTCAGGGCCTGCTCGTGCTCGGATATCCGATTCTGCTGACCGGTCTGGTGATCGGCCTGAGCCTGGCCGTCCACCGCGGGCTCCTGGCGCTTCGCGCGGGGTGGCTGTTCGCGCTGCCCGGGCCGCGACGGGTGGAGGTGGCCGGATGAGCGCCCTGGCCGAGGCGCTGGTCGACCTGGACGCGGTCGCCAGCAACGTGCGGGCCATCACGTCGGTCACCGGCACCAGCCTGATGGCGGTGGTGAAGGCGGACGGGTTCGGTCACGGCGCGGTGCGGGTGGCCCGTGCCGCGCTCCGCGCCGGCGCCACCTGGCTTGGGGTGACCTCGGTGACCGAGGCGCTGGCCCTGCGCGACGCGGGTGTGACAGCACCCACGTTGAGCTGGCTGCACGGGCCGAACGACGACTTCGGTACCTTGATCAAGAGTGGTGTCGACGTCGGTGTGTCGACGACGACGCACCTGCACGCCGTCGCCGACGCGGTCCACCTGCTCGGCGTGCCGGCGATGGTGCAGCTCAAGGCGGACACCGGCCTGTCCCGCAACGGAGCCGCCGGGGACGACTGGCCCGAGTTGGTCGCCTGGGCCCGCAAGTACGAACGGGAGGGCGGGATCCGGGTGCGCGGCGTGTGGTCCCACCTCGTCGACGCGGACCTGCCCGGCGCTCCCGAGTTGAGCCGACAGGTGGCCACCTTCGAGGAGGCCCTGCGGATCGCGCGGTCGGCCGGTCTCGAACCCGATCTCGTCCACCTGGCCAACTCGGCGGCCGCGCTGTCGGCGCCCCGGACCCGCTTCGACCTCTGCCGGATCGGGATCGCGTTGTACGGAGTCGACCCGTTCGGCGCCACCGGCCCGGGCGAGTTCGGCCTGCACGCCGCGATGACCCTGCGCACGAGCGTGATCAACGTCAAACGGGTGCCCACGGGCACGGGCGTCTCCTACGGGCCGGAACACGTGACCGGGGCGCCGACCACGCTGGCGCTGCTGCCGCTCGGTTACGCCGACGGGCTGCCCCGGGCCGCCGGAGGCCGCGCCGAGGTGTGGCTCGGCGGCCGGCGGTGCCCGATCGTCGGGCGCATCGCCATGGACCAGTGCGTGGTCGACGTCGGCGACCTTCCCGTGGCGATCGGCGACCCGGTCGTGGTGTTCGGTCCCGCCGAGGGTGACCAGAGCCCACCGACGGTCGTCGAGTGGGCCCGCTGGGCGGGCACCAACCCGCACGAGATCTTGACCGGCATCGGGGCCCGGGTGGCCCGCGACCACCTCCACGGAAGGGCACGGACCTCATGACGATCCGACTGGCAGTGCTGTACGGCGGGCAGAGCGGCGAGCACGACGTGTCCTGCCGCTCGGCGGCCAGCATCCTCGCCAACCTGGACCGGAAGCGGTACCAGGTCACCGAGGTGCTCATCGACCGCGACGGCGGGTGGCATGTCGGGGGACGCCCGACGCCGCTGCCTGCGGCGCTGCGTGTCCTGCGCGCCCAGGATGTGGTGTTCCCGGCCCTGCACGGCCCGTACGGCGAGGACGGCACAGTGGCGTCGCTGCTGGAATGGCTCGGCGTGCCGTACGTCGGCAACGGTGTCTTCGCCAGTGCCGCCGGAATGGACAAGGGTGTCACCAAGCGGCTGCTCGCCGCGGAGGGCCTGCGGGTCAGCCCGGGAGTGACACTGCGGCCGGGCGAGGAGCTGTCGCCCGACGACCGGCAACGACTGGACCTGCCGGTCTTCGTCAAGCCGGCTCGCGCCGGGTCCAGCCTGGGCGTCGTCAAGGTGGACGACTGGGCGGGAGTTCCCGCCGCTCTGGAACTGGCCCGACAGGTCGACCCGAAGGTGCTCATCGAGCAGGGGGCCCGGGGGCGGGAGATCGACGTGGCGGTCCTCCAACACCCGGACGGCCGGGTGCAGGCCGGCCCACCGCTGGAGATCCGGGTGACCGGTGCCGGTTTCTTCGACTACGACGCGAAGTACGACGGTGGGGCGGTCTTCGAGATCCCCGCCCCGCTCGACGCGGCCACCACCGAGGTGCTCCAGGACCGCGCGATCCGCGCCTTCCAGGCCCTCGACTGTCGCGGCCTGCTGCGGGTCGACTTCTTCCTGCCCGCCGAGGGGTCGTCGGAGCCCATCGTGAACGAGGTCAACACGTTCCCCGGTTTCACCGCCGCGTCGCAGTTCCCACAGATCTGGCAGAAGGCCGGCATCGGGTTCGCCGCCCTGATCGACATCCTGATCTCCGGCGCGCTGGTCGACCGGGACCGGACCAGCCACAGTGGGTTGCCCCGGCCACGAGCGGCCAACCTGGTCTGAGGCGGTGGCCGTGCCCGCTCACCTGATCGGGCACGGCCGGGGCGGTCGGGCGCCGTCGGACCCGACGATGGTGACCGGGGCGGAGCTGTCCGCGAAACCGTCCTGCTGGGCGGCGTCGACGACAGTGCAGATGATCTGGTCGGCCGCGTCGGCCGACAAGGTCCGCACGGCGGTGGTCGTGCGGACCGTGAGACCACCGGCCGGATCGGCCCCCGACGTCACAGTGACCGGGTCGAGCCCGGCCGGAACGTCGCTGGTGAAACCCTGGCGCCGCTCGTTCTCCTCCGGACCGGCGGCGAGCAGGGCGAGCGTGTCGGCGGGCGACGAGTCCACCTTCACCGGGCGCAGGACGAGCACGAGTTCGCCCCGCGCGAGCAGGTAGAGCCCCGTGCCCTGCGCCGGGCCGCTGACCGCCGGGCGACCCCTGATGACCTCGCTGGGCCGTACCCCACAACCAGGCGCGAGCAGCGCGAGCAGCAGTCCACCGGCGAGCAGCGCGCGGCCCGTCCGCCGGCCGGTCACCGGGCACCTCCGGTGTCCGCCGTGTCCCGGGGCAGGCGAAGCGTGAACACCGCGCCTCCGCCGGCGCCGTTGGCCGCGACGAGGCTCCCCCGCCACTCGCCGTGGCGGTGCAGGCGGGCGTTCTCCCAGGAGATGGCGAGGCCGAGGCCGCTTCCCTCGGAGCGGGTCCGCGCGGTGTCGGCCTTGTAGAAGCGGTCGAAGACGTGCGGCAGCACCTCCGGGTCCAGCCCCGGCCCCTCGTCGGTCACCTCGATCGTGATCCAGTCCCGGTCGGCGTCCAGGCGTACGGACACCGGCTCGGCACCGTGCCGGAAGGCGTTGCCGACCAGGTTGGCGACGATGACGTCGAGCCGACGGGGGTCGATTCGGGCCACCACTCCGGGTGGCAGCTCGGTTCGCACCCGGTCCAGCCAGCCCCGGATCCGCAGGGTCGCGGTCACCGCCGCGGCCACGTCCACGTCGTCCAGGGCGAGCCGAGCGGTGCCGGAGTCGAACCTGCTGACCTCGATGAGGTCGTTGACCAGCTGGGTGAGGTTCTGCGTCTCCTGGCTGACCAGCCGGGCGGCCCGCCCCGCGTCCCCGGGCAGGTGGTCCGCCTCCTCGTCCAGCACGTCGGTGACCGCCGTCATCGCGGCCAACGGCGTACGGAGCTCGTGCGAGACGTCGGCCACGAATCGGCGGGCGTCGGACTCCATCCGCCGCAGCTCACCGACCTGCCGCTCCAGCGTGCCCGCGGTGTCGTTGAAGGTGCGCGCCACGTCCGCCAGCTCGTCGGCTCCCCGAACCGCCAGCCGGGTGCTCAGATCGCCCTCACCGAGGCGGCGCGCCGCCCGGCCGAGGTCGCGGACGGGTCGCAGCACGCCGCGGGCGGACAGCAGGGCCAGCAGGACGGCGAGGATCAGGGACAGGCCGCCCGTCATCCACGCCCGGTTGGCGAGGCGGTCGATGCTCTGCTGCTCGGGCGCGAGGTTGCGCACCGAGTAGACCTCCAGCCCGGAGGCCCGGGACGTGCCGTCGGGCCGGTCGAGCTCCAGCTGGGTGCCGATGAGCAGCCAGGGCTGCCCGTCGAGCGAGACACGTTGCCAGGCGATCCTGCCGTCGCCGACCTCCTGCCGCAGCTCGGGGGTGAGCGGGTCGGCGAAATCGGAGCCGCCCCGCGACCGCATGTCCCGGTAGACGACCACCGCGAAGCCCTCCCGGTCGGAGAGACGCTGGGCCAACAGGTCCAGATCGCCCTGGGTCGGCGGAAGCTGGGCGATCGGGTAGATCTTGGTGATCTGGTCGGTCAGCGACATCACCGCGGCGTCCTGCGCCTGTTGGAGGATGACGGTCCGGGCCTGGAAGTAGCTGCCGCTGGCCACGACCGCCGTCGTGGTCACGCCCAGCAACGCGAACGCCAGGAGCAGCCGGACCCGCAGGCCCGAGACTCGGGCGCCGACCCAGCGCCACGGTGTCACAGCGGCCCGAACCGGTATCCGAAGCCGCGCACGGTCTGGATGAAGACCGGTGCCGACGAGTCAGCCTCGATCTTGGCGCGTACCCGCTGGACGCAGGCGTCCACGAGCCGCGAGTCACCGAGATAGCCGTGTTCCCACACCGCCTCCAGCAGTTGCTGGCGGCTGAGCACCTGACCTGGGGTGTGTGAGAGCTCCAGGAGCAGGCGCAGCTCCGTCGGGGCGAGGCTGACCGGCGCCCCGTCCTTGCTGACCACCAGCGCGGCCCGGTCGATGGTCAGCGCGCCGTGCTGTTCCAGGCCGGCCCGCTCGCCACCGGCACGCCGCGACTCGCCACCGGTCCGCCGGAGCACCGCGCGGATGCGTGCCTCCAGCACCCGGGCCTGCACGGGCTTGACCACGTAGTCGTCGGCGCCGGCCTCCAGGCCCGCCACCACGTCCATGTCGTCGTTGCGGGCGGTCAGCATGATGATCGGCAGGTCGCCGAGCTGCCGGATCCGGCGGCAGACCTCGAAGCCGTCCATGCCGGGCAGCATGAGATCGAGGACGACGACGTCGGCCGAGGTGGTGCGCAGCCGCTCCAGGCCCTGCTCCCCCGTCCCCACGGCGTGCACCGTGTGGCCCTGTCGCGTGAGCGCCAGCTGAAGCCCGTCGCGCACCGTCTGGTGGTCTTCGATCAGCAGGACCTGGGACATGTCGTCAAGTATCCCATCATGAGATCTTTTGGGGTTCGGCCACTGGTTGCGGTGGCCCGCCACGGCGCGCGGAGAGCGGGACCGCGAAATCGGCCGAACGCACCAGGAACACCACCGAACCCACCAGGAACACCGTGGACGCGCCGGCCGCCACGATGGCGACGAGCGCCCCACGCTGCACCGACGCGGCCAGGCCGGGCACGCCGACCACCAGTGCCCAGACCAGCACGACCAGCGCGAGCGCCGCCTCGGCCAACCTGCGCCACAGACCGCCACCGTCGGGCCCGCCGACCCTGTCGTGGTCGCCACGCCAACCGGCCAGCAAGGCCGCGGCCAGGCAGAACAACGCCACACCCAGCAGTAAGCCGCCGAGCGCGTCACTGAACCGGTGCCAGCCCGCGATCATCGTGGCCGCCGCGATCACCGAGACACCTGCCGCGCCCGGCACCACGAGCCAGCGTCGGGCCCACCCGGGCAGGACCAGCATGAACGCCAGCAGCAGTGTCGTCGCCGCCGCGACGTGGCCGCTGGGGAAGCTGTTGTGGGTGGTCGAACTCTCGACCTGGAGGTCCGGGCGGGGCAACGCCGACTTCACCGCACCGGCCACCACCACCGCGCAGAGGACCATGCCCACGCCGACGATGCCCGCCACCAGCCGGCGGCGGAGCACACCCACCAGCAGCATCGCGCCGAGCAGGGCAGCGAGCAGTGTCGGGCTGCCGAACGTGGCCAGCACGGTCTTGGCCGGACCCACCAGGACGGTCTGCTGCTCGTACCCCCCGCCACGCTCCGCCCTCGGTAGGAGCACTCCGTCCAGCCACTGACCGGGGTACGTCCGCACGAAGACGGTGGCGGTGAGGGTCAGGGCGAGCAGACAGCACAGCGCCACCGCGAGCAGCCGGAGACCGAGAGGCGCCGCCGCGTGGGCGTGCGGCAGCGGTCGCGCCGGCTGCGGACCGGGCGTCGACCGCCCGACGGGGTACGACGATCCGATGGACATGCCGACCATGCTCGCCCCGGCAGGTCCGTACGCCGTACTCGAATTGTCTTGGTTCTGTCACAACCGCCCCCGGCGCTTCCGGAAAGCGGATCGTCGGCGGTAGGGCCGGGTGGGCCCGGACGAGGCAGCGGGATTCACATGCCTGCATGCAACGATGTTTTACCCAGCCGAGATCAGCCACCACTAGGGTCAGGACGCCGATCGATGTCTGGTCGACGGTGCAGGACATCCATCCGGAGTGAGTTGGGGAACCGGAAGGGGTTGGGGAATGCAGGAAATTCCAGTCGCCAGCCTGGTCATCGGCATCGCGTCCTCGCCGGCCGAACGCCGACACCTGGCTCGGCTGCTCGGCGGCAGTGACGCCTTTCTGATCGTCTCGAACGTCGACCAGGCCCGAGAGTTCCTCGGGGTGATCGAGGCACCTCCGGTCGCGGCCCCGCAGGCCGTCGCCGTGCTCGCCGAGGTGGCGCCCAGCCCGCAGTCGCCGCCACCGGATCTGGCCGTCGACTCCGACCGCCGGGTGCTGCGGTGGCGCGACCAGGAGATCGACCTGACCCGGTTGGAGCACGACGTCCTGCTCTGCCTGGTGCACGCGCCCGGGCAGATCTGGACCTACGAGCGTCTGCACCTCGAGGTCTGGGGCAACCGGCACCTCGGCCGTAACTCCGACATGCACTCGGTGGTCCGCCGGGTGCGCGGCAAGCTCGCGCGTCTCAACGCCGCGACGACGATCCACTCGGTACGCGGGGTCGGCTTCCGCCTCGCCCCGATCTAGGACGTCGGCGGCCCGCGGGCCCCTCGTTCATCGGCGGGAGGATCAGCGGTCCTGGACGCGGCTGAGGAAGCGTGCGCCGATCTCGGTGACGTCCTCGGTGGTCCAGTCGAGAGCGGGATCGGCGACGGTGATCTCGGTCATCGCCATGCCGGGCACGTCCGTCTCCTGCCAGCCGGCGGCGAACCACACCTTCTCGTCCTCCGCGAGCGCCAGCGCGGCGTCATCGAGCGCCTGCGCCGGATGCGGCAGGAACAGGCGGAATCTCTGGGTGTGCGGAGGCTCCGGGTACACCAACGCGCCGGGCAGGGCGGCGAGCGCCGTGGCGACGGTCCGTGCGTGTCGCACGTACTCGGGGATGCGGGGCAACTCCCGGTCGAGACCGGCGAGCGCGCTCAGGGCGGCCGGCCACTGCTGGAACACCTGACCGCCGTAGCGGTGCCGCCAGACGCGGGCGTAGGAGGCGAGCTGCTCGGTGCCCGCGAGCGCCGCGCCGCTGAGACCGCCGATCGTCTTGTAGAACGAGACGTAGGTGCTGTCGGCGAGGTCGGCGATCTCGCTGAGGGTGTGCGCCAGATAGGGGGTGGATTCCCACAGTCGGGCGCCGTCGAGGTGGAGGCGGGCGCCGATGGAGTGCGCGGCGGCGGACGCGGCGGCGAGTTCGTCCCAGGTGGGGAGGACGAAGCCGGCGTCGCGCAGCGGGAGTTCGATGACGACGCTGCTCACGGGGTCGGCGAGCGCGCTGATCTCGGCGGCGGTGGGGTTTCGGGGTTCGGTGGTCGGCCAGGTGCTGCGCAGCCCGCTCAGGTTGGCGTAGGCATGCCGTTCGTGCACCTCCAGGTGGCCGAGCGGGTGGAGAGCCACCGTCGGGTGTCCGCTGTGCTCGGCGCCGTAACGCAGCGCGACCTGCTGTGCCATCGTGCCGGTCGGGAAGAAGACGGCGGCCTCGGTGCCCAACAGCTCCGCCACGCGTTCCTCCAGCGTGGTGACCGGGCCGTCGCCGTAGAAGTCGGGCTGGCCATCCAGGTCGCCGCCCGCGGCCAGGTCGGCGAGCCGCTCACGCATGGTCGCGGGCCGGCTGCCGGACAGGATTCGGTCGCAGGCGCGCTGGGCGGCCAGCCGACGCTGCCGTGTGTTGTGGGACATCGGCGGATCTTCGCACTTCAGCGCGCGAGGACCAATCAGTTTGCCGACGGCGGGCGAGCGGTGTCGGCCCGCGACGACCCTCCGGACGCGGTCCGGCCCGCCTGGTCGGTGACCAGGCGGGCCGGAGTTGTGCGCTACCGCTCAGACGTCAGCACTTGATGGGCGCCAACGCGAAGTTCTCCACCGTCGGAGCGGCGGTGGCGATCTTCGTCTGACGGGTCTGGGGCTTCCAGCCGTCCTTGGCGACGATCATGGTGAGCGGGTTGTTGCGGCGGTCCATCCAGTAGGCGTACCTGCCCTCGGCATCGGTGGCGAAGGTGTACGACGCCGCCCACGAGTCGACCTGGACGACCGCGCCGGTGAGCGGCGAGGTCGCACCCTGGCAGCTGGTGCCGGTGACCGTACCCATGAGCTTGCCCCAGGTCTTCGGGGGGTTCGCGGTCATGGTCACCGCGACCGGTGCCACCGAGTACGGGGTGTTCTCCGAGATCCCGACCGAGCCGGAGTAGGTGCCCGGCTGGTCCACGTTCGCCGTCATTCCGACGGTGACAGTGACCTTCGCGCCCGGCGCGAGGGTGGCCGACGACTTGTCGATGGTCATCCAGCTGACGTCGGCCGCCGACTCGGCGCACCCCTCGAAGCCCGGAAGCACCTCACTGTTGGCCGCCGCGTTGAAGCTGCCGGACGAACCGCCGATCTTGTAGAAGCCGCACGCCGCACCACCGCGGTAGCGGGCCGTGTTGGCGTTCGGCAGGTTGGACCACGAGCCGGCGGCCGGGTCGAAGGCGAAGCCGGCGTTGCTGATGGCCCCACCCTGCGAGCCACCGACGACGAGCAGCTTGCCGTTGGCGACGGCGTACGAGCTGGCCCAGTTGTCGGCCGGCGCGTCGGCGATCGCCGTCCAGGTGTTGGCACCCGGGTCGAAGGCGTAGCTGGACTTCTGCGAGGCGGAACCGTCGTTGCCGCCGGTGCAGTAGAGGATGCCGTCGATCCCGCCGCAGGAGGCGAAGGCCACCGACTTCGGGTAGTTGGCCATCGTCTCCCACGTGTTCCCGGCCGGGTCGTACCGGACGACGCTGTTCGACATCGGCAGGCACTCCGCGGTGGTGCAGCCACCGACGGCGTACAGCTTGCCGTCGACGACGGCCTGACCGGCCGCGGCCCGTGGCGCCGGGTTGTCGGCCAGCTCCGTCCAGGTGTTGGCCCCCGGGTCGTACGACCAGGTGGCGGAGTCCGGGCCGGCGTCGCCCCAGCCACCGGTAGCGATGATCTTCCCGTCCGCGACACCCACGGTCAGGGCGTTGCGGGCACCCGGAAGGTCGGCGATCGCCGTCCAGGCCTGGGCGGCCGGGTCGTAGGCGTAGGCCTTCGCGGTGGAGGCGCTACCGTCGCCACCACCGAGCGAGTACACCTTGCCGTCCAGGTGCACCACCCGGTTGTCCATGATCGCGGACGGGTAGTTGGCGATGTCGGTCCACGGTGCCGCGTTCGGGCCGACCCCGGCGACGGCGGCCTTGGCGAACTTGCCGGACGCCTTGGCGGCGAACGACGTCGGGGCGTTGAGCCGCTGCTCCGGCGCGCCACTGGCCCCGAGCACCTGTTGCCTGGTGACAGTGGACCCGTCCGCGCGGAGGAGTTCGAACCCGTTGTCCCGCTCGCTGAACTTCACCTCGACCGGCGCGCCGCCGGTGTTGGTCACCGTGAACGTCTTGCTGGCCTTGCCGTTGGGCATCTGGAGCGTCGCGCTCAACTGCGTCGGCGTCACCGACAGTCGACCGGCCGCGAGCTGGAAGTTCGCCACGGTCGCCCAGTCGGCCTCGACGTCGACCTGCTTGGTCTGGCTGACGTAGTTGCCGGCGCTGGCGGTGAACGGGTGCGTGCCGGTCACCGTCGAGTAGATCCAGTAGAAGCCGTCGGCCAGCCCCGGGTCGTCCGGGGTCGCCACGGTGACGGCCTTCTCGGCGGGCCGGTCCTTGCTGGTGACGGTAGCGCCGTTGACGTAGCTGTTGTCGTTCTTGTCGCGGACGTTACCGACGACCAGACCGCCGTCGACCGGCACGCAGGTGACCTGGCTGCCGATCAGCACGTTGTCGACCTCCCACCACCACTCGTACGAGGCGTCGTAGTAGCGGAACCGCACCTGCACCTGCGCCTGGCCGGCCGCCTGCGGGATCGGGATCTCGGTCACCTTCGGTCCCCGGACGTCGGTCTCCTGCCGGAGCAGGTTGGTCCAGGTGGTGCCACCGTCGATGCTCAGATCGACGTCGGCGGTGTCGTCGGCCAGCTGGTTGAAGTCCTGGTTGAACCGGACGACCGGGGCCGTCACACCGGTCAGGTCGACCACCGGGCTGACCAGCGAGGTGTCCTGGCTGCTGCCCGCGCCGTACGCGTCGCTGTCGATCATCGCGAAGTTGCCGGTGCCGCCGGTCAGGTTGCCCCGGTCGCCGTCGTCGGTGAACTTCCAGACCTGACCGCTGCCCGCGTTGTCCACGACGGTCCAGCCGGCCGGCGTGGTCGTGCCGTCGAAGGTCTCGTACTCACCGTCCGAGCCGAACGTGTATCCGGGGGCGGTGGTGCAGGTGGTGGTGTCCACCGGCACGGCGACGTTGGCGGTGACGTTGCCGGAACCGACCACGACCTCCTTGGTGACGGTCTGGTAGCCCGGGTACTGCGACTCGTACTTCAGGGTGTACGTCTGCCCGGCCGGCAGCGAGATGCTGTAACGGCCGTTCGACGGGGTGGTGTAGTCGTAGACGCCGGACACGCCCGTGACGGTCACCTTCGCGTACAACGGCCACCCGTGGCCGGAGCCGTCGGTGACCGCGCCGGTGACGTTGACACTCGGCACCGGCGTCAACGCGACGGTAAGCGTCGTGGTCGCGCCCTTGGTGACCGTCGCCGGCTTCGTGGTGCTGGCGTAGCCGAAGGCCGCCACGGCGACCTGGTAGTCACCGATGGGCAGCTGGGTCGAGAACTTGCCGTCCGCTCCGGTGGTCAGCTCACGGGCGCTCGGGCCGGTGAGGGTGAGGGTCGCGCCGGCGATCGGGGCGCCGGTGGCCGCGTCGGTGACCGTGCCGGCCAGGGTGCCGATGTCGCCGGTCGGAGCGGCGTTGAGCAACGCGAGTGCGTCGAGCCGGCCCTCTCCGTAGACGTTGTTGTCGGCCGCGGTGCCACCGCACTGGTCGTCGGCCTTGTCGACGGCCGCGCCGTTGAGCAGCGCGCGGGTCGCGTCCACGTCACCGATGAGCGACGGGGCCGCCGAGTACAGCAGCGCGATCGCGCCCGCGAGGTGCGGCGCGGCCATCGAGGTGCCGCTGATGCTGCCGTAGGAGTTGCCGGGAATGCTCGACCGGACGTTCACACCGGGGGCCGAGATGTTGGGCTTGATCTCGCCGTTCTGCCCGGTGCCCCGGGCGGAGAAGCCGGCGATGTTGTTGTTGACGTCGTACGCGCCGGTCGAGTAGTTGCTGGCGAGGCTGCCCGGCGAGCCGCTGGTCTGGCATGCCGGTCCGCTGTTGCCGTTGGACCAGACACCGAAGATCCCGGACGCGGTCCAGGCGTTGGTCACGTCCTCCATGAAGGGCTCGTTGGACGGGTCCCGGGTGCCCCAGGAGTTGTTGATGACGTTCGGTCGCTTGCTCGCGTCCGCGTTCTGGCCGTTGAGGTCCAGTGGTTCGAGCATCCACTGACCGGATTCGATCAGAGCGGCGTCGCTGGGGCAGCAACCGTTCGCCGAGATCCACCTGACCCCGGGGGCGACACCGATCTGGTTCGCGCCGTCGGATCCGGCCATGGTGCCCATCGTGTGCGTACCGTGGCCGTCGTCGTCGCAGGGGGCGGTCGCGCAGGTGCCGGCGGCGTCGAACCAGTTGTAGTTGTGGTCGAACGTCCCGTCGCCGTTGTTGCCGCGGTAGGAGTTCACCAGCGCCGGGTGGTCGAACTGGACACCGCTGTCGATGCTCGCGATCGTGATGCCCTCGCCCTTGACGCCGTACTGGGACCAGACGTCGTCGGCGTTGATGTTGGCGACGCCCCACTCGAGGGCGTTCACGGTCTTCTCGTCGGTGCCCTTGGTGGTCTCGGGCACCTTGTAGGCAACCGGGGCGTAGAGGCCCTCGACCTCCGAGTGGCCGGCGAACCTCTGCGCCATCGCGAGCGAGCCGCTGCTCACCTTGATCGCGTTGGTGGCCCAGAAGGTCTGGTACTTCGCGCCCGAGCTGTCGAGGTCGGCCCGAATCTTGCCCTGGCTCGCCGCGGCGGTCTTGCGCAGAGCGTCCGCAACAGCGGTGCCACGCTTCGACCAGTCCTTGATGGCGCTGGCCTTGCTGAGGTCCGCCCGGTCCTTGAACCGGATCCAGAAGTCCCCTTCACTCTTGGCCTGGAGCTGCCTGGCGAGCTCCGGTCGGATCTTGTCGCCGGTCGGGGCGCCCGCCCCCATCCCGCCGCCCGGCGCGGCCTGCGCGCCCGAGCCCATGGTGGCCAAGCATGTCGCGGCGAGGATCGTCGCCGCCCCGGCGCTCACCAGTGATCTGGCTGCGCGCCGCCATTGTGGACGTCTGAACATCGGTGCTGCCTCCCTCAGAACGACCCAGGGTGAAAATGGGCCATGGTGGACCTCCCCCATGCACCGCGCGGGTCACGCCGGTTGCCCGAGTGGACACTATGATCGAGAAGAAAGGACGATCAAGAACTTGCCGTGAGCAACTTGTCGCTAAGAGTTGCCCTGCTGGCGGCGCGCTTGCCAATCATTGTCAGGACCATGACGAGAGTTGGGCAGGGATGCCCATCGATCCCGGGCGGTGCTGTGGCCGAGGACGACGAGGCAACGTTGAACAGGGGTGATCCGGCCGACGAGCCGTTCCCGCTGCTGATCGCGGTGACCTCGTCGCCGGCCGAGCGCATCCGGCTCGCGGAGCGCCTCGACGGCATCGCGCCACTGCTGCTGGTGGCCGACCTCGACGAGCTACGCCGGCTGATCGCCGCCCCGCAGCAGGTGGCCGCCGCCGCGTCCGAGCCGCCGCCGGTCGCCGCCCTGGTGATCGACTCGTCCCGCTCCAGCGCCCGCTGCGGTGATCGCGAAATCGATCTCACCCGCCTGGAACACGACCTGTTGACCTGCCTGATCACCGAGCCGGCCCGGGTCTGGAGCTACGCGGAGTTGCACCGGTCGGTCTGGGGTGACGAGGGGCGCGAACGCAAGGCGGACGTGCAGTCGCTCGTGAAGCGGCTGCGCCGCAAGCTGCACGACCTCGGCACCGGGGCCACCATCGACGTCGTTCGAGGGGTGGGGCTCCGGCTGACCGACCACCAGCAGGCGCGGGTCGAACGGGCCTGACGGCACGAACGCCCCTGCCGCTCCACCGGGCGACGGGTCAGATCAGCCCGGCCCGCGCCCACAGCAGACGCCCCGGCCCGGCCACCAGGCCGACGCCCGCCAGGTTGGCGTGCACCCGCTCCGCCGACCAGCGCAGGGTGGCACGCCAGTGCGGATTGGCGCGGGCAGCGGCACGACCGACCGCCGGTGGGATGCCCACCGCCGCGTACGCGTCGGGATGGACCAGGCGGTTGGCGATCGTGTAGGCGGCGCGACCAACCAACAGCCGGGCGTACGCCATGCCCGCCGGGCCGGTGGCCTCGACGGCGGCGGCCAGTTCCTCACGGGCGAACCGGACGTGTCGCGCCTCCTCGGCCACGTGGATGCGGGAGACCATCCGGATGAGCGGCTGGAGCGACTCGTCCGCCATGATCTCGCGCTGGAACGCGTCGAGGATCTCCTCCGCGATGAGGATCGCGGCGTACATCCGGGGGCCGCTGGCGGTGGCCTTGAGGAAGCGCCCGAGGTGGTGGTCCACGGTGCTCGCGCGGTAGACCGGACAACCCATCGCCTCGATCAGCCGGCCAAACATGATGGAGTGCCGGCACTCGTCGGCGACCTCGGTCAACGCGTACTGGGCCTGCCGACTGGTCGGGTCGGCGCGGTAGTACTCCCGGATCAGCATCTGCATGAGGATCGTCTCGAACCACAGCCCGGCGCTGGCCGCGCTGGCCACCTCGTGCTTGGTGAGCTCGACGCGCTGCTCCTCGCTGAGCTGCTCCCACAGTGGCGTGCCGTAGAGGCTGCTGCGCTGCGGCGGGAGCCAGTAGGCGCCGGGGGTGTGCGAGGCGTCCCAGTCGATTTCGACTGTGGGGTCGTAGCTGGTCCGCAGTGAGGACGTGAGTAGTCGCTCGGCGACCGCCGCACGCCCGGTATCCGCCGCCTCCATGGCTCCTCCATATTGACGTGACGACCGGTAACTGTTACGAGTAGTAGCATGCAATCGCCGCTCACCGATGTCAATGCATCCGACCCGCCGGTCACGCCCCCCGACGGCGGTCCGAAGGCGAAGGGCAACGGCCGCCGGGACCGCTGGGCAGACCATCGTGAGCAACGGCGGCAGGAGTTGGTCGGGGCTGCCGTGCAGGCGCTGCTGCGGCACGGGCCGGACGTCGACATGGAACAGGTCGCCGCCACAGCAGGCGTCAGCAAACCGGTCCTGTACCGCTACTTCGCCGACAAGTCGCAGCTCTGGGTCGCGGTCAGCGAGGTGGTGGCGGCCCGGGTGGTCGACGCCATCGCGCCGGCGATCGAGCAGGTCCGCGAGGAGCGTGACCTGGTCGAGGCGACGATCGACGCGTACCTCGGGGTGATCGAGTCACAGCCCACGCTCTACCGGTTCCTGATGCGACAGTCCGGCCAACCCGGCATCCACCAGGTGGTCGCCGGCACCAGCCGACAGGTGGCCGCCGGGCTGGCCCGGGTGATCGGTGACCGCCTGCGGGCTCTGGGCCTGGACGCCGGCCCGGCGGAGCCGTGGGCGTACGGCCTGGTGGGTTTCGTGCAGGCGGTCGGCGACTGGTGGACCACGCACGGCCAGCCGATCAGCCGGGCCGCTCTCACCGACTACCTGACCGCTCTGCTGTGGAGCGGCATCGAGGGGGTACGGGCCAGCGCCGACCTGCCGCACGAGCTCACCCGCGCCCACGAGCGGATCGTGCCGTGAGCTACCACGGCCCGGCGGGTGTCGAGGGCACCTCGGTCCGGGTGCACCTCAGCGGGCGGTGGGAGCCGGTCGACGGCCGCTTCCACTGGGGTGGGCGGATCGAGCCCGAGCCACGGGTGGCCCACCTGCTGCGCTCCGGCCGACGCGACGTCGAGGTGCGCATCGCCGACCGCGTCCGGGCCGCCCGACTGGCCGAGGTCGACCCGTGGGGCGGCGTACGAATCACCGGCGTGGGCGATCCGCCCTGGCCGCCCGTGGCCGACCCGACTTCCGCGCCCGAGCACACGGAGGAGTGAATGGAGACAGACGTTGCCATCATCGGCGCCGGCTTCGGTGGCCTGGGCGCCGCCATCCGCCTCCAGCGGGCCGGCTTCACCGACTTCCTCGTCTTCGACCGGGGTGAGGACGTCGGCGGCACCTGGCGTGACAACACCTACCCGGGCTGCGCCTGCGACGTCCCGTCGCACCTCTACTCGTTCTCCTTCGCCCCCAACCCCCGCTGGTCGAACACGTTCTCCGGTCAGCCGGAGATCTGGGACTACCTGCGGGGCTGCGTCGACCGCTTCGGGATCCGCCCGAGGTTGCGGTTGCGCCACGAGGTGCACGAGGCGAGGTGGGACGACCAGCGCCAACGCTGGCTGCTGCGCACCTCCGGCGGCGACCACAGCGCCCGCGTCCTGATCTGTGCCGCCGGCCCGCTCAGTGACCCGTCGATCCCAGACCTGCCCGGGATCGACGGGTTCGCCGGCACGGTGTTCCACTCCGCCCGTTGGCGGCACGACCACGACCTGGCCGGCCGGCGCGTCGCGGTGATCGGCACCGGCGCCTCGGCCGTCCAGTTCGTGCCACAGATCCAGCCGACGGTCGAGAAGCTGACGCTCTTCCAGCGCACCCCTGCGTGGATCATGCCGAGGTTGTCGCGCCGGATCAGCGGTGTCGAGCAGGCCGCGTTCCGCACCGTGCCCGGCGCGCAACGGGCCGCCCGGGCAGGGCTCTATCTGGTACGCGAGGGCATGGGCCTGGGCTTCCTGCACCCGGCGGTCAACCGCCTCGCCTCGCGCCTGTCCCTGCGTACGCTGCGGCGTCAGGTCTCCGACCCGCACCTGCGGGACAAGCTCACTCCCCGCTACGCGATGGGCTGCAAGCGGGTGCTGATCTCCAACGACTACTGGCCGTCGCTCACCCGACCGAACGTCGACGTGGTCACCGCCGGCATCGCTCGGATCGTGCCGGACGGCCTCGTCACCGACGACGACGTCCATCACCCGGCGGACACGATCATTTTCGGCACCGGCTTCCACGTCACCGACTCCCCCGTCGTCCGACGCATCCACGGTCGGGGTGGGCGCAGCCTGGCAGATGCGTGGACCCCCAGCATGCACGCGTACCGGGGCACGACCATCGCTGGCTTCCCCAACCTGTTCTTCCTGCTCGGCCCGAACACCGGGCTCGGTCACACCTCCGTGGTGCTGATGATTGAGGCACAGCTGCACCTGGTGCTCGCGGCACTGCGTCACATGCGGGCCAAGGGCATCGGGGCCATCGAGCCCACCGGTGACGCGCAACGACGCTGGACCGAGCGGGTCGATCAGAAGATGACCGGCACCGTGTGGGAGACCGGCTGTCAGAGCTGGTATCTCGACAGCACCGGCCGCAACACCACCATCTGGCCGGGCTTCGCCACCAGCTTCCGGATGCGGCTGCGCCGGTTCCGACCGGCCGACTACCAGGTCGTCACGCCCGGGAACACCCCCAACGACGCGGAACGGGAGCACGCCGATGCGGTATGACCTGGCGGGCAGGACAGTGCTCATCACCGGCGCGGCGCGCGGCATTGGGGCGCAGATGGCCCGCGAGGCGGTCGCGCGGGGCGCCCAGGTCGCCGTCGTTGGTCTGGAGGGCGAGCTGCTCAAGCAGCTCGGTGCCGACCTCGACGCGCACTGGTACGAGTGTGACGTCACCGACCAGGCGGCGTTGGACGCGGCGGTGGCGTCCACTGTCGACCGCTTTGGTGGCATCGACGTTGTCGTGGCCAACGCGGGCATCGCGAACCTCGGCACCGTCGCCGTGGGGCCGGTCGACGCGCTGGTCCGTACCGTCGAGGTGAACCTCTGCGGCGCGATCCGCACGGTCAGCGCGGCGCTGCCGCACGTCACCGCCGCCCGTGGCCACGTTTTGATCATCTCGTCGGCCGCCGCTTTCACGGCGATGCCCGGGATGGCGGCCTACTGCGCGTCCAAGGCGGGTGTGGAGCAGTTCGCCAACGTGCTGCGCCTGGAGACCCGCTCACGCGGCGTCACCGTCGGCACGGCGCATCCGATCTGGATCGACACCGACCTGGTCCGCGACATCCGTGCCGACCTGGCGTCCTTCCGCGCCACGCTGCGCCGGTTGCCGTGGCCGCTGTCCACCGTCGTCCCGGTCGAGCAGTGCGTCGAGGCCCTGCTCCGCGGCATCGAGCGCCGCAAACGCAAGGTGTACGTGCCACGGTCGCTCGCCATGGTGCAGGCGCTGCGGCCGGTGGTGCTGAGCGGCCTATCGGACTCGTTGATCACCCACCTCGGTGGCCAGACCATGGTCGGCCAGATGGAAGACGAGGTACGCCAGCTCGGGCGTTCCTTCGGCAGGACCTCGGTGGGAGGGCAGTCATGAGCATTCATTTCCGACGTGCGGGCAGCGGCGAGCCCCTCCTGCTCATCCACGGCATCGGTCACCGCCATCAGGCGTGGGAGCCGGTGTTCGAGCGGCTCACCGCCCACCACGAGGTGATCGCGCTCGACCTGCCCGGATTCGGGAACTCTCCGGTGCCGGGCACCGGCATGCCCGCCGACATGGCCGCAACCGTGGCCGGGGTCCTGCCGGTCCTGACGGAGTGGGGGCTGGAGCGTCCGCACGTCGCCGGCTACAGCCTCGGTGGGGCGATCGCCCTGGAGCTTGCGGCGACGGGGGCGGCCGCCTCGGCCACCGCCTTCTCCCCCGCCGGTTTCTTCACCCCGGCTGAGCGCCGGCGGGCGCTGGCCATCCTCCGGATGCTGCGGGCCAACTCGTACCTGCCCACCCCGATCATGCGGGTCGCGCTGCGCTCGGCGTACCTACGGGCGTTGTGCTTCGCGCCGCTGATGGCCCGCCCGACCCTGCTGGACGTCGAGCGCGCGCTGGGTGACGCGCTCGCCCTGCGACGGGGGCTCGGCTTCAACGCCGTGGCCCGAGCCGCCCGCGACTATCGCTTCGACTGCCTTCGGCTGTCCGACCCGACGGTGCCGGTGACCATCGGCTGGGGCGACCGCGACCGGATCTTCGGCGTCCACCAGGCCGAGCGCGCCCGGGCGGGCCTGCCGGCGGCACGGGTGGTGACGCTGCCCAGGTGCGGGCACGTCCCGATGAGCGACGACCCGGACCTGGTCGCCGGGCTCATCCTGGAGACCACCGGCGCCGTGCCCCGCACCGAGCGACCGATCCGTCCGGCTCCGACCAGCATCGCGAGTCAGGAAGATCACTTCACACTCTAAAAACTTGCAGGCTGTGCAAGTTCGCTCCTAATCTCGCTCGCGTGACCGACACCGACCAAGCCGCGCCCGGGCGTCGCGACCGCAAGAAGGCGCAGACGCGGGCCGCGCTGACCGCCGCCGCGCTGCGGCTGGTCGCCGAACGCGGCCTGGAGCACGTGACGGTGGAGGAGATCAGCGAGGCCGCGGACGTGTCCTCGCGGACCTTCTTCAACTACTTCACTTGCAAGGACGAGGCACTCACCGACGATCCGGCGCTCGACGGCAACCCGGTCGTGGCGCGTCTGGCGGCCGCCCCTGCGCAGGTGCCGACATTGCAGGCCGTCCGACTGGCCCTCGACGAGGCGATCGACACGATCCAGGCCGACCGGGAGTTGTGGCGGCTGCGGCTGGCGGTCATCACCCAGAACCCCGCGCTGCTGCCCCGGCTGGTGTCCGGCAACATCGCGACGGAGCGAGCGATGGTCTCGGTCATCGCCACCCGCCTCGGCGTAGGCCCCGACCACGGCCTCCCGCCGCTCATCACCGCTGTCACCAGTGCTGCCTTCCACACCGCGATGCTGCGCTGGTCCGCCGGCGACGACACCCGCCCCCTGCGCGACTACGTGGACGAGGCGTTCGCCGCTATCGCCGCCGGGCTGCCGGATCCGCCGTCCCCCTCCTGATAAGCCACTGCCCGCCCCGCCGCACCAGCTGCGGGGCCAGTCACCCCGCCACAAACCCGCCGAGGGAGCGTCAATGACCACCACCGTCCCGCCCGCCGACACCGCCGAGGTCGGCACGCGCATGTCGCGTCGGGAGGTTCTCCAGGCCCTTTCCGGCCTGATGGTCGGCATGTTCGTGTCCATCCTCGCCTCCACGGTGGTGGCGAACGCGCTGCCGCGGATCATCGCGGATCTGAACGGCAGCCAGACCGTCTACACCTGGATCGTCACCAGCGAACTGCTCGCCATGACGGCGACGGTGCCGCTGTGGGGCAAGATGGCCGACCTGTACAGCAAGAAGCTGCTGATCCAACTCTCGCTGGGCCTGTTCGTGGTGGGTTCGCTCATCGCGGGCTTCACGCCGAACGTCGAGGTGCTGCTGCTCAGCCGTGTCGTCCAGGGCATCGGCGCCGGCGGCATGACGGCGCTGGCCACGATCGTCATGGCGGCGATGATCCCTCCCCGTGAGCTGGGCCGCTACGCCGGCATCTTCGGCGCGGTCTTCGGTGTGGGCACCATCGCCGGTCCGCTGATCGGTGGCCTGCTCGTGGACACGTCGTGGCTGGGCTGGCGGTGGTGCTTCCTGATCGGCGTCCCGTTCAGCATCATCTCCATCGCCCTGCTCCAGCGCACCCTGCACCTGCCGGTCATCCGTCGCAAGGCAAAGATCGACTGGCTGGGCGCCCTGCTCATCACCTCTGGTGTCTCCACGCTGCTGATCTGGTCGTCCCTGGCCGGGAACAAGTTCGAGTGGGCCTCCGGCTGGACGGCCCTGATGGTCGTCGGCGGTCTGGTCCTGCTGGCGCTGGCCGTGCTCGTCGAATCTCGCGCCGAGGAGCCGATCGTCCCGCTGGGCATCTTCCGCAACCGCACGGTCTCCCTGGCCACGATCGCCAGCGTGCTGGTCGGTGTCGCGCTGTTCGGCGGCACCGTCTTCCTGTCCCAGTACTTCCAGATCTCGCTGGGCAAGTCGCCCACCGTCGCGGGCCTGATGAGCCTCCCGATGATCTTCGGCCTGCTCGTCTCGTCGACGGTCGCCGGACAGCTCATCACCAAGTACGGCCGGTGGAAGGCATACCTGGTGGCCGGCGCCGCGGTGATGAGCGTCGGGATGCTGCTCCTGGGCACCATCGACGCCAACACCAGCGTCCTCGTGCTGTCGATCTACATGGCTGTGCTGGGCGTCGGCGTCGGCATGCTCATGCAGAACCTCGTGCTGGCCGCACAGAACGACGTACCGGCCCACGAACTCGGCGTCACCACCTCCGTGCTGACGTTCTTCCGCAGCATGGGCGGCGCCATCGGGGTCAGTGCCCTCGGCGCGGTCCTGGCGAACCGCGTGGCCTCGCTGACCGCCGAGCGGCTCGGCCCGGCGGCGACGGCCGGCGGTGGCTCCGCCGAGGTGCCCGACCTGTCCACCCTGCCCGAGCCCGTGCTGCGCATCGTGCAGGATGTGTACGGCATCGCCACCGCGGATCTCTTCCTGGTCGGCGCGCCGTTCGCGCTGCTCGCGCTGATCGTCGTGCTGTTCATCAGGGAGAAGCCGCTGCACACCCTCAGCGGGGAGGAACGACGCGTCCAGGAGGAGGCGGCCGCGAAGGCCGCGATCCACTGAGCGGTACGACAGCAGTCGGGGGCGGGCCGGTGGGCCCGCCCTCGTTCTGTTTCCACCTCCCGCCGCGTTTTTCGGTAATGACGTGGTGTGAACCAGCCGACACGTAACGTGAGGTGAAGCCGGTAATCGGCTGACGCCAGACGTGCGCCGGGCCGCCACTGCGGCGGCGCCGCTCGGCCAACTGCCGGGTCGGGACAGCTCGGCAACGTCGCGGCCTACTCAGCCGCAGGAGGTATGGACGATGCCCATGCTGTCGGTCTTCGATCCCCGGCACACTGTCGCTCCCCCGGGATACAGCCGCTGGCTCATCCCGACCGCGGCACTGGCGGTGCACGTCTGCATCGGCCAGGTCTACGCGACGAGTGTCTACAAGAACTCCCTCATCGCGCACTTCGACACCAGTCAGACGGCGATCGGCGCGATCTTCAGTATCGCCATCGTCATGCTGGGTTCGTCCGCGGCGGTGGGCGGCCGTTGGGTGGAGCGCAACGGGCCACGCCGGGCGATGTTCGTCTCGGCGTGCTTCTGGGCCGTCGGGTTCCTGGTCGGCGCGCTCGGCATCGCGACCCAGCAGCTGTGGCTGCTCTACCTCGGGTACGGCGTCATCGGCGGCATCGGGCTCGGCATCGGTTACATCTCGCCCGTCTCGACCCTGATCAAGTGGTTCCCGGACCGCCCCGGCCTGGCCACCGGTCTGGCCATCATGGGGTTCGGCGGTGGCGCCCTGGTCGCCGGCCCGCTCGCCCGCCAACTGCTCTCCCTCTACGACTCCGGCTACAACCCCAACAACCCGGCCGCCGTGGCGTCGGGCAGTGCCCTCGTGGCGCTCTTCGTCACGTTCGGCATCGGGTATTTCGTGATCATGATGTTCGGCCCGTTCAACGTCCGGGTTCCGGCACCGGACTGGCGGCCCGCCGGGTTCGACCCCGCGACAGTGGCCGCCCGACCTCTGGTGACGACGGCGAGCGTGTCGGCGTCGAACGCCGTGCGTACCCGGTCGTTCTGGTTGCTGTGGATCGTGCTGTTCTGCAACGTCACCGCGGGCATCGGCATCCTGGAGCAGGCAAGCCCGATGATCCAGGACTTCTTCCGGGACAACGGGACCGCCACGACTGTCTCGGTGTCGGCTGCGGCCGGTTTCGTGGGAGTGCTGTCGCTGTTCAACATGGCTGGGCGGTTCGTCTGGTCGACGACGTCCGACCTCATCGGCCGCAAGCCCATCTACATGATCTACCTCGGCGTCGGCATGGTGCTGTACGTGCTGCTCGCCGTGGCCGGCCACTCCGCGACCGCGGTCTTCGTGCTGATCGCCGCCGCGATCATCTCCTTCTACGGCGGTGGCTTCGCCACCATGCCCGCCTACCTGCGTGACCTGTTCGGCACCTTCCAGGTCGGGGCCATCCACGGCCGGATCCTGACCGCCTGGTCGGCCGCGGGTGTCGCCGGCCCGCTGATCGTCAACGGGATCCTCGACACGCAGGGCAAGCCCGGCACCCTCACCGCGGCGGCGTACCGGCCCGCGCTGTTCACCATGGTCGGCATCCTCGCCATCGGGTTCATCGCGAACCTGCTGGTGCGTTCCGTGCCCGAGCGGTTCCACGAACCGGACCGAGGGCCGACCTCGCCCGTGGCGAAGGCGACTGTCACCGAGCCGGTCGCTCTCGGACGGGACAGTCAACCGCCCGCGCCGCCGCGCGTCGGCAGCCAGACCGGGCGACTCTGGTTGTCGTGGCTGCTGGTCGCGGCGCTGCTCGGCTATGGCATCGTCCAGACCGCGATCACCGCCGCGAAGCTGTTCACCGGCTGACGCGCGACGACCAGACCTCTTGCATCACAACGGAAGGCGCCCCTTCACAGGGGCGCCTTCCGTTTCGCCAATCCGCGCTCAGGGCTGGGTGGTCGACCTGAGCCGCTCCCGTTGTGGCACCACCGTGTACTTCGGATCGCGTGCCGACACCCGTCCCGCCTCGAAGACACCGAACCGGGTGGCGACCGACGATGCCACGAGGGCGGCGCCGGAGATCGCCGACAGGACCCGGCTGCGTCGGCTGAGCAGGGCCGTGACGGTGCCCACGGCGAGCAGGGCACGTCCCGCCTTGACCAGCCGGCCGCTGCGGCCGTGCTGGTAGGGCTCGCTGGTGAGGCCCTGCCGCTCCAACTGGTGCCCTCCGCCGAACTCGACGGCCGCGGCGGCCAGGGCGAGTCGTCGCAGTGGGGCGGTCTCCGCGGCCGGTGCCGCGATCAGTCCCACCCCGGACGCGGCGGCGAGCGCGCTGCCGGCGAAGACGAACGGCAGCGACGGGTAGGCGTCGTGCCAGGACGGCACGGCCGTGTCGGCGAGCAGCACCCCGGTGTACGTCGCCAGCGCCGGCGCGGTGGCTGCGGCGGCGAGGCCGGCGACGTTGCCGATGGGCGGTGCGATCCGACGGGCGAGACCGAGCACACCGTGCTGCGGGAGCAGGGGCGCGAGCTCGGCGACCGCGGCCACGCCGGCCAGTGGCCCGAACGCGGCGAGGATCCAGGTGCCGACCGACATCGGCGAGGTCACCTTGGCGACCCGGAGCATGTGATGGAACCGGGCCGGCCGGCCGAGGTCGTGAACCAGCAGGTACGTGCTGGCCGCGACGCCGCCGAGGGCCGTCCAGCGGCCCACCTTGCGCAGCCCGGGTCGTCCGGTCAGTTGGGCGCCCGCGCCGATCAGCGCACTTCCCGCGGCGAGGCCTCCGGTGAACAGGTAGCCGGCGATGTCGTACTTCCACACCGGCGGCTTCAGGACCGGCCGGCCGTAGTAGGAGGCGAAGTCGGCCGGCGGCACCGTGAGCTGCTCACCGTCGCCGCCTCGTCTGCGGGGCTGCCGGTGACGCTTCCCGTCGGGCTGATCGAGGCCGGCCTGGAACTCGCGGAACCGGGCGCCGACCGGCTCGTTCGATGGTGTCTCGTCGGTCATTGCCGCCTACCCAGGAACGCGACCGCCGTGGCGACCGCCATCGTCATCGCCGCGAGACCGGCGCGCTTCCACATGGCCGGCAGGTCGCGGGTGGTCACGATCGGGTCCGGTGGCAGCCCGTACACCTCGGGTTCGTCCAGGAGCAGGAAGAACGCACCGTCCCCACCGACGCCGTCGTTCGGGTCGTGCCCGTACAGGCGGGCCTCCGGCACTCCCTGCTCGTGCAGCTTCGCCACCCGCGTGGCGGCCCGCTCCCGCAACTCGTCCAGAGCCCCGTACTGGATCGACTCCGTCGGGCACGCCTGCGCACACGCTGGCGTCATGCCCGCCCCGAGCCGGTCGTAGCACAGCGTGCACTTCCACGCCCGACCGTCGTCCTTGCGCTGATCGATAACGCCGTACGGACAGGCGGAGATGCAGTAACCGCAGCCGTTGCAGATGTCCTCCTGCACCACCACGGTGCCGAACTCCGTCCGGAACAACGAACCCGTCGGACAGACATCCAGACACGCCGCGTGCGTGCAGTGCTTGCACACGTCCGACATCATCAACCAGCGGAAATCCGTCCGCTCCTCCGCACCCGAACCCCTCCCCGGGGGCTGCGCCCCCGGCATCCCCAGAAACTCCGGACCGCCCGACATGCGGGCGGCCGCTGCGGGCGAGCCGGTGGGCAGTCCGGGGTCCGTGCCGGTGTCGGTGCTGGTACCCGCGCCGACCGCCGCCGTCACAGGGCTGATCGCCGGCCCGTCCGGGTCCCCCTCGAACGCTGGGGTCGCCCAGCCGGCCGAGCGGGGCTGCTCCACGAACGCGACGTGCCGCCACGAGTTCGCGGTCAGCGCGCCCGTGTTGTCGTACGACATGCCCAGCAGGTCGAGCCCACTCTCGGGGACGCCGTTCCACTCCTTGCAGGCCACCTCGCACGCTTTGCAGCCGATGCAGACGCTGGTGTCGGTGAAGAACCCCATCCGCGGCGGCGCGTCCTCGTAGCCGGCGTCCGGTGCAGGGTCCAGCGGCCCGTACAGGGCGTTGGCGTGGGGCATCGGTCAGGCCTCCTGGTCGCTGCTGCTGTCGGCGACATCGGTCGTGACCATCGGCGGGTATCGGTGGACGAGGTTTCCCGACCGCCGCCGGTAGTCGACGACGAGGTCCACCAGGTCCTGTCCTCTGGGGCGTCGTCCGGGCCGGACGTCGCACGTGCCGACCTTGCTTTCCTGAATCAGGACGTTGGGGTCGAGGGTGATGCCGAACAGGTCGTTGGCCGAGTCGCCGGTCACCAGGCCCTCGTAGCCGAAGTGGTAGGGCAGCCAGAGCTGGTGGATGATCCGGCCGTCCACTCGCAGCGGCGTCACCCGGTCGGTCACCAGCACCTTCGCCTCGACCGCCGCCCGGCTGGTGACCAGGTGGGCCCAACCCAGGTGACTCAACCCTCGCAGGGCCGCCAACTCCGGCGACACCTCGACGAACATCTCGGGTTGCAGCTCGGCCAGCGGTGACACCGTCCGGCTCATCCCGCCGGCGGTGTGGTGCTCGGTGAGCCGGCTGACAGTGAACACGTACGGGAACACCTGGCTGTGCTCCTGCGGCGGGCTCGGGTTGAGCGTGTTGATCGGGTGGGTGTAGACCTTGCGGGTCGGGTTGGCCTGCTGTCGGTAGAGCGGGTTGCGCACCGGCGACTCGACCGGCTCGTAGTGGGTGGGCATCGGCCCGTCGAGCACGCCGGTGGGCGCGTACAGCCAGCCCTTGCCGTCGCCCTGAAGGATGAACGGGTCGTCACCGGCGATGCCCGCCACACCCGAGGCGTCGTGCTCCGGTCGGTAGGACGGCGGTTTGGTCTTCTCGAAGTCCGGCACGTCGTAGCCGGTCCACTCGCTCTTGTCCGCGTCCCACCAGACGTAGCGTTTGCGCTCACTCCACGGGTTGCCGTCCGGGTCGGCGGACGCCCGGTTGTAGAGGATGCGCCGGTTCGCCGGCCACGCCCAGCCCCACTCGGGTGCCACCAGGGACTGCTCCGAGCCGGGTTTGCGGCGGGCGGCCTGGTTCACTCCGTCGGCGTACACCCCGGTGTAGATCCAGCACCCGCCGACGGTGGAGCCGTCGTCCTTCATCTCCGTGAATGACGCCAGCGGACGGCCGGTGGCCACGTCGTACCCGTTGATCTCGCGCAGCACCGCCTCGGCGCTCGGCTCGACGGTCGGGCCGTGCGTGGGGTAGTCCCAGGCAAGGTCGAGCAGCGCACGGTCGCGGGGCTTCGTCGACGTCGCCAGCCGTTCCCGGATGACGCGCCCGAGGTGGTAGAAGAACCAGAGCTCCGAGCGGGCGTCGCCTGGCGGCTCGACGGCCTTCTCCCGCCACTGCAACAGGCGCTGCGTCTGGGTGAACGTGCCCTCCTTCTCCACGTGCGAGGCGGCGGGCAGGAAGAACACCTCGGTGCGGCACTCCTCGGGCACGATCTCGCCGGTCTCGATCTCCGGCGCGTTCTTCCAGAACGTGGCGCTCTCGATCTCGAACAGGTCCCGGACCACGAGCCAGTCGAGGTTGGCCATGCCGAGACGCTGCGCCCGGCCGTGCGCCGAACCGACAGCTGGGTTCTGCCCGAGCAGGAAATAGCCCTTGATCTTGCCGTCGATCATGTCGAGCACCTGCTGGTAGGTGCCGTGGTCGCCGGTCATCCGCGGCAGGTAGCCGTAGCAGTAGTCGTTGTCGGCGGTGGCGGCGTCACCCCAGTACGCCTTGAGCAGGTTGACGCCGTAGGTGCGGGCGTTGCCCCAGAAGCCCTTCTGCCCCGGGTGCGCGATGCTGTCCACCCACTTGTCCAGGGTCGGGTGATTGGCGTGGTGCGGCATCGGCAGGTAGCCCGGCAGCAGGTTGAACAGCGTCGGAATGTCGGTGGAACCCTGGATGCTGGCGTGCCCGCGCAGGGCCATCACCCCACCACCCGGGCGGCCCACGTTGCCCAACAGGAGCTGGATGATCGCGCCGGTGCGGATGTACTGCACACCGACGCTGTGCTGCGTCCAGCCCACCGAGTAGACGAGCATGCCGGTCCGGTCCCGGCCGGAGTTCTCCGTCCACGCCCGGGCCAACTCCAGGAACTTGTCCTGCGGGACGCCACAGACCCGTTCCACCATCTCCGGGGTGTAGCGGGCGAAGTGCCGCTTGAGGATCTGGTACACACAGCGCGGGTGCTGCAACGTCTCGTCACGTTCGGTCTCGCCGCCGACCGGCGCGCCGTGCGACTCGTTCTCCAGCCCGGCCGCCGTCTCCCGCTGCGTCTCGCTGTCGCGGGTCGTCTGGTTCTGCGAGTGGCCCTCGTACCGCCAGCTGGCCTGGTCGTAGGTGGCGTTGTCGTCGTTGAAGCCGGAGAAGAGGCCGTGCATGTCCTCGGTGTCGGCGTACTCCTCGGTCACGATCGTCGCGGCGTTGGTGTAGGCGACGACGTACTCCCGGAAGTCCAGCTCGTTGTCCAGGATGTAGCGCACCACCCCGCCGAGCAGCGCGATGTCCGTGCCCGCCCGGATCGGCAGGTACGAGTCAGCCAGCGCGCTGGTGCGGGTGAAACGCGGGTCGACGTGGAAGACCTTCGCACCCCGACGCTTGGCCTCCATCACCCACTGGAAACCCACCGGGTGTGCCTCGGCCATGTTCGAACCCTGGATGACGATGACGTCGGAGTTCGACAGGTCCTGCTGGTACTGGGTGGCGCCGCCACGACCGAAGCTGGTCCCCAGACCGGGGACGGTGGAGGAGTGTCAAATACGGGCCTGGTTCTCGATCTGGAGTGCCCCCATCGCGGTGAACAACTTCTTGATGAGGTAGTTCTCCTCGTTGTCCAGCGTCGCCCCACCTAGGCTGGAGATGCCCAGCGTCCGGTTGAGCGGTCGACCCTCGGCGTCGACGTCCTCCCAGGTCTCGTCCCGGGCGGCCAGGACCCGATCGGCGATCATGTTCAGCGCCGTGTCGAGGTCGAGGTCCTCCCAATCGGTGCCGTACGGCCGGCGGTAGCGGACCTTGGTCTGCCGCAGCGGGCTGGTCACCAGGCTCTTGCTGGCCGAGCCCTTCGGGCAGAGCCGACCCCGCGAGATCGGGCTGTCCGGGTCGCCCTCGATCTGACTGACCTTCCCGTCCTTGACGAACACCCGCTGACCGCAGCCGACGGCGCAGTACGGGCACACCGAGCGGGCCATCGAGTCGGCGGTTTCGGTGCGAGCGGTGAGCGCTCGGGATCCATCGGACTTCGCTGCGGCACCCCGCCCCAACGGGTCGGTGCCGGTGAGCTGGCGGTAGACCGGCCAGCCCTCGATCCAGCTACGCACCCCCATTGCCGCACCTTCCCGACCAAGCACGCCAAATATGAACACTCTGACGTTAGATGAGGTGCCGGTCCGGTCGCAGCGGGATCACCAACAGTCATGCCTCCCCCGGCCTGATCGCGCAGGCCAGGAGAGGCATGAAGTACGGCGATGGTCAGTTCGGTTGGAGCTGACCGACGGGGTGCTCGCCGAAGGTCCGGTAACGGCGCAGCTCCCAGAACAGCCAGCCGATGCTGATGATCGCCAGCACGACGAAGACCAACGAGCCGGAGAACGTGTCCCAGAGGGTGTGCAGGACCACGACACCCAGGAACGTACCGATGAACCCGAAGAGCCGGCCGACGCTCGGGCTGGCCAACAGCGCCCACAACGCGCCGGCGGTGAGCCCGGTCCAGGCGGTGTGACCGGCGGGCGCGGTCAGACCACGGACGAACAGCGTCTGCTCCACCGCGCCGATGTTGCCCTGCGAGCTCAGCAGCGCGCTGAAGGCGTAGCCCATCGTCTCCAGCGCGGCGAACCCCATGCCGGCGGCGATGCCGATGATCAGCCCGTCGGAGGGCACCCGGCGACGACGCTGGGCCACCACCGTGAACAGCAGGACCACCGGGACGATCAGCTTCGCCGACTCCTCGATCAGCGCGACGAACAGCATCGGCAGGGTGCCGAGCCCGCGCAGGGTGTCGTACTCCAGCGTGCCGGCGACCACAGTGCCGATCACACCACCGAAGAACGCCGACGTCACCAGCACCGACGCCGGCACCTGCCATCGCCCGGTGCGAGCCTGCGCGAACGTCAGGAACGTCAGCGGCACCAGCGTCGACCCGAGCAGGATCAACGCCGGTACGAAATTCGGGTTCTTGGTGCTGACCAGGGTCCGCAGCACCGCCAGGTAAAGGATCAGCCCGACGACGAGCACTCCGACCCACGCCCACCGGCGCCAACGATCACCCATACGGCGCAGTCTGGCGGATCCAGGTTACGAAGAACAGCCACGGAGTTGAGATCCTGACGACGACGCAGGGGCACACTGCCTGCGTCTTGATCACCTACGATCTGCCCCCATGCGTCGCATAGCACGGTCCCTGGCACTCACACTCCTGCTGGTCCTGTCCACCTGCGCCTCGAAGCCTGAGGTTGCCGGGGACGTGGCGTTGACCGTCTTCCTGGACAACGACGCGACGGCGACGCAAAGAGAGGCCGTGCAGCAACGGCTCCGGTCGATGCCAAGTGTCGAAGGCGTGGCTCTCGAAACCCGCGAACAGGTGCACGAGCGCTTCAAGGTCGATTTCAAGGACCAACCCGACCTGCTGGCGGACCTCAAGCCGGAGTACGCGCCAGAGCTCGTCCACGCCACTGTCACCGACTCTCTGATCGCCGAAGCGATCGAGGCGGTGATGACCGAGGTCGACGGCGTCGATGAGGTGGCGCTCCGGATCGCCGACGTCGACCCCCGGCCTTCGTGGATCGGGATCATCGTTCGGTTGAAATCCTCGGCGACCAGCGAGCAACGGGCCGCCATCCAGGACGCCGTCCGTGGACTGCCACACGCGAAGTCGGTCGGTTTCGAGGACCGCGACGCCGCGTACGAGCGCCTACGCAAGCGGTGCCAGGGCAAGGGCGACCTCACCGCGCAGCTCAAACCGCCGATGCCGCACGAGTCGTGGCGGTTCGAGCATCCCCTCAACGGCACGGGATCCGGAGTGTCACATCTGATGGACCTCGACGGAGTAGACGGCATCAAACTGGTTCCCGTCGAGATGCTGTAACGCCCTGCATGCCGGCTGGTCAGACGACGTGCGCCAGCCGGAAGCGCTCGGCTACCACCAGGGTGTCGTCGTCGACGGTGAAGCCGGGGTCGCCCAACTCGCTTCGCACCTCAGCGCTGTGCCAGAACGCCTCGTGCCCCGCGCGCCACTGCGCCACCGACTCGTCACCCTCGCCCTCATCCAGGGCGTGTTGCAGGTCGACGTCGCCGAGCCGGACCACCCGTACGTCGGTCAGCTCGATGACCGCGACGCGCCGCCCGTCGGAGTCCACCACGGCGGACAGTTGACCCACCTCGGGCAGCGGCTCGTTCGCGCGCTCGTACCCGATCAGCAGGCCGGTCGTCGAGGTCTTCGCGCCGGAAACGATCGCGGCGACGAGGCTGTCGCGCAGCGGTCCCGGGAACGCGAACTCGGCCAGCGGAAGATCATCGAGTTCCATCAGCGGAGGGTACGCGATCCGGCGTCCCGCGAGGCGACGCCGTCGACAAGCTCGGGGCGACATGGCACGGTCCTCTGGTGGCAACCTATGGCGTCGCTCTCGTGCTGCTGGTCGATCCGTCGGGCGCGGTGCTGCTTCAGCACCGCGATGAGGACGCGCCCGCGTCGCCGGGTCAGTGGAGTCTGCCGGGTGGCCACATCGAGCCCGGTGAGTCACCGGAGGAGGCGGCCCGCCGCGAGCTGCTGGAGGAGACGGGCCTGACAGCGGGTGAACTCCACCCACTGTGGAGCGGCCCGCGCCCGTACGAGCCCGGCTTTCCCCACACCGTCACCGTTCACGTGTTTCGGGGCACCACCACGGCCCGGCAGGAGGACGTGGTTCTCGGTGAGGGGCAGGCCATGGTGTTCGTCCCTCGGGACCAGGTGCTCGACCGTGAGCTGGCGGTCTCCGCGGCGCTGGTCCTGCGCATGATCTAGCGTCAGGTGTGGTGGATCGGGGTCGCCAGGTCGCTGAGCGGCCGGCCCGAGCCGCCCCAGGCCTGCGCGGTGATCTCGGCGGCGATCGCCACGGCCGTCTCCTCGGGTGTCCGCGCACCCAGGTCCAGCCCGATCGGTGAGCAGAGCCGGGCCAGCGCGGTCTCGCTCACGCCTGCCTCGCGGAGCCGGCGCATCCGGTCGTCGTGTGCACGGCGGCTGCCCATCGCGCCGATGTAGCGGGCGGGTGTGCGCAGTGCGACCTGGAGCAGCGGCACGTCGAACTTGGGGTCGTGGGTCAGCACGCAGAGCACCGTGCGGTCGTCGACGGTCGTCGACTCCAGGTACGCGTGCGGCCACTGCACCACGAGGTCGTCCGCGTCCGGAAAGCGCGCGCGGGTGGCGAACACCGGGCGGGCGTCGCAGACCGTGACGTGGTAGCCGAGGAACCTGCCGATCCGGGCCATCGCGGCGGCGAAGTCGATCGCGCCGAAGATGATCATGCGGGGCGGCGGCACGTACGACTGGACGAACACCGCCACGTCGTCGCCACGCTGCTCCCCCCGCCGGCCCAGGTGGATCGTGCCGGTGGCACCGAGGGCGAGCATGCCCCGCGCCTGCCGGGCGGCCGCGTCGTCCAGGTCGGGTGCGCCGAGGCTGCCGGCGATCCGGTCGGGCCAGATCACCAGTTGGGCGTTCTCCACCGATGCGGTGGCGACCGGCCGGCCGTCGGAGATCGCGGCGAGCACCTCGTCGGTCTCGGTCATCGCGACGCCGGGCTGCACCAGGATCTGGATCGTGCCGCCGCAGGTCAGACCGACGTCGAACGCGTCGTCGTCGCTGACACCGAAGGTCTGGGTCTGGGCAGTTCCGGTCTCCAGCGCCGTCCGGCACATCTCGTAGACGGTGCCCTCGACGCAGCCACCGGAGATGCTGCCCAGCACCTCGCCGTGTGCCGAGACGGCCATCGCCGCCCCGGGTTGCCGGGGCGCGGACTGCCAGGTCCGCACGACGGTCGCGACGGCGAACGCGACGCCGGCCGAACGCCAGGTCGTCAGCCCGTCAACGATGTCCCGCATGGCCGCACGATCCGCGAGCCCGGGCCGCACCGTCAACGGCGACCTAAGCAACTGCTTAGGTCGCCGTTGACTTTGGTCACCGTCGGGCAGAGATTTTGCCGGACTGCGGAGGTACGACATGCAGGTGCCGGCACCGTTCGAGTACGAGCGAGCCACCAGTGTGGACCATGCGATCAGCCTTCTGGAGCATCGCGGCGGCACCGCCCGCCTGATCGCCGGCGGGCACAGCCTGCTGCCGATGATGAAGCTCCGGCTGGCCAACTTCGACTATCTGATCGACATCAACGACCTGCACGCCGAGCTGGGCTACGTCGAGACGGGCCCGGACGAGGTTCGCATCGGGGCGCTGACCCGCCACCGGGAGCTGCTCGAATCCCCCGTGCTGGGGGCGGCGTTCCCCATCTTCGCCGACGCCGAACGGGTGATCGCCGACCCGGTGGTGCGCAACCGGGGCACGCTGGGCGGCTCGCTCTGCCAGGCCGACCCGTCCGAGGACCTCTCGGCGGTGTGCACGACCCTGGACGCGCGGTGCGTGATCCGGGGTCCGGGCGGCGCGGAGAGGGTCGTGTCGATGGAGGACTTCCACGTCGGGCCGTACGAGACGGCCGTCGCGGACGACGAGATCCTGGTCGAGATCCGGCTACCCGTGCGGCCCGGCTGCGGCAGCGCGTACGCCAAGGTCGAGCGCCGGGCCGGCGACTGGGCCGTGGTGTCGGCCGGCGCGGCGGTGTGGCTCGTCGGCGGCGCGATCGTCGACGCCCGGGTCGGGCTCGCGGCGGTCGGCCCCAACACGACGGGCATCCCGGAGATCTCGGCCGCGTTGCGCGGGCAGGAACCCTCGGAGGGGCTCTACGAGCAGGCCGGGGCGATCGCGGCGCGCAGCTGCGACCCGGTGACCGACCAGCGCGGCAGCGCGGACTACAAGCGGCATCTGGCCGCCGAGCTGACCAGGCGGACCCTGCGCCGGGCCGTCGAACGGGCGAGGAGCTGAGCATGCAGGTCACCATGACCGTCAACGACGTCGAGGTCACCCGGGAGATCGAGGCCCGGCTGCTGCTGGTGCACTTCCTGCGCGACGTGCTCGGTCTGACCGGCACGCACTGGGGCTGCGACACCAGCAACTGCGGCACCTGCGTGGTCTGGTTGGACGGCGAGCCGGTGAAGTCGTGCACAGTGCTCGCGGCGATGGCCGGCGGCCACCAGGTGCGTACCGTCGAGGGTCTCGCCAAGGGCGCCGAGCTGGACCCGATCCAGCAGGGTTTCATGCAGTGCCACGGTCTCCAGTGCGGCTTCTGCACGCCGGGGATGATGATGACCGCGCGGGCGCTGCTCGACCGCAACCCCGACCCGAGTGAGACGGAGATCCGGGAGGCGATCTCGGGTCAGATCTGCCGGTGCACGGGTTACGCCACCATCGTCCGCTCGGTCCGCTGGGCCGCCGTGGCCGAGGCGCAGGCCGCGGCCCAGGTCACCGAGACCACCGAATCGACCGAGGCCGGCGAGATCGACAACGCCGGCCAGCCCGCGGAGGCCGTCGCATGACCACCGTGCACGAGCGCGTGGACACGTTCCACGACAACGACCAGAAACCCGTCGGGTACGGCCGGATGCTGCGCAAGGAGGACCCGCGCTTCCTGCGGGGTCGCGGCCGGTACGTCGACGACGTCCAACTGCCCGGCATGCTGCACCTCGCGATCCTCCGGTCGCCGGTGGCGCACGCCCGCATCGTCAGCATCGACACGAGCGCCGCCGAGGCGTCGCCCGGGGTGAAGGCGGTGGTGACCGGGGCTGCCCTGGCTGCGCAGAACCTGGCCTGGATGCCGACCCTCTCCAACGACGTGCAGGCCGTCCTCGCCACCGACAAGGTGCGTTTCCAGGGCCAGGAGGTCGCGTTCGTCGTCGCCGAGGACCGGTACGCGGCCCGCGACGCGCTGGAGCTGATCGACGTCGAGTACGACGTCCTCGACCCGGTGATCGACGCACGTCGAGCGTTGGAGCCGGACGCCCCGCTGATCCGCGACGACCTGGACGGCAAGACGAACAACCACTGCTTCGACTGGGAGACCGGCGACGAGGCGGCCACCGAGGCGGTCTTCGCCCGCGCCGACGTCGTGGTCAGCCAGGACCTCGTCTACCCCCGGGTGCACCCGGCGCCCATGGAGACGTGCGGGGCGGTCGCCGACTACGACGCCGTCGACGGCAAGCTGCGGCTCTGGTCGACCACCCAGGCGCCGCACGCGCACCGCACCCTCTACGCCATCGTGGCGGGCCTGCCCGAGCACAAGATCCAGGTGATCGCGCCGGACATCGGCGGCGGGTTCGGCAACAAGGTGCCGATCTACCCCGGGTACGTCTGCGCGATCGTCGCCTCGATCGTCACCGGCAAGCCGGTGAAGTGGATGGAGGACCGCTCGGAGAACCTGATCAGCACCGGTTTCGCCCGCGACTACATCATGCGCGGGGAGATCGCGGCGACCCGCGACGGTCGGATCCTCGGCATCCGCACCAACGTGCTGGCCGACCACGGCGCGTTCAACGGCACCGCCGCCCCGGTGAAGTACCCGGCCGGCTTCTTCGGGGTGTTCACCGGCAGCTACGACATCGAGGCCGCGTACTGCAAGATGACGGCGGTCTTCACCAACAAGGCGCCCGGCGGTGTCGCGTACGCGTGCTCGTTCCGGATCACCGAGGCGGTCTACCTGGTCGAGCGGATCGTCGACTGCCTCGCCGACGAACTCGGCATGGACCCGGCCGAGCTGCGGCTGAAGAACTTCATCCAGCCGGAGCAGTTCCCGTACACGACGAAGACCGGCTGGGTGTACGACTCGGGCAACTACGAGCCGACGATGCGGCTGGCGATGGAGATGGCCGGCTACGACGAGTTGCGCCGCGAGCAGGCGGAGAAGCGGGCCCGGGGCGAGCTGATGGGCATCGGCATCGCGTTCTTCACCGAGGCCGTCGGCGCCGGGCCGCGCAAGGACATGGACATTCTCGGGCTGGGCATGGCCGACGGCTGCGAGCTGCGCGTCCACCCGACCGGAAAGGCCGTGGTACGCCTCAGCGTCCAGTCGCAGGGTCAGGGGCACGAGACGACGTTCGCGCAGATCGTCGCCGAGGAGATCGGGATTCCACCGGCGGACATCGAGGTGCTGCACGGCGACACCGACAACACCCCGTTCGGCCTCGGCACGTACGGCAGCCGGTCGACGCCCGTCTCGGGCGCCGCTGCGGCCCTGGTGGCCCGGAAGGTCCGCGACAAGGCGCGGATCATCGCCTCGGGGATGCTGGAGGTGTCGGTGGCCGACCTGGAGTGGGAGAAGGGCGCGTTCCACGTCGCGGGCGACCCGGGCAGGTCCGTCACCATCCAGGACATCGCCATGCGCGCGCACGGCGCGGGTGACCTGCCCGAGGGCATCGAGGGTGGGTTGGAGGCGCAGATCTGCTACAACCCGTCGAACCTGACCTACCCGCACGGCGCGTACATCTGCGTGGTGGACATCGACCCCGGCACCGCGCAGGTGAAGGTCCGACGGTTCATCGCGGTCGACGACTGCGGCACCCGGATCAACCCGATGATCATCGAGGGGCAGGTGCACGGCGGGCTGACCGACGGGGTCGGCATGGCCCTGATGGAGATGATCGCGTTCGACGAGGACGGCAACTGCCTCGGTGCGTCCCTGATGGACTATCTGATCCCGACGTCACTGGAGGTGCCCGACTGGGAGACGGGGTTCACCGTGACGCCGTCGCCACACCACCCGATCGGCGCGAAGGGCGTGGGCGAGTCCGCGACGGTGGGATCGCCACCCGCGATCGTCAACGCGGTCATCGACGCCCTGAAGCCCTTCGGCGTACGCCATGCCGACATGCCGCTGACGCCGTCGCGGGTCTGGGACGCGATGCGCGGCCAGGCCCGGCCGCCGATCTGAGGGAGCCGAGATGACCACCATCGCGGAGCGCGCCCGGGAGCTGACCGACACCCGGGAGCCGTTCGTCCACGCCACAGTGGTCCGCGCTCAGGACCCGACGTCGGCCCGGCCGGGCGACGCCGCGGTGATCCGGTCCGACGGCTCGATCGAGGGCTTCGTGGGTGGGGTGTGCGCCGAGAGTTCGGTGCGCGCGGCGGCGCTCGACACCCTGCGCGACGGGACCGCCCTGCTGCTGCGGGTGCTGCCGGAGGGCGCGGTCCCGTTCCCGGACACGCCGGGGGCGCGGGTGGTGGTCAACCCGTGCCACTCCGGTGGGGCGATCGAGGTCTTCCTCCGACCGATGCTGCCGGCGCCGGCTCTGCGTGTCGTCGGCAGCACGCCGATCAGCGCGGCGGTGGCCAACCTCGCCGCGTTCCTCGACTTCGACGTCGTCACGGCCGACGACTGCACCGGCTGCACCGCTGTCGTCGTGGCCGGGTTGGGCAAGGGCGAGCAGGAGGCGATCCGGGCCGCGCTGGACGCCGGCGTCGGGTTCATCGCGCTGGTGGCCAGCGGCAGGCGCGGCGCGGCCCTGCTCGACGAGCTGGGGTTGACCGACGCGGAGCGTGCCCGCGTCCACTCGCCGGCGGGTGTGGACATCGGCGCGCGTACGCCGGCCGAGATCGCCCTGTCGATCATGGCTGAGGTGGTCCGGGCGATCCGGGTGGACGGGTTGGCCCCGGCCTCCGGCGCGCCGGCCGCTCGACCCCAGCAGGCCGTCGACCCGGTGTGTGGGATGACAGTGCTGGTCGGGCCGGAGACGCCGCATGCGCGGGTCGACGGGCAGGACTTCTGGTTCTGCTGCGCCGGCTGCCTCGCGAGTTACACGGCGGCGTAGCCCGTGTTCCTGACCGGCCTGGTGCTCGCCGCGGGCGCGTCGGTGCGCCTCGGCGAGGCGAAGCAACTGCTGCCGTACCGGGGGCGGACGCTGCTCGACGCCACTCTCGACCTGGCCCGCTCGTGCGGCTTCGACCAGCTGCTCGTCACACTGGGCGGCGCGGCGAGCGGCATCCGCGACCGGGTCGACCTGACCGGGTGCCAGGTCGTGGAGAACCCGGCGTTCAGCACAGGCTGCGGGTCGTCGGTCAGCACGGCCGCGCGGGCGGTGGACCCGCGCGCCGACGCGCTCGTGTTGCTCCTCGGTGACCAGCCCGGCGTCCGCGCCGCTGACGTCCGCCGGATCGCCGAGGCGGCCACCCCGCTGGCCGTCTGCCGGTACGCGAACGGGCTGGGCCACCCGTTCCGCTTCGGCCGGGCTGTCCTTCCCGAGCTGTACGACCTGCACGGCGACAAGGCCGTCTGGAAGCTGCTGCACTCCGGCCGCCACCCGGTGACCGAGGTGCCCGTAGACGGGCCGGTGCCGATCGACGTGGACACCCGGGCGGACTACGAGCGCCTGCTGGCGGGCGAGGCATGAGGGACGCCCTGGCCGTGCGGCACCGCCTCGACGCCGTCGACTACCTGGTCGACGACGGCCTGGCGATGGCCCTGTTCCTCGCGTTGCGCCTCGGTCGGCCACTGCTGCTGGAGGGTGAGCCGGGTGTCGGCAAGACCGCCGCCGCCAAGGCGTTGGCCCGCGCGCTGGAAACGCCGCTGATCCGGTTGCAGTGCTACGAGGGGCTGACCGCGAGCGAGGCGCTCTACGAGTGGAACTACCAGCGACAACTGCTGGCGATCCGGCTCGCCGAGGCACAACAGGCGCGGCTCACCGACGCGGACCTGTTCAGCGCCGAGTTCCTCCAGGAACGGCCGATCCTGCGGGCCGTACGCCACCGGGGGCCGGTCCCACCGGTGCTGCTGATCGACGAGATCGACCGGGCCGACGACGAGTTCGAGGCACTGCTGTTCGAGTTCCTCGGCGAGGCCGGCATCACGATCCCCGAGCTCGGCACGTTCACCGCCCGTACGCCGCCGGTCGTGGTGCTCACCTCCAACCGCAGCCGGGAGCTGCACGACGCGTTGCGTCGCCGCTGTCTGTACCACTGGATCGACTTTCCGGAGCCGGCCCGCGCCGTCGAGATCGTCCGCCGTGGCGTGCCGGGCGCCACCGAGCCGCTGATCCAGACGGCCGTCCAGTTCGTCGGCGGCGTACGCGGCCGCGAGTTGGAGAAGCCGCCCGGGATGGCGGAGACCATCGACTGGGTGGCCGCGCTGTCCGTGCTGGGCGTCGCCGGTCTCGCCGCCGACGACGTCGCGCTGACCATCGGCACCCTCGCCAAGACCCCCGACGACCGCGCCGTGGTCGCCGCCGCGCTCGGCGCCTACCAGGAGAGCCAGCTATGAAGATCACGAACGAGTTCGCGGTCGCTGTCCCGATCGACGAGGCGTGGGCGGTGCTCACCGATCTGGAGGGGATCGCGCCGTGCCTGCCGGGCGCCCAGTTGACCGGCGTCGACGGTGACGTCTACCGGGGCAGGGTGAAGGTCAAGGTCGGGCCGGTGATCTCGGAGTTCGCGGGTACCGCCCGGTTCGTCGAGAAGGACGACTCCGCCTACCGCGGGGTGATCGACGCGAAGGGCCGCGACGCCCGGTCGACGGGGAACGCGTCCGCGCTGGTCACCGCCCACCTACGGCCGGACGGCGACCGGACGCTGGTCAGCGTGGACACCGACCTGAAGATCGCCGGCAAGCTGGCCCAGTTCGGCAGCGGCATGATCAAGGAGGTGTCGGGCAAGTTGGTGGCCCAGTTCGTCGCCAACCTGGAGGCCAAGCTCGCGGCCGACCACTCGACCCCGGCCGTGCCGGCAGCACGCGCGGACTCCGAGCCCGTCGCGCCGTCGTCCGTAGCGCCCGAGGCGCTTCCCGCCGCGTCCGCGACAGCGGTCGCCACCACACCCAGGACCGCCGCCGTCGCGCCGTCACCGATCGAGCCGTCACCAGCCTCTTCGACGGCGGCGTCGTCGCCGAACTCGCCGTCGCTGCCGTCGGCCCCGGCGGCGTCGTCGGCATCGTCATCGTCATCGCCGTCAGCGTCGTCGGCATCGTCATCGTCGTCGTCGTCGACTGTCGAGTCACCCGACGGCTCCACCCGCGTGGCGGTGGCTGCCGAGCCGGAGGCGCTCGACCTGCTCAGCATCGCCGGCGGTTCGATCACCAAGCGCCTCGTACCCGTCGTCGTCGGTCTCGTCGCCGTGGGCGCGGTGATCGCCTGGCTGGCCTCGCGCCGGTGAGCCCGGGCGTGCTGCGCGGGGTCGACCGGGCCGCGTTCGCGGTGGCGCTCGCCGGCCGGCTGCGACGAGCCGGCGTCCCGGCCGGCCTCACCGACGTCGACGACTTCGTCCGGGCGCTCGCCGCCAGCCCACCCGACTCGATGTCGTCGCTCTACTGGACTGCCCGGATCTGCCTGGTCCGACGGCACGCCGACCTCGCCGCGTTCGACCGGGTCTTCGCGGCGATCTTCGCGGACCCCCCACCGCTGCCCCGGCCGTCGCGGTCCGCGTCCCCGCCTGACGCTCACGACGATGTGTACGTGCGTGTGCCCGCCGACACCGACGACTCGGATTCCGGCGGTGGCCTGCCGTGGGCGACGCTGCCGCCGGCCGTGGCGGAGACACCGGCACACGACACAGCGCTGCTGCTGCCCGAGCGGCGCCCCAGCGCCCTCAGCGGGCTCGCCGACCGCCCGTTCGACGCACTCGACAGCGCACAGGTCGCACAACTCGGCGACGCCCTGCGCGCTGCCGTCGCCGGCTGGCCGACCCGGCGTACCCGGCGGTTCGCCATCGGCGCGGCCGGTGCCCGGGTCGCGCTGCGGCCCACCATCGCCCGGGCCCGCCGCACCGGGTGGGAACCCGTCGAGGTCGTCCGCGAGCGACCGGTGCGACGGCCACGCCGGGTCGTGCTGCTCTGCGACGTCAGCGAGTCGATGCGGGCGCAGGCGACCGCGTACCTGCATCTGATGCGGGCGTTCGCGGTGGTCGCCGACGCGGAGGTCTTCGCGTTCGCGACGACGCTGACCCGGCTCACCGTGGTGCTGCGACACACGTCGGCGGCCGAGGCGGTCGCGCAGGCCAGCGCCGCCGTGACCGACCGGTACGGGGGCACCCGGATCGCCACGAACCTGCGCTCCCTGCTCACCTCCCACCACGCGGACGCCGTACGCGGGGCGGTGGTGGTGATCGGGTCGGACGGCTGGGACAGCGACCCGCCGGACGAACTGGCGGCCGTGATGGCCCGGCTGAGCCGCCGCGCGTACCGGATCGTCTGGTTGAATCCCCGCGCCGGCGCACCCGGCTTCACCCCCCGGGTCGGCGGCATGGCCGCCGCCCTCCCCTACTGCGACCGGATGCTGCCCGCCGGCACCTTCCAGGACCTGCTGGTCGTCGCCCGTCAACTCCAGAGCGTCACGTGCACCGACGGCCGGAAGTGGCCGACGCTGACGCCCGCGCCGCGCATCATCGCCTGAATCGCCCTCGGCGTCGACGAGAAGCGCGACAGCTCGTCGGCGGCCGACATCGCGTCGGGGGTGGCGAGCACCTGCGAATGCCACACCGCCTCCATCGTCGCGTTTGGTCCCGCCACCTGCGCGAGATGCCCCTGCCGGACGTCCGGCGCGACGGTGAAAGCGAGGGCCGGCGAGACGCCCTTGCCCCGCTTGGCCTCCCCCAGCGCCGCCGCGTGGCTCTGGAAGATCTGCTGCCGCTCGTCCGGCACGGCGAGGCGACGCAGCATCGCCGGCACCCCACCCAGATCCGTGGTGGCGGACGGCCCGAGCAGCCAGGTCTGCTCCCGCAGTTGCCCGGGGGACGCCGGCACACCGGCCAGCGGGTGCTCCGGGCCGACGACGAGGACGAGGCGGTAGTTCATCACCGGTCGGCTGGCCGTGGCGCTGTCGACCACCGGCGGTTGCGGGCCGATCGCGATGTCCACGGCGCGAGCCAGCAGCAGCGACCCGAAGGCACCCGGGCTGCGTACGCTCAGCTCGACGTCGAGATCGGCGGCCCGCTTGGCGAAGAGCTCGATAAGACCCGGCGCGGCGAACTCGGCGAACAGGCTCGACGCGGCGACCCGCAGCAGCCGCCGGCCACGCGTCGCGGCGCTCACCTCCCGGATCGTACGGTCCTGAAGGCCCAGCAGCTCCGCGGCGCGACTGGCCAGCCGCAGCCCACCAGGGGTGAAGGCGAGGCCACCCGCCGTCCGGGAGAAGAGCTTGTCGCCGAACTCCCTGCGCAACTGGGCGATGTGGAGCGACACGGCCGACTCGGAGACCTGCAGCTCCGCGGCGGCCTGCTTGACGGACCCCAGCCGGACCACCGCGACGTACGCGCGCAGCTGCGTCGGGGTCATCGGTGTCACCCACCTCCCGCGCGATCGCGTGGCTCGGCTCTCCGTCGAGACGAACCCCGATCATGCCCCGGTGACGTGTCCCACCGCCATCAGTGATTCACCCGAACGACGTGCTCGTCGTCGACGATCGGGGGCTCGACGCGGCGCGGGGCCCTCGCTGCGGTCGGGCTTGCCGCCCCGGCGGTGGGGTGAACGAACCCGTCCGGAGCCAGCGGAGGCCGCCAGGGCGCCGAAACAGCTTGTCCACGCGTCGGTGCGGGCCTATCGTCGTCAGGCGCCTTCCGGTGCGCAGGCAACGGCTACTTCCGCTCTCAACGGGGAGACGTGGGTTCGAATCCCACCGCCACCTTGGGTGGCGTCGACCAGCGGCCCAGGTCACCTTGGCCCGCAAGGGCCGGTCGCCGTCGCCGCTTCGATCTCGGGAGGCGCGCTCACGCCGCACGCCCGGTGCGACGGACACGGCTACTTCTTTGGCGAAGGCCCGGCAAGGGCCCGCGGTTCGAACCCGCGAAAACCGTGTCCACTTTTGATCTCGGGCGTGCGGCGTGACCAGGCGGGCACCACTGCCCTCCCGATCACAAGATCGCAAACTCCGTTGCCCGGCCGTCGGCGCCACCGCTAGCGTCATGACCGCACTTCCCGGTGCGCAGGTGACGGTTACATCTGGAGGGGTTCCGACCTCGGTGAAGGACCATCCGTCGCCGACCTCGATCTCGGGAAGCGCGACGACACCACACACCCGGTGCGCAGGCAACGGTTACTTCAGGGGTCCGCAGATGGGGGTTCGAGTCCTCCGCCACCTTCGGGTGAATAGTTCAACGGACAGAACGGCGGACTAGTCCGTGGCCGATTTTGATCTCGGGTGTGCGGTGGGGTGGCGTTTCCGAGCTGATTGACGTGGGGGACGTCATGGCCAAGTTCAACATCAAGCTGCGCAAGGGCCGCCAGCAGCCGGCGACCGCCCAGGGCGCGCCCGGCTTCGCCCGTGAGCCGCGCGTCGAACTCTTCCTGCTCGGTGTCTCCATCATGGTCGGCGAGGACACCTTCTACGAGGGCGCCACGGACCGGGACGCTCGCTTCCGAGACCTGGTCGCCACCGTCGCCGTAGCTGACCCGGACTGGTTCGCTCGCTTCGTACCGTGGCTTCGGTCCGTCGCCATGCTGCGCTCGGCGTCCGTGGTGGCGGCTGTCGAGGGCGCTCGCGCCCAGGTTGCCGCCCAGATTCCGGGTTCGCGGGCAGTCGTGGACGCCGCGTTGCAGCGTGCGGACGAGCCCGCAGAGGCTCTGGCGTACTGGCTGGCTCGCCATGGGCGGGCACTACCCAAGCCGGTGAAGCGGGGCATCGCCGACGCGGCGGTCCGGCTGTACACCGAGCGGAGTCTGCTCAAGTACGACTCCGTCGGCAGCCAGGTGCGCTTTGGCGATGTCATCGACCTGACGCACCCCACCGCGAAGGACGAGCGGCAGGGCGACCTGTTCCGGCACGCGCTGGATCGGCGGCACCGGCGGGACAACCCGCTGCCGGCGTCGCTCGGGATGCTGGCGGCCCGGGACGCGCTCATGGCGTTGCCCGTCGAGCAGCGCAGGGAGGTCACCGATCCGGCGGTGCTGGGCGCGGCCGGCATGACGTGGGAGGCCCTGGCGGGCTGGCGACAGAGCGCAATGGACGCCTCGGCATGGGAGTCCGTCATCCCGACCATGGGCTATTTGGCGTTGCTGCGCAACCTGCGCAACTTCGACCAGGTCGGGGTCAGCGACACCGTGGCGGAGACGGTGGCGGCCAAGCTCTCCGATCCGGGCCAGGTTGCCGCCTCTCGGGTGCTGCCGATGCGCTTCCTTTCGGCGTACAACGCGGCACCGAGTCTGCGGTGGGCGTACCCGCTGGAGAAGGCCTTGCAGCATGCCCTGGCCAACGTGCCTGCTCTGGGCGGGCGGACCCTCATCCTCATCGACACGTCGGGCTCGATGCAGAGCCCGTTCAGCAAGGACGGCACGCTGCTCTGCTGGGACGGCGCCACGGTGTTCGGCCTGGCGCTGGCCGCCCGGGCGCGGGCGGCCACGGTGGTGTCGTTCTCCAATGACAGTCGGGTGTTTCCGTCGTTGGCGGGCGAGTCGGTGCTCGCGGCGGTGCGGCGGTTCAAGGACGACGGCTACTTCTTCGGCATGGGCACCGACACCGAGAAGGCGGTGCGCAAGCACTACGACCGGCACGACCGGGTGGTCATCCTCACCGATGAGCAGGCCCATTGGCACAACGCGGCGGACGTGGCCGCAGCGGTGCCCGCTGAGGTTCCCGTGTACACCTGGAACCTGGCCGGATACCGGGTCGGGCACACGCCGACCGCAGCGAACCGGCACACCTTCGGCGGGTTGTCCGACGCCGCGTTCGCGATGATCCCGCTCATCGAGGATGGCGTTAACGAGCGGTGGCCCTTCTGAACGTCGGGACGCCGTGACGGCTCCTTTCCGGTACGCGGGCAGTGGCTACCGCCGCTTCGGATCGTCATGCGGCGGTGGCTGTCGCAACCCTCCCCGGGACACGCAGTACACGTCGCCGGCGTTGGTCCGGTGCGGCAGGTCGCGCAGGTGTGCTGCCACGTCGCTCGCGGGTAGCCACCTCTCGAAGGTCATCGACTTGTCGTCGCCCAGCGCCACGTCGAAACCGTCGAAGCCGAGCGCGGTCAGACGGTCGAGACACCGGTAGGCAACCGCACGTGCGATCGTGGTGAACTCGAACGACAGAGCGGGCAGCGGCCGGCTCAGACCGGCCAGCACCTCGTCCTCGAAACCCTCCACGTCGATCTTGGCGAAGCTCGGTACGCCGTACTCGTGGATCAGCGCGTCGACGGTGACCACCGGGACCTCGATGTCCCCGTCCCACACCTGGCCCTCCCAACCGCCCGCGCCGTGCGCCGCCCGGATGAAGTCGGACGAGGCGGTCGACACGGTGGGGTTGGCGGAGTTGACGTGCAGCCGTGTGCTCCCGGCGGCCGCGCCACATGCCCCTTCGACCAGCGTCACCTGGTCGTCGTCGGCGTAGATCGTCCGCAGGGCGCGCAGGCACAGCGGCTGCGGCTCCACGGCGACGACCCGGGCTCCGAGTCGACGGAAGCTGCCGATGTGGTCGCCCACGTGGGAGCCGATGTCGAAGACGAGGTCCCCCGAGGTGACGAACCGGGAGTAGAACGCGTCCATCCTCGCGTCCCGCTGTGGGTCGCCGTAGTAGACATCCAGCGACCGGTGCAGGAGGGACATGGCCGGATCGGCCCGGAGCGCAGCGATCCTGGCCTCGGTGGTAGCCGTCATCTGTCTGTCGTCCAGTCCGTGAGTGGGGCGCGAGGTGGCCGGGGTTACGGCCCGAAGGCGGTCAGGAACCGGTCCCGGAAGGTGTCCATCCGCCAGACCGGTGCCTGTGGCCCGGGCTTGAGCCCGTCCTGCCAGCCCCACCCGGCGATCCGGTCCAGGACGCCCCGGTCCCGGGTGATGATCGTGATCGGGACGTCGTGGCTGGCGTTCTCGCCGGTGACGACCGCGGCGGGCTGGTGGTCGCCGAGGAAGATGAACACGAGATCGTCGTCGCCGTAGGTCTGGACGTAGGAGACGAGCGTGCTCAGCGTGTACTGGATGGACTGCCGGTAGTCGGCCCGGATCTGGGCGGTGCTGCGCCGCCGCTCATCCTCCTCGCCGGCGGTGCCGCGGTAGATCGCCCCGTCGCCGACGGTGGCCCAGTCGACCAGTCGCGGGACGGGCGTCCACGGTGCGTGGCTCGACACCAGCGCGAGCTCCGTCATCACCGGGTTGCCGTCCTGTTTCGCCTGTTCAAGGCGCTGCCAGCTGGACAGCGTGAACTGGTCGGGCATCGTGCCGAAGCTGAACTTCGGACCGCGGTACCCGAGCGCCCTGGCGTCGTAGAACCGCTCGTAGCCGAAGAAGGAGCCCTCCGGCCACGCCCTGCTGACGGCGGGCATCACGCCGACGGTCTGCCAGTTGGCCCGTCGGAAGGCGCCGTTGAGGGTCATCCGGTCACTCGCCAGCAGGGTGCGGTGCCGCTGGTCGTTGTCGATCCACAGACCGGAGAGCAGGGTGTCGTGCGCGAGCCAACTGCCACCGCCGAACGTCGGCGAGGTGAGGAAGCCGGACTGCGCGGCGAATCCCGCCGCCTGCAACTGGCTGGTGCCGGTGTCGAGGACGGCGCCGACCTGCGGGGCGAACTCCGGGTCCTCGACGGCGTCCCGGCCATAGCTCTCCACGAAGGCGATGACCACGTTCTTGCCCCGCAGCGCGGTCAGCAGCTGGTCGCCCGGGGTGTCGGCGAACCGGTCGGCCTCGATCTGGGTGGAGAACGTCTTCCGGTCGTCGAGACGCAGGCGCACCTGGAACCCGTGGCCGTTGGCCAGGGTGGTCGCGGACGTGTCGGCAACCGGTACAGCCGGCACCACCCGCACGTCGAACGCCGCGCAGGCCACCCAGACGACCACCAGCGCCGCCACGATCCGGGTGGCCCCGGCGCGGTGCCCGATCACCAGCCGGCGCAGCCGCCGCACCGACAGCGTGACCAGGACCGGCAGGCCCACCGCCACCACCGCCAGGGCGATCGCGGCGCCGACGGCGGCGGGCCGACCGTACGACTCGCTGAGGAAGGCGAACGCCTCGTCCAGCAACGCCCAGTCGAGCACCAGGTCGAACGCCCGGCTGAGGGCGGCGGAGAACCCCAGGTCGAGCAACTTCAGCAGGCCGAGCAGACCGAGAGCCACGCCGGTGACCGTCGCGACCAGCCGGCTCCCGCGCGATGGCAGCGCGAGCAGGAGGGCCACGACCAGCAGCGCCTCCAGGGGGATCCGCACGAACGCCGCCGGGGTGAGGCGACCGAAGTCGTACGGTGCGGTGAGCACGAGCAGCACCAGCAGCGCGGCCAGGACGGTCACGAGTCGGGCCCGGATGGAGCGCTTCGGCCGACCCTCACCTGCGGTGTCGTCGTCGGCGGTAACGCCGGGGAGTTCGCCCCTCATCGCCTTCCGTCCCTGGCTCGGCAGCTCACGTACTCGTGTCAAGAGCGACAACCGAGGCATCCTTCCATGATCACTGAGGGGTGCGGCGTGCGGGCGGCTCAGACGCGGGCGGTCCCGCTGCGGGCCACTGCGACCCTCTGGCGCTCCTGCCAGGGCAGCCCGTCCGCCTTCCCCGCACACGACCCGCCCAGCACCGGGCCGGCGTTCTGGGTGCTGTGGCTGAGCTGGCTGCTCGCGTGGTCCACCGTGACCTGCGGGTCGTAGCTGAGGGTGCGGCGGAGGTGACGGGTCAGCCACAGCCACGTGACGTCGCGCCCGAAGGACTCGACGAGCAGCGCCAGCGACACCACCAGCATGGCGGTCGTCAGCGGCCCGGGCAGCGCGTCACCCATCGCCACCGTCAGCACCACGCCCTGGATCGCCGCGACGACCTTGCGCCAGTAGCGCGGCGGCAGCGACCCGCGCATCCATCCCAGCACCCAGCTCGCGGCCACGAAGACGTACCGCATCGCGCCGATCGCGAGCACCCAGCCGCCCACCGAGGGGGCGACATGGAGGCACAGCACCAGCACCAGGAACGAGTCGATCTCCATGTCGAAGCGCGCGCCGAGCTCGCTGGTCGTCCCGGTGCGTCGGGCCGTGTAGCCGTCCACCGCGTCGAGGACCAGCGCCACGGTGGTGAGGGTGACCATCAACGCGACCGGCGCCGGCCGGGTGAACGACTCCGCGGCCAGGGCCGTCACGCCGCCGACGAGGATCGCCCGGCTCAGAGTCACGCGGTCGGCCGGGCTCAGACCAGGCGTGGTCGACCGGGACATCCCCCGGCTGAGCAGGAGGCACAGGCCCACTCCGTAGGCCAGCCCCGCCAACCATCCCGCCGCGCCCAGACCGACTGTCCCCGCGAGCACCGCCAGCACGACGATCTGCACGATCAGCCCGACGAGCGGACCAGTTCGAACCGTTGACATCGTGCCTCCGCGAATCTGGTGTGTGACCCTGACCGTCATCACGGAAAATATGACCGATCGGTTCATTTTGAACGGGACTCACCATGTATACGGACGAACGTGCCCCGTCGGATGCGGATTAGTCGTAGACGGTGGGTGCAGCTCGTCGCCGCCGACGACGCCACGGACGCGACGACGGTGCCGAGGTCAGGCCACGCCGGCCGCGGGCGTGCCGAGGGCGTGGAGTGCGGCGGCGGTCACCGGGTCGGCCGGAAAGAAGGCCTCGACGGCCAGCCCCGAGACGGTGACGTCCAGCGGGGTGCCGAAGAGGGTGGTCGTGCTGATGAAGGCCAACTCCCGGTCGCCGTGGCGGTACCGCAGTGGGATGACGACACGCGACAGCTCGTCGCTGGTCGGTGCCCCGATGTCGTCGCCACTGGGATAGCCGCGAAGCTCGTCGAGCAGATCGGACAGGACCGGGTCGCTGGTCGCCGCGGCCTGTTGGCGCAACCGCGCGAGCAGGTGGGCCCGCCACTCGGGAAGGTTGAGGATTCGCGGGGCCATGCCGTCGGGGTGCAGGCTGAGCCGCAGCACGTTGACCGGTGGGGTGAGCAGGTGAGGTTTCGCGTCGGCGGTGAACAGGGCCACGGCGGGATTGGCCTCGACCAGCTGCCAGTGCTGGTCGATGAGCACCGCCGGGTACGGGCTGTGCCCGTCGAGAATCTGCCGTACGGCGGCCCGGAACGGGGCGAGTTGCGGGTCGGTCAACTCGTGGCTGGGGTAGGCGGGGGCGTAGCCGCCGGCGAGCAGCATCGTGTTGCGCTCGGCCAGCGGCAGGTCGAGCCGCTCCGCCAGCCGCAGGATCAGGTCCGGGCTCGGCCGGGATCGCCCGGTCTCCACGAAACTCAGATGCCGGGCCGACACACCCGCCTCGATCGACAGGTCGAGCTGACTCATTCCGCGGGTTCGACGCCAGTCGCGCAGCAACTCCCCCACCGGTCGGCCCGGCCTGGTCCTGGTCGTCACCCCCCGACCCTAGTGACCACACCGGGGGTACGCCCCATTACCTGCGACGTAATCGACAGCGCGCACCGACGCTCGCGATCATCTCCACGAAGCGTCCCCGACGATCGGAGAATCATGACCGCGTACGCGCTCGCTCATCTGCGTAGGGCACCCGTCCATGTCGAGGTGCTCGAATATCTGGAGCGTATCGATGCCACCCTGGCGCCCTTCGAAGGTCGGTTCATCGTCCACGGTGGGCCCGTCGAGGTGCTGGAAGGCAGTTGGCCGGGCGATCTTGTCGTCATCGAGTTTCCCGACTCGACCAGGGCCCGCTCCTGGTACGGCTCCGATGCGTACCAGGAGATCAAGCCGTTGCGGACGAGGCACCTGGCCGGCGACGTGATCCTCGTCGAGAGGGTCGACGCCGACCACAGCTCCGCGGAGATGGCTGCCGCGATCCGCCGGGCCGATGGTTCCTGAGGTCGGGATCAGGCCTTCGGCAGGGTGAGCACGTCGGCTCCGTCGTCGGTGATGGCGATCGTGTGCTCGCTGTGCGCCGTCCGGCAGCCGGTCACGCTGCGCAGCGTCCAGCCATCGGCGTCGGTGACGAGCTTGGCGGTGTCCGCCATGACCCAGGGCTCCAGCGCCAGCAGCAGGCCCGGGCGCAGCCGGTATCCGCGACCGGGCCGCCCGGTGTTGGAGACGTGCGGGTCCTGGTGCATGGTCGAGCCGACGCCGTGACCGCCGAACTCGGTGTTGACCGAGTATCCCGCCGCGGTGAGGACGGAGCCGATGGCATGGGAGATGTCACCGATGCGGGCGCCCGGGCCGGCGGCGGCGATCCCCGCGCTCAGTGCGCGCTCGGTCGCGTCGATCAGCGCGACGCTCTCCGGGGGCTGCACGTCGCCCACGATGAAGCTGATGGCGGAGTCGGCGACGACTCCACCCAGGGAGACGGCGAGGTCGAGCGACAGCAGGTCGCCGTCGGCGAGGGTGTAGTCGTGCGGCAGTCCGTGCAGCACGGCGTCGTTGACCGACGTGCAGATGTAGTGGCCGAACGGCCCACGCCCGAAGGACGGCTCATAGTCGACGTAGCAGGACTGCGCCCCGGCCTCCATGATCATGCTGCGTGCCCACGCGTCGATCTCCAGGAGGTTCGTGCCGACCGCGCTGCGGCTCTTCAGCGTCCGCAGGATGTCGGCGACCAGGGTGCCGGAATCCTTCGCTCGCAGCAGGTCGGTGGGGGTCAGGATCTCGATCATGCAGCGCCTTCCTCGCACTTCCAATAACTATCCCGGCCATATTATCCCGGTACTAGAATCGGGCCATGGTCAGGTTGCCGCTCACTCCCGAAGAGGTCGAACGCGGACAGCGGCTCGGCGCCCTGCTGCGTCGAGCCCGGGGGGACCGTTCGATGCTCCTCACCGCACTGGACGCGGGTGTCTCGCCGGAGACCCTCCGGAAGATCGAGTCCGGTCGCATCGCCACCCCCGCCTTCCCGACCATCGCCGCCATCGCTGACGTCCTCGGCCTCTCCCTGGACGCGGTGTGGTCGGAGATCAACCACTCCGACGAGGGGGCCGGGCTGCCAGGCTCAGGCCGCGACACGGTCGAGCGGTTGGCCTCGTAAGGTCCGACACGAGCCCAAGATCCGCACAAGAACAAGGAAAGTGCTGCCTCACTCGCCGCCGAGGCACCTACATCCCCGAAGTTGTGCAGATCTTGGTCGATGCGGCGCGTGTTGCGGCCTCAGGGCGCGGCGGGTCCCCACCACGGTTCCAGGACGGCCGGGTCGGCGACGAACTGCTCCACCTGCGTACGCTCCGGGTCGGTCAGGGTCAGCGCCTCGAGGCGGGCGCCCCACTCGGGGACGCGCTCCGCCTTCCCCAACGCCACCGACAGCTCGATCAGGGCGGCCAACGCCATCGCCTGCTCGACCACCGGCGCGTCGTCGGCGCGGCGGCGCATTCCGGAGTCGAGCGCCCGGTAGGCAGCTCGATCGTCCATCTTGAACTCGCGCAGGATCCGCGCGTTGTCGAGCACCCGCGCCAGGCCCTGCAACTCGGCCGACCCGCCGTACTCCAGGTCCTCCGGCTCGTCGCGCTGGATGAAGGTGATGGTGTTGCCCGACGGGTCGACGATGCTGAACCGCGACGCCCCGGCCCGGTAGCGGGTCATCCGGGGCAGACCCTTGACCAGCACCTTGCCGTAGCTGCGACGCATCGTCTCGGCGAACGTCGCGTGGTACGGCGCAACCGCGTCGACCATCACCAGGCAGCCGCCGGACGTCTCCTTCGCCGGGTCCAGCTCCTTGGGCGCGGGGCCGTAGTGCAGTTGGAACCCACTCCACTGCAAGGCCAGGTACACGTACGGCTTGAGCTGCTTGTAGGTCACCTCGAACCCGAGCGCCTGCCAGAACGCCAGGGTCTCCTCCGGCGCGGGGCAGGGCAGCAGCGGCAGTGTCGTCTCGTTCGGTCGGACGCGATCCTCTGTGGTCGTCACTGTTCGCTCCCCGTGTGGTCGGCAGACCGGCCATTGTGCCAGCGCGGGCGACGGTCCTCGGCGGGATTCGCCTCCTACCCAGGGAGGAGACCCCGCTCCGACCGCCGGCCACAACCGGGGCTCGCGGTCGGACGCGACCGGCGGGCACTGTCGCGACCATCTACAGACATGACAATCGATCTGCGCCGGGCGGCACGCTGGCACCGCCCACTGATGTTCCTCGTGTACGCGATGGCGGCGCTCGCCGTCGTCTGCGCGGTCGGCATCGTCGTCGACCCACGCGTCCTGGTCGGGGCGCCGATCTGGCTCAAGCCGTTCAAGTTCGCGGTGTCCTTCGTGCTGTACGGCGTGACCCTCGCGTGGATGCTCTCTTTGCTGCCCCGTCGGAGCCGGCTCGCGGAGCGGATGGCCACGCTCATCGTCGCCATCGCCGTGACCGAGAACGTGTGGATCGTCGGGCAGGTGGTGCGCGGGCAGACCAGCCATTTCAACGACAGCACCCCGCTGAACCTCATCCTCTTCGCGGCGATGGGCGCGGCGATCGGCGTGCTGTTCTTCGCGCACCTCGTCCTGGGGATCGTGGTGTTGATCCGCCGGATTCCCGACCTGGTTGCCCGCCGCGCGGTCGGCTGGGGTCTCGGCCTGTCACTGGTGGGCATGGTGGCGGCGGTGCCGATGGCACTGCCCGGTCAGGACCCGGGGATCGAGGGGGTCGCCGGGGCGCACAGCGTGGGTGTGCCGGACGGTGGGGCGGGTCTGCCACTGGTTGGATGGAGCACCATGGGCGGAGACCTGCGGATCGGGCACTTCGTGGGGTTGCACGCCCTCCAGGCCCTGCCGCTCCTGGCGATCCTGCTGAACCGGTTCGCGACGCGCTTGGACGAGCGCACCCGGGCACGGCTCGTGGTCGTGGCGGGCGCGGCGTACGGCGTACTCACTGTGATGTTGACCTGGCAGGCCCTGCGTGGGCAGGCGCTGCTGCGGCCGGACGCTGTCACCCTCGCCGCGGTCGCGGCCCTGGTGGTCGCGACGGCGACCGCCGCCGCCCTGGTGCTGGCCCGGCGGCGCCGCTCCGACCTGGCGTTGGCCGCATGACCGAGATGCTGTTCGTCCTGACGTTCGCGGTGGCCGCGCCGTTCTGGGCCATGATGATCCTGCTGCCGCGATGGTCCTGGACCGCCCGCGTCATCTCGTCGCCGCTGATCGTGCTGCCGGTGGTGGTGATCTACGCGCTGCTGGTGATCCCGGCGTTCGGCGACGTGCTGCCGGCCGTGGCGTCGCCGACCCTGACGGGGGTGCGCGACCTGCTCGGCACCTCCGACGGGGCGGCGGCGGGCTGGGCGCACATGATCGCGTTCGATCTGTTCGTCGGGCGCTGGGCATGGTTGGACAGCCGCGAACGGGGGGTGCCGGCGCTGGTGATGGCTCCGGTGCTGCTGCTGACCATCCTGTTCGGCCCGCTCGGCCTGGCCGCCTATCTCGCGGTCCGCACCCGGTGGCGGTTGCCGGAGGGCGCTGCCACCGTGCCACAGCACCTAGGCTGAGCCCGTGCGCTGGCTGGGTCGGCTGTTCAACACGCGCGACACGCTCGTGCGGCTCATGCTGCTCGACCTCGCCGGGGTGGGCTACCTGGTCTTCTGCACCCAGGCGGGGCGCACGCCGACGGTGACACAGTGGATTCTCGCGGTGGGCGCGTTCGCTGCGGCGCTGCTGCTGCACCGTCGGCCGGTCGCCAACATGGTGGTGCAGGCCGCGTTGCTGGCGGCGGCGATCGCCCTGCTCGACGACATCATGATCAATCAGGTCGGTGCCAGCTGGGCGTTGATCGAGATCACCATCGGGGCGTACCGCGCCCGCACCATCTGGTTGGCCGCCGGGCTGCTGGCCGTGGTCGACCTGACCAACACGATCGGCGATCCGGCCGACCGGGTCGCCGCCGGCGTCGTCGGCCTGGCCCTGGAGGTCGGCATCCCGTTGCTGCTCGGCCTGGTCATCCGCGCCAACTGGAATCTCGCCCGACAGGCCCAGGAACGCGCCGTCGCCGAGCAACGGCAGCACGAGTCGGAGAGCCGCGCGGCACGGGCCGACGAACGCAGCGCCATCGCCCGCGAGCTGCACGACGTCGTCGCGCACCACGTCGCGTCGATGGTGCTGCGGGTCGGCGTGGCCCGGCACGTGCTCACCGACCTGGACCCCCGGGTCGACGAGGTGTTCGACGACGTGCACGGCACGGGCACCGCGGCCCTGGGGGAGCTGCGCCGGCTGGTCGCGGTGCTGCGCGACCCCGACGGGGTACGCGGCGACGCGGCGCTGACCGCGATCGAGCCCTCCGCATTGCCGGCGGCGATCGGCGCGGCGATCGACAGGGCCCGTCAGGCCGGCATCACCGTGGAGGCCGACCTGGACCCGGCGATCGGCTCGCTCGACGCGGTGCGCGGCATGGCGGTGCTGCGGCTGACCCAGGAGGCACTGACCAACGTGGCCAAACACGCGGGTACGTCCGCGGTGGCGCACCTCGTCGTCGCCGTCCGCGACGGCGTCGTGCACTGGGAGGTCGCCGACACCGGTCGCGGCGGGGCGCCGGCGGGTGCGCCGACCGGCGGCGGCCTGTTGGCCGGTGTGCCGACCGGCGGCGGGCACGGCGTCACCGGGATGCGCGAGCGCGTCGAGGTCCTCGGCGGCCGGTTGGAGGCGGGCCCGTCCGGCACCGGGTGGCGGGTGCGCACCGCCCTGCCGGCCGTGGTGGCCGCCTCCGACCGGGCACCGGTCCGGTCGGTGCCCGGTGAACGCGGGGCCCCGGCCGACTCCCCCGCACCGGAGCCGGTGTGATCCGGGTGCTGCTGGTCGACGACCAGCACCTGATCCGGGCCGGGTTGCGGATGCTCTGTGCGGCCCAGCCCGACATCGAGGTCGTCGGGGAGGCCGACAACGGCCGCGAGGCGATCACACTCGCCGCCCGGCTCCTTCCCGACGTCGTCGTCATGGACCTGCGCATGCCCAGCGTCGACGGGATCACCGCGACCAGCCGGATCCTCGCCGCGCGACCAGCCGCCCGCATTCTGGTGCTGACCACGTTCGGCGACGACGACCACCTCTACCCCGCGCTGACCGCGGGCGCCTGCGGGTTCCTGCTCAAGGACGCGCCCCCGGCCGAGCTGCTCGACGGCATCCGCCGGGCGGCCGTCGGTGACAGCCCGTTCAGCCCGGAGGTGCTGCGACGCCTCGTGCAGCGCGCGGTGCACGCCCGCCCCGAGACACCACGGTCGTCGCAGGGCCTGACCGCCCGCGAGCAGGAGGTGCTGAACCTGGTCGCCGAGGGCCTGTCGAACACCGAGATCGGCGACCGCCTCCACATCGGCGTCACCACGGTCAAGACCCACATCACCAGCCTGATGACCAAGACCGACAGCCCCAACCGGGTTCGCCTGGCCCTGTTCGCCCGGGGCGTCTGACGTCAGGCCCGCATCCGGGCGGACACGCCGATGACGAGCACCAGCGGCACGATCAGCAGCGCCGGGGCGACGACCGGCAGGTGCAGGGCGACCAGTGCGCCGACGGCGGCGCCGACCATGAGGGCCAGCAACACCTGGGCCTTGGGGCGCAGGTTGCCCCACGGGCTGCGCGCGGCGACGCCGGCGATCAGGCTGGTGAGCGTGCCGGTCAGGTACGTCGACGACAGGCCGGGCACACCGAACCGTTGGATGGCACTGCTCTGCACGCCCAGCGCCACCGCCGACAGCATGAGCAGCGCGAGGTGGACACGCGCGTCGGCGGTGTGCAGCGTGACCTCCCAGACGACGAGGAACACGACGAACACCAGCAGCTCCAGGACGAGCGCCCAGGTGACCCGCCGGGGCCAGACCCTGTCGCCCGGTCGTGCCGAGCCGACGACGCGGGCACCGGCGAGGACACCGACGATGAAGCTGACGATGGCGCAGCCGGACGTCAGGGCCAGCTCGGCGTCACCTCGGCCCGCCGAGAGTCCGAGCAGGACCATGTTGCCGGTCATGACGCTGGCGAAGGCGCCGCCGAGGGACAGGAACCCGATGGCGTCGGCGCAACCGGTCAGGAAGGTGAGCACGACGACGAGCGCGTGCCGTCGACGCAGGAGGCGCGGGTCCTGCTGAGCCGCGGGGCGGGGCTGGATGACGTTGGGCACTGTGCTCGACACTGTCGGCCACCCTCCAAGGATTGTTCTTCGTATACACTTTGTCCGGACATGTTCACGGAGAGGCGACCAGGTGGCTGAAGATCTGCGGGACAAGCTCGGCGCGCAACACCTGCCGCTACGCGATCAGGTCCTCGCCGCCCTGCGCACCGCCATCATCGACGGCAACTACCTACCCGGTGAACGGCTCACCGAGGACCGGCTGGCGGAAGACTTCGGCGTCTCCCGCAACCCCGTCCGGGAGGCCCTGCGCGTCGCCGAGGCGGAAGGCTTCGTCGTGATCCTCCCCCGCCGGGGAGCGGTCGTCGCGTCACCGAGCAGCGGCACCATCGCCGACATGTTCGCCGTCCGCGTACGCCTGGAGACGCTGGCCGCCCGGCTGGCCGCCGAGCGGGCGACCGCCGCGGACGTGGTGGCCCTGCGTGCCCTGCTGGACGAGGGACGCGAGGCGACACAGCGGCAGGATCTGGCCCGGGTCGCCGAGCTGAACAGCACCCTGCACCTGCGCATCCTCCAGGTCAGCGGAAACCCCTGGCTGTCGTCGATCGCCAAGTCGCTCTACCTCCATGTCCAGTGGGTCTTCCGGCTCGGGGCGGCCGAACGCGCGCCACACTCGTGGGCCGAGCACATCCAGCTCGTCGACGCCATCGAGTCAGGCGACGGCGACCGCGCCGAGCGGGCCGCGCTCGACCACCTCGACGCGGCGTCCGCCGCGGCCCACGAGAACGCCGAGGGTGGCTACGCCAGGCCCTAACGCCCGCACGCGTAGCCCTGCATCCCCCGGGGGTTCGCCCCGGCGGAGAGCACGCCCGTCGCCGGGTCGCGGCTCACCGCGCAGAGCCGACCGAGGCTCCATGAGTCGGTGACCCGCACCTCGTGCCCGTACGCCCGCAGGGCGGCCAGCACGTCGTCGTCGAACCGGTCCTCCACCACCAGGACGCCGGGCTCCATGCCCCGTGGGTAGAACGACCCCGGCAGGCTGAGCGTGTGCCACGCCGGCGCGTCGATGGCCTCCTGGAGTGCCTGGCCGCCGACGAGGTGCCGCAGCAGGAACGGCAACTGCCACTGGTCCTGCTGGTCGCCGCCTGGCGTCCCGCAGGCCAGCACCGGCTCCCCGTCGCGGTGCACCATCGTCGGGCTCAGCGTCGTACGCGGCCGACGGCCGGGGGCCAACGACGAGGCCAGCCCCTCCTCCAGCCAGAACATCTGCAACCGGCTGCCCAGCGGGAAGCCGAGTTCCGGGATGGTGGGCGAACTCTGCAACCAGCCACCACTGGGGGTAGCGGAGATCATGTTTCCCCAGCGGTCGACCACGTCCACGTGGCAGGTGTCGCCCCGGGTCACGCCGTCCGACTGCACTGTCGGCTCCCCCGTCGTCGCATCCGTCGGGTCGGCACGACGGGCGGTGCCGGGTCGGACGTGGGCCGCCAGCCGTGGCTGCGCCCCGTCGGGACGCCCCGGCCGCAACTGCGCCGACGCGCGGTCACCGATCAGGGCTGCCCGCTCCCGCGCGTACTCCCGGGAGAGCAGCGCCTTGGCGGGCACCTCGACGTCGTCGCCGTACCAGGCCTCCCGGTCGGCGAAGGCGAGCTTGAGCGCCTCGACCTGGGCGTGCACACCCCGGGCGGTCGACGGGTCGTACGCGGTGGGGTCGTCGAGCGCGTCGAGGGTGGCCAGTGACTCCAGCAGCACCGGGCCCTGGCCCCAGAAACCGGTCTTCGCCACCGTGTAGCCGTGCCAGTCGAGGGTGGCGGGCGCCTCCCAGGTCGCCGAGTACGCGGCCAGGTCGTCACCGGTGATCAGCCCGGCGTTCGGCCGACCGCTGGAGTCCTGGAACGGCTGGCGGCTGAACGCGTCGATGGCCTCGGCGACGAAACCCGTACTCCAGGCGCGACGCGCGGCCTCGATCTGTGCCTCCCGGTCCGCGCCCGCCGCCTGGCCCGCCTCGACCAGCCTGCGCAGGGTGCCCGCGTACGCCGGGTTGGTGACCATCTCCCCGGCGGCGGGTGGCCGGCCGCCGCGCAGCCAGAGCGCGGCGGAGGTGGGCCAGTGTTCCTCGAACAGCGACCGCACGGCCGCCACGGTGTCACCGACCCGGCCCACCAGCGGGTGTCCGGCGCCGGCGTAGCCGATCGCCGGCTCCAGCACCTCGGCGAGGGTGAGCGTGCCGTGCTCGCGCAGCAGCAGGAGCCAGGCGTCCACCGCGCCGGGTACGGCCGCCGCGAGCGGCCCGGCCCCCGGGATGAGGTCCATGCCGAGCGACCGGAAGTGCGCGATGGTGGCACCGGCCGGCGCGGGCCCCTGCCCGCACAGCACCTTCGGCGTCGGGTCCGCCGCGGTGGCCACGATGGCGGGCACCTCGCCGCCCGGCCCGTTCAGGTGCGGCTCGACGACGTGCAGGACGAACCCGGCGGTGACCGCGGCGTCGAAGGCGTTGCCCCCGCGTTCGAGGATGCCCATCGCCGCCTGGCTGGCGAGCCAGTGCGTCGAGGAAACCATGCCGAAGGTGCCCTGGAGCGTGGGTCGGGTGGTGAACGTCATGACAACACCTCACTGGGATCTGCGGTGCGAACGTCGGGGCCGGTGCCGTCGGGCCGGACCAGGTGGCACGCGGCCATGCCGTCGCCGATGGCCGTCCGCGCCGGCACCTCCGTCGCGCACCTGTCGAACGCGAGCGGGCACCGGGTCCGGAACCGGCACCCGGACGGCGGGTCGAGCGCGGACGGCAGGTCGTCGCCGAGCAGCACCGGCTGACGCTCGCGTTGGCGCACCGGGTCGGCCACCGGCGCGGCGGACAGCAGCGCCTGCGTGTACGGGTGGGCGGGCCGGGCGAAGATCCGCTCGCGGCTGCCCTGCTCGACGAGTTGGCCCAGGTACATGACGGCGATGTCGTCGGCCAGGTACTCGACAGCGGACAGGTCGTGGGTGATGAACAGGCAGGCGAACCCGATGTCGCGTTGCAGGTCGGCGAGGAGGTTGAGCACCGACGCCTGCACGGACACGTCGAGTGCGCTGGTGGGTTCGTCGGCGATGAGCAGCATGGGCTCGGAGATCAGCGCCCGGGCGATGCTGACCCGTTGGCGTTGCCCGCCGGACAGCTCGTGGGGGTAGCGTCGTGCCACCTCGGCGCGCAGGCCCACCCGTTCGAGTTGGGGGGCGACGCGCGCGTCCCGGTCGCGCCGGGAGATCCGTTTGCCGGCCAGCCGCAGCGGCTCGGCCACGATGTCGCCCACCAGCATGCGCGGGTCCAGGGACCCGGCCGGGTCCTGAAAGACGATCGACACCGCGCCGCGATGGGGGCGCAGTCGCCGTCGGGACAGGTGCGTGACGTCCGTCCCGGCGATCCGGACCGTCCCGGCGGTCGGCTCGACGAGCCGCACCACGCATCGACCCACTGTCGACTTCCCGGAGCCGCTCTCCCCCACCAGGGCCGTGACCCGGCCCCTCGGGATCGTCAGGGACACCCCGTCCACGGCGCGGACCGGGCCGAAGTGCATCACCAGGTCCTCGATCTCCAGGGCGTTGGGCTGCGGCGTCATCGGGTCGCCTCCTGGGGTGCTGTTGTGCAGGGGTGCCAACAGGCCGCCACGTGGTCCGTGCCACCGACGCCCTCCAGAGGCGGGGCGGCCGCCCGGCACTGCTCGTCGGCGGCCGGGCACCGGTCCGCGAAGGTGCACGCGTCGGGTTGGGTCGACAGGACGGGCACCAGCCCGGGGATCTCGGTCAACCGGTCCGTGCCCGCGTGCCGGCCCGGCTGCGGTGACGCCGACAGGAGCCCGGCCGTGTACCGGTGCCTGGGGTGGGCGAACAGGTCGTCGACCGGTGCCCGCTCCACCACCCGTCCCGCGTACATGACGACGACGCGGTCGGCGATGTCGGCGATCACGCCAAGGTCGTGCGTGATGATGAGGATGCTCGTGCCGAGCCGGTCGCGCAGGTCCCGCAGCACCTGGAGGATGCCGGCCTGGACGGTGACGTCCAACGCCGTTGTCGGCTCGTCGGCCACCAGCACCTTCGGGCCGCAGGCCACCGCCATCGCGATCATCACGCGCTGGCGCATGCCACCGGAGAGCTGGTGCGGGTAGGTGTCGACCCGCTGCGCCGCGGACGGGATCCCGACGAGCGTCAGCAGCTCCACGGCCCGGGCCCGCGCGGCTCGTCGGGACATCCGTTCGTGGACCTGGAGCACCTCCCCGATCTGCCGCCCGACGGTGAGCACCGGGTTCAAGGACGTCATCGGCTCCTGGAAGATGTAGGCGATCTCCTGGCCGCGTACCCGGCGCAGCGCCGACTCGCGGGCACCGACCAGTTCGACGCCGTCGAGGCGTACCGAGCCGGTGACCCGGGCGCTGCCGGGCAGCAGGCCGGCGATGCTCATCGCGGTGACGCTCTTGCCGCACCCGGACTCGCCCACCATCCCGACGATCTCCCCGGAGGCGAGGTCCAGGCTGACCCCGTCCACCGCCGAGACGGTGCCGGTCTCGGTCGGGAACGACACCGAGAGGTCGCGGATCGCCAGGACGGGCCCGGCAGTGCCCGCGGGGGCCGTGGTCATCGGCGGTCTCCCTTCGGGTCGAGGGCGTCGCGCAGGGCGTCACCGAAGACATTGAACGCCAGCGCCAAGCCCATGATCACGACACCGGGAAGGACGGCGGCCCACGGTGCCCGGGCGGCGAACTGCTGGGCGGTGGCCAGCATCGTGCCCAGGCTGGGTGCCGGGGGTTGGATGCCGAGGCCGAGGAAGGACAGCACCGCCTCGCCGAGGATCGCGGCCGGGATCGCGACGGTGGCCTGCACCAGGATCACCGACGTCGCGTTCGGCAGGATGTGCCGGGCCAGCACCCACAGGTCACTCGCCCCGTCGACCACGGCCGCCGCGACGAAGTCCAGCGACTTGAGGCGCAGTGTGTCCGAGCGGACGACCCGGATCACCCCGGGGATCTGGGCGATGCCGATAGCCACCGCCGCGTTGCCGAGGCTGGCGCCCCGGATGGCCGCCAGCCCCACCGCCATGATCAGGAACGGAAACGCGAGCAGCAGGTCGGTGAAGCGCGAGATCACGGCGTCCCAGGCCCGGAAGTAGCCGGCCGCGAGCCCGAGTGGCACCCCGATGACCAGGGAGGTGGCCACCGCTAGGAGCCCCACCTGCAACGATGCCCGCGCACCGAGCATGATGCGGGAGAGGACGTCCCGGCCGAGGTCGTCGGTGCCGAGCACGTGCCCGGAGGTGCCGGGCGGTGCGAACGTACGGGCGAAGTCGGTCTGGTCGACGGAGTAGGGCGCGATCCACGGCGAGAGCAGCGCGGTGGCCGCCGCCAGCGCGAGCACGACGAAGCTCACCACGGCGAGTGGGTTGCGGCGCAACCGTCGCAGCACCCGTGCGCGCCGGGTGACGCTGACCGAGGTCTCCGCCATCGGTACGGTGAGGACGGTCATGCCGGATCTCCCGTCACCCTGATGCGGGGGTCGATGACCGAGTAGAGCAGGTCGACGAAAAAGTTGATCACGATGTAGGCCGTCGCGGTGAGCAGGACGACGGCCTGGATCACCGGGTAGTCCCGTTGGAACACCGCGTCGATGGTCATCTTGCCGAAGCCCGGCAGTCCGAAGATCTGCTCGGTGACGACCGCGCCCGAGATCAGGCCGCCGAGTTGGAGACCCACGACGGTGACCACCACGATGAGACTGTTGCGCAGTGCGTGCCGGGTGATGACGGCGCGCGGCCGCAGGCCCTTCGCCTTGGCCGTGCGCACGTAGTCGGAGGAGAGCGAGTCCAGCATCGCCGACCGGGTCTGCCGCATGATGATGGCGGCGAGGCCGGTGCCGAGGATCACCGCCGGCAGGACGATGTGGTGCAGGTTGTCCACGGGATCCTCCAGGATCGGCACGAAGCCGGAGGCGGGGAACAGCCCGGTCGCCACGGACAGGTAGAGGATCGCGAGCAGCCCGAGCCAGAAGTGCGGCACCGACAGACCCACCAGGGCCAGGCCGTTTGCGAGCCACTCCGCGGGCCGCCCGCGACGCACCGCCGCGAGCACGCCCGCGCCGACGCCGAGCGCCGAGGCGATGAGGATCGCCAGGACGGACAGCTCGACGGTCACCGGCAGGGCGGTCGTGAGCATCGACGACACCGGTGTACCGGTGCGGATCGACACCCCGAAGTCGCCCTGCGCCATGCGCTCCACGTACTGCGCGAACTGGACCGGCAGCGGCTGGTCCAACCCGTAGTGCCGACGGATGGCCTCCAGCGCCTCCGGCGAGCGGTCCTCCCCGGCCAGCGCGAGGGCCGGGTCACCGGGCAGGGCCCGCACGCCGACGAAGACCACGATCGTCGACAACAGCAGTGTCAACGCCGACTGCCAGGCGCGGGTGAGCAGGTAGCGGGCCACGGTGACCTACTTGGCGAAGCCGGCGAAGGCCGCCCGGAGCACACCGTCCGGGAAGACCTGCAGGCCCTGGAGCTGCTTGCTCACGGCGGTCAGGTTGCGCTGCCGGTAGAGGTAGATCAGGGCGTCGTCCTGCTGAAGCAGGGTGACCGCCTGCCCGTACAGCTTCTTGCGCTCCTCGACGTCGCCGGCCTGGCGGGCCTGGGTCAGCAGGGTGTCGAGCTGCGGGTTGCTGTAGCCGGCGACGTTCTGGCTCGCCTTGGTGCCAACGAAGTTCGTGATGTTGGCGTCCGGGTCGATCCGCCCGCTCCAGCCGAGTTGCAGCAGCTCGAAGTTGCCGCGGTCCTGCTCGTCGAGGAGCGACGAGTATTCCACCGGGTTGATCTTCAGGTCGAACCCGCCGTCCTTGACCATCGACTGGAGCGCCTGCGCGAGACGCAGCGTGTCGGGCGTGTTCGAGGCCAGCATCGTCACCGTGTACGGCGTCTGCACACCCGCCTCCGCCAGCAACTGCTTGGCCTTGGCGGGGTCGTGCGCCGGGCAGGTCTGCGCCTCCGCCGACGAGAACGCGCTCGCGGGCGAGATCGGTGAGCAGGCGACGGCGTGCAGACCGTTGAACACCGCGTCGACCAGAGCCTTGCGGTCGATGGCGTGCTCGAAGGCCTGCCGTACCTTGGCGTTCTGCGCGACCGGGCGGTTGATGGGCTTGGGCGCCGTGCCGATGCCGTCGACGTTGCCGATGTTGATCGTCAGACCCTGGTAGCCGAGCGACTGCGACTGCAGGACGGAGACCGCGGCGTCCTGGCGCAGGGCGGCGAAGTCCTGGGTGGAGACGCTGTCGGCGACCTGCACGTCGCCGGAGCGCAGGTTGGCGGCACGGATGCTCGCGTCGGTGAGGATTCGCCACGAGATGCTGTCGAGGTGCACCTTGCTCGCGTCGTAGTAGTTCGGGTCCTTCACCACCTCGATCGAGTTCTGTGGCACCCGCTTGGCGAACTTGAAGGGGCCGACGCAGACCGGCGCCGAGGCGAAGTCGTCACCCAGGCTCCGCAACGCCTGGGCACTCATGATCATGCCGGCGCGGTCGGCGAGGGCACCGAGCAGCGGCGCGAACGGCTGCTTCAGTCGAAGGACGACGGTCTGCGCGTCCGGGGTGTCGACGCCGTCGATGGGCCCGAGTTCGCTCTTGCGCGCCGACCGGGCGTTGGTGAGGTGGCGTTGCAGGGTGGCCTTCACCGCGGCCGAGTCGAACGGCGTCCCGTCCGCGAAGCGCACGCCCGGGCGCAGCGGGATGGTCACCGTCCGGCCGTCGCCGCTCGTGGTGGGCAGCGCGGTGGCGAGCTGCGGTACGACCTGCGCCTTCTCGTCGACGTCGTAGAGCTTCTGACACATGGCCTGGAAGACGTAGCGGGAGTAGAGGCTTCTCGACAGTGTCGGGTCCAGCGCGTCGGGCTCTGCGGAGAGGGCGATTTCCAACTTGCCACCCTGCTTCACGGCGGCGGGGTCTGCCGGCGTGCCGAAGGAATCCTGGCCGGCCGACTGGTTGTCGCCGGACGTGTCGCCACCGCTGTTCGACACCGGTGAGCAGGCAACGATCGTGCAGACAGCGACGGCCGCCGCCACTGCGGCCCGGAGCACGCGGTGGCGGGGCAGGCGCGTTTCGCTGGCGGAGAGGTTCGTCATGGAGAGCTCCTCAGGTGGGCGATTTGGGGAGCGTATGTTGTATACGATGACCGCCGCAAGACCTCCGTGAATGGCTTTCGGCAGCCCAGAAGACCGCTGACATCTCCTGCCGAGCGGGCGGCCAGCCGCCGGCCTTTCGTTGTCAGCTCAGGGCGCGGACCGGGTCGCGGGCGGGGCCGGGTCACGCCGCAGGAGGCTGAGCAGGACGACGACCGCGAGCACCGCCACCACCGCGCTGAAGACCTCGCCGGCGGGGCGCAGACCGATCGTCTGGATCAGCAGACCGACCCCGACCGCGGGCACGCCCAGCATGGCGAACAGGATGGCGAAGAACGTCGACACCGCCTCGGCCTGGTGCTGCGGCTCGGTCTTCATGGTGATCGTCGCGATGCCGTCGCCGACCGCCACCCCGGACGCGACCCCGATCAGCGCCGCACTGATGAGTAGCGTCGCCAGCAGCGCCATCCACATGCTGAACGCGAGCAGCCCGGCTCCCACGATCAGGCCGACGCAGGCGCTGGCCAGCGCGGCGCGCGAGGACAGCACGCGGGTCAGCAGCTGACCGAACGCGGCACCGGCGAAGGCCACGAAGACCACCAGCGCGGCCAGGGTGTGCGAGGTCTCGTGCAGGACCATGCCGAGGAAGAGCCCAGTTACCGACGTGAGCACCCCGAGCGCGGCGAAGCCCGCACCGGCGGTGATCGCCGAGCGGACGAAGGCGCCGCGAATGGCCGCGGGCACGTGCAACCGTTGCACCCGTAGGGTCACCGGTGAGCGCTCGCGGACCGTCTCCGGCACGCCCCGCAACGCGATGATCGCCAGCACCGCGAGGATCAGCACGATGACCCAGGGCAGCCTCAGCGGGTCGGGCGCCACGTCCGACACGATCCCGGCCAGCAGGGTGCCGGTGGCGAGACCACCCAGGTTCGCGAAGATCGACACAGTGGCGGCTCGTTTCGGATGCCGCCGGTCGATCAACTCCGCCAGCGCCGCGGTCGCCGCACCGATGATCAGCGCTGCGGACAGACCGGCGAGGATCCGACCGACGATGATCATCGCCAGGTCCACGGCGAACAGGAAGACGGCGTCCGCGGCGACGGAGAGCAGTAGCGCGGCGAGGATGACCGGACGTCGGCCGATCTGGTCGGAGAGCCGCCCGAAGACCAGCAGCCCGACGACCACGCCCAGCGCGTACAACGCGTAGACCACTGTCACCGTCAACGACGAGAAGCCGAACTGCATCTCGTAGAGCGGGTAGAGCGGGGTCGGCACGGTGGTGCCCACGAGCGTGATCCAGAAGGCGAACGCGACCCGTACCGCGCCGGACGTGGAACCGGAGCGTGTCACCCGTACAGCATGGGTCTTGACCTTGGCGGAGGTGCGGCATCGGCCCTAAACGCCCGCATCAGGTGGCGGCGGGGCAGGAGGGTTGGTGCGCTGCCGGCCGACACTCCCCCGCCTCGACCCCCGTCAGCTCGCCGGCCCGCCATTGGGGTGCCCGGGTTCCCGGGGGTGGTACTCGGGGCGCAGCTTCGCGCTGGCGAAGGCCGCCTTCACCGCCGCCGAGAGCGCCGTGATGTCGTACGCGCCGTAGTGCCGCCGGCCGTTGATGAAGAAGGTCGGGGTGCCCGTGACGCCACTGAGGTCGGCGGAGTCGGTGTCCTCGGCGACCCGGTCGACACCCATCCGCTTGACCATGTGCTCCCGGAACTGGTCGACGTCCAGGTCGAGTTGTTCGGCATAGCCGAGCACGTCGTCGGGGTTGAGGGCGTCCTGGTGGGCGAGCAGCAGGTCGTGCATCTCCCAGAACGCCCCCTGCTCGCCCGCCGCCTCGGCAGCCTCGGCGGCGAGTTGGGCGTGCGGGTGGACGTCGGTGAGCGGCAGGTGCCGCCAGACGTACCGGACGTTGGCGAAGTCGGCGAGCAGTTCCCGGACCACCGGCTCGGCCTGCCCGCAGTAGGGGCACTCGAAGTCGCCGTACTCCACGACCGTCACCGGCGCGTCGAGCGACCCGCGCATGTGGTCGCGCTCCGGGTCGACCGGCAGCATCAGGTCGACGATCCCCTCGGCGACACCGAGCAGCGCGCGCGCCCGCCGTGCCGGCGACAGTCGCCCGACCGAACGGAACACCAGCCAGGTGACGAGGGACGCCCCCAGTGTCGCGACGAGGATGCCGAGCTTCGCCTCATCCAGGGCGGGACCGCTGAGGGCATGGGTGGCGATGAGGAGCGCGACGGTGAACCCGATGCCGGAGATCGTGCCGACCCCCACGACGGCGACCCAGCCGACCGGTGGTCGGAACCGGTTGCCGCTGAGCCGGGCCACCAGCCAGGAGACACCCACGATCCCGGCCGGCTTGCCGACGACGTAGGCGACCACGACGCCGAGCGTGACCGGGGAGACCACCGCCCTGGCGAGAAGATCCCCGTCGATCACGATTCCGGCGTTGGCCAGTGCGAAGAGCGGCACGACCACGTAGCTCGCCCACGGGTGGTAGATGGTCTGCAGCCGCTCGTTCGGCGACAGCGCAGAGGTGAGCCCGGCTCGGGCCATCCGGGCCAGTTGCGGGGTGGGCTGTTCCCGGAAGAGGCGGAACTGGTCGCTCGCCCGCTGCAGGTCGTCGCGGCCGGGAGCGTAGGCGTAGGTCAGCAACCCCATCACCAGACCCACCACGACCGGGTCGACACCGGACTCCGAGACCGCGACCCAGGCCGCCGCCCCCAGCAGCGCGTAGACCGGCCCGAACCGCACACCCAGCGCCCGGACGAGCAGGACGACGCCGAAGATCCCCACCGCGGCGAGTAGCGCCGACAGCGAGGGATGATGCGGGTACGCGATTGCCAGCACCGCGATCGCGACCACGTCGTCGACGACGGCGACGGTCAGCAGGAACCCCCGCAGCCGATCCGAGAAGCGTGGCCCGAAGACGGCCAGCGCGCCGAGCGCGAGCGCCGTGTCCGTGGCCATCACCACTCCCCAGCCGGCGGCGGTGGTCTGCCCGACGTTGAACGCGAGATAGATCGCGATCGGCAGGAGCATGCCGCCGAAACCGGCCAGCATCGGCAACGCCAGTCGACGCCGCTCGCGCAGCTCGCCGATGTCGAACTCCCGGCGCAGTTCCAGCCCCGCGACCAGGAAGAAGAAGGTCATCAGGCCGCTGTTGACCCAGGTACGCAGGTCGTGTGACAGGGACCAGTCGCCGAGCCGAACCGAGAGCGAGGTGCCCCACACCGACTCGTACGACGACACGTGCACGTTGGCCCACACGAGCGCCGCCACCGCGGCGACCAGCACCACCCGGGCGCCGCCGGTCTCGGTGCGCAGGAACGAGCGCAGCGGAGCGTTGAACCGACCCTCCCAGGCGGTTCGGCTGGTCCATCCCCGGTGCGGGTTGTCGCTCGTCACGGAGACAATCTTCGTTGACCTGATCGTCGCGTGGTCCGGATTGGGGCACATGGCGACCGGCCGATACGAGCACCGGGTCGGGCGCGGGGCATACACGGAGCGCCACCAGTTGGTAACGTGCGGGTGATCACGCTGGCTGTCGTCGGCGGTGGTCCCCTGGGGAGGGTCGACATGTGGGCGGACGACGCTGCGCTCGACGCGGCCGGACACCGGCTCGACGAGTGGGAGTCGTCGCTCGCCGAACGGGCGGCACGGGCGAAGACGCTCTCGGCGAGGATGCAGGAGCTGACCGGCACCGCCCACAACAACGACCGGACGGTCGACGTCACCGTCGAATGCTCCGGCCTGCTGATCGGCCTGTGGCTCGACGAACGCATCCGGCAGCAACCCGCGGCGCGCACCGCCCAGCAGATCCTGGAGACCACCCGAGCGGCACGCACCGACCTGCTGCGCCAGGTCCGCGAGTTGACGGTGGAGTTCCTCGGCGACGACGCGAGCGCCAAGGCCATCATCGAGTCGTACCGCAGCCGGCTGGCTGGTGACGAGGGTTCGAGCGATGCCGACCGGTGACGGCATCCACGTCGACCCGGACGACCTGACCGCCCACGCCGCCCGCATCGACCGCTGCGCCGGCAGCCTCGACACGGCCCAACAGGCAGGCCAGCACGTCCGGTTGGGCGCCGACGCGTACGGTCAGCTCTGCGCGCTGATGCCGACACTGCTCGACGGCCTCCAGCGGACCCTGGTCGAGGGCATCGGCGCCGCCGCCGCGTCGGTGCGGGACACCGCCGGCAAGCTGCGGGTCGGAGCAGACCGCTACCGAGGTTCCGACGCCCACGCGAAGCAACTGCTCGACGGAGTACGGCAGCAGCACCTCGATGAGGTGCGGCGGCAGCCGTGACGTCCAACCCGCTCGTCGCCGCAGCAGCGGACACTCCACCCAGCGCATGGGCAGGCATCTGGATCTGCGAGGACATCGAACTCATCGCCCAGGGCGTACGCAACGGCAGTTGGATCGACGGCAGCCTCGGCGTGGTGAGCGCCAGCCTGGACGCCCTCGCCTTCGTCTCCGACCCGGTCGGCGCCCTGCTCCAGTACGGGATCGCGTGGCTCATCGAGCACGTCAAGCCGCTCAGTGAGGCGCTGGACTGGCTCGCCGGCGACCCGGCGCAGATCACCGCTCACGCCCAGACCTGGCGCAACGTCGCGGCATCGCTCCGCGAGGAAGCCGGCGCGCTGACCCGCGCCGTCCGCACCGACGTCGCCGGATGGGGCGGCAGCGCCGGCCCCGCCTACCGCGCCTGGGCCGCCGAACAACAGCAGGCCATCACCGGCCTCGCCCAGGGCGCCGACGCCATGGCCGCGATCACCGAAGGCGCCGCCGGCCTGGTGGCCGCCGTCCGGCTCCTGGTCCGCGACGCCATCGCCACCTGCGTGTCCCGTCTCATCGTGTACGCGGGCGAACTCGTCGTCACCGGCGGACTGGCCGCACCGCTGGTCGTGGAGCAGGTCACGACGCTGGTGGCGTCGTGGGGGGCGCGGATCGCACGGCTGTTGCGGGGGCTTCTGGCCAGCCTGCGGCGGTTGATCCCGGAGGTACGCCGACTCGGCGACCTGATCGACAAACTCAAGCAGGCGCTGGGTCGGCTCCAGAGAGGTGAATCTCCACCGAGCCGGAACACACCAGAGCCTGAGCCGCCTCGCGAGCCCCCCGGCCATGCGGTGACGGAGCAGCAACGAGTCCACGATCTCGGTATGGATCCCGCAACCGGAAGGTTTCGTCCGGGCGAGGCGGAGACGGCGGTCCGTTTGGAGCAAGAATTGGGTGTGAGGCTGCAGCGCGCAGCGGCGGACTCCTCTGCCGACTGGGTCGACGAGGCCGGACGAACCTACGATGCGGTGGGCAACTTTCCGGCCCAGTTCTTTGACCGGCAGTGGCCACAACTGCAGTATCAGATTGAGCGACATCTAGACAAAGCAGACCTGGTGCCGGTGGACGTCGCGAAGTTCACCCCGCAACAGGTGGCCCGTATCGAGCAGTTCATTACGGACCGGAGCCTCGGTCCGCGAGTATTCACCGTGGGGAAATAATGGCTGGCCTCATCGTGCTCAAACCCGGTGTCGACTGGACCGCAACCGGAGGGTTGTTCGACTGGACGCTGGAGTTCCTGATCTCCCGCCTATCAGACAGGCAGGCCGCCAACCACCTACAGGAGATCGTCGACAACAACCTCGGGTCGTTGTGGATCGACGACCTGCCCGCGGCAGCACAGCGGGAGATCGTCAGCCATTGGCGGAACGACCTGGTGACCGCTGGCGAACGGCAACTGCCGGAGACCGAGCACAAGGTCGACGTCATCCGCCATCTTCAGGAACTGGTGGATGCAACTTATTCAGCCGGGTTCCCCGGATCGAGCAATCCGGGTAGGCGCTGACGCTGCACGGTCCCATCACCGCAGGTGCTGGCCTGCGAACCGGTAGGATGCGCCCATGAGCTCAGAGGCGGTTGGCAGGTACATGCCCCCGGTCGTGACGCTCGATGACCTGACGGCGATGATGGCCGCAGACGAGAACCACCGGTACGAAATCAGCCCCGAGGGAGTCGTCTCGATCATGCCGCCGCCGGGCTACAACCACGCGATCATCGCGACCCGGCTCATGGTGTGGCTCGCTCAGGGCGGTGTCCCAGCGGAACACATCGCCCAGGCAGTCGGGCTACGCATACCGGGCCGTGACGGCGGCGTCGGCGGACGCATTCCCGACCTGGTCGTGTGGAGCAAGGCTCAGGCCGACGGTGTGTGGCTGCCGGTCGCCGACGTGCTCCTTGTTATCGAGATCGTTTCACCCGGCTCCGAGGGTGTCGATACAGTGACAAAGCGCAGTGAGTACGCCGCCGCGAGCATCCCGCAATACTGGGTGGTCGACCAGGACGCAGCGCAGACCGTCACCATGCACCGTCTCGAGGGCGACCAGTACGTCGCCCGTGCGACCATGCCGCTCGCCTGGGTCCTCAACACCCGACCCGACGAGCACGGCCTCGGCTGAAGCGGCCCAGACCTCGCTCATTCTGCCGCGACCGACTCAGGTGACGCCTGTTACCGATATGAGTGGTGACTCTCGTCAGCCTGGGGTTAGGCGGCCCTCCTGGTCGAAGCGGAGGCGACCGCTGGTCACGGCGACGTGCAGCCCGTACCGGAGTAGCTTGTCGATTTTCTCGGTGCGACGACGGTAGCCGAGCCGTTCCAGGCCGGCGCGCAGCAACCGTTCCTCGTCCATGCTCGGCATGCCCTGGAGTACGTGTACGAAGGCGTTGGCCACCTCCTCGGGTGGCACTTCCTCGAACGCGCGGTCGTTGCTCGCCTGCGTGACCCGGTACGCGCGGTACGTCTGCGGGTCGGTGCCTTCGGGCCAGGCGTACCGGCTCACTGTCGGGTGCGTGTAGAGCCGGCGGGAGTCGACGAGCGCCAGCACGGCGGTACGGCGGTCCTCCCGGGTGCGGAGGAAACCGAACCGGGCGAGGGCGAGGCGTGCGAGCCGGTGCTGCTCGATGGGCCCCTCAGCCTCGATGATCTCGCGGAGCGCGTTCCGCATCAGGTCACGTACGCGCCGGTCGGTGGCCAGGAGGTCGAGGTCGGCCTGGTCTCCGAGCGGGGTCGGAACGTACGGAACGAATGGGCTCACCGTGATGGTGTCTGCGGCCGAGGTCGCCGTGGTCGTGGCGGCCAGTGCGGTGACTGGTCCCGAGGATTCGCCCCGGAGCGGCTCCTCGTCCACCGCGAGGCGCGCCTGCGGCAACTCGGCGGTCGGTGTCGGGTGCGGCGGCTCCACGTCCGCTTCGGAGCGCGGCTGCGGCAGCTCGACGGCTTCGGGTGCCACTGCGGCCGGTGACGACTCGGGCTCGGCGGTCGTGGGGGCGTCGGCCCGGGTGACCGCTTCGTCGACCCGGTCGAGCAACGCCGATCGGTCGTGGATCCACGCCGGCAGCCAGAACCGCACGACCTCCGGCCAACCCATGATCGAGCGGAGGAGCGTGGGCGCCGAGTCCCGGTCGGCCACCGTCGGGCGTGCGCTCCAGTCCGGGCCGTCGAGCATGACGGCCACCTGCCACAGTGGTGAGCCTGGTCTGCGTACGGCGATGTCCACTGTGAAGTCGGAAAGGCCGTGCGAGGTACGGACCTCGTGGCCGCGGTCGCGCAGCGCCGCGGCCACCTCGTCGCGGATCCGGCTGCGCCGCTCGGTGCGGTCGGTGGCGAGGTCGCCCAGGCGCTCGGCGCCGGCGGCGGCCATCTCGCAGTACGCCCGCAGGTGCTGGGTGCCCAGCGCGGACGTGCGGGACAGGTCGATGTCGGACGGGTCGAAGGACGAGTAGAGGACGACCTGGCGGCGGGCGCGGGTGATGGCCACGTTGAGCCGCCGCTCGCCGCCGGCCTGGCTGAGCGGGCCGAAGTTCAGCGGGAGCTGGCCGGTTTCCAGGTTGGTGGAGAAGGCCAGGGAGAACAGGACGACGTCCCGTTCGTCGCCCTGCACGTTCTCCAGGTTCTTGACGAAGATCGGCTCCGCGACCGCGCCGGACAGGTGCTCACGGATGATCGGGTCGGGGCTCTCCTCCAGCAGGTTGAGGATGAGGTCCCGCTGCTGGATGTTGAAGGTGACCACGCCGACGGACTGGGTGGCGGTCGCCGGGTCGTGCAACCGACGGGTGATGTCCGCGAGGATCGCCCGCGCCTCGACCTCGTTGGTGCGGGATCCGCCCCGGTCGTACCGGCCCTCGACGCGCCGCCAGCTGACGCCCGCCGAGCTGGCGGCACCGGGCGACGGGAGGCTGGAGAGCTTGTTGTCGTAGTAGTAGCGGTTGGAGAAGGCGATGAGTGACTCGTCGTGACTGCGGTAGTGCCAGGAGAGCCACCGTTGCGGCAGTCCCGATTCGACGGCCTCGCTGAGAATGCTCTCCAGGTCCTCCGGCACCGGGCCGTTGCCCTCGTCGACCTCGTCCACGCTGTGGCTGGCCTGCATGATGCTGCTCGGCGGCATCTGCCGGGAGTCACCGACCACCACCACGGCGCTGCCCCGACCCATCGCGCCGATCGACTCCGCCACGCGGATCTGCGAGGCCTCATCAAAGATGACCAGGTCGAAACGTTGGCTCCCCGGCGCGAGGAAGTTCGCAGCGGAGGCGGGGCTGACCAGCACGCACGGGGTCAGTGCGAGCACCGCGTCCGCGTACTGCTCGAACAGTTCCCGGAAGGACCGCCCGCCCCGCTTACGGCGCAGCTCGGCCGCGAAGTCAGCGAAGCGACCACGCCGGTCGGCCGGGCTGAAGGGGCGGCGGCGGACCAGCACCGACGGCAGCTGCGTCGGTAGCGCGGACCGCAGCTCACCGGCGGCCGCCTCGAACTGGCTGATTTCGTCGTCGTGCAGTTCCGGGTCGAAGTACTGCAGGCCGCCGGCCCGTACCCGCTCGGCGAGGGACGCCGTCGCGACTCCCCGCCGGTAGACCTCCTCGGCGAGATGCGCGGGCACCTCGGCGCGCAGCAGCTGGTCCCGATAGTCGGTGAGACCGGCCGAGGCGAGCACGTCGGCGTGGGCCAGGACGGTCGCCCATCGGCGCAGTGGGAACAACTCCTCGGCCTGCACCTCGTGCAGCCAGGCCGCCCCGTCGCGCTGCCAGGCGTCGGTCCAGTGCGAACCGGCGGCCCACAGGATCAGCTCGGCCTCACCGGAGCGCAACACCCCGCGCCAGGCCCGCCACCGGGAGGCGAACCGGTCGAGGAGCACCGCGTGAACATCGGTGAATCCGCCGTGAAACAGCTCCCAGGCCTGCGGGTTCCGGGCCAGGAGCGTCCGGCCGACCCGGGTCGCCTCGATCGCCTCGGTCAGCCGCTCCTGCGCGTTGGGGTCTGTGGGCTGCCACTGCGACAGCCGCAGCCCGCCCACCGCGACGAAGTGCTGGTAGAGGGCCGCCGCATGCGCCTGGGCGGCCACCAGCCGGCCGGTGGCAACCTCCACCCGCTCGACGTCGAGCGTCGCACCGGCAACCAGGTGCACCGCCAGCCGATCCACGATGGCCTGTCGACGCTTGCGCTTACCGATCAGCTTCTTCGCCACCTCCTGGGCCTCACCGTGCCAGGCGGTCAGCTCCGGTCGAGCGAACACGTCCGGCCGGAAGGTGGCCAGCTCACCGGCGAAGCCCTGCCGGAAGGCCGCCAGGTCCGCCTGGAGCCGGGCCACCGCCTCGTCCCACCGTCGGTCGCTGGCGTGCAGGGTGGCCTGCCGGTCCGGCAGCAGTCCGCGTACGGCGAGCCAGGCGCCCGCCTGCAGCTCGCTCACGGTCTCCGGGGCGGGCAGCGTCCGCAGCAACTCGACCAGGTGCGGGTGGGCGGCGAGGTCGGCGCGGAGGCGTTCGAGCTCACCGGCGATCTCGGTGACCGCGGCACCGTGCAACCCGTCGAGGGTGCGGCAGCCGCTGATCGCCCACGGGTGCGCCGTCCGGAGTCGGGCCGATCGTGCGGCCGCCGGGAACTCCCGCAGGGACGTCTCGACCTGCGCGCGGGCCGGGGCGGGTGAGTGCAGGTAGGCCACCGGGATCGGGGCGACCGGGCCGCCCCCGTACGCCAGGGTCTGCTCGTAGGCCGACCAGAGCGACATCCCGACGGGGTTGGTGGTGTGCACCTGGGCCGGGTATTCGGTCAGTGGGGCGAGCCGCGTCCGGTAGGCCGTCTCGACGGCGGTCCACGTCCCGTCGCCGCCCTGGTCGTACTGGTCGAGCGCGTCGCGCAGCTGCTGGCGGATCGCGTTGAGGGACTGCTTGCGCCCGTGCAGGTCGAGCGCGAACGGGCCGAGACCGATCTGCTTGAGGCGGCGCTTTACCACCTCCAGGGCGGCCTGCTTCTCGGCGACGAACAGCACCGACCGGCCCGCGCTGACCGCCCGCGCGATCATGTTGGTGATGGTCTGGGACTTGCCGGTGCCCGGCGGGCCCTCCAGGACGAAGGAGTGGCCCCGCTCGGCGCGCACGATGGCCTGCATCTGCGACCCGTCGGCGGGGATGGGCAGGTGCAGGTCGGCCTCGTCGACAGCGATCTCGACGTCGTGCTCCGGGCGGGCAGGATCGTCGAACGTGGCGCCGGAAGACTCGACAAGGTGCCGGACGACCGGGTTCTCCATGAACCGGGGCCAGTGGTCGGTGAGGTCCCGCCACATCTGGAAGGTGGAGAACTGCAACAGTCGAAGGCTGGCGCTCTCGTCGGTCCGGTAGTTGAGCCGGTTGTCGAGCAGCCCGGTGTTGATCGCGGCCAGGGTCTTGGCGATGTCGATGCCGTGCTCGTCGAGGACCGGTCGCTCCAGCTCCGGGATCCGCACGCTGTGCTTCACCCGCAACCACTCGATGAGGCAGTAGTTCGGGCTGGCGACCTCGGTGCCGTCGATGACCATCGCGTACGGGCGACGGCCGCTGCCACCCTCGATGCGCACCGGCAGGAGGAACAGCGGCGCGTACGCCTCTCCCCCGGTCGTCTTCGTGTGCACCAGGGTGCCGATGGTCAGGTACAGGTAGTTGCTGCCGGTCTCCTGCTCCATCGTGCGCGCCTCACGCTGCAACGCGCGCATCGCGGTCTTGTAGCGGGCGTCGGTGACCGCGCCGTAGACCCGCCGGTCGGTACGCAGCTCCCGGGTCAGGATCTCGGCGTCGAGGTCCTGCGCCCGACGTGCCCCGGCCAGCTCGTGGACGTGACTGATGTCGTCCTGCGGAATGACCTGCACCTGACGGCCGTCGTGGATGAGGTCGTCGAGCAGGGCCAGCGCGCCCGCCGGCACGTGCAGGTCCAGGCCACGGCCACGCTTGGGCAGGTTGAGCAGCGGGTTACGCAGGCTCAGATCGAGCAGCGACTTCTTCCACTGCTGGATACGCGCCGGCGACCCGTCGGACTGCTGCGGCACCTCCTCGCCCTCATCGGCGAACTGGCGCAGCTTCGCGGCGGCGACGCCGGGCGGAAGGTCGAGGGACGCAGTTATCTTCGGCGTCGCCTCGGCGTCGACCGCGGCGGGCGCGATCAGTTCGTCGGCTGGCGGCAACGGGCGGATCCCCGAGCGATGGGCCAGGTGCACGTCGACGACGCCCTGCATGCGCTCGCCGTCGCCGCGGAAGTGGCCGAGCCCGACGCGTACCGCCTCGGTGAAGGTCGCCGACTGCGCGCCCGGCCCGATGCGGGTCAGCTCGACCGGCACGGCCCGGCCGGAATCCACCATCGAGATCAGCAGGTTGGTCTCGGTCACCGCGGCCGAGCCCAGCCGTTCCTCCTCCAGCAGGAAGCCACCGAAGGCATGCCCCGCGCTGATGAAGATGAGCGGGTGCAGCCCCGCCGCCTCCAGGCAGGCTGCGTACGTGACGGACAGGTCGAGGCAGTTGCCGAGCCGACCGTCGAGAACCGCCGCCGTCGTTCGTACCTTTTGACCGGTGTTCTCGAAGGACGCCGGCAGGGTCTGGTAGGTGATCTCGAGTTGGCGCAGCGCCTCGTACACCGCGCCGGCGATCAGGGCCGCCCGCTCCGAACCCTCCTGGTAGCCCTGCAGCGAGCCCGAGCCGGTCCGCGCGAGCAGGAGCTGGGCGGCTGCCCGCAGGACCGCCTCCACCGCCCGGGTGTTCGGCTGCACGAAGGCCGCCAGGCTGTCGTACAGGGCGGGGCTGTTGAACCATTCGTTGTGCGCCAGCACTCTGGACGGGGCGACCAGCCGCAGTGTCTGCTCCTGCGCCTGCACCCGGAGGGTGTAGTCGACCGGGAAAGCCTCGTCGGTGCGGTACAGCAGCTTGCGGTCGGGCGTGAAGTCGCGGAAGTCGTCCCAGCTCGTGCTGGCCCCGGGCCGCAACGGCGCAGCGAGAGTACGCGTCCACGGCTCGGTCAGCGCGCCGTCCGGGCCACGCAGTTCCAGCGTCAACGTGACATCGGTCAGCGGCACTGCACCTCGGTTGACGAGCGTGAGGTGACGCACCAACGGCACCCGGTTGTGCACCAGGGCGGCGTTGATCGCCGGCTGCACGATCAGCCCAACCTCGAGCTGATCGTCGTCGGCGGTGAACTGCGCGAAGACGCTGTCGGACATGGGCGTTTCTCCAGGTGGGAGACCAGGGAGGGCCAGCCTAGCGGTCAACCGACCGGTGGAGACGGCCCCGGCCGTACGACGGTCTGCTAGCCGCGCGCCCACTCCGGCGGTGGCACCACGGTGAGCTGCGGTTCACCCGAGATCGGCTCGAGAGCATGCACGACCCGGAGGTCTCCGTCGGCAGCGGCGTCCTCATCGGTCACGACGAGTCCGCTGCTCCCGTCGGCACTGACCAGCAGCCACCGGTCTGGATAGATGCTGCCGTCGTCGACCAGGGCCCGCACCCCGAAGGTACGCGCCAGGCGGACGGCGAGATCCCGCTCGTTCCGACCTGTGGCGTCGGCGAGTTCGGTGTCACCGGTGAGAATCCAGCCGAATCCCTCATCCTCGTCCGGCGGGGTGAACATGGCCACCGGACGTGGATCGTCCGCCGTCCGGTCTTCGATCCGACCGACGTACACGGCGTCGGGGGCGATGCCGTAATCCTGCTGCAGGTGCCGACGCAGCGCGTCCGCGGGCAACTCTTCCTCGAAGTGGATCTGGTACAGCACGTCTACCCCCGGTAGCTCTTGTGATGGCGGAACACGTCGAGTGCGCGCTCCTGCGCGGCCTCGGTCAGGAACGGGTTCCGGGCCATGGCCGCCTTGGCCTTCTCGATATCGCCACCAGCGGCAATGTACTCCTTGAGCGCGCCGTACTCGGCTCGGCCGAGTTGTTCGAGTCCGGGCCCCGCCTCGGGAAAGACCGTGCCGGTCGGCTCGACGGCGTAGGTGCGGCCGTTCACCTCGTACCGCTGACGGTCAGGGTCCCATTTGGCGCGGCCTGCCGCGATGTCGTCGAGGTCCTTGGCCACATCGGTACCAGGCAGAACCACTGTGTTGATCTCTTTGCTGGGGTTCTTGGGGCGGATGCTGTCGAGGTTGTGTCTCGGGTGCGGCGGCTTGAGCGGGATCTTGCCCGCCGGGCCGGGGATCGCCCGTCGGGTGGCGTCGGCGGCGTCATCGGCCACCTTCGGCCCTACCTCCTTGGCTTCCCGCATTGAGGCCGACGCGGCCTTGGCGATGATTCCGGAAGCGGCATCGCTGGCGCCCTTACGGCCGCGCCTACCCAAGGATCGCCTCCAGTGCCTGACCGATCAGGAAGTCGATGGCGATGTCGACCAACTTCTTGAAGACCGGGATCTCCAGCAGGGACGCACCGAATGTTGGGGCCGCCGTCGCGATGGCCTGCGCGATCGAGATGACCAACAGGGTGAGTTGCACAATGACGTTGATCTTCAGGGCAAGGACCACGAGGGCGCAGACCAGCAGGGCGGCGCCCACCGCGCGCGCCCCAAAGCCGAGATCCTGAAGAACCGCCGAGGCTGACTCAGGGTCCGCCCACTGGCCATGGAAGGCTTCCAGCGCCATGCCCTCGTTGCCGGCGAGCGCGGCTACAGCAGCGGTGCCGTCGGCTGCCACAGCGTCCGCCTCGGCACCGAACGCTATCCACGCCTGACCCAGCTCGAAGAGCCGTTCCTCGTCGCTCTCCGGCCATACATAGCCGAGTTCGTTCAGCAGTCCAGACAGTTCGCCGGGGATCTGAATGCCCATCGCCTCAGACCAGCCGTTCGAAGAGAGCAGCGTTGCGTGCTTCGACCTCGTCGTACGCCGTACTCATCCTGGCGAGCCCGTCACCGAAGCCGGCGAAGGCCGCGACCACCGACGAGACCGACTGCTCCGCGATCTGCTGGGCCGCTTGGTAGGACGCGCCGATCAGCCCGCCCACGTCGTCATCGCCGAAGATGTCGCCCATGCCGTCTGCGGTCGCCCGCAGCCGCTGCCACTGCTGCTCGAGCCGCTCGCCTGCTCGCTGCACGCCACCCGCTGCCTGCCGCAACTGCTCGGGGTCGACATCCAGGGGTCTCACCGTCGTGGTTCCCGCAGCAGGGCAACCACGTCCTGAAGTGCCTCGTTCATCTGGGCCATCTGCCGCAGCGAGCGATCCTGCACCTCCTGAAGGCCTCCCGCCAGGCTGTCCAGTTCCGCGGCCGGTAGCTCCGGCCGTTGGCTGTCGAGGTCGTCGAGGGCCGCGTTGACCGCCGCCCTGATGTGCTCCGTCAGATCCTGCGCCGGCAGCCGCATAAGCCTCGGGGCAACCACCAGCTCGTCAACGCGGCCGCCGCGAACCTCTGCCCGAACCAGGCCATCCAGCGCCTCGCCGTGGCCGCGGGGCTGTTCCTCGTCGTCAACTACAGCCTCACCGCGTGCGCGGGATCGCGTCGACTCCAGTGCCTGTCGCGTCTCGCTGAGCAGAGCGTCCAGACCGGTCAGATGAGCATCATTCGGCACAGCACCGCAAGATACCAGCCGAGCACCATCTGTGATGACCCACGGCGTTTGGGCAGGGTTAGATGCACTGGCCCTCGGCGAGGCACGAAGGACATGATCAAGAGAATCTCCGGGGAGATGCGCCATGACTGACCTGAGCGGCGCCTTCTGGTGCAAGAGCACCCCTAGCGGAGACAACGGCGGCGCCTGCGTCGAGGTCGCGACCGACATCCCCGACCTGGTCGCCGTACGCGATTCCGAGCATATTGACGGGCCGGCTCTTCGCTTCGAGCATCGCGCCTGGCTCTGTTCACAGCCGCCATGAAGTCGGCCGGCCTCCCCGACAAGTAGGCGGCAGCGCGGGCTGCTGGTACCTGGCATCTGCGATGCTCCCAGCCATGGATGACTTGACGAGCCGTGTGCGGGCGTTCGCGGAGGAGCGGGACTGGCAGCAGTTCCACACACCCAAGAACCTGGCTATGGCGCTCGCCGGTGAGGTCGGTGAGTTGATCGCCGAGTTCCAGTGGCTCACGGCCGAGCAGTCGGCGATCGTCATGTCCGACCCGGACGCGGGCAGCCGGGTGAGAGCTGAGATCGGCGATGTGATGATCTATCTGACTCGACTCGCCGACGTGCTCGGCGTCGACCTGGTAGAGGCAGCTCAGATGAAGCTCGAGGATTCGGCCCGCCGCTATCCGGTTGAGCAGGCTCGCGGCTCGGCGGCAAAGCGGTAGCCCAAGGCGACTCCATCATGGCGCTGAGTTGATCTCTTCGCTACAGTCCATGGCGTAGAAGCGCGTCACGACGGGCTTCCGGCGGCTGCCGGACATGCCCCCCATGCGCACGATCACTTCGTGCTGCCCGGGGGCAAGTGTTGTCAGCGTTCCGTACGTCCGCCGATGGTCTGCTGCGTTTGGCTGGCGCCGGCATGCTCGAAGACCGAATCGTGGAGCAGATCGGTCGCAATGTGAGCCCGGCAGAACGCCGCTCATGGTCGCGGAGCCTTGAGGTGCTGGGGCAGGATCTCGCTGACGCCGGCCTGGGTCAGGTCGAGATGTTGGTGGAGTACCAGTTGCCGCTGACGAGCAAGCGGGTGGACGTCATTCTCGCTGGGGCGGACCCGAAGACCACCGACGACTCTTACGTCGTCGTGGAGTTGAAGCAATGGTCCTACGCCGAGTCTTACGAAGGCTCTGAAAACCTGGTGGCGGTGCAGCACGCTCGTGGCCCACGGCTTCACCCTGGCGTCCAAGTCGGACTCTATTGCGAGTACCTGACCGACTTCCTTGGCATCCTCGCCGGTCAACGAAACCCGGTCCGTGGGGTTGCGTACCTGCACAACGCGGTCGACCGGGACATCAGCGACCTGTTCGACCGCCAGGCGACCGAGCAGAGCCGGATTTTCACCAAGCAACGGCGGGGTGAGTTTCTCGATTACCTACGCACCCACCTCGCACCGATCTCAGGGGCTGGCGCGGCGGACCGCTTCCTCTCCAGTTCCGTCCGGCCCAGTCGGCATCTGCTGCGGTACGCCGCGCAGGAGCTGAAGGACAGGTCGCACTTCACGCTGTTGGACGAGCAGCGTGTGGCGTACGAGCTGGTGCTGCACGCCGTGGAGCGGGCGCGCTCGGCGGACCGCAAGTCGGTCGTGGTCGTGTCCGGTGGACCGGGCAGTGGGAAGAGCGTGATCGCACTGTCAGTGCTCGGTGAGTTGGCGCGCCAGAACCGGTCCGTCATGCATGCAACGGGCTCGCGGTCGTTCACCCAGACGTTGCGTCGGTATGCCGGCAAGGGATCGACCCGGCTGAAGAATCTCTTCGGATACTTCAACAGCTTCATGTCCGCCGAACGCAACGGGCTGGACGTCCTGATCTGCGACGAGGCACACCGCATCCGGGAGAACTCCGTCAACCGGTTCACGCCGAAGGCTAAGCGGGAGAAAGCTCGTTCCCAGATCGACGAGCTTATCGCCGCGGCCCGGGTACCGGTGTTCCTGCTCGACGAGCACCAGGTGGTGAAGCCGGGCGAGTTGGGAAATGTCGAGGTCATCTCGTCGTACGCGAGGCAGCTCAACCTTGATATCGAAGTCGTTTCGCTGCACAGCCAGTTCCGCTGCGGGGGCAGCGAGGCGTACGAGCAATGGGTCGTTGACCTGCTCGACCTCGACGGCGGCGAGCCGTCGGTCTGGGTCGGCGACGGAAGGGTCGACCTGCGTCTGGTCGATTCGCCGGAGGAGATGGAAGCCTTCCTCGCCAGCAAACAGGCACCGGGCGTCAGCGCCAGGATGTCCGCCGGGTACTGCTGGCCGTGGAGCGATCCGCGTCCGGACGACAGCCTGGTGCCGGATGTGCAGCTCGGCGTTTGGTCGCGACCCTGGAATGTCAAGAGCGACCGCAGCGTCGGCGACGCGCCAGGCAGCGCGTTCTGGGCCACCGACCCGAACGGTTTCGGCCAGGTGGGCTGCGTCTACACGGCACAGGGCTTCGAGTACGACTGGTCTGGCGTCATCATCGGGCCGGACCTGGTTGCTCGGGACGGCCAACTGGTGACTCGACGCGACGAGTCGAAGGATCCAGCGTTCCGTAATCGCAAGTCGGTCAGCGACGCCGAGGCGGATCTGCTGATTCGAAACACTTACAAGGTGCTGTTGACCCGCGGGATGAAGGGCACAATCGTCTACTCCACGGATCCCGAGACGCGGGAGTACCTCGCCTCGATGGTCAAGGTGATCCGGCCGGTTGAGACGGTATACGCGACGCCCGTCGGAGGTGTCCTCGGCTGACGACCGGTTGGGCTCGGCACCCCGGCTCGCGCGAAGAGCGCTCGCCACCTGGTGGCAACAAGTCGAGGGACGTCTGGGCGAGCAGGTCAGCGTGACGGGTCCGGTGGCTTATGGTGAGAAACCGGGCGGTCCTCGAAGCCGGAGGAGGCGGGTGTCCGGTCCAGGCCGCGGGTTTCACGCTGTTCGACCGGAGGGTGGACCGATGACGGAGAACGCCCGCGACGTCGACGACTGTTGAGATGGACTGGGCCGGATGGGCGTTGTTCGGGTTGGTCGCCACCGCGGCGCTCACCGCGGCGATGATCACCGCTCAACTGGCCGGTCTCACTCGGCTCGACCTTCCCCTGGTGCTCGGGGCCTTCGTCACCGGGGATCCCGACCGGGCCCGGGTCGTCGGGTTCTTCCTCCACCTCTGCGCCGGGCAGGGTTTTGCCCTCGGCTACGCGGCCACGTTCGCGCTGTTGCACCGCGCGACCTGGTGGATCGGGGCGCTGTTGGGGATTGCGCACGTCGGGATCGCGCTGACGGTGATTCTGCCGCTGCTTCCTGGTGTCCACCCGCGCATGGCCTCGCAACGGGCGGGGCCGGCCAGCACGGCGGTGTTGGAGCCGCCCGGGCTGTTCGCCCTCAACTACGGCATCCAGACCCCGCTGGTCACGGTTGTCGTCCACGTCGTCTACGGGGTCTGCCTCGGGCTGCTCCTGCAAGCCAGGTGATCCGCAACCCGCTGGCGCGGCTCGTCGAGGAGCGATCTCCATGACTGGCGGGCCACCGATCAGCGACTACGGTCTGTTGGGCGACACGCGCACCGCCGCCCTGGTCGCGAGTGACGGCGGGATGGACTGGCTCTGCGTACCACGCTTCGACGGCGATCCCCTGTTCGGTCGGCTGGTCGGCGGCCCGGACGCCGGAACGTTCCGGGTCGGCCCGGCGCGGCCGGCCACGGTCGTCGAACGACGGTACCGGCAGCACACCGCCACGCTGGAGACCACCTGGGCGGTGGGCAACGGCCGGCTCCGCCTCACGGAGGCGATGGTGGCCGAGGTCAGCGGTCGTCTGCTGCCCACGTCGCTGATCGTGCGACGGCTGTCGGCCGAGCAGGCGGCGGTCGAGGCGGTGGTGGAGTTCGACCCCCGCCTTGGCGCACGGCACCGCCGGCCCCGGGCCCAGCACCGGCGCCAAGGGCTCGTGTGTGAGTGGGGGGCGCTTGCGGTCGCGCTGGACAGCACGCCCACGTTCAGAGTCGAACCGGGTCGGCCAACCTCGATCACGGTCCGGCCAGGTCATCCGGTCACCCTCGTACTGGCCGTGGCCCACCGCGAACCGCTGATCCACGTCGACCCGACAGTGGCCTGGGAGCTGCTCGTCGAGGACGAAGCTCGTTGGCGGGCCTGGACCGCGGAGATCGACGAGCGGTTGCCGTTCCGGGAACACGTCGTACGAAGCCTGCTCACCTTGCGGCTGCTGACCTACTCGCCCTCGGGAGCGCCGGTGGCCGCACCCACCACATCACTGCCCGAGGATCCCGGCGGGGGACGAAACTGGGACTACCGCTATGTCTGGCCCCGTGACGCCAGCATCGGCGTCAGCGCCTTCCTCAGCGTCGACAAGACCGACGAGGCTCGCGGTTTCCTCGCGTGGCTGTTGCACGCCAGCCGACTGCAAAGGCCACGCCTGCCGGCGCTGCTCACCCTGCACGGCAGGCGCGTGCCAGCGGAACGAGAATTGTCCGGTTGGCCCGGCTACCTCGACAGCCTTCCGGTGCGCATGGGCAACGGTGCCGCCGCTCAGCACCAGCTCGACGGCTACGGCTGGGTGATCGACGCCGCCTGGGCGTTCGCTCAGGCCGGACACCTCCTCCACGCCGAGACGTGGCGGGCGGTGCGCGGTTTCGCCGACGTGGTCGCCGACTGTTGGCAGGAACCCGATGCCGGCATCTGGGAGGTACGGGAGCCCGCCCAACACGTCCATTCCAAGCTCATGGGCTGGCTCGCCCTGGACCGTGCCCTGGCCATCGCCGACACGCACCACCTGCCGGACCGTCAACGACGCCGCTGGCAGGAAACCCGGGATGCCATCGCCGCCGAGGTCCGGACGCGCGGCTTCGACCCGACGGCGGGCAGCTACGTCCGCAGCTACGGCTCGCAGGATCTCGACGCGGCCCTGCTCGTCCTGCCGCTGTTGGGGATGGACCGGGCCGATTCACCCCGGGTACGGGGCACCATCGACGCCATTCGGGACCGGCTGTCCGCCGGCGGTCCACTGCTCTACCGCTACCCGCCCGGACGTGACGGCCTTCCCGGCACCGAGGGCGCGTTCCTGCCCTGCTCGTTCTGGCTCGTCCAGGGTCTTGCCCGCACCGGGCGTCGCGGCGAGGCTGTCGAGCTGTTCCAGGCCATGGTCGACCACGCCAGCCCACTCGGCCTCTACGCCGAAGAGGTGGACCCTACGACGGGTGCCCACCTCGGCAACTACCCCCAGACGCTGACCCACGCCGCGCTCGTCCAAGCCGCACTCGCCATCCGGGACGCCCCCACTGGTGATTCCGGATCTGCCTGAGGCACAGTCCTGGCGGCAGACACGGCCTGCGGGACAGCTCGCACGAGTAGGGTCCTGATCATGACGATTCCCCACCTGACGGCAGCCGACGGCACCACTCTGCCGGCGATCGGGCTCGGCACGTACCAACTGAACGGCTCGGCTGGTGTCGACGCGATCGGGCAGGCGATCAGGGCGGGTTACCGGTTGATCGACTCCGCGGTGAACTACGAGAACGAGGGCGCGGTCGGCCGGGCGGCTCGTGCGGCGGGTGACGTGCGCGACGAACTGGTCGTCACCTCGAAGCTGCCGGGGCGGCACCACCGCCACGACGAGGCGCTGACCACCATCGAGGAGAGCGTGTTCCGCACCGGCCTCGACCGGATCGACCTGTATCTGATCCACTGGCCGAACCCCACTGTCGACCTGTACGTGCAGGCGTGGCAGGCGCTGATCGAGGCCCGCGAGCGCGGCCTGGTCCGGCACATCGGCCTCTCCAACTTCCTGCCCGAGCACATCGACCGGCTGGTGGCCGAGACCGGGGTCGCCCCGGTGGTCAACCAGATCGAGGTGCATCCGTACTTCCCGCAGCAGGAGGCGCTCGACCATCACCGGGAGCACGGCATCCTCGTGCAGGGCTGGAGCCCGCTCGGCCACGGCAACGACCTGCTGCAGCACCCCGTGATCGTGGAGATCGCGACCGCCCACGGCGTCAGCCCGGCGCAGACCATCCTCGCCTGGCACGTGGCCCGCCAGGTGATCCCGCTGCCCAAGGCCGCCTCCCCGCAGCGGCAGGCCGAGAACCTGGACATATTCGGCATCAAGCTCACCGACGGTGAGGTCGAGGCCATCACCGCGCTGGGCCGCCCGGACGGGCGGCTCGCGGACCAGGACCCCGCGGTGTACGAGGAGTTCTGATCGCCCTCGACCATGCGCGACCAGCACCACGGAGCGTGAGGTCTGAGGGATCGGACGCGGTGATGAGCGTGATGACTGTGAGGCATCAATATGCCTGTGAGTCATCACGCTCATCACCACATCGGCCGGGAAATCCACGGCGCTCGAACGTCGCCGGTCAGGCCGCCTTTTCGCCGTCGCGGGCGAGCCGTCGGTGCCCGCTCGGGCTCATCCCGTGGACCCGTTTGAAGGCCGCGCTGAAGCCGAAGGCGTCCGCGTACCCGAGTTGGTGTGCCACGGCGGCGACGGTCGCCGTCGACTCGGCCAACATGTCCGCAGCCAGGGTCATCCGCCAGTCGGTCAGGTAGGTCAGCGGCGGCTCGCCCACCAACGCGGTGAACCGTTTGGCCAGTGTGGACCGTGAGACCCCGGCCTGCCCGGCCAGGCTCGCCAGGGTCCACGACCTGCCCGGGTCGTCGTGCATGGCCCGCAGCACCGGGCCGACGGTGTCGTCGCTCAGCGCGCGGTACCAGCCGGGAGCCTCGGCGTCGGGCTGGTCGAACCAGTCCCGCACCGTGCACACCAACAACCAGTCCAGGAGGCGGTCCAGCACGATCTGCCGGCCGGGCCGGCCCGCGTCGAGCTGTGCGTCCAGGTAGTCGCGCAGCGAGGCACAGTCGTGGTCGTCCGGCACGACGACCACCGGCGGCAGCGCGCCCAGCAGCCGCTGGGGCACCCGACCCCGGACGTGGTACACGCCGACCAGCAGCACCAGGCGCTCGGTGTGATCCGCGTCCACCGTCCCGGTCCGGCCGCGCCGCACGTCCCGAAGCTCGCCGGGGTGGAAGCTCGACCGCGGCTCGGCGGAGAACGTGAACGGCGTCGGCCCGCGTACGGCGGCGACCTCACCGACCCGCACCAGGCGGGGCTTGTCGCTCTCCGGGTGCGAGATCCAGCCCTCACCCCGCATGGGGACGCAGAGCGTCAGCGGTGCGCCGTCGGTGAACCGCAGTGCCCACGGCGGCGTCAGCTCCGATCGGCCGAAAGCCGCACCGTCGGCGTGCACGCCCCGCAACAGGGTGTCGAACGGGTCCATGGCCCGACGATAGAGCCCCGGCGACAGGGCGCGGACGATCGGACATGCGCGGCGTACGACAGCGCATGTCCTGCCGGCGGCCGGGCGAGTTGACTCGCGACCATGACGACGGACGCACCTTCGATACTCGTGATGGCCGGGACCGGCAAGACCGGTCGCCGGCTGGTACGGACGCTGCGGGCGACGGGCCGGCACGTCCGGGCGGCCTCCCGCTCCGGTGAGGTGCGGTTCGACTGGTCGCGGCCGGCCACCTGGCAGCCGGCGCTGGCGGGAGCTTCGGCGGTCTATCTGCTGGCTCCGGAGGACCCCGCGCTGGCGGCCGACTTCGTGACCCAGGCGGTCGACTCGGGTGTCGGCCGGTTCGTGGCGCTGTCCGGGCGCGGGATCGACCAGATCGGTGACTTCTCCCCCGGCATGGTCGCCGCCGAGGAGGCGGTGCGGAAATCCGGCGTCCAGTGGACGATTCTCCGGTCGAACAACTTCAGTCAGAACTTCAGCGAGGACCTGTGGCGCCAACCACTGCTCGACGGTCGGCTGGCCCTGCCGATGGGCGCCACCCCGGAGCCGTTCGTGGATGCGCAGGACATCGCCGACGTGGCCGCGACGCTGTTGACGTCGCCCGGTCACCACGAACAGGTGTACGACCTGTCCGGTCCTCGCGCGCTCACCTTCGCCGCGGCGGTGGCGATGATCGCCGAGGCGACCGGTCGCCCGATCCGCTACGTGCAGCTCACACCGGAGCAGTACCGGGCCGAACTTCTCGCCGAGGGCCTTCCGCCGGAGGTGGTCACGGCGATGGATGTCCTGTTCGCCGGGATGCGCGCGGGTCATCTCGCCGAGCCGGCCGACGGGGTGCGGCGGGTGCTCGGGCGTGACCCGCTCGACTTCGACACCTATGTCGCCCGGGCGGCGGCAGCCGGCGCGTGGTCATGACTGCGGGCGGCGCTGGTCGGAGCTGCGGGCGGTGTGAGAGCGGCGTAACAGGTGATCTGCCCGCATACCGAGAGCACCCCGACGTACCGTGAGATCGTGCCGACGAGAGACGTACTCACCAAGGCTGACCTCGCTGAACTTCGCCACTCAGCGCTCGGGACGGCCAACCCGCTCGGTGTCGCCGCCGACCTCGCCGAGGCGGCCGAGCAGGGCCGGCTGGAGGATCCGGACGACGCCGGGGACGCCCTGACCCTGGCCGCCGAGATCGCCGAGATCCGGGCCAGGCCCGATGCCGCCCTGCGGTACGCGGAGCAGGCTCTGGCGGCGTACCCGTCCGGGGACGATCCCCGGGCCGGCTTCGCCCGGGCGCTGCGGGCCCGGGCGCTGTTCCGGGCCGGCGGTCGGGACGACGAGGCGGTGGCGGAGCTGACCGCGCTGCGCCCGTTGCTGCTCACGCAGCCCGACGCTCCCGCCTACGTGAGTGCGGCGCTGGACGCGGGTGGTCGTTCGACGATCGCCGAGACGTGGCTGAGCGAGGCGGTCGACAGCCTGCTCAGCGAGCGCGCGACCGCGGCGTCCGGGCCGGCCAGCACCGCGATCGACCCGGTGGTGGATCTCGGTCCGCCGGAAGCGCCCGGTGTCGTCTTCTTCCTGCTGCAACAGCGGCACCGGGTACGCCGGAATCTCAACCTGCCGCACGACCGGCAGGACGACCTGGCGGACCGGTTGGAGACCCAGCTCGTGCGCCGGGCCGGGGAGCGCAGGGACGCCGAGTCGGACCTGCTCTTCTGGCCTCGGGCCGAGTTCGACCGGCTGCTCGCGGAGCACGCCGCGCTGAGCGAGGTGTACGGGTCGGACTGGGACGCGCACCGGGGCCGGCTGGAGAAGGAGCTGGTCCGGCTGAGGGGTGCCGGGCAGGCGGGGTTGGGCGTGTTCAGCGCCACAGTGGACGGGTTGAACGCGTTCGCCGGTCGACGTGACGGCGACCCGGCCGACGCGGCGGTCCGGGCGGGGTACGCGGCCGAGGTGCAGGCGCGACCCAGCGCGCGGATCGCCTGGCCGCCGGAGCGCAACGACGCCTGCTGGTGCGGCTCGGGTCTCAAGTACAAGAAGGACTGTCTGCCGCGCTCCCGGTAGCCGAGGGGGCATCGGCGCGGTCCCGGCTGCGACATAATCCCGTCCGTGGCGAAGGGAAGACGGCGAGCGATCCTTGGTGGAGCGGCGCTGCTGGTGGTGGCGCTGGTCGGCGTCGGCCTCTGGCAGTACGTCGACCGCCCGGACGACCCGACTCACCACAGTGCCGTGGCCGACGCCGCGGAGAAGGTCGACCGGGTGCTGTTCCGCTTCGAGTACGACCACCTCTACCAGGCCGACAAGTACGTGCACTCCGCCAGCCAGCACCCCGACGTCGCGGTCCTCTCGGTCACCGGCGAGACGCACTGGGAGACCGGCGTGACGTTGGTGCTGCGGGTGATGGGCCACGGGGTGGAGATCGGCGCGGACGGCTCGGTGATCGACGAACGTGACGAGCCGATCTGCTTTCGGCTTCAGTTCGGCCCGGACGACGACGACCGCGACGACGACATCGAATGCCCGGCCAATGATCCTCTCCAGGTCAGGCAGGACCCGTCGCTGGACGGGGTCGACGACCGCCTGAAGAGCGCTCTGGACGCCGTCGACCCGGACGAGTCCGCCGTCCGCGCGGCGATCGCCGACCTGAAGCTCGACCCTGCCATCACGCTGGAGGTGGCGGCGAAGAACGGCACCGTCGGTGTGGCGCTGCGGGCCGCGCAGTACGACTGCATCTTCGCCCGTGTCACCGAGAAGGGTGCCGAGCTCTGGCAGCCGGCGCACATCCAGTTGGCTCCCGGCGAGCTGCCCTGCGCCTCGTGGGTCGCCCTGAGCAGCAATTTCGGTAAAGGCCTGCGTTGAGCACCTCGTGACGCGGGGCCGGGTCGACGCCGTCGGCAATCTTGGGGGCTGACACGTCCCTTGGGTACCGTTAGCGTCCTTTCCTGGACGATCGACGTCCGGCCCGTGTCAGGAGGAGACGGCGATGTTCGAGGAGTTCATGGGCATCCCCGCCCACCCGCTGGTGCTGCACGCCGCTGTGGTGTTCGTGCCGCTGCTGGCCCTGCTGACGGTCGGCTACGCGCTCGTTCCGCTGATCCGGCCGCACACCCGTTGGGTGCTGGGGCTGCTCGCCGTGGGTGCGCCGCTCGCCGCCCTGCTGGCGAAGCTGTCCGGTGATGCCTTCTTCGAGCGCATGCGCGCCGCCAACCGGGTCACCCCGGAGTTCGCTCCGACGATCGAGGCGCACCAGGAGTTCGGCGACATCACGCTGTGGGCGACCATCGGGCTGGCGATAGTGGCGCTGGCCCTGGTCCGTTTCGTGCCGCCGAGGGGTGGCGAGGCGATCACCACCGACGGCGGGCGGTCCAGTCGGTTGCTGACTCCGGCGTTGCAGGTGTTGTCGCTGCTGGCCGCCGCCGTCACCGTGTACTACGTGATCCGCACCGGCGACTCTGGCGCGAAGGCGGTCTGGGAGGGTCAGTGAGCTGCCCCGTCGTGGGTGCCGGATCGACGCGGAGCTGCAAGCGGTGGTGCGGCCCGGCCGGAGCCGGGCCGCACCAGTGCGCGGACCGTCAGCCGGCGTTGTACGCCCGGATGATGGTCTGGTCGATGCCGCTGCCGCCGTTGGCGGCGGCCTTCACCCGCAGCGAGACGGGCTGTCCGGTGGCGGCCGTCGGCAGCGCGACCCAGTAGCTGCCGCCGGTGCCGGTAACCCGGGCCGACGTCCAGGTGGCACCGTCGTCCGTCGAGGTCCAGACCTGGAACGACGTCACCTTCTGCGCCTTGATTCCCCGCATCTGCCGGACGGCCAGCTCGGCCGTCCCGCCGGTGGCGTGGTTGAGGGTGTCCATCGGCAGCGCGTAGTCCACCGCCAGCAGGGGCAGCGGCACACTGCCGGTGCCGTCCGGTCCGGCGGACCGGAACGTCCACGACGTGTTGACCCTGGTCGAGATGGGCAGGATCAGGCTCGTGTCGACGTCGAGGGTCAGCCGGTAGTCGGCCATCTGCTGCGCAACGGTGACGTCGGCGAGCGGGCGGTCCCGCTCGTCGATCAGCTTGCCGTTGCGGTACACCGACAGCTTGCGGTTCACCCCGATCGAGCCGCCCTGGAGGCAGTCGGCCCGCTGGTGCTGGTCCGTCAGCGACACCAGGTCGATGTGCAGGTTGCCCCGGGTACGCGACGGCGCGGTGGCGCAGCTGGACTCGGCCCCGGCCGGGTCGTCGTACCAGCCGGAGTGCAGCGGCTGCCGCGCCCAGACCTTGCTCTGCCGACTGCCCGACTGGTAGCTGCGCGGCGCCTCCTGCGCCGACAGGCCACCGTAGACACCCTCGTCGGCCCACAGGTAGCCGGGTGAGAGGTAGTCGGTGCGGTACGGGGGCAGGTTGCCCTCGTGGGTCTGCGTCACCGGCACCCCGTCGGGCGTGAAGCCGCTGCGGATCAGCTGGGTGACCATTCCCTCCGAGTCCATCTGGTGGAAGCGCTCCTCGATCCGGGCGAGCTTCGCCTGTTCGGCTCCGCTCACTCGGAAGGCGGGGTCGGCCGGTACGCCGCCCGCGTACTCGTGCACCAGGTTGTAGCGGTACGGCCTGGCGGTGCCGGCCGGCGAGTCGAGGTTGACGGCCGCCCAGGTGCGCCGGGACCCGACGCCGGGTTTCGGCAGCGCGGTGGTGCGGACCGTCGTCTGGGCCCCGTACCCGCTGACCTGGTGCCACCAGGACAGCCCGTTCGGGGCGGTCTGGACGTTGGTGAGGTCGGTCCGGGTGGGCGTGGTGGGCACCCCGTCGACAGTCGCCGTCACCGGCCTGGCCCGCGCCGGGTCGAGCGTCACGCTTCGGGCACCGCGCACGTCCAGGTCGGGCTCGGCGGCGAGTGTCGTCTCCAGCACGTCACTGTCGACGTAGTAGGCGACGGATGAGCCGAGGATCGCGTACCGGCCGGCCGGCACCCGCAGCGTGAAGGTGTCGCCGGGCGTACCGCCCGCACCGCTGTAGTAGACCACCGGGTCGGTGAGGTTGGTGACCAGCAGGTTGATCCAACTCTCCGCGCCCTCCTTGAGGCCGGGCAGTGGCTTCGTCCGGATCGTCAGGTCATAGCTGGGCTGCTCGACGTAGAAGCTCACCGGCGTGGTCGAGACCAGCTTGTGCCCGGCGGTGCGGGCGGTGACGGTGGCCAGGTAGAAGCCCGGCCGGGCGGCCAGCGCCGCGCGGTTGATCCGCACTGTCGCGCCGGCGGTCGCGCCGCGCTTGAGCGTCACCCGACTCGCCGACAGCGACGCCGCGCCCCGCGGCACCGACTGACCGTCGTGGTTGACGACCGACACGTCGAGGTCCAGCACGGTCGTCGACTCACCGGTCCAGCTCAGCTTCGCCTCGCTGGTCCCGGACTGCGGGTACGCGAAGGTGCCGAGGTTGACGACCGGCTGGTTGCTGGTCGGGCCGCCGAGGGCCCGGGCCGCGTTGAGCCGGCCGGCACCGACGGCGTACGCGTCGACGCCGCTCAGCGGGTCGGCGGCACCGACGAGCGCGGCCTTGAGCTGCGCGCCGGTCCAGTCCGGGTGCCGCTGGGCGAGCAGCGCGGCGGCGCCCGCCACGTGTGGGCTGGCCATCGAGGTGCCGCTGATGGCCTCGTAGTACCTGTCGATCGGGTCCTGGAGGTTGGTGCCGGCGGCCCGCGCGGCGACGATGTCGACGCCGGGTGCGACCAGCTCCGGCTTGGCCACGTTGCTGGTGACCAGCGGCCCACGGCTGGAGAACTCGGCGAGCTTGTCGTTCCGGTCGACCGCGCCGACGGTCAGCGCGCTGGCGGCCGACCCCGGCGAGGAGATGGCCCCGCCGCTGTTGCCCGCGGCGATGACGAAGAGCGCGCCGGTGGACCTGCTCAGCCCGTCGACGGCCAGCGAGAGCGGGTCGTTGCCGTCGTCCGGGTCGCTGCCGCCGAGGCTCATGTTGATGACGTCGGCCCGGGTGGCGGCCCACTCCATGCCGGCGATGATCCCGGAGTCCGCACCGGAGCCGTGGTCGTCGAGGACCTTGCCGATCACCAGCTTGGCGTCGGGCGCCACGCCGCGACGCTGACCGTGCGCGGCCGCGCCGGTGCCGGCGATGGTCGACGCGACGTGCGTACCGTGGCCGTTGTGGTCGACGGCGTCACCGCCCTCGGCGGTGAAGTCGGCCCGGTCGGCGACCCGGCCGACCAGGTCCGGGTGGGTGAAGTCGGCACCGGTGTCCAGCACCGCGACAGTGGTCCCCCGGCCGGTCCAGCCAGCCTTCCAGGCGTCGGGCGCGGCGATCTGGCCGAGGTTGCGGTCCAGGCCGGCGTGCTGTCCGCCGCCGGTCAGGGCGGTGGCGCGGACCTTGCGGTCCAGCCAGACCTTCTTCGCGCCGGCGAGCAGCGAGTCGGTCGCCAGCTTCGCGGTGGCCGGGCTCTTCTTGGGTACGTGGCCGGCGACCGCGCCGATGCTGGGCAGCGACAGCACGTCACCGAGTGCGGCCACCCGGGCGGAAGCGGTGGCGGGCTGCACGATGACCGGCAGGTCCGTGGTGTTCTCGTCGTCGTACCCGTCGGCGATCAGCGCGGTGACGTCGAACAGGTCGGGGTCGAGGACCGGACCGGTCTGGGACGCGACGCGGGCGGGTACGACGTGCAGGTGACCGTCGGGGCCGCAGGTCTGCTGGATGACCGCGTTCTCGTCGGCCGGCCGCACCGTGGCCTTGGGGCATTCCGATCCGGTGCTCCGTACGGTCACCACGTCCCCGGTCAGCAGGGTGACGGTGTGCGTCTTCCCGTCGACAGAGGTCCTGGACGTGCCGGTCGTGCCGATTCCGCCTGGCCCGGCCGTGGCGGAGCCGCCCGGTAGGGCGGTCAGTGTCGTGGCCGTGACGGCGATGGCCAACAACCATCGCGTTTTCCTGAGCATGGTGCTCCTCGTCTAATGTGGACGAAACCGTCTCTTCGGGCGGCTTCCCGCAAGATCATATGCACGAGACTGTGATCTTCGGAGGCCCCGGAACGAGGAGTTTTCCGGCTCGCGAGAAGGATGCATCCCCGTCCGAGGGGATCGACGGGACGCCAGCGCCGTCCTAGCATGGCGACGAATGGATCTTCGAGATCGGCCCCTGCCGACCCCCGGCAACCAGCCCAACCGAAGGGAGACGCGCATGCGTCGACCCCGTCATCTGGCACTTCTGAGCATCGGTGTGTCCGGCGCTCTGGTGCTCAGCGCAGCCCCCACAGCAACGGCTGCCCCGCCCACCGCGACCACGCCCACCGGCATCGTGGTCAGCGACGGCATGACCCAACCGGTGTTCTCGCTCGCCGACGCTATCGAGGAGCGGGTGTTCGTCCAGACCCCGGTCGACACCGACCACGACGGTCGACCCGACCGGGTGGCGATCGACATCTCCCGACCACGGGAGACCGCCACGCAGGGCTTCAAGGTGCCGGTCATCTTCGAGCACAGCCCGTACCGCAAGGGCACCTGGGGTGACGTCCCGTACCCGAGCGTGCTGGTCGACGAGCTGCCGCAGAACGGTCTGACCGACCGTTCCGGACGGCGGACGCTCGACGTGGGCACCCAGCGCGCCCAGGCGAAGGCCAACCTGCCCGGCTCGCTGGACGACTACTACGTGCCCCGCGGGTACGCGGTGGTGCTCGGTCAGAGCGTCGGCACCGGCGACTCGGACGGCTGCCCCACCAGCGGCGACCAGGCCGAGACGCTCGGCACCAAGGCGGTCATCGACTGGCTCAACGGCCGGGCAAAGGGGTACGACGCGAACGGCGCCCCGGTCTCCGCCGGCTGGACCACCGGCGCGGTCGGCATGACCGGTGTCTCCTACAACGGGACGCTGCCCAACCAGGTGGCCACCACGGGGGTCAAGGGACTCAAGACCATCGTGCCGGTCTCCGCGATCAGCAGCTGGTACGACTATTACCGGGCCAACGGTCTGGTCGTCGCCCCCGGGACGTTCCAGGGCGAGGACCTCGACATCCTCGCCCAGTACACCGCCGGGCAGGCACGGGCCGAGGGGCAGTGCGCCGACGAACTGGCCGCCATCACCGAGGAGCAGGACCGGGTCACCGGCGACTACTCCGAATTCTGGCAGGACCGCGACTACCTCGACGCCCGCAACGTCAAGGCGAGCGTCTTCGTCGTTCACGGCCTCAACGACTGGAACGTGAAGACCGAGCACTTCGCCGGCTGGTGGGACCAGCTCGCGAAGCGCGACGTACCGCGCAAGATCTGGCTGCACCAGGGCGGCCACGGCGGCCCGGGCAGCAGCGCGTCGGTGACCCTGCCGAGCGGCCAGACGTGGACGTACAAGCAGACCGAGAACCGCTGGTTCGACTTCTGGCTGTGGAACGTGCGCAACGGCATCATGGACGAGCCGACCGCGGTGCTCCAGCGCGAGGACCGGGCCTACACCACGTACGCCAACTGGCCCGACCCGGCCGCGCGTGAGGTCGGCTTGCGGTTCGCAGCCACCGACGCCACCGCCCCGGGCACGCTCACCACGGGCAAGCCGCCGAAGGCCAAGGTCGAGCAGACCTTCGTCGACGAGGGGCGGACCATCCACCCGGACACCCTGGTGTCCAACCCGGACACGGCGAGCGCGAACCGACTCGCGTACCGCTCCCCCGAGCTGACGCAGAGCGTGCGCATCTCCGGCCGTCCGGAGATGCGGCTGCGGATGGCGATCGACAACAAGCCGGACGCGAACCTCACCGCGTACCTGGTCGACTACGGCCCGGCCGGGTCGACCGCCGCGCCGACAGTGGTGACGCGAGGTTGGATGGACCCGCAGAACCGCAAGAGCGCCGCACGCACCCAGCCGGTCAAGCAGGGCAAGCTGTACGACTACCGGTGGACCATGGAGCCGAAGGACTACGTCTTCCCGGCGGGCCACCGGATCGGCGTGGTCGTCTTCTCCAGCGACCAGGAGTACACCCTGCTGCCGTTGGGCGGCACCGAGCTGCGGGTCGCACCGAACGACAGCGAACTGCGGCTGCCGGTGGTCGGCGGGCGGAGCGTCCTCGGGTTCTGATCTAGACCTCGTGCCACAGGTGGGGCAGTCCGACGTGTTCGGGCTGCCCCATCCGCGTGTCCGGCGGTGTCCGGTATCCCCACCCCGGTCAAGATCCGCGCAACATCAGGGAACTTGCTGCCTCGGCGTGGTCTGAGGCAGCACTTTCCCGGAAAGTGCGCGGATCTTGGATTGTCGGCGCCCGGGGTTGCGGGGTGTGGTGTCCGGTTCGGCGGATCCGTCCGTGGGGCGGATGTCCGGTTTCGGCGTGGCTGTCCCGTGGTCGGGGCCACCCTGGCGGCGGAATCGTGGGCCCGGCGGGGTCGTTATACCTGGCATGCCACCGCGACTTTCGGGTCGTGAGGCGAGGGCGCACCGGCCGGGAACATCCGCTGGGCCGCCCCGGTTACATCCCCCGCAACGCCCGAGCAGATCCCCCCGTGGATCGCCGGCGTTCCCCCCAAGACTTTCCCGCACGGTCACCGTTCCCCCTTGTGTGTCGTGTCGTGCGGACACCCCCGATGCAGAGGAGCACGCCATCATGCGTACCGATCTGATTCGTAAGACCGCTCTGAGCGCTGCTGGCCTGGCCTTCACCGGCGGCGCGATCGTCGGACCGATCACCGCCGCGTACGCCGCGACCGATGCCAAGCCCACTACTCAGACGCAGTCTGATCGCAAGCCGTCGGGTGAGCGTCAGCTGGGCGTGCGCTACGAGGCGCAGCCGAACTTCTACTACTGCGGCCCTGCCGCCGCCCGTAACGCCCTTTCCGTGCAGGGCAAGGACATCAGCGTCGACGCCATGGCCAAGGAGATGGGCACCACCGAAGCCGGCACCAACTCGATCAACGACATCACCCCGGTGCTGAACAAGGAAACCGGCAAGAACGACGCGTACCGGTCCGTGGAGATCAGCACGCCCGCGGCCGACGATAAGCAGACCGACAAGCTGCGCGCCGACATCGTCAAGACCGTTGACGACGGCCGGGCCGTGGTCGCCAACATCGCCGGCACCACCACCGACACCGACGGTGGTATCCACTCGTTCGAGGGCGGGCACTACATCAGCGTCGTCGGCTACCGCGACAACGGCACCACCGTCAAGATCGCCGACTCCGCCGACCCGAACACCGCCTCCTACGAGGTCACCGTCGAACACCTCGCCGACTGGATCGCCACCCGCGGCTACGCCACCAGCTGACCGCGACCGACACACCGAAGGGCCGGACCCCACCACGGGGCCCGGCCCTTCGTCGTCTTTCATTTCCGCCAATTGCGGAGCGTATTGACAAGCTTCGACATCAGGGTGAGGCTTGACCTGCTGAGAGCGCTCTCTCGCACCCGGCCTCAACCGGCCACCACCAGTCTGGCCAGGGCAATCTCCGATGTCTTCGGCGGCGGCGCCGGAGCTTTCCCTGACCCGTCCCCCCGACAGGAGTCACACGATGGACAGGGCCGCACCCCTCTCCGGCACCCACCGCCGGCTGCGCCTCGCCACGGCGATCGGCGCACTGCTGGTGCTACTCGGCACGTACGTCGCCTCCACCACCGAGCGGGCCGACGCCGCCCCGGTCGCCAACGCCATCCGGGTTGCCGAGTTCCCCGCCGACTGCACCTACAGCCACCGGCTGCCGGACGACCCGATCATCTTTCCCGGGCTGCCCGGGGCCTCGCACATGCACAGCTTCTTCGGCGCCACGGTGACGAACGCCAACACCACCCTCCCTGACCTGGTCAACTCCCCCAGCACCTGCAACCCGCGGGTGGACGTCTCGTCCTACTGGGTGCCGACCCTGTACCGCGACAACGTGCCGGTGGAGCCGGCGATCGCCACGTTCTACTACCTGGGCGAGGGCGTACGCTCCGACGTCGTCGCGAACACCCAGCCGTTTCCGCTCGGGCTGCGACTCGTCGCCGGCAACGCGAAAGCCACCGGCTCGAACGACAGCATCGCCCGGTGGTCGTGCCTGCACGCCGGGCACGTGCCTCCGTCGAAGGACTTCGTCAACTGCCCGTCCGGCACGATGCTCGAGTCGTACCTGGACTTCCCGCAGTGCTGGAACGGCCGCGACCTGGACTCGCCGGACCACAAGAGCCACCTGGCGTACCCGGTGAACCAGGCCTGCCCGAGCACCCACCCGGTGCACGTGCCCAAGCTGCGGCAGGTGCTGCGATACCCGGTCACCGGCGACCCCTCGCGGATCCGGCTCGCCTCCGGGCCGGGCTACACCATGCACGGTGACTTCTTCAACGCCTGGCCGGTGGCGGAGATGGCCCGTCGGGTCCAGGACTGCATTCGTCCCGTCATCAAGTGCGGTCACGACGGCCGACCGATCTGAGCCGACAGGCTCCCACCACGGAGGCGGGTCCGGTCACGCCGGGCCCGCCGTCCGGGGGGCGAGAGGAGGCCGGATGCGAGCCCTCGTGAGCGCGTCCATGTCCCTGTTCCTCGCGGCGCTGCTCGTCACGGCCTGCGCCACCGGATCACCGACCACGACCGCACCGACCACGACCGCACAGTCGACCGCCGCACCCTCGACCGCCGGGCTGGCCGGCTCGGTGTCGCCCAGCGGCTCGGCCAGCCTGTTCAGCCCCACCGACATCGCGTGGCTTCAGCTGACGGTGGCGATGAACGAACGCCTTCTGCCGGTGCTGGACATGGTGCCGAGTCGCACCACCGACCCGGCGTGGCAGACCTTCGCCGCCCGGCTCGGCACGGCGCACCGCGCCGACCTCAGCACCGCCCGACGGCTGCTCGCCGAATCCGGCGCCCCGGCGACCAACCCGCACGAGGGCCACGACATGCCGGGCATGGTCACCGAGCAGGAGTTGACGACGTTGCGGTCGGTGACCGGTGTCGCGTTCGAACGATTGGCAGGCCAGCACGTACGAGCCCACCTGCAACAGGCGGTGCGGGTCGCCACCGCGGAGCAGCGGAACGGCGTGCACCCGGCGACGACCGCGTTGGCCGCGGAGGTGGTCCGGGCCGGCGACGCCGAGCTCACCCGACTCGACCGGTTGACCCCGTAGACCGCCACGCCGATCGTCCTCTCAGCTGGTCGCCAGCAGCCGGGCGATCGTTGCCGGCTCCGCCAGGTGCGGGAAGTGGCTACCGGGCAGCACGGTCACCACGACCTCCGGCAGGGTCTCCGTCAGCCAGGCCAGATAACGGGGTGGCGGCTCGGACGAGGTCACCCAGCGGTAGGGAATCCCGCGCTCACCGATGGACCGCAGATCACTGTGGCGCTCGGCGGCGATGTCCTCGTCGGAGCCGCGCAGGATCTCACCCCAGTAGCCCAGCAGCAGGTCCGGCCGGGGATCGGTCGCGGTGGTCACGATCTCGCGGGCCTCGGCCGGCAACGACTCGATGCCCATCCCGGCCAGCATGCCGTCCCACACCCGCCGCCAGTCCGGGCCGCGCAGTGTCGACTCCGCCTGGCGTACGGCCGCACCGAAGGGGCCGGGCAGCAGGATCTGGTCCAGATTCACCACGCCGCGCACCGGATAGCGGGCCGCGTACGTCGTGGCGACCACCGCGCCGACCGAATGTCCCACCACGATCGGCTGCGCGAGACCGGCGTCGGTCACCTGGTCGTGCAGGACCTCGGCAACCTCCGCCATCCGGTAGGACTCCCGACGTGGTGCGTCGCCGTGACCGGGCAGATCGAGGGCGAGGACCTGCCGGTCGGGGTCGATTGCCGCAAGCTCGCGTCGGACCGGGTCCCACTGTCGCCGGTCGTAGGTGAGGCCGTGCAGCAGCACCAACGGTGGTCGGTCGTCATTCATTGTCGCGCCTTTCCTGCTCTCCGCTCGTCCGGGCGCTGGCCCGAAGCGAGTCGATGGTGAGGTCGAGAGCCGCCTCGAGGTGATCGATCTTCCCGGTGGAGAGCAGTAGCAGGACGCCGCCCTGAATGCCGGCCAGCAGCGCCGCGGAGGCACGGTCGGCGTCCACGTCCGGGCCGATGTCCCCGGTCGACTGCATGTGGCGGATGCCCTCGGTGATGGCCGCCTGCCAGCGCCACATGAGCCCGGTCACGATCGCCTGCGCGCCCGGCGCGCGTCGGCCGGTCTGACCGAGCAGCCCGTTGAGCGGGCACTTCACGCCCTGCGCGAGGTAGCGCTCGATGAGCCGGTCACGCCACGCCAGCCAGGCTGGCCAGGACGTCAGGTTGCTGAGCATCGGCTCCTGGTCGATGAGCACCTGATCGGCCTCGTGCTGGGCCACCGCGAGCAGCAGGTCCTCCTTGCCGCCGGGGAAGTAGTGGAAGAGCTGTCCCTTGCTGGTGCTGGTGTGGGCCATCACGTCTTCGAGGCGTACCTCGTCGACGCCGCGCTCGCGGATCTCGGCGGCCGCGCCTGCGACGATCCGCGCCCGGGTGGCCTCGCCCTTGCGGGTCAACGCCCGTGTCATGAGACCCCCGTCACCGATCTGCGTTCGTACCTGCCGGTCCAACGCTAGCGCGGACTTTGGACTTGCAGGTCCATTTTTGCCGAGCAAAGGTCTGGGACGGCCCGCTCGGGGCCGACGCGCGATCGAGAGGACGCAACGATGAACCACTACTACCTGCTCGGGCGGTCCGGTCTGCGGGTGAGCCGGCTGGCGCTGGGCACCATGAACTTCGGCGTCGACGGGTTCCATGCCGCCTACGGCAAGACCGAGGAGGAGGCGGAGCCGATCTTCCGTCAGTATCTGGAGTCGGGGGGCAACTTCATCGACACGGCAGACTTCTACACCGCCGGGGAGAGCGAAAAGATCCTCGGCCGCCTGATCGACCGGGCCGGCGTCCGCGAACGGCTCGTGCTGACCAGCAAGGCCACCAACACCGTCGACCCGACCGACCCGAATGCCAGCGGCAACGGTCGCAAGCACATCACGCGGGCGGTGGAGGCCTCGCTACGGCGACTCGGCACCGACTACATCGACCTGTACCTGCTGCACACCTGGGACCGGATCACACCGGTCGAGGAGGTCGTGCACACCTTCGACGACCTGGTGCGGGCCGGCAAGATCCGGTACGCCGGGCTCTCCGACGTGCCGGCCTGGTACGCGGCCCGGGCGCAGAGCTACGCCGAGGCACACGGGCTGGCCCCAATGATCAACGTGCAGCTGCCGTACTCCCTGGTCACCCGGCACATCGAGGCGGAGTTCGTGACGATGGCCCAGACCCTGGGAATGGGTGTCACCGCGTGGAGCCCGATCGGTGGCGGCCTGCTCAGCGGCAAGTACCGCCGGACCAGCGAGGGTATGAGCGGCACCGGTCGGTTGACCAACCCCGACGCCGCGGGTCGGGAGATCAGCCCCGGCGACTGGCAGGTGATCGAGGCACTGGAGAGCGTGGCCGCCGATCTCGGGCGCAGCATGGCGCAGGTGGCGATCAACTGGGTGGCCACCCAACCCGCCGTCGCCTCGGTGGTCGTCGGGGCGAGCAGCCCCGAGCAGCTCGCCAGCAACTTCGGCGCGCTCGACTTCGAGATCCCGGCGGACGCCCGTCGGCGACTCGACGAGGCGAGCGCCCCGAACCTCGGGCTGGTCTACAGCATGTTCACCCCGCAGTACCAGTCCTGGGTGGTGAGCCCCGGCCTTGGCATCGGCGACAAGCCGGCCGGTTACGCCCCGCCGGTGTTCAACGGCGCCACCCCGCCCACCCGGTAGGGGAACGGTCCGGGGAGCGGCTCCCCCTCGTAGAGCGCGATGTACAGCCGGCGCAGCTCGGGCCCGTCGGCGCCGAGCACGGTGAGGTTGAGGGTGTTGTGGCCGACGCCCAACGCTTCCGGCAGGGTGCAGACCTGGAGCGGGATCGCGTTCGCGTCGGCGATGAGGCGCGGCACGCGCTCCGCCGCACCGAGGTCGACCACGCCGTCGAGGGGGCTGATCGCGACGGCCGCGGTCCGCAGACCGGTCCGTCGTGGCGGCTTCGGCAGAGTACGCGCGATGCTCAGGTACTGGGTGACGGCGGCGAGGGAGTAACCGCGCGACGTGACACGGTCCGGGAGGATGCGGCCCCCGTACAACATGATGAGCGGTCGGACCGCGAAGGCCGGCGCCTGCCGACGGTCCGGGCCGAAGAACGGCGACAGCAACAGCAGCTGCCGTACGACGGTGCCCGGCACCTGGGCCAGCCAGGCCGCCAGGACGGCACCGCCGGAGATCCCCACGACGCCCACCTCGTCTCCCAGGCCCTCGGCGACGGCCAACGCCCGCGCGGCGTACGTCGTCAGCTCGTCGGCCTGGACCCGGTGGTGGGCCCGCAGGTCGACGGTGCCGTGCTGCGGGGCGCGCGGAACCCAGACGTTGTAGCCGCGGTCGAAGAACTCCTCGGCCAGTTCGTCGTACTGGTCGGGCGCGAGGGTGTATCCGTGCAGCAGCAACACGGCCCTGCCGGTGCGGGAGCCGTGGCTCAGGAGACGGCTGCGCGACTCCGGCCGGACCTCCGGGTCAGCCGCCTCGGCGTCGATGACGGCCTCGGCGGCACGGACGGCGTTGTCGAAGTCGAGCGGCCGCGCCGGTGCGACCGGTGGCTCACGGCGCAGCGACCGCCACAGGCAGAGCGTGGCGACGGCCGCCACGACCAGCGCCAGTACGCCGACGATGAGCATGGCCCGATGCTGACAGGGCCAGCGGGCGGCGCCGGTGCGGGGGTGCGCCCCGGTGACAGGGCGCACCCCCGATCCGCTATTCCTGCTGGTCCGCCGGCGCGAAGATGACCCTGGTGCGCAACTGTCGGAACCCGGTCCGCTCCAGCTCGGCCAGCACCGCCACCCGACGCGCGTCCAGGTCGGCGATGACCTCCCGGGCGCCACCGTCGGCCAGCAGCCGGACCCCCTCGACCAACAGTTCTGGCCGGGCCGCCTCGTCGAGCAGACCGAGGTAGACGAGAAGTGGGTAGCAGGCGTCCCCGGCGGTGCCGACCAGACCCACCGGCTCTCCGGCGTCCAGCGCGACGCGCCATCCCTCCACTCCGTCCCCCAGCCAGCCCAGAGGGTCGGTGGCGAGGTCGACGCCGCTGACCACCCGTGCGGTCTCGACGCCGGTCAGCACGTCCGGCTCGTCGATCCTGGCGACCAGGGCGTTGGCCTCCGTCGCGTCGACCGGCGGACGGAAGTCGTACCGTCCGGAGGACGCCGGAAGGGGTGTGCCCGTCCAGGAGCACCGGAGCCGCTCCCCCCGCTCGACCAGGCCGGCGAGCCGGGCCGCGGCCATCGGCGCCTCCACCACGGCCCGCACCTCGGGGCGGCGCCGCCAGTGTGCCGGCAGCGCGGCGTAGTACAGGCCGGGGCCACCCAGCGCCTGGTGGGCGGCGTGCAGCAGTTCGGCGCCGACCTCGGGTTCGGCGTCCAGATCGAACCGGTCCAGCCAGGGCGCGCCGACGGCGCCCGGTGGGAGGAGCCAGGCGGCCCGACCGACCACCCGGCCGTCGCGCAGGGCGACCCAGGTGGTCTCGGGCCGATAGCCGCCACCGGCGACCCCGTCGGCGTAGCCGACCTGGCGCAGTTGGGGCAGCGGATCAGGCATGGAGTCGAACAGGTTTTCCTCGCCCGCGACGAGCGGACGGATGACCAGATCAGTCATGGCGTGGTCCTCCGGGAAGCGAGCGCCCCGGATCAGATCCGTGCGGACGCCGGAGCGCGGAGGGGGCGCAGAACATCGGACATTGTTCTGACCTCCCCTCGGCTCGACGGCGTGCCGGAAGAACATACGCCGATCGGTCGCCGGCCCGCAACGGGTTGTCACAGAGTCGGGTTGGTTCCCGACCCTCGCTTGTGGGCCCGCTGGTCGAAGACGGCGATGCCGGCCAGGATCACCGCTGCGAGGGCCGCCACGGCGACCGGCGGGAGAAACACCATCGGTACCGCCGCCAAGGCCAGCGTCACCGCACCGACGTACAGCACCCGACACCGCGGCGTGGTTCTGCTCGCCCGCTCCAGGCTGCTGCGCCCGATCAGGAACAGCACCGGGCCGCCGAAGATGATGACCACCAGAGCCCAGTCGATCGGCGGGTGCGGGTCCTCGATGACCTGTCCGAAGCCGACGGCGGTGCAGATGATGCCACCGACGATCAACAACAGGCTGTAGCTCGCCCACGGCGACAGCTGGACCCCCTCACCGCTCGGGGTCGAGGCATGGCCGGACCTGACGTGGTAGAAGTAGATCCGCCAGAACGAGACCACCGCCACGAACGAGGCGACGAGGACGATGGTCCCATCGGTCGAGAAGCCCGGAAAGCTGACCGCGGCGCCGGCTTCGAGCACCACCTCGGCGAGAGCGATCATGAAGAACTGGTTGTACCGCTCGGCGAGATGCGCCTCCGAGACGGTGACCCCCATGCTGTTGAGCTGTCTCCCGCCGATGCGGGGAAGGGGGTAGGTGGTGGCGGCGCCGATCATCTCGATGGCGAGCGCGATGGTCCAGAAGATGCCTCGACCGAGACCGCCGCTGATGCCGCCACTGATCCAGAGCACGCTGGTGACCAGGTGCCAGGTCAGCACCCGGAGCGCGAACGCGTGCACCGGGTGGCCCCGCAGGGCGAACGACAGGAACAGCGGTCGGCCGACCTGGATGACGACGTAGGTGCAGGCGAAGACGACGCCGCGCTGGCCGAAGGCCTGCGGCAACGTGACGGCCAGCACCAGCGTGCCGAACATCGTGGCCAGCAGGACGACTTGGAGATCGGGGCGTCGAGGGTCGTAGGTGCTCGCCAGCAGGGCGTTGAGCGACCAGATCATCCACATCGCCGTGAAGAACAGCACCGTCTGGCCCGCCTCGGACAGCAGCGTGTGCCGGACGATGGTCAGGTCGTCCGCGACCCGCCCGGCGAGACGGGCCAACGCGAAGACGTACACGATGTCGAACAGCAGTTCCAGGACGGTCGCCGAGTTCGGGCTCCTGCTGTCCCCGAGCCCACGGGACCCGATGCGCGTCAACACGGACGGCGGGACAGCTCAGCCGGCCAGGGCCGCCGACACGGGCGGGCCGAGGTGATGGCGGTGCTCGGCGATTCGACCCGTTGCCATCGCCCCCGAGCCCCCCTCACCGACCGCGTGATCCAGTTACGCGTACTTTATCCATCTTCTGGCCCGATTCTGCGGTGGATGGCGGATCTGGCCCGCTGCTCACCCGGGCAGAAACTGTTATCCCGGTACGGGCGTCCAGTCTCCTGAGGGGAAGGTGGTCGCAAGATCCGCCGCCACCACGGCATCGGACAGCGATGCGACCACACGGAGGAGTCGAGACGATGCGCGCAACAGGTCAGGGTGCAACGGACGCCGCGAAGGGGAATCGGGGCGTCCACGCGGACCCCCGACGCGGGCTGTCCGGCCGCCTCCCGACCGGCGCGAGGCGTCTGCTGTGGCCGCTCGCCGTGGCCGCCGTGGTAGTCCTCCTGGTGACCGGGGTGATCGTCGTGATCCAACCGACCGGGCCGACGCCCGCTCCCGCAGCGGCCCCGCAGTCCGTCGACGAGCCGCTGGGCGCCAACCCGGCGTCCAGCTCCGCCACCGCGACCACGCCCGCCGCCACGCCGAGCCCGACGGGAGCGACCCCGTCCCCGACCCTGACGCCGACGGCGAAGCCGACGACCGGGCGTACGGTCGCCCCGGCGGCACCCGTGGTGACCTCGAAACGCAAGGGTGTCGGGGTGTGGACCTTCGACGGCGTCAACCAGGCGCTGGCCAGCTCCGGGGCGAGCTGGTACTACACCTGGGACGTGGCCCACCAGGGCGTCACCAGCCCGAAGGGCGCCGAGTTCGTCCCGATGATCTGGGGGGCGAAGAGCGTCACCGCCACCAACCTGCAACAGGCCAGAAAGAACGGCAGTTACCTGCTCGGGTTCAACGAGCCGGACCTGAAGGGTCAGGCGGAGATGACCGTGGAGCAGGCGTTGGAACTGTGGCCGCAACTGGAGGCGACCGGCCTTCCGCTGGGCAGCCCCGCCGTGGCCTGGGGCGGTGACCGGCCGGGCGAGTGGCTCGACCGCTTCATGGCCGGCGCGAAGCAGCGCGGGTACCGCGTCGACTTCATCGCCCTGCACTGGTACGGCGGCGACTTCACCACCGCCAACGCCGTCAACCAGCTCAGGTCGTATCTCCAGGCGGTGCACGACCGCTACAAGCTGCCCGTCTGGCTCACCGAGTTCGCCCTGATCGACTTCTCCAACGGCGTTCGCTTCCCGACCCAGGCACAGCAGGCCGCGTTCCTCACCGCGGCGACCAGAATGCTGGGCGGCCTGTCCTGGCTTCAGCGGTACGCGTGGTTCGGCCTGCCGGCAACGGACAAGGATCAGACCGGGCTCTTCCGTACCGGCAGCGTGGCGACCGCCGTGGGCCGCGCCTACCAGGCGGCTCGCTGACCTAGAGCTGATCCACGTGGTCTCGCCAGGAGTGCTGCGGCTCGTAGCCCAGCACCCGGCGGGCCTTGTCGATGCTGAGCAGGGTCTCGTGCTCGCCCAGCTCCTTGCGGATCTCGACGCCCGGGTAGACCTCGGCCATCAGACTGGCGCTGGACCTGGTCATGACGGTGTCGGCGTTGGCGATGATGAACACGTCGGCGCCGGGCTGGTCGTGGGCGAGGGCCCGCTCGACCGCCTGGGCTCCGTCCCGGGCGTCGATGTAGCCCCACAGGTTCCACCGGCGCAGCAGCGGGTCGGCGTCGAAGGAGGGGAACGGGGCGTAGTCCTCGACGTCCATCACGTTGGAGAAGCGCAGACCCACCATGACCAGCGCCGGGTCCCAGCGGCAGAAGTGCCGCGCCATCTCCTCCTCCAGGGCCTTGTTCAACGAGTACGTCGACTCGGGGCGCGGCGCGTACTCCTCGTCGACCGGCGCGTACGGCGGTGGGGTGTCGAACGGCAGCCCGAGGACCGTCTCGCTGGACGCCCAGACGACCCGCCTGATCCCGGCCGCCCTGGCCGCGGCGAAGACGTTGTACGTGGCCGTGGAGTTGTTGGCGAACGTGGTCGCGTTCGGCATCAGCCCGGGGGCCGGGACCGCCGCCAGGTGCACGACCGCGTCGATACCGCCGGCATGCTCGTCGGCGCCTCCGGTGAACGCCTCCACCACCTGCCCGTAGTCGGTCAGATCGACCTGGAGGAATTCGCCGGTCACGTCGCGGGGGTCGCGGCCTCCGGCGCGGTCCACCGCCAGCACGTCGACGCCCACGGACCGCAGGTGGGCGACGACGGCACGGCCGAGCTTGCCGGTGGCCCCGGTGACGACGACGCGCGTGGGCAGTGCGGGATCGGTCATGACCACATCTTCTCCGGCGTGGAGCGGCAACCCGCACGCGGGTGGAGCACACCGGCTGTCAGCTGCCTTACATCGGGGACTGTCGATCTTAATCCATTGGTAGCTTAGCGAAGTTCGTCGATGCGGGGATCGAGACCGAACTGCTCAAAGCGCCTGCGTGCCGTGCGGCTACCGGTCGCGGTGACGTCCAGCGGCACCATGTCCACCCCGTCGGCGATCCGTCCACCGGAGCAACGCAGACCACGGGGAGGGCACATGCACCACCGCACGCCACCGCGTCATCGTACGAGAGCCTGGCTATCCAGCACCGCCGCGGCACTGATCATCGTCGCCGGCGCCGGAACACCAGCCACCGCAGCACCGGCAGCGCCGACCCCGGGGAAGATCGGGGCGCAGTGCGCACCGACCCACTCGGAGTGGCTGCGCTGCGTGACGGTCACCGCAGCACTCGACCGGGCACCGACCACCGGGCAGACCGCCCGGCTCACCGTCACCGTCGACGCCCGGGTGGCGATCGACGACCTGCGGGTACTGGTCACGCTTCCGTCGGCTCTGCGCCCGGCCGCGACCCCGGCCGGCTTCACCGCGGCCCGGGCCCTGTCGCGGGTGCCGTCCGACGCCGGCGAGGTCACCACACTGAGCACGACCGTCGACGCGGCACCCAGCCGTGTCCTGCGCTACCAGACCGACCTGATCGCCACGGCCACCGGCCCCACGGTGTTGCGGGTGCAGGCGACGTCCGCCGGCGGGCCCGTTCTCGGCAGCGACGAGGTCCACGTGCCGGTCACGATCGGCGCCACGGACCGCGAGTCCCGACTGGGCAAGGCCGAGGGTGACGCGGAGGCCGCACAGACTCCGGCCGGCACGCCGGTCGTCCGGGCCAACCCGTCGGTGCCCTACCGTCCCGCTAGCACCGCCGGACTGCCGGCGCCGCACAGCGACGACATCCGGTCGCCCGGTGCGGCGCCCGCCCAGGTCACCTGCGTCACGGGCAGCTTCGACTACAGCGACAACAACGGCGCCTGGCACCCGTCGAAGAACCTGCAGTACCAGGTGTGGGACGACGACTCGTTCGGCGACGACCTGCTCGCGGCCGGGCTCACCGACGGCGCTGGTGCCTATCGCGCCTGCTTCGGCAACGACGACGGCATCGGCGGTGGTGGTCAGGACGTGTACGTCCGCGCGGTCACCGAGGGCACGCAGTACAAGGTGGAGGACTCGGACGACGACGCGTACGCGTTCCGCAGCACCACCCGCGACAACCTGGGCAACGGCCGCACGTACGACTACGGACAACTGCACACCGCGGACACGACGCAGATGCCGGCGTTCCACGCGTATGACACCGCCGACGACGCGCTGGCCTGGACGCCGGGCGATTGCTGGGACATGCGCGACGAGAGCTGCCAGAACATCGACATCGAGTGGGAGCCGGGCTCGACCGAGGGCACCTACTACGACCCCGGCGACGACGAGGTACGGCTGCTCGCCGCCGACCCAGGCAATCCGTGGGTGGTGATCCACGAGCTCGGCCACGGTGTCATGGACGACGTCTACGAGGACAACTACCCGCAGATCGGCTCGGAGTGCAGCCCGCACTACGTCACCCGCCGGTCCGGCCCGGCCTGTGCCTGGTCCGAGGGCTTCGCCGACTGGTTCGGCGCCGCCGTGCTGGACAACCCCGACCTGCCCGGCCTCGGCAACATCGACACCGCGACCTGGGGCACCCCTGACTGGGACGACGGCGACCAGGTCGAGGGCCGCGTCGCTGGCGCGATCTGGGACCTGCTGGACACCGGCACCGAGGGCACCGACGCCTACCGCGACACGCTGACGAACGTCTGGGACACGTTCCTGGACCACCGGGTGACCAGCTTCGCCGCCTACTGGTCGGCACGCGGCCAGGACGGTCACGAGGTCGGCGACCAGGCGCTCGGATCGCTGTTCCAGAACACGATCGACTACGGGTTCCGTCGGGGGTTGACCGACGGCGCCGAGGTGACCGCCACGACGCCGCCGAACGACCAGAACTTCCGGTACGACACGCGGCACGAGGCATGGTCGGTCGTCGCGGTCCGCCCGCCGGCAGGCGCGGACGACGACGTGACGCTCTTCGACGACCGGGCACAGACCCAGCGGCTGGAGGAGAGCCTGCTCGGCGTCGACGTGACGGACTTCGTCGCGGTCGACTCCACAGCCGGGCGGCGCCCGCTCGGCGACTACTATCCGCGGATGCACCGGGTCAGCGGCACTGGGGCGTACACCATCGAGCTGGCCGACAGCGGCCAGACACTGGTCGACACCGCGAAGCGGCAGATGGGCGCGGGTGACGTGGCCGCTGTCTGGAACTCGTGCCTCACCGCCGGCCAGCAGGTGACGTTCACCGTCACGCCGGGCGACCCGAGCCAGGACGCCGAACTGTTCGTGGTGTCCTCGACGGCCGGTGCGCCGGCCACGTACGTACGGGACCGGGCCAGCGCGGCGACCGCGGCCGCGACCGGGGCGGGCCAGCCGGAGTCGCTCGCCTACACGGCACCGGCCGACGGCTGCGTGGGCGTGATCATCGTCAATCGAGCGGGCAGTGGCACCTACACACTGACCCGTTCTTGATCAGGTGAGGTTCCGGCGGGTACCCACAATCGGGTGCCCGCCGGAACCTGTACCCGCAGGGGGTACGTCGAACGGTGATGACCCGACGCCTACTGCTCAGTGCGGTCCTCCTCCTCGCCGCCTGCTCTGGCGGACCGGCAGTTCGGCCGCCGACCGGCACGGACACCGTGATCGCTGTGGTCGACCGGCGCGGCGGTTTCGCCGCCTCCGCCGAGCAGTGGGCGCTGCCGGCGCTCACTCTCTACGGCGACGGCACCGCCGTGACGCGGGGTGACGACCGGGGTGCGCTGCTGACGGGGCATCGCCGGACGCTCTCGACGGCACAGATCGACGCGCTGTTCCGGCGGGCGGACGACGCGGGCATACTCACGGACCGCGACTACCCGCAGGACGTCACTGACGCGGCCACACTCACCGTGCGGCTGACCACGACCGGCGACACGTACGAGACGACGGTCACGCAGCCGTCGCCCGGCGAGGGCGGTGACCGTGGTGAGGTGATCGCGTTCGCCGAGGCCGCGGCAGCCTCCGGTGTCGACGCCGGAGAGTACCTGCCGCAGCGGGCGGCGGTGCTGGTGGTCGCCGATTCCGAGGACAACTCCGACGTACGGCCCTGGCCCCTGGACGTGTCCCTCTCCGCGATGGACGGCGCACCCCGGCGGCCCTGCCACGTGGTCGACGGCGCGACGCTGGCACCGCTGCTGGCCGAAGCCGGCGCGGCGCGCGGCGAGACCCGATGGCAGGCTGAGGGACACCGGGTACGCCTGGTGGTCCGACCGCTGCTGCCGCACGAGCGGACCTGCGCGGACCTCGACTAGGCGGCATCACGGCACAACTTCGGGAGTCAGCGCGATGGGAATGATGGTGACCGCGAGGCGGATCGAGGCCACCGCGGATGAGGTCCGCTATGAATTCGGGTTCGAGGACAGGTTCGACCGGGTTCTCACGATCGATCCCAGAACCCTTGAAGCAGGTGTCGACGACGGCGAATTCAACTCGGCCGCCAGCGCGATCACCGTAAAGATCGTCAAGGCGTGGCGGTCCAGCGGCGAGTTCCCCGCCACGATGATGTACGCCAGTTGAGCGATCACATCCCACGGCGATCGGGACGGAGGGTGCGTAACGTGCAGGGGTAACCCTGACGCGACGAGGAGAGACTTCATGTCCAAGCCACCGCTGCCCGAGCCCGCGATCGCCATGCTCCAGAAGCCGAACCCCGCTGTCATGACCACACTTCGCAATGGTGGTCAGCCGGTGTCCGCTGCCACCTGGTACCTGTGGGAGGACGGCCGGATCCTGGTGAACATGGACGAGAGCCGCCGCCGGCTGGAGCACGTCCGCAACGACCCGCGGGTGTCCCTGACCGTGCTCGACGAGGCCGGCTGGTACACCCACGTCAGCATCATCGGGCACGTCGCCGAGCTGCGCTCGGACGAGGCCCTTGCCGACATCGACCGGCTGTCCCTGCACTACACCGGGAACCCGTATCCACGGCGGGAGCGCGCTCGGGTCAGCGCCCTGATCGAGATCGACCGCTGGCACGGCTGGGGCTCGCTCAAGGACAACAGCCAGGTCGGCTGACCAGCATCAGCCCGGCCGGCGGCACCGCCGGCCGGGCTGGCGGCACCCGGGTCAGGGCTGCACCGTGGCGGACCGGGCGCCGATGCGGGTCACCAGGTAGCCGAAGGCCGCCGCGGTGAAGAACATGACGATGCCGTAGACGGCGCCCGGGATCGCCATCTGGGTGCTGTTGAGCAACGCCGGGCTGAGCGCGATAGTGATGGCCAGGGTGCTGTTGTGGATGCCGATCTCGAACCCGGCTGCCGTCGCGGCGCTCCGCTCGACACCGGCGAGCCGCGGCACCCCGTACCCGATGGCGAGGCTCAGCAGGTTGAACGCGAGCACGGCCAGGCCGACCGAGACGAAGTAGTCGGCGATGTTCTCCCGTTCGCCGAGCACGGCCCCGGCGATCACCGCGACGAGCACGACGACGGAGAGGATCCGGACCGGCCGGTTCAGACGCTCGGCGACGTGCGGCAGCCGGGCCCGGATCAGCATGCCGATCGCGACCGGGACGAGCACGATGGCGAAGACCTGCACCACCTTGTCGAACTGCAACCCGATGCTCCTGCCGTCGGGCAGGAAGTACGCCGCCGACAGGTTGACCAGGATCGGCAGGGTGAACACGGCGAGCACCGAGTTGATGGCGGTCAGGGTGATGTTCAGGGCCACGTGGCCGCCGAACAGGTGGCTGTAGAGGTTGGCCGTCGTGCCGCCCGGCGAGGCGGCGAGCAGCATCATGCCGACGGCCAGTTCCGGTGCCAGGTCGAACGCGAGGACGAGGCAGAAGCAGAGCGCCGGCAGCACCAGCACCTGGCACACCAGGGCGATGACGGCGGCTCGTGGATGCTGGGCCACCCGGCGAAAGTCCGCGATGGTCAGTCCGAGACCCAGACCGAGCATGATGATGCCGAGGGCGATGGGCAGGCCGATCAGAGTCAGGGCGGAGTCCATGGCACAACATCGTTACCACCGGGTAACGCCGCAACAATCCCCCATGTGGCTGGACGCTCTTGACCCCGGACTGTGATCGGCTTAACTTCATCAATCAGATAAGTCTCTTTACTAATTCTGCTTGATGCCTCGTGGGAGTGTGCCGATGCGACCATTCCGCCACCGCCGTCTCACCGCCGTCGTCACACTGGCGGCCCTGCTGTTCACCGCCGCCCCGCCCAGCGCCGCCAGCGCGGGCGACAACCAGCAGCGCCGCACCGGTTACCACCGGGTCGGCTACTTCACCCAGTGGGGCATCTACGGCCGGGCCTTCCCGGTCAAGAAGCTCGACACGTCCGGGGCGGCGAGCCGCCTCACCCACGTCAACTACGCCTTCGGCAACGTCAGCGAGGACGGACGCTGCTACGTGGACGGCGGGCCGGGCGAGGGCGACGCCTGGGCCGACTACCAGCGACCCGTCCCCGCCGAGGAGAGCGTCGACGGCGTCGCGGACGCCCCTGGCCAGGCCCTCAACGGCAACTTCGGCCAGCTCGCCAAGCTGAAGGCCAAGCACCCCAAACTGAAGGTGCTGATCTCGCTGGGTGGCTGGAGCTGGTCGACGTACTTCTCGAACGCCGCCCGCACCGACGCCTCCCGCAAGGCGTTCGTCGCGTCCTGCATCGACCTCTACCTGAAGGGCAACCTGCCCGGCGGGGACGGCGCCGCCGGCGGCCCAGGTGCCGGGGCCGGCGTCTTCGATGGCATCGACCTCGACTGGGAGTGGCCCAACTGGGAGGGTGAGCCCGGCAACGTCATCCGCCCGGAGGACCGGGAGAACTTCACCAAGCTGCTCGCCGAGTTCCGCCGGCAACTCGACGCGTATGGGCGCACCACCCGGACGCACCACCCGCTGACCGCCTTCCTGCCGGCCAACCCGGCCACCATGGACGCCGGCTACGAGGGCCGCAAGATCTTCAAGTACCTGGACTTCGCCACCGTGCAGGGGTACGACTTCCACGGCGGCTGGGAGGCAGTGGCCAACCAGCAGTCAGCGCTGCGCGTACCGGCGGGATCGCCGGACAACCCGGACTTCTCCGTCGAGGTGGCCATCGACGGCTGGATCGCCCGCGGTGCGCCGCGCGACAAGCTCGTGCTCGGCATCCCGTACTACGGTCGGGGTTGGACCGGTGTCACCGGAGGCGGCAACGGCCTCTTCCAGCCGGCCACCGGGCCCGCGCCGGCCACCTTCGAGGCCGGCTACGAGGACTACAAAAAGCTCAAGACCCTGGCCGGCAACGGCTACACCGTGCACCGCGACCTCCGTGCCGGGCACGCCTGGCTGTTCGACGGCACGACGTTCTGGACGTACGACGACCCGGCGGTCGTGTTGCAGAAGACGCTCTACATCCGCCGTGCCGGCCTGGCCGGAGCGATGATCTGGTCGCTGGACGGCGACGACGACAACGCCACGCTGACCAGGACGATCGGTCTCGGCCTGACGACCTGGTAGGCGTACCCGCGACGCGCCGCCCGTGATCAACTGGTCGCGGGCGGCGCGCCCTGTCCGGGGGAAACCGCGCGCACGGCTGCCTCGATGAGCGCGGTGACCTCGTCCATGTCCCGAGCCCGGTGCACGTCCAGCTCGGCCGACCAGCCGTCCGGACGACTGAGCTGGACCGTGACGTCGTCGCGGCGATGGGTCAGCCAGCCGGCGATCGCCTGCACCAGCACCATGACGGTGCCAGCGTCGTCGGCCACCACCCGCAGCACCTCGGTGTCGCCCGCCGACGAGGTTGTGGTCACCTCGTCGCGCAGCCGGTCCTCCGCGCGCAACCAGGACGTCAGCGAACGCCGAGCATCGGCGGACGGAAGATCCGGGAAGACCGAGAGCGTGATCATCTCCAGAGACGCCGGCACTGTCTCCTCCTTCCGGGCGAGGTGGACCCCACCCCTCCATCCTGCCAGCCGGCCCCGGCGCGAGCATCCCGTGCAGTCACCGAAGTCGATCGAAGCTTGACCTGCGCATCGACGGTTCATAGGCTCCGGCCACTGCGAGGCTTTCCCCAGGAAGGGAACCCGAGACATGGCCCCATCGTCGCGTCCGTTCTGGACGGTCCCTCCGAAGCGGCTGGCGGGTGCCGCCACGATCGCGCTCCTGCTCGGCATGGCTCCCCTGCTCAGCGGCACGGCGACCGCGAGCCCCACCCGACCCTCCCCCTGCAGCAACGACCCGACCGCCCGGCTGAGCAGCGTGCCCGCCCCGGAGACCGTGCTCGGCTTCCCCCTCGGCGCGGGACAGGAGCGGGTCGTCACCAACGACGAGGTGCGGACGTACCTCGGGGCTGTGGACAGCGCCTCCAACCGGGTCGTCACCGGCGTGATGGCCACGAGCGTGCTCGGCCAGCCTCTGCCGTACGCGGTGGTGTCCAACGAACGCCACGTGCGGCCGTCCGCCCTGCGGAAGATCGCCGACGACGTACGGGACCTGCGCGACCCGCGCCAAACCAGCGCGCGGACGGCCGACCGGACGGCGAAGGACAGCCCGGCCATCGTCTGGGTCACCGCGAACGTGCACGGCGGTGAGAAGAGCGGCACCGACGCGGCGCTCAAGACGCTGTACGAGTTGGCGGCGGGCCTGTCCTGCGAGGTCGCCCGGCGCAACGACAACCTGGTCACCGTGATCGTTCCGACCCAGAACCCGGACGGCCGCGACGCGACGCGTCGGCAGAACGAGTTCGGCTTCGACATGAACCGGGACTGGTTCGCCCGCACCCAGCAGGAGACCGACGGCAAGCTCGAACTGCTGCGTCGCTACCCGCCGCAGGTGTTCATCGACGCGCACGAGATGGGTGGCCGGCAGTACTTCTTCCCGCCGAACGCCGACCCGATCCACCACGAGATCGCCGGCGAGGCGGTGGACTGGATCAACCGGATCGGCGAGGCCAACAAGGCCGGCTTCGGCTTCAACGGGGCCTGCGACGACACCGTCACCACCGAGTGCTACTTCAACTACGACACGTACGACATGTTCTTCATGGGCTACGGCGACACAGTGCCCACCACCGGTTTCGGTGCGGCCGGAATGACGTACGAGAAGGGCAGCGCGTCGGCGGTGGCCGACCGGGTCCAGCAGCAGTTCCACACCCAGTGGTCCACGCTGGGCTGGGCCGCCGCCAACAAGCGCGAGGTGCTCAGCGGCTACTTCGACATCTGGACCGACGCGCTCGCCCAGGGCAGGGCGGGCACCCTGGAGCCGAACGAGGTGGTGCAGCCCACCAACGAGGTCCAGTTCCCCGTGCCGGACATCAAGATCCGCTCGTACTTCCTGCTGCCGGACCGGCAGCTCGCCGACGTCCGCCAGCTCGTCGAGCGGCTGCGCCGGATGGACGTCGAGGTGTACGAGGTGCAGAAGCCGACCCGGGTGCCCACCGCGCGGGTCTTCGGCGGGCGGACCGCCACGAACGTGACAGTGCCCAAGGGCGCGTACTGGATCCCGATGGACCAGCCGCAGAAGCACTGGATCCAGGCCATCATGGGCGAGGACCCGTACGTTCCGTTCCCCTACTTCTACGACGTGTCGTCCTGGAGCAACCCGCTGCTGATGGGCGTCTCCACCATCTACACCGGCGACAACGTCCGACCGAAGGCGGAGCTGGTCCGGGAGATCTCCGGCGGACGGGGCTCGCTCGCGTGGCCGTGGGGTTCGTACACGTACCCGCTCGACTCGGCCGCCGCCGCGGAGTTCACCTTCCGCCTGCTCGGTCGCGGCGTTCCGCTGGTCCGTGACCTGAAGACCAGCCGCGTCGCCATCCCGGCGACCAAGCTGAGCCGCACCGTCGACGAGCTGGCCGAGTCGTTCGGGGTGACCCTCACCCCGGGCGGGCGGCCCACCGGCACCAGCCTGACCCTGCCCGACGTCGGGCTCTTCCAGGGCACCGGCATCTCCACCACCTCGGGTTCGCACGGCGAGGCCCGGTATGTGCTCGGCAAGCGGTGGGGGCTCGACCTCACGCCGGTCACCACTGCCGACATCAACGACAACACCGAGGCGTTCACCGGGCGTACCGTGCTGCTGGTCCCCGACGGCAGCAGCGCGACCGGCGGTCTGACAGCGACCGGGCAGGCCAACCTGCGCGACTGGATCGCCCAGGGCCACACCTACCTCGGGCTGCGCAACGAGGGCACCCGGGTGGCCCGCGCGGCCGGGCTCACCTCCACCACCGAGAAAACCAAACCGGCCGACTACCTGGTGATCGGCTCGCACCTGCGGGTCGACGTCGACACCAACAGCCCGGTCGCGCTGGGCCGCCCGGCGGAGGACTTCGAGTTCAACAACAGCGACCCGATCCTCAACCCGAGCACCACCGGGACGAACGTGCTCAGCTACCCGACGGGTGACACGTTCTGGGCCAACGGCTACACCGTCGGCGAGGACGCCCTGAAGGGCACGGCGGCAGTGGTCGACGAGCCGACCGGTGCAGGCCGGGCAGTGCTGTTCGCGTTCAATCCGCTCTTCCGGGCGTACAACGAGAATGGTCTGCACCTGGTCGCCAACGCGCTGCTCTACCCGGCGGGCGCCTCGGACGCCCGGCGTTCCGCCGGGGTCGACCCGGCGCGCGCCAGCGCCGCCGCCGCGCCGGTCACGCCGGACCTGGGCGGCGGTTGGCGGCCGATCACCATCCAGGTGGCGGCGGCGGACCTGCCGCGCGCTGAGGCGGTCGTCGAACGCTTCACCACGGACGCCAAGGCGTCCGCGAAGGACGGCTCGGCATACGTCGTGATCCCCAACCCGCAGGGCCTCCAGGTCGACGAGCACCCATTCGCGAGCGATCTGGTACGCGCGCTCCGCGATGCCAAGGTGCCGCTGCGGTCGGTGGTCGGCTGACCAACCCGGCACGACAGAGCGCCCGTCCCCGACACGGAGACGGGCGCTTTGTCGTGCGCGCTGTTGCTGGGAACTATGCGCCGAGCTGGCGGAAGATCTCACCACACACGTCGACGCAATGCGCCAGCACGACGTCGGCCGTCCGCACCCCGGCCGTGGTGAACAGGAAAACCTCGCGGTCGACGCGTTCGACCGACTCGGTCCATGGGGCGGCCGTCATCGCCTGCTCGAAGAGGTCGTTGCCCGGGCGGGACAGGCCGAAGACGGCCAGCTTCCCGTCGTCGAAGCTGAGCGTCCACTCCCGGCCGTCCTTCGTGGAGACTGCCAGATAGCCCGGCAGGTCCTCCAGTGCCGGGTCCTGCGGCAGGCGCGCGGCGGCCTCAGCCACCGCGGATGACCCGGCCAGCGCGTCACCGTCGAAGACGTCCCAGCCGTCGACGCGCTGCGGCTCGACACCGTCGACCGCATAGCCAGGGCGGGACCGTTGCCACCAACTCATGGTTCTCACTATCAGGTAAGGGGGGCCCGGTGTCGCCACCAGGCCCCCACACGGACGGGATCAGGGCCAGAACGAGCCGTTCGAGGGATAGATCTTGTACGGGATGCGCTTGGTGCGCAGGCAGTCGAGGAGATCCTGCGGGATGTCCAGCGAGCCGTTGGCGTGCGGCAGGAAGTGCCACGTCGCCTCGGCCACCTGCGCCGTGTCGAGCAGGTGCCGGTCCTGTTCGCACTGCTTCAGGTAGTGCCCAGGGTACGGCTTACCCGTCTTCACCTCGTGCAGCTTGCGCGGCGGGCCGGTCTCCAGGAAGTCCGGCTCCCGTGCCGACCCCGGCCTGGGTACGCCCGGGGTGGCGATCCGCCCGGCGTGATTGCGCACGCCCGGCACCCCCGCCATCACCACGTCGGCGAAGTAGTCCTCGCCAGCGGGCGCCCCCCGCAGCCACGGCGTCGGCGATGGCGGCGGCGTCACCGCGCTGGTCAACGCGTCCGCCAGCCGCCCGAGGCTGTTGTCGGCCCGGCGGGCCATCCGCAGGATGATGTCGTCGGCGAAGCCCGCGTCGGTGAGCCGGCCGTAGTTGCCGAGCAGAATGGCACGGATGGTCAGCGTCTTGACGCTGTCGGAGATCTTGTCGTACTTGGCGACAAAGTGGATCACCTTGTCGAGCCGGTGCAGGTACCGCGCGACGAACTTCGCGGCCTTGCCCGGGATCGCCACCGCGTCACCGGCGTACGGGACCAGGCCCAGGATGCTCAACCCGGCGCCGACCCAGTCCTGGTGGATGATCCCGGCGACGGTGTCGCGCAGGTCCGCCAGGCCGCCGAGCACCCAACCGACCACCGGGATCAGGCTCAGCCCGCCGGAGCACAGGTAGCCCGACAGCCACGCCATCGAGTCCCGCGGTGAGAAGTCCCCGGCGATCAGGCCGACCACGAAATCGGTCACGTACGTCCACTTGCTGACCCGCTCGTCCGGGATCAGCGGATCCAGGCCCTGGTCCTCGGCGTGCGCGAGTTCGTACCCGTCGGCGAGACCGTCCCCGTCGCTGTCGGCGCTGAGCGGGTTCGTCAGGTGCTCGTTGATCTCCGCCCCGTCGCTCAGACCGTCGCCGTCGCTGTCCGGGTTCGCGGGGTTGGTCTCGCTGTCGTCGACCTCCGTGGTGTCCGCGATGCCGTCACCGTCGGTGTCGGTGTCGGTCGGCGTGGTCTGCACCGGGTCGGCCGGCCCGCTGACCGGCGGCGGCGGGTTGTCCGCCACCAGCGGGTTGCGGCCCTGGGCCACCTCGGCCCCGTCGCGGAGGCCGTCGCCGTCGGAGTCCGCCTCGGTCGGCGAAGTGCCCAGCTCCTGCTCGCGCAGGTTGGACAGCCCGTCGCCGTCGACGTCCTCGGCGCCGTCGTTCGTCCCGTCACCGTCGGTGTCGGACCGGCCCGGCATGGTCCAGCCGGCGAGCTTGGTGATCTCGAACTTGTCGGTCAGGCCGTCGCCGTCGGAGTCGACCAGCAGCGGGCTGGACCCGAAGCGCAGCTCGACCACGTCGACCACGCCGTCGGAGTCGTGGTCGCCGCCGTAGGTGATGCCGAGGCGGGTCAGCACCTTGAAGCCGTTGGCCCAGGCGTCCGCCGACTGGATCGTCGCCGGCACCGGATTGGCCTTGACCAGCATGTCGTCGGCCTTGGCCAGGTTCACCTTCGCCGCAGCCAGATCCGCGAACGCTTCGGTCAGCCCCACCGGAGCGGGCGCGGGTGGTGGGCTGGCCCGGAACGGGCCGATGGTCGCCTCGGCGTCCTGGATCGCCGCGTCCGCCAGGAGGCGGGCCCCCGACAGGGTCTCCACCAGCGCGACCACATGGGCCTGCTCGGCCTCGCCGTTGGGCGGGCTGGCGCCGGTGAGCCGACTCTTGAGGAACGCCTCCAGGTGCTTGAGGTTGTCGAACGCCGCCGCGCCGTCGCCGGCGCTCTTGAGCCGGGCGCCGTCGAAGTACCGGCTGCCGACGTCCGCCAGCACCGGGTCGATCCGGCTGTCGCCCAGCCCGTCCCCCACGTACGGCCGCAGGGCCTGAGTCGACTCGGTGATGTAGACCTGAGCGTCGCTGGTGTAATCGGCGGTGGGGATCTTGGCGACCTCCACCTCCCAAAGGTGTCTACCTTCCGCCGACGCGGGCGTGGCGACCAGCGCCACCGGCACGGCGACCAGTGCCGCGACCACCGCGGCAAGACTCGAACGCAATCGTCTGCTGTGTCCCACTGACACCTCCGTCTATGTGTAACGACCAGGGATCAGGGGAATGCTATTCAAGGATGTGATTGCTTTCGGCCCCGCCAGAATTAGCCCCCAAATGGCCAATTATCAATATGTGGGTAACAAAAATCCGGGTGGCGGTCGGCGTGCCACGAAGCCCGCCACGACCGACGTCGCCCCGGACTGGCGCGGCCCCCTGCCCGCCGGCACCCTCGCCGGGATCGAGGCCGGGATCCGGCCGGCCCGACGAACGGGCCGGCCGGCCACCCGACTGCAGCGTCAGCCTGTCGCGCAGACGGTGCCGTTGAGGGTGAACGCCGTGGGCAGCACGTTCGGCCCGCTGTACGCGCCGACGAAGCCGGCGCTGACGCTGCCGCCGGCGGCGATCTGCCGGTTGTCGTCGGTGGGCGTGACCCGCACGGCGGTGCCGACCTGCTCCCAGGTGGCGCTCCAGCCGCTGCTCACCTGCTGCCAACCGGTGGGCCAGGTCCAGGTGAGCGTCCACCCGTTGATCGGACTGGTCCCGTTGTTGACGATCTCGACGCCGCCGATGTAGCCGTTGCCCCAGTCGCTGTTCGTGGTGAACCGGACGGTGCACGCGCTGGCGGCGGGGCCGCCGGTGGCGAAGGTGAGCGGCGGCGAGGACCAGGACACCCGGCCGGCGGTGTCCCGGGCCACCACGTTGACGGTGTACCTGCTGCCCGGCACGAGGTTGCCGACGGTGAACGAGGTGGCCGCCGTCTCGCCGAGCTGCTCGCTGAGCCCGCCGTTCTGCCGGTACACCTCGTACTTGGCGATCGGGCTGCCGCCCGGGGTCGCCGCCGGCCAGGAGATCGTCGCGGCCCGGTCGGTGACGCCGCTGACGGTGGGTTGGCCCGGTGCCGAGGGCCGCCCGGCGGTCGCGCCGGCCGGTCGCAGCACGAGCGTGGTCAACGAGTACGCCGGCAGCGTCCGGCTGGTGGCGGAGCCGGACTGGCCGGTGGCGATGCCGGTGGCGCCGTTGGCGAGGGTGGACACCGTCGGCGCGGCGGTCGACGGGGTGAACCCGGCATAGTCGATGGTGACCGGGTGGGCGTTGTCCGGGTCCTTGTTGACCAGCAGCACCGCGAGGTCACCGTTGCGCCGGCGGACCGCGTGCGCGCTGACCAGCGGCTCGTCGCTGCCGGCCCGCACGAACTGGTCACCGGCCTTGGCGAAGAGCTTCATCATGCTCAGCCCGTGGTACGGGGCGAACGGTGTGTTCAGCGGTGGTTCGCAGACCGAGCCGTCCTCGGTGCAGGCGCCACTGGAGAGCATGCCGAAGTCGCCGTAGTCGGTCTGCCCGGCGACCTCCGTGACGGTGCCGATGCCGTTGTGCACGTTCCACCAGTGGACGGTGAAGATGCCGTTCTCCAGGAGCTCGCTGTAGGCGTCGGCCAGGAAGAGCGCGGCCGGTTGGGTGGTCCGGCCGGCATCGACGTTCAACTCGGTGAAGCTGATGCCGATGCGGTCGGCGTTCGGGCCGGCGTAACGGTTGAGTTGCTGCCGCAGCAGGTAGGTCGCATCGGAGATGTGGCTGGTGCGGGCCAGCGAGTCGGCTGCGCTGCCGCCCGGGTACCAGTGCACGTCCACGAAATCGATCTTCGGGCCGGCGATGGAGAGGACGGTCTGGTTCCACGGGCCCGGGTCGCTGCCGGCGGTGATTCCGTCCGGCCAGTTGCCCGGCATGGTGAGCACCGCGCCGACCTTGATGCTCGGGTCGACCGCCTTCATGGCGTCGGCGTACTCGACGACCAGCCGCGCGTACTGTGTCGCGCTCTTGTCCGGGTGGTCGTCCGCCTCCCAGGCGGACCCGTAGTGGCCGTTGCCGTAGTTCTCGTTGCCGACCGTCCAGTACCGCGCGCCGTACCCCTTGGTCACGTTGGCGTAGCGCACCCAGTCGGCAGCCTCAGCGGGGGTGCCGGTGCCGTAGTTCGCGATGATCATCGGCTGTGCGCCGACCCGCTTCACGGCCGCCATGAACGTGTCGAAGTCGGTGTTCGGCGCGACGTAGCCGCCGGGCGCGGTGTGGTCCTTCCAGTGGTAGATGTCGGCGTACGAGCCGCCGGGGTAACGCATCATCTGCACGCCGGCGTCGCGGAGCAGGTCCGACGTCTCGGGGGTGCCGAGGTTCTGGTCCCAGATGGCGTGGTTGACGCCCAGCGCGGTGTCGGGCACGGTCGCCATCCCCGCCCGGGCGTCGACGGTGACGGCGACGGCGGCCGGGTCGGGTGCGGCGCTGGCGTTGGGTGGGTTGACGCCGGAGAGCGCGGTCGCGGCGAGCAGCAGGCTCGCCAGCAGCGTCGCGCGGCTTCTCGGGAGGTTCATGGGCGGATTTCCTTCGCGGTGAACGACGGTGAGTCGCCCAGCCGGACGGAGTGACGCGGTGGCGGGGCGGACTCGTGGACGGACAGGCCCCGGTGTCCCATCGCTCGTGCCCCGTCCCCCGGGATCCCTGGTCGGATCCCGGCTGCCCATTGGACGGGCGTCGGCCCCCGCAGGCGCGGCAGGCAATCGACGGCCAAGAATGTCACGGTCGGATCGAAGATCTCAAGGGGGCCCAACCGGAGCGGCACCGACGCAGACGCGGTGGACCCGCCCAAGACGTCATACGTTACATCTTGACGACCGGCATGTTATCGCTCACAGTCGATGCGAGGCGAGCAGCGTCCGTGCTCACGACCAGAGGAACCGCCGATGAGATCAAGGATCGCACTGCTGGCCGCCGCGCTGGCCACGGCCCTGGCGACGATGACGGCCGTGGTCACTGTCGCCACCCCGGCGTCGGCCGCGACGCTCACCCAGGTGACCAACTTCGGCACCAACCCCACGAACCTCCAGATGCACCTGTACGTGCCGGACCGGGTCGCGGCCCAGCCGGCCCTGCTCCTCGCGCTGCACTACTGCACCGGCAGTGGCCCGGCGGTGCACACCGGGTTCGGGCTCAGCACCCTGGCCGACCGCTACGGCTTCATCGTGATCTACCCGTCGGTGACCCGGAGCAGCAAGTGCTGGGACGTCTCCTCACCGCAGGCCCTCCGGCGTGACGGCGGCAGCGACCCCATCGGCCTCAAGTCCATGGTCGACCACGTCCGGAGTCGCTACCCGGTCGACGCGAACCGGATCGCCGTGGGCGGGTTCTCCTCCGGCGCCATGATGACCAACGTCATGCTCGGCCTCTACCCGGAGGTGTTCAACGCCGGATTCAGCTCCTCCGGTGTCCCGTTCGGATGCTTCGCCACCACCAACGGCGCGGAGTGGAACAGCGAGTGCTCCGGCGGGCGGATCGTCCGGACCCCGCAGCAGTGGGGTGACCTGGTCCGCAACGCGTACCCGGGATACATCGGCAAGCGTCCCCGGGTGCAGATCTGGCACGGCACCACGGACACCACGCTGAGCTACGTCAACTTCGGCGAACAGATCAAGCAGTGGACCAACGACCACGGCGTCTCGCAGACCCCCAGCTACACCGACTCCCCGCAGACCAGCGCCACCCGCACCCGCTACGGCGGCACCGGCGGCACGGCACCCGTCGAGGCGATCAGCTTCCAGGGGTACGGCCACTCCATCCCGTTCGACGCCGCCCAGGCCGTCCGCTTCCTCGGCCTCGACACCACGAGCCCCACCACCCCGCCGCCGGGCGGCACGGCCGGACCGCTGCGCAACGTCAACGCCGGCCGCTGCCTGGACGTCCCGTCCCGGTCGCAGACGAACGGCACCCAGGTGGCGTTGTGGGACTGCAACGGCGGCACCAACCAGCAGTGGACGCCGACCGCCACCAGGCAACTCCAGGTGTACGGCACGAAGTGCCTGGACGCCGAGGGCGCGGGCACCACGGCAGGCACCCGGGTGATCATCTGGGACTGCAACGGCGGCACCAACCAGCAGTGGAACCTCAACACCGATGGCACGGTCACCGGGGTGCAGTCCGGCCTGTGCCTCGCACCGAACGCCGCCGCGACCGCCAACGGCACCCAGGTGGTCCTGTCGACCTGCAACGGCGGCGCCAGCCAGCGGTGGACCCGAAGCTGAGGGGGTCTCAGCCGTCCAGGCGCAGCAGGTGACGGCCGGGAAACGGGCCGCCGTGCTCCTGCTCCCAGGTCGCCAGGTGCCGCTTCCTGTCCTGCACGGACGGGGCCAGGAAGTCGAAGTAGGTGAGGATGACCTCGCGCGCCTCGTCGACCGTGTACGTCGTACCCGACGGGACAGGCCCGAGGCTGTCCACCGTGACACCGGTCGGCGTGCAGCGCACGACGGCGGAGTTGCCCTCGTACTCCTCGTACGCGGAACGCCCGGACACCACGTCGTCGATGCACTGCAACAACTCCAGGCAGTCCGGGGCGTAGCTCTGGATGTCGCTGGTGAGTTGGGAGGCGAGGTCGCGGAAGCGCCGGTCACCGCTCGTCATGGTCGGCGCGCCGCGCGGTCCAGCTGTCCCCGGCATCGTCTGACATCCCGCAGCCTCCCCGTCCTGGCCCACGAAACCCTAGCAACGAAAGCCAGACCCGAAGGGCCGTGCTGGTCAGCCCCGGGCCGGACGTCGTGAGCACGGCCCGAATACTCTCTCGGCATGCGGGGACGGTCCGGTGCGCTCAGACGGTGGTACGGGAATCGCGGGCGCCTCGCTCGTCGTACCTTCGTGGCGGTGGTGGTCGGTGCGGTGCTGCTGACCGGCGGCACGGTGGCCAGCGTGGTGTGGATCCGCGACGCGGCCGACGGCCACATCTACAGCGAGGCAACCGTGCCGGATGCGCCCGTCGCCCTAGTGCTGGGGACCAAGGTGGACACCGACGGCAACCCGTCGCCGTTCCTCGCGGCCCGGTTGGAGATCGCGCGACGGCTCTTCGACGCCGGCAAGGTGCGGGCGATCCTGGTATCCGGTGACAACATGAACGCGGACTACAACGAGCCTGCCGCGATGCTGGGCTGGCTGGTCGACCGGGGCGTGCCGGCGCGCAAGGTCGTGCTCGACCACGCCGGTTTCGACACGTACGACTCGTGCGCGCGGGCTGAGCGGATCTTCGGGGTACGGCGCGCGACGGTCGTGACCCAGTCGTTCCATCTCCCCCGCGCGGTGGCACTGTGCAGGGGCCTCGGCATCGACGCCAGCGGAGTGGGTGACGAGACCGCGAGACGGTACGCGCAAACCTGGCGGGTCAGCTCGTCCCGGGAGAACGGCGCCTGTCTGAAGGCAGCAGTGGATCTGCTGTCCCGTCGGGACCCGGCGCACCTCGGCCGACGGGAGACGGGCGTCGACGACGCTCTCCGTGGCGGCTGAACGGTGTCACGACCGGGGCCGCCCCGACGAGGACTCTCGCGGCGGTGCGGCGCTGTCGCGCACGATGAGTTCGGTGGCCAGCTCGACCCGAGGGCTTTCGGTCTTCTCGCCGCCCGCGAGGCGCAGCACGGTCCGCGCGGCCAGCATGCCCATCTCCGCGAGGGGTTGACGAACGGTGGTCAGCGGCGGTGAACACCAGCGGACCTCCGGCAGGTCGTCGAAACCGACCACGCTGACGTCGTCGGGCACCCGCAGGCCGCGCTTGCGGACCGCCTCGTAGACGCCGAGGGCCATCTGGTCGCTGGAGGCGAAGATGGCGGTGGGCGGATCGGGCAGGGCCAGCAACTGTGTGCCCGCGCTGAACCCGGCTTCGTGATAGAAGTTGCCGGGTCGGATGAGGGCGTCGTCGATGGGGATGTCGGCGGCGCCGAGGGCGGCCCGGTAGCCGTCCATCCGGGCCCGGCTGCACATCAGGTGCGGTGGGCCGGCGATGAAGCCGATGCGGCGGTGGCCGAGGTTGATCAGGTACTGGTTGGCGCTCAGGGCGCCCGCCCAGTTGGTGGCGCCGATGGTGGGTGACTCCTGGGGGTCCACACCGGCGGGGTCGATGATGACCACCGGCAGGTGCAGGCGGCGCAGCTCGGCCTGCAACGGCGGGTTGACCATCGAGGTCACGAAGATGATGCCCTCGGTGGAACGCGTCCGCATGTTGTCGAGCCACTGCTTGGCCGAGGAGATGCGCCAGTGGATGGCCGACACGACGGTCCCGACGCCGCTGGTCTGACCGACGTCCTCCACCCCGCGGATGATCTCGACCGCCCACGGGCTGTCCAGGTCGTTGAAGACCAGGTCGATGAGGGCGGCGTCGGTGCGTCGGGCCGGTGACCGGCGGCGGTAGCCGTGCCGGTTGAGCAGCGCCTCGACGCGTTCCCGGGTGTCGGGGGCGACGTCGGAGCGACCGTTGATGACCCGGGAGACCGTGGGCACGGAGACACCGGCCAACCTCGCGATCATGGCGATGGTGACGTTTCGGCCGTTCTCCGTGCCCACGGTCCCCCCTTCGTCGTGCTGGAAGCGTCAGGTCTGCTCGCGGTGACCCGGTGTCATCCCTTGACGCTGCCGGTCAGGCCGCCGATCAGTTGGCGTTCGGCCACGGCGTAGAAGCCCAGGGCCGGCAGCATGGACAGCACGACGTACGCGAGCACCCGCGCGGTGTCGTCGGCGTACTGGCCCTGGAAGGCCTGCACCCCGACGGGGAGGGTCCACCAGCTCTGGTCGCTGAAGACGACCAGCGGGAGCATGAAGTTGTTCCAGCTGGTCACGATGGCCAGCACCGACACGGTGGCCAGGGCCGGACGGGCCATCGGCAGCAGGACCCGCCAGAAGAACCCGAACGAGCCGCAGCCGTCGAGGACGGCTGCCTCCTCGACCTCGGCCGGGATGGTACGGAAGAACTGCCGCAGGATGATGATGGTGATCGGCAGCCCGAAGGCGGCCTGGGGCAGGATGACACCCAGCGGGTTGTCCAGCAGGTTCATGCCCCGCAGCAGGACGAACAGCGGCAGGATGGCCACCGCGAACGGGAACATCAGGCCGATCGCGAACAGCGTCACCAGGAACTCGCGGCCCCGGAAGGCGTAGCGAGCGAAGACGAACGCGGCCATCGCCGCCGCGCCGACGACGATGACGGTGCTGCTCACGGCGATGAGCAGACTGTTGCCGAGCTGCCGCCAGAACACGCCGTTGCTCAGGATGTCGATGTAGTTCGGCACCCAGGGGTCGGGCCAGCCCAGCGGGTTGGTGGACAGCTGGCCGTTGTCCTTGAAGCCGCCGAGCACACCGAACCACACCGGCACGACGATGAGCGCGCCGACGGCGATGCAGACGAGGTGCAGCACGACGCTGCGGGTCCGCTGGGCACGGCTCGCCGTGGCGGTCATCGCTGGCCTCCCTGGTTGGTGATCGCGCCCGCGGTGTCACGACGCAGCACGATGCGTTGGTAGAACAGGGCGAAGACGAGGCTCAGCAGGAACATGACGATGCTGATGGCGCTCGCGTAGCCGACCTCGAAGCGGCGGAAGCCGAACTGGTACATCGTGACGGCCAGCGTCTCCGAGGAGTGGATCGGACCACCGCCGGTGAGCACCCAGACCATGTCGAACAGTTGGATGGTGCCGATGACGGACAGGAACACGCTGATCCGGATCGTCGGGCCGAGCAGGGGCAGGGTGACGTGCCGGAACGCCTGCCAGGCGGTGGCGCCGTCGGTGACCGCGGCCTCGGACAGCTCCTTGGGGATTCCCTGCCGGGCGGCCAGGAAGAGCATCATGTAGAGGCCGAAGTACTTCCAGGACACCACCAGGAAGACGGCGAACAGCACGGTGTCCGGGTCGGCGAAGACCGCGCCCGCGTCGGCGCCCAGCCACCGGGAGACACCCTCGCCCAACCCTCGGTTCGGTGAGAACACCAGGGTGAACAGGACGGCCGTGGTGACCTCGGAGAGCACGTACGGGGCGAAGAAGATCAGCCGGTAGATGGCCCGGCCGCGAATCGGCTGGTTGAGGAGCATGGCCAGGGCCAGCGCCACCGGCAGCTGCACGACCAGGGACAGCACCACCAGCACCAGGCCGCGCCTCAGGTCGCCGCGGAAGGTCGGGTCGCCGAAGGCGCGGGTGTAGTTGTCCAGCCCGATGAAGTTCTCCGGCAGACCGAAGCCGTTCCACTTGTAGAGGCTGGCGTAGCCGGCCACCACGATGGGGGCGAGGACAAGTAGCAGGAACAGCGCCAGGGCAGGCGCCAGGAACACGGCGAGGACGCCACCCCGGCCCGGCCGGGGCTGGCGGCCGCGCTGTCGCGCGGTGCCCGGCCCCGGTGCCGGCGGATCGGTCGCCGTGTCGCCGCGCCTTGTGTCCGACACGGTCGATGGCCTGGTCATGCCTGCTCCACTCGGGTTCTACGGCCGGCTACGGATGGGTGATGGATCACGGTCAGACGGTCTTTGCCACCTGCGTGATGTCCTTGAGAATCGCCGCCGGCGACTTCTTGCCGGCGATGATCTCGGCGACGCTGTCGTTGATCTGCTGCCCGAGCGCGGGCGCGTACGCCTGGTCGAGGTAGAGCTGGAAGCCGGTGTTCTTGGCCAGGGTCTCCGCGACGACCTTGTTGTTGGCGTCGCTGATCGCCGAGGTGGCGTCCTTCACCGTGGGCAGCACCGCGCCGGTCTGCGCGGACCGCTTCTGGTTGTCGGCGCTGAGCAGGAACTTCAGGAAGTCGATGGTGGCGGCCGGCGCGTCCTTGCCGACGGCGAAACCGTTGCCGCCACCGAAGACCTCGGTCGCGGATCCCTTGCCGCCGTCCACGGCCGGGAACGGGAAGAAGCCGAGCTTGTCGCCGAGGCCCTTCTTGCTGGTGGAGCTGGACGCCTGCACCGCAGGTGCCCACTGCCCCATCAGCTCCATGGCCGCGCCGCCGTTGCCCATCGTGGCGGCCTGCCCGTCGGGCGAGCCGAACTCGGCGCCCAGGAACCCCTTCTGGAACGGCTGCAGGTCGACGAGCTCCTTGAGCCGCTCGCCGGCGGCGGCGAGATCAGGGGTGTCGAAGTTCTTGTCGTCGACGGCCTTCTGCAACGCGCCCACGCCGCCGATGCGCATGGCGAGGTAGGACCAGTAGAAGTGGGCCGGCCACTTGTCCTTGCCGGCCAGGGCGACCGGGGTGATGCCGGCGGTCTTGAGCTTGCGGACCGCGTCGAGCAGGGCAGCCCACGTGGCGGGAGCCTCGGTGATGCCGGCACGGGTGAAGAGGTCCTTGTTGTACCAGAACCCGACCATGCCGATGTCGAACGGGATGCCGTAGACCTTGCCGTCGATCGTGTAGGGCTGCATGGCGGCGGGCAGGATGCCGCCGACCAGATCCTTCACGTCGTCGGTGAGGTCCTTGACCAGGCCCGCGTCCACCTGCTGCTTGAGCACGCCGCCACCCCAGGACTGGAACAGGTCCGGCGGGTCGCCGGCCTGGGTGGCGGTGGTGAGCTTGGCCTTGAAGGCCTCGTTCTCCAGCGGCTGGATCGTCAACGTGACGTTGCTGTGCGCGGTCTTGTACTCGTTGGCCATCGCGGCCCAGACCGGCAGCATCGGGTCGGTGTTCTGGATGTGCCACCAGTTGATGGTCTGCGGGGCGTTCGGGTCGCTGGATTTCTCGTCGCCGCTACAGGCGCTCAGCAGGTAGGCGCCGGCGCCGGCACCGGCGAGGCCGAGCAGCGTTCGGCGGGAAAGGTGTGTGGTCATGATCCATCCCTTCGGGGACTCACGGGGTGCTCGGACGCCGGCCGAGCCGGCGGGGTGGAACCTATGGATCTCCGGAACTTTCAAAGCTTCGCCGGTATTACCGGTCGATGGCCGGCACGCTACGAGCTGTTTCCGCAACGGTCAAGACCTCTGTCCTATTGCGAAAAGACCGGCTAGCGTAGTCACGACTTCCAGCGATCCGGGACCGCAAGTTTCCGGAAGTTCCAGACAGCCCCGTCCAGAGGAGCCATCGTGTCGACCGACATCGCTAACGTGGCGACCGCTACCCGGTCGATCCGCAATCCCGTCCTCGCCGGGTTCCACCCGGACCCGTCGATCCTGCGCGTCGGGGACGACTACTACCTGGCCACCTCGACGTTCGAGTGGTATCCGGGCGTGCGTGTGCACCATTCGCGTGATCTCGTGAACTGGCGCACCCTGGGCGGGGTCATCACCGACCGCCGGCTGCTCGACCTGCGAGGCTGCGGTGACTCCAACGGGGTGTGGGCGCCCGACCTGACGTACCACGACGGCCAGTTCCATCTCGTCTACAGCGACGTCGCCAGCTTTGCCAGCGGCTACTGGGACCCGCAGAACTTCCTGGTCACCGCCGAGGACATCACCGGCCCCTGGTCGGATCCGGTGAAGCTGCACGGGCGCGGTTTCGACGCCGCGCTGTTCCACGACGACGACGGCACCAGTTGGCTGCTGAGCATGAGCGCGGACTGGCGACCCGGTCGGGACCGCTTCGGCGGCATCGAGATCCAGCAGTACGACCGGGCCGCGCGCAGTCTGGTCGGCCGGCCGCGCATCCTGTTCACCGGCACCCCGGTCGGGGTCACCGAGGGCCCGCACATCTACCGGCACGACGGCTGGTACTGGCTGATCACCGCCGAGGGCGGCACCAGCTGGGAGCACCAGGTCACCGTGGCGCGGTCCCGGGAGCTGTTCGGGCCGTACGAGGTGGACCCGGACGGTCCGCTGCTCACCTCCGTCGGCCGCCCCGAACTGCGGTTGCAGAAGGCGGGTCACGGCAGCCTGGTCCGTACGCAGGACGGCGAGTGGTACCTCGCCCACCTGGTGGGCCGCCCCTACTCCCCGCTGGGCAGTTGTGTGCTCGGCCGGGAGACCGCGATCCAGCGGGTCGAGTGGCCGGCGGACGGCTGGCCGCAGATCGCCGGAGGGGTGCCGGCAGACGAGGTCGTCGCACCGGACCTGCCCGCGCACCCGTGGCCGGCGGAGCCCGACACCGACCACTTCGACGCCCCCGAGCTGGGTCTGTGCTGGTCGACACTGCGCCGGCCGGCCACCGCGGACTGGGTCGACCTGCACAGCCGCCCCTCACACCTTCGCATCCACGGCGGGCAGTCACCGGTCGGTCGACAGGCCCCCAGCCTGGTCGGGCGACGCGTCGGCGCGATGCACTGCTCCCTGGAGACCGTGCTGGAGTTCGACCCGGTCGACCACCGCCAGCTCGCCGGGATCACCGCCTACTACAACACCCTCAACTGGCACCACCTCTACCTGACCCGCGCCGACGACGGACGGACGGTGCTGGAGCTGCTCAGTTCCGACAACGGGCGGCGCACGCCGCACCCCGAGCTGACCGTCGACGCCAGCGGCGTGGACCGGGTCGGCCTGCGGGCCGTGTTCGACGGGCCGGTGGTGCGTTTCGACTACGACCTCGGCGCCGGTTGGCAGCGGCTACCGGTCGACCTGGACGCGACGATCCTTTCCGACGAGCACGCCGCGCTGATCATCGACGGTGAGCCGGCGGCGTGGGGTTTCACCGGGGCGTTCCTGGGCCTGTGGGTGCAGGACCTCGGCGGCGACGGCGCGTACGCCGACTTCGATCTGGCCACCTACCGCGAGCAGTGAGCACGCGGACGGCACCCGGTGGGTGCCGTCCGCGTTCCAGTCGTCGTCCTACTTCACCTGGGTGGCGACGGCGCGGAGCTGGCCGAGGGTGGCGCGGAAGCCGTGGCCGGACGCGGTCGGGTCCTCGTCGAGCAGGCCGCTGACGGCCATCGTCTGCGAGCGGGACACCGCGACGGCGTCGTCACCGGTCCCGGTCACGTCGAACACCCCGAAGTCGCCGCTGAGCGTGCGGAACGTCGGGGCCGCCGCGTCCTTGGCAAGGTAGAGCACCACGACCTGACCCGCCGTGAGCGTGGACATCTGGGCCATGTCCGCCACGCCGCGATCCAGGCTGGCGAGCGTGATCCGCGTCCCGGCACCGACTGCCGATCCGTTCGCCGCGCGCAGCATCTCGTCCACCCGGAACCCGGTCGCCTCGACCTCACCCCGTACCACCAGGTCCGCGGCCTCACTGAGCTGCCGCACCGTGCCGTACCCGCGCAGCTTGCCCTTGACCGCCGGGAGCGCGGCGCCGGTCGGCGTGGCCTCGGTCGGCGCGGCGGCGCTCGGCGCGCCGACCGGGTCGGCGGCGTCGGCGCTGCCGCAGGCGGACAACGCCGCCACAGCCAGCACGGCGGCGGCCGTGGCCCACAGAGACGGGGTACGGCGGAGGGGGACTGCCATGGAACGCTCCTTGCGTGTCGGTGCCGTCCCGGGTCGTCTCGCCCGGGACCGCGGCACTGCTGACGACATCCAACTGGGCGGGCCGGGCATCGAGCTCTCGGGTGTCTGTCAACGAGATGAACATGCGTCGTCACGGCCTGCGCTCGTCGATTGACGACGCACTAACGTACTGATATCTGTTAATACAGTTTCCTGATGCTCGCGGTGCCCGCCGGGGCCGAACCGCCGCGCCGGGCCACCGACCGGCCGGCGGCACGCCGCCCCTTCCCCGAGGAACACCATGGTTCACAAGAGAACAGCCGCCTACGTCGTGGGCGCCCTGCTGATGGGCGTCGCCGCGATCGGTTACGGTCTGCCGTCGGCCAGCGCCGCGACCGCCGGCCCGATCACCGGCCTCGGCGGGAAGTGCGTCGACGTGGCCGCCGCCAACTCGGCCAACGGCACGGCGGTCCAGCTCTACGACTGCAACGGCAGCGCGGCCCAGACGTGGACCGTCGGCAACACCGACAACTCGATCCGGGCACTCGGCAAGTGTCTCGACGTGACCGCCGCGTCGACCGCCAACGGCGCCAAGATCCAGTTGTACGACTGCAACGGCACCGGCGCGCAGACGTGGACCGCCAGCAACGGCACGCTCGTCAACACCGGCTCCGGCAAGTGCCTCGACGTCACCGACCGGAGCACCGCGAACGGCGCCCGGTTGCAGATCTGGACCTGCGGCGGCACCACCAACCAGCAGTGGACCCTGCCCGGCGGCGGCACCCCAACGCCCACCACCCCGACCGGGACCAACCTCGACGACCCGGCGAAGAAGGACGTCGCCATGCAGCTCGTCTCGGCTGCGGAAAACTCCTCGCTCGACTGGCGCGCGCAGTTCTCCTACATCGAGGACATCGGCGACGGGCGCGGCTACACCGCCGGCATCATCGGCTTCTGCTCCGGCACCGGCGACATGCTCGAACTGGTCGAGGCGTACACGCGCACCAAGCCGGGCAACGTGCTGGCCGGCTACCTGCCGGCGCTGCGCGCCGTCAACGGCACCCCCTCGCACTCCGGCCTAGACCCCAACTTCCCCCGCGACTGGCGGACCGCGGCCAACGACTCGGTGTTCCAAGCCGCACAGGAGGCCGAGCGGGACCGGGTCTACTTCAACCCATCGGTACGCGACGGCAAGAACGACCAGGTCCGGGCGCTCGGTCAGTTCGCCTACTACGACGCGGCGGTCATGCACGGGTACGAGGGGATGCGCCAGATCCGCAACCGCGCCCTCGCTCGGGCGAAGCCCCCGGCGCAGGGCGGCGACGAGCGGACCTGGCTCAACGCCTTCCTCGACGAGCGGGTCATCGAGATGAAGAAGGAAGCAGCCCACTCGGACACGTCCCGGGTCGACACGGCCCAGCGGGTGTTCCTCAACAACGGCAACTTCAACCTGAACACGCCGTTGGTGTTCGCCGTCTACGGCGACCAGTTCCGCATCGGCTAGCGCACAGAGACTCAGGGCGCCGCATCGCGGCGCCCTGAGCCATGCCTGGGACTGGGCCTGGGTTCGGGCCTGGGCCTGGGTTCGGGCCTGGGCCTGGGCTCGGGGCTGGGCCTGGGCTCGGGGCTGGGCCTGGGCTCGGGGCTGGGTCTGGGCTCGGGGCTGGGTTCGGGAGCAGCCTTGCCTTGACGCTGACGACAAGGTTTAGCCTGGTCGCGACAGGCTGGTCGAGGAGGTCTGATGCTGATCGGCGAGCTGGCGGAACGGGCCGGCACGAGCACCCGAACGCTGCGCTACTACGAAGCCCACGGGCTGGTACAACCGCAGCGCTCAGCGAACGGCTACCGCGTCTACGACGAGGCGGAGCTGCGGGTCGTCCGGGAGATCCGGGCGCTGCTCGACGTCGGCTTCGGCCTCGACGACGTCCGACCGTTCGTCGCCTGCCTGCGAGCGGGCAACGCGTCCGGTGACGTCTGTCCGGATTCCGTGCTGGTGCTGCGACGCAAGCTCGCCGAGGTCGACGACTACCTCGATCGGCTCGGAGCGGTCCGTCAGCAGTTGCACACCCAGCTCACCCACGCCATCGAGCACCGGGAGAAAACATGCCCCAGGAAACGAGCGTCAGCTCCCTGATCACCGTCACCGACGACACGTTCGCCGAGCTGGTGCTGGCCAGCGACCGGCCCGTCGTGGTCGACTTCTGGGCCGAGTGGTGCCCGCCGTGCAAGATGATCGAGAAGAGCCTCGTCGAGCTGGCACAGGAGTTCGGCGACCGGATGGTCATCGCCAAGCTCAACTCCGACGACAACCCGCAGGCCACGCGGCGCTACGCAGTCATGTCCCTGCCGACACTGCTGGTGTTCCGTGGGGGCGAGGTCGTCGGCTCGATCGTCGGGTCCAGGCCGAAACTCCACCTGCGGCAGAGCCTGACCATGCACGCCGGCCTGTGACCGTCACCGCTGTCGAATGCCGCCTCCTGCTGTTGAGCGTGGCGACGGTGGTCCGCGTCTGGCGGCACCGGTCCTCGCCGGGCGGGTGGTGGAGGCGATCGTCTCCCCTCCGTTTGAACACGGCGTCGTGACGTGCGAATAACCCGCCCCCTGCTGCTGCTCGACATCGACGGTGTCCTCAACCCGTACGGCAGTCCTCAACCGCCGGCCGGCTACACCGAGCACCGCCTGTTCCCCGGAGAGGAACCCGTCCGTGTCAACCCCGTACACGGCACCTGGATCACCGAAGCGAGTGCCGTCCTGGACATAGCCTGGGCCACGAGCTGGAACGATGAAGCAAACCAACTCCTCGCTCCGCTTCTGCACATCACTCCCCTGCCGGTGGTCACCATGCCGTGCACACCGTTCCACCCCAGCGAGAAAATCCCACTCATTGCCGCCTACGCCCAGCAACGGCCCGCAACATGGATTGACGACCTTCACTCGCCCGAAGCCCACGTCTGGGCCGCGAGGCGTACCAGCCCCACTTTGCTGATCACCACCGACCCGGCGATCGGCCTCACCCGCGATTCCATCGACCGCGTCATCACCTGGGCCAGGCCCTTCAACAACCCCCAGGAACCTCTCGGCTCCGCCTCATAGCGATCGATCATTGCCACTGAAAGTTGTCGTACACCTGTTCTAGTCTCTGGTCATGGTCGAGGAGTTGGCGCAGGCAGACGACGCGGTCGCTGCCTGCGTTGACGACGCCGCCTGGGCTCTCGCCGACGATGAGCTGGTCGCGGCGCTCGACGCCGCACACCGCCTGGAGCAACGTCTCGCCGCCGTGAAGCTGGCGTTGGTGCGCGAGGTGGACGGTCGGGGCACGGCGGTCGCGCAGGGCGCCTCCAGCACCGCGGTCTGGTTGCGCGAGCGACTGCGGTTGACCATTCCCGCAGCCCGCCGGTTGGTCGATCTCGCGGCGTGCGTCGACGCGGCCCCGACGGCCGTGCGGGGCGCGCTGGCGGCCGGCGCGGTCAGCATGGAGCAGGTGCGGGTCATCGCCGACACCGTCGCCACCGTGCAGACGGTCGCTGGGCCGGAGGTGGCCGACAAGGCCGTCGGTGTGCTGGTCGACTGGGCCGGCCAGTTCGACCCCACCCTGCTGCGCAAGCTCGGCACCCGCATCCTCGACCACGTCGCACCCGACATCGCCGACGCCGCCGCCCAGGCCGCACTGGAAGCCGACGCCCGCCGAGCCAACCGCGACCGCCACGTCACGATGTCGACGCTGACCGACGGCCGACTCCGACTCACCGGCATCCTCGACAGCGAAACCGCCGGCCTGCTGCGCGCCGCGATCGACCCGCTCACCGCCCCGTCCGGCCCCGACGACCAGCGCTGCGCCGGGCAACGCCGCCATGACGCCCTCGCTGACCTCTGCCGGCTCAGCCTGCGCACAAGGGAGCTACCCGAACACGGCGGCGACCCCGCACAAATCGTCGTCACCACCAGCTACGACGCCCTCGCGGGACAACTCGGCGCCGCCACCCTCGACACCGGCCTCCACCTCACCCCGGAAACAGTGCGCCGACTCGCCTGCGACGCCGCGATCCTGCCCGCCGTGCTCGGCGGCACCGGTCAGGTCCTCGACGTCGGCCGACAACGCCGCCTCATCACCGGCCCACTACGCCGGGCCCTCGTGTTACGCGACGGTGGCTGCGCCTTCCCCGGCTGCGACCGACCACCCCGCTGGTGCAACGCCCACCACATCCACCACTGGGCCGACGGCGGCCCCACCAACCTCAACAACGCCGTCCTACTCTGCGGCCACCACCACCGCCACCTCCACCACAACGACTGGACCGTCCAACTCGGCAACGACAACCACCCCGAATTCATACCGCCCGCCTGGCTCGACCCCGACCAACTCCCCCGCCGCAACCACTACCACCGACGGACATAGACACGACCAGCGGAGAGCAATCACTCCTGTCCGGGTGACGAGGCATGCCCTCGGGACGACTCCACAAGTGGTCGGTCGCGCCGATGCCCGACATCGGGCCCTTCTGCGCCGCCGTCGACGGGCACCACCCGCGCTGCTGCCACCCACGATCGCTGGTCTCTAGACGGCCTCCGCTGAGTGCGGACGCGTTCGCTCGCCCCACCAGACGACCGCCGGGGCGGCGAGCCCAACCGCGACGAAGATGCCGCCCATCAGCAGCCATCCGGGGGCACCCCAGGCGATGCAGAGCAGGCCCAGTAGGGAGGGTGCGGCGACGTTGGCCAGGCCCGTGCCGAGCCCGGAGATTCCCGTGTACTGCCCCTGCGCGTGCGCAGGTGCGAACCGGAACTGCAACTCGAGTGAGCCCGCCGCGTGCCACAGCTCGCCGACGGTGTGCGCGGCGACCCCCAGCGTCATCACCGTAACGGCGAGCCAGCCGGGCATCGCCGCCGTGGCGGCGATCAGGGCCATCCCGATCAGGAACGCCACCCCGGAGCGGCGCATGGCCCGACCGGCCGCTGGACTGGTATCGATCCCCCGGCTCGCTCTGACCTGGAGTGACGCCACGAGGGCGGTGTTGACCAGCACGGCCACTCCAACGAACCAGCGCGGCGCGTGGGTCTGCGAGACGATCCACACCGGCAGCGCGAAGACCAGCACCTGGCCCTGAATTCCCAGGATGGCGTCGAGCGCGGTGACTGCCAGATAGGGCTTGTCCTTCAGTGCGATCCAGCGCCCGGTCATCTGGGGCACTGGAATGGGCGGCAACGAGGGCAGCCGAGTGATGATCGCGGCGCACGCCAGGAAACTGATGGCGTTGCCGACGACCAGGGCCAGGTAGGCCGCACGGGTGTCCAGTTGCACCGCGGCGCCGGCGGCGAGGGCGCCACAACATCCGGCGAGGTTGGCGACCGAACGCAGATAGGCCCGGTACCGGGCCAGGTGCGTGCCGCCGAAGCCCCGCACCAGCGGACCGCGAGACGCCCCGCCGGCTGAGTGGGCGAGCTGGGTCAGGCAGACCAGGACGACGAACAGCCAGAACGTGTGCACGAAGGCCAGGGCGACCATGGTGGCGGCACGGATGATCAGAGTCAGCAGATAAATCTCGCGCGGCCCCCGCCGATCGGCGAGATGCCCCACCGGAATCCCGGCGAGCATCCCGACGAACGCTGCGATGCCCATGCCCAGAGCGACCTGCGCAAGGGGAAGCCCGACGGATCGGGTGAAGAAGAGCACGGCGCTGGCCATGAAGATGCCGCTTCCGAGCATGTTGACGAAGGTCGCGAAGGCCAGGACGCGCCGAGGGCCATGATCGGGGATGAGTCCTCGGGCGACGAGCCATGAGCTGTCGGGCGGCGGAATGGGAATGGGCGTTGTCGCTGCCTGCACAGGGACGGACCTTCCGTCGGAGGGTCGTGGGCTCGGGGCAGGGCCGCATTTTGCCGGGCCGCTACTCGAGGCTGGCCAAATCGTCCGGCGACAGGACCAGCGCCCCGGCGGCCAGGTTCTCGACCAGGTGGTCGGGGTTGCCGGTACCGGGGATGGCCAGCAGGTGCGGGCCGCGGCTGAGGGTCCACGCGATACGCACCTGTGCCGGCGTCGCGCCGTGCGTACGCGCGACGGCCTGCACTGCCGCGTTGGCGGCCACGCCGCCGGCCTCACGTCCGTCGCCAGCGATCGCGAAGAACGGCACGAACGCGACACCCTGATCGCCGCAGGTACGCACGAACTGGTCGTGCGTGCGTCGGGTGTCGACACCGTACGTGTTCTGCACGCAGACCACCGGGGCGATCGCCTGCGCCTGCTCGAGGTGATGGGGGCGAATGTTGGACAGGCCGAGATGCCGGATGAGACCGGCGTCGCGCAGCTCGGCCAGCGCGCCGAAGTGCTCCGCGACCGAGTCCAGTCCGTGCTGGCGCAGATTCACGACATCCAGATGGTCGCGGCCGAGTTGGCGCAGGTTCTCCTCGACCTGCCCGCGCAGCTGGTCCGGCCGGGCCAACGGCAGCCATTCCCCCGACGGGTCGCGGCCCGGCCCGACCTTGGTGGTGATGACCAGGTCATCGGCGTACGGCGACAGCGCACTATTGATCAACTCGTTGGCCGACCGCAGCGGCGAGAAGTAGAACGCCGCTGTGTCGATGTGGTTCACGCCGAGCTCGACCGCCCGGCGCAGCACTCCGATGGCCCGCGCGCGGTCGCTCGCCGCGCTGCCGTTGCCCGTCAGGCGCATCGCGCCGAATCCGATCCGGTTGACGGTCAGGTCGCCGAGGGTCCAGGTGCCAGCGGAACTCGCACTGATCATGTTCGTGGGCATTGGGCGAACTTAGCCACCGCCGCTGACCTGCGCAGTCGGTCGTCTGCCCGATACCGATTCCACAAAATCGTTGTTAGGTTATCTATCGTGGGAAGCGCTCCGCCGGCAGTGCAGTGACAGCCCGGATTTCATCTCGGTCCTGACCGCATCCGCGTTCCACACGTGACGACAAGCCGTCCGACGACGAGGGCCGGACCGTCCGCATTTGACGGATCGGTCTCCGAACGCGCCGCCAGGGACTTCGCCAAGCCAACTGCCTCCTCGCCCGGATATGACGAAGACCAGTTCGGTGGCCTCGGGCAGGCGAGCCTGGATGATCCTGACGAGGACTGGAGCCCGTTCGTCATCACGCGAACCACCTTCGAAGACGCCTGGGACTCCGCAAGCGAGTAGCCCGAGCCCTTACGCGCGCCTCGCGGCAGATCGGTGGAGCTGACCTCGGTCAGGCGCACGTTCAGACGTGCATCATCTGTCCTAGTCAGCGGCCTTCCAGCGCGTCGGCCTGGCTGCGCAGCTCTGTCGCAAGGTTGTCCCAATCGGGACCGTGCATGTACAGGCTGTCGGCCGCCTCGCGCATGAGCGCCGGCTGGTTCGGCCGCTGCAGGAGCACAAGCCGGTAAGCGAGATTGCGGACCCAGACCGGCAGAAGTCCGTCGACCAGGTTCGGGCAGAGTTCCCGCAGCATCGCGAGAATGGTCTCCGCGTCCGCGAAAGTCAGCTCTTCGACGAAGTAGTGCTCCTGGTGGTCCGGGCCGCACTGCAACGCAGGCCGGTACTCGTCGCCGTAGAGGCACCGCGCGTGCTCGGTCAGGGTGCTGTGCACGATCGCAGAGCCTACGGCTCCTCTGCTTACTCTCCGGCGCACCCGGCGCATTCGGAGACGCCTCGGTGCATCACGGACCCGGCTCAGGATCACACAAGGCGGCATCACGGCGCGGTGCCGCGACATGATTGATGCACGGATCTCAGCGCCCCCGGACGCCGGCGACCGGCGCCGACGGCACTCGGTGACGAGCACCTTGCGGTAGTACAGTGCGCCGCCACGTTGCCGGACACCTTTGCCTGCTGTTGGGGGAACTGTCGTAACCAGCGTTTAGCCTGCCGTGGTGAGTATGAACGGCAACTGGCTGCGCGTTTCCCCGGACGAACTGGAGCAGGCGAGGGCCGACCTCGGCTGGGCCTACGAACTCGCCATGACGCAACGGGACGACAACTCCGAACGCTGGGCTGCCACCGACAAGGCATGGGACGGGCTTGATTTCCTACTTGATCGGCTGGGCTTCGAGATTCCGCTGGTCTCGGGCGCGGAGCGGTTCGTGGAGTTGCCAGACGTCGAGCCCGACAGCGAGGAGATGTTCGATTTCCTGGAAAACCTCGAAGACGACTGGGGCTACGGGCCGCCTTCCTATCTGACACCGGCCCAAGTAGCGACGGCGGCCTCGGAACTGGCCGCGCTCACCGAAGACGGCCTCATTCGGGGCGTCGACCCGCAGGAGTTGAACCGGGCCGATATCTACCCCGAGCCCTGGGAAGGCCCCGGGAAACTTGCCTGGGTGGCCCACTATCTGCCAGGCGTCCAGAGCTTCTTCGCTGCAGCCGCCAGGGATGGTGCTGCGGTGATCTGCTGGCTTGACTGAGCAACGGCTGAGCCGCCACAGCGCCGGTAGGGGAAGGACCGCGTTTACGTCCAGTCAGTGAACACAAAATCCGGGGTGGTGGCGACCACCACGTCGCGCAAGCGGGTCACCAGTAACGGGACAGCGGGCGTGCGATATCTTTCGCGCGAAATCGAGACGGGGGCGGGACTCAATGACGCGCACGATGCCGACTGGCCCAACCATCGTCGGCGCGCTGACGTCGGCGATCCTGCTGTTCACGACCGGGTGCTCGGGGCAGTCCGACACTCCCGCGCCGGCAGCGGCCACGCAGTCGTCGGCCCCCGCTGCGGCGATGCGCATCGACAAGCCAGCCAAGCTCCTGGGCACCTGGACCGAATCCGTGGATCGGGGTTTCCACGACCGCGCCGAGCAGCAGATGGGCACCTTCAAGAAGCTGCTCGCCGCTGGGCCCACCAGCGCGATGGGCACCGCCTACGTCCGGGCCGAAGAGGTGTACTCCCGTGAGCGCGGGCTGCACATTCCCAGCGATGACCAGCGGGTCATCCTGATCAGCGCGGTGTCCGGCACGATCACCGACCCGACCGCGACACTGAACAAGACCTTCGCCGGGCTGCCGAAGGTCACCGGCGTGGGGCCGATCCAACCAGGCCCGCTGGGCGGGGCGGCCGGTTGCGGCATCCTCAAGGCCGAGACGGGCATCCCTGTCGACATCTGCGTGTGGAGTGACCAGCACACGCTCGGCATGGTGACCCTCGTCGGTTTCACCCGGACGGATGACCCGCGAGGTGTGTTCGGTCAGATCCGCGCCGAACTGGAACGCCCCGCGCGGTGACTTGACCTCAAGCTCGGGTGAGGTCCTAACCTCCGGTATCGGAGGTAAGGCATGAGCATGGAATTTACCGCGTGGACGTCTCTGCACCACGCGATGAACGCGCAGGAAGAACGACCACTGTCCCGTGTCACCCTGAAGCGCATCGTGGAGTTCGCGCGGCCGCACCGGGCCCTGATCGTCAGGTTCCTGCTGCTGAGCGTGGTGACGGCGGTCCTCACGGTGGCGGCACCCGTCCTCGCCGGACGGGTGGTGGAGGCCATCGTGGATGGCGCCGACAGCGGCGTCGTGATCCGGTTGGCGGTGCTGATCGCCGTGATCGCCCTGGCCGAAGCCGGCCTGGGTCTGGTGACGCGGTTCCATTCCGCCAGCATCGGTGAGGGGCTCATCGTCCAGCTGCGGACGGCCGTCTTCGACCACGTGCAGCGCATGCCGGTGGCGTTCTTCACCAGGACGCGCACCGGAGCGCTGGTCAGCCGCCTGAACAACGACGTGATCGGTGCGCAGCGGGCCTTCAGCGACACGCTGTCCGGGGTGGTCGGCAATGCGGTCACCCTGGCACTGACGCTGGCGGTGATGCTCAGCTTCTCGTGGCAGATCACGGTGCTGGCGCTCGTGCTGCTGCCCATCTTCGTTCTCCCGGCGCGTCGGATGGGTTCGAAGCTCGCCCAGTTGCAGCGTGAGGCGGCCGAGCACAACGCGGCCATGAGCACGCGGATGACGGAACGCTTCTCCGCGCCCGGCGCGACCCTGGTCAAGCTGTACGGGCGGCCGGCCGAGGAGTCGGCCGAGTTCGCGGCGCGGGCCCGTCGGGTGCGGGACGTCGGCATCCGTACCGCCATGCTCCAGTGGGTCTTCATCACCGCGCTCACCGTCGTCGGCTCGCTGGCGCTGGCCCTGGTCTACGGGCTGGGTGGTCTCTACGCACTCCGGGGCAGCCTGGATGCCGGCACCGTGGTCGCCCTCGCGCTGCTGCTGTCGCGCCTCTATGCGCCGTTGACCTCGCTGGCCAGCGCCCGGGTGGAGGTGATGAGCGCGCTGGTGAGCTTCGAGAGGGTGTTCGAGATCCTCGACATCAAGCCGCTGATCCTCGACCGGCCCGACGCCCGCCCGCTTCCCGACGGGCCGATCGCGGTGGAGTTCGACGACGTACGGTTCGGCTACCCTTCGGCGGACAAGGTGTCGCTCGCGTCTCTCGAAGATGTGGTGAAGCTCGATGCCCGCGGCGGCGAGGAAGTGCTGCACGGTGTGTCGTTCCGCGCCAAGGCAGGGCAGATGGTCGCCCTCGTCGGCTCCTCCGGGGCGGGCAAGTCGACGATCGCGCAGCTCGTCCCCCGCCTGTACGACGTCGAGGACGGCGCGGTGCGGCTCGCCGACGTCGACGTACGCGACCTGTCAGCCGAGTCGATCCGGACGGCGCTGGGCGTCGTCACCCAGGACGGGCATCTCTTCCACGAGAGCATCCGCGCCAACCTGGCGTTCGCTCAGCCGGACGCCACGGAGGACGAGATGTGGGAGGTGCTCCGGCGGGCCCGCCTCGACGACCTGATCCGCACACTTCCCGATGGGCTCGACACCGTCGTCGGTGAGCGCGGGTACCGGTTGTCGGGCGGGGAACGGCAACGGCTCACCATCGCGCGGCTGCTGCTGGCCCGTCCGCGCGTGGTCATCCTCGACGAGGCCACCGCGCATCTCGACTCCACCTCCGAGGCCGCGGTTCAGGAGGCTCTCGCCGAAGCCCTGACCGGCCGCACGAGCGTGGTCATCGCACACCGACTCTCCACCATCCGGGCGGCCGACCAGATCCTCGTCGTCGAAGACGGACGCATCGTCGAGCGTGGGCGACACGGCGACCTGCTCGACGCCGGCGGCCGGTATCAGGAGTTGTACCGCACCCAGTTCGACCAGGACCAGCCGACGGTGAAGGAGCAACGCGTCGCCATCTGAGGCACGCCTGCTCCACGACCAGCGCCGCCGCCCGCCCGGGGGATCCCCGTGACGGGCGGCGGCGCCGGACGGTCAGTCGTCGTCGTTGTCGTCGTTGTCGTCGTTGTCGTCGTCGTTGTCGTCGTCCTTGTCGTCGGCGTCATCGTCGCCGTCGACCGGCTCCTGCTCGGCCTTGACCACCGAACCGTTGTCCCGGTCGACGTCCACCTCGTGCTCGATGTCGCCAGCGACGATCTCGACGCTCCACACCGGTCGACCGTGCTCCTGCTCGGACTCGACCTCGACGATCTGACCGCCACCGGCCTTGGCGAGCGCGATCTCACCGGCACGCTTCTCGTCGACCGCGCTACCCGCCGGCGAGGTGCCAGCTGACGGCGTGCCGCTGGACGGCGTACCCGATGGGGTCTCGGCCGACGGCGTGCCGCTGGCCGACGGCGAACCGCTGGCCCCGGGCGCGTCCGTGGCCGTCGGCGCGACGGTCGCCGCGGCGAGCGTCGTGCCGCCGGTCCGCGAGTCGTTCGCGGCGTTGACGCCCAGCGCGATCCCGGCCACCGCCAGCACCGCCGAACCGCCGACCGTCGCCAGAAGCAGATTGGTGCGCTTCATGGTGGTGTCCACCTTTCCTCGGTTGTCGACTCCGAGGATCGGTCAAATCGGGATAGCAGCGCGCTGTCGGGACGCTAAGGCCAGGTTAAGGCGGTCGACGGACAAATCAACCGCGCCGGTTGAGTTCCGCTTCGAGCCGCTGGACGAGCGTCTTGCGGTCCTTGCTGGCACGCTCGTTGCGCAGTGCGGTCTTGAGCTGTCGCGTGTCGAGGCCCCGGACCAGCTTTGCCGCCTCGGCGACCGACATCTCGGTCATCCGGCCGGCCGTGGTGGCGTCTCGACGCGCTCGCTTGGCCGGGCCGGTGTTCGCGACGTACTGCCTGCCGGTGCGGGAGGCTTCGCGCTTCTTGGTGTCGGTCGCGCGCTTCTGGCTCTCCGACATCTCGTCCCAGGCCTTCTTGGGCAGGTAGCGGCTCGTCGTGTCGCCCTTGCGCGCCCGCGTGTCGCCCTCTTTCGTCTGCCACTTCTCGTTGCCCCAGCGCTGGAGCGACTTCTGCCGCTCGTCCTTTTCGCCGAGGAATCCCCCGCCGCGCTTCTTGTACTCCTGGGTGACCAGCTGCGACTTGCGCGCCGACCACTGTCCCGGCCGGCCGCCCTTGTCGGAGGACTTGATCTCTTCCTTGATCTGCTCTCTGAGCTCGGGTTTCGTGTACCGCGCCATGACTCGCAGCTACCCGGGACCGCAGCGGCTATGCCTGCCGCGGTGACGTCGGTGGTCCGAGCCGTAGCAGCACCTGTGCCCCGCCCCGCGGGCCGGTCCGCAACTCCAGGCGACCGCCGGCGGTCTGCGCGGCGCGGCGGGCGATGTCCAGGCCGAGGCCGGTCGAGCCGGCAGCGCTCGCGCCCCGGCGGACGGCGCCGGCCGGCATGCCCGGCCCCTCGTCGGCGACGCTCAGGACCACCTCCCCCGCGTCCGGGGCGAGCCGGACGGCGAACGGCGTTTCATCGGGGGTGTGCGCGAAGACGTTGCCGAGCAGAGCGTCCACGGCCGCCGCCAGGTCGTCGGCTGCCACACCGACCGGGAGAGGCCCAGGTGCCAGGTCGAGGGTGACGGCCCGGCCGGTGTCCTCGGCCAGCACAGACCAGAACGCGACCCGGTCGGCGACGATCGCCGCCGCGTCCGAGGCGGCCGGGCCCGCCGGTGAGTGCCGCCACCGGGCCTGCCGGATCAGCCCGGTGACCGCACGTTCGAGACCGTCGGCGGCGGCGGTGATCCGGGCCGCGTCCTCCGGGTCGCGCAGCGACTCCGCCTCCAGCCGCAACGCCGTCAGCGGTGTCCGCAACTGGTGGGACAGGTCGGCGACCTGCTCGCGTTCCTGGACGAGGAGCACCTGGATCCGGGTGGCGAGGTGGTTGAGCGCACCCGCGACCTCGCGCAGCTCGGGCGGGCCGGCCGGGGTGACCCGGGCGTCCAGCTCGGCGTTGGCGAGCCGGTGCGAGACGGCGGAGAGGTCGCTGATCGGCCGGACCAGGGTGCGTGCCAGCCGGTCGGCGACCAGCAGCCCGATCAGCACGAGGATCACGCCGAGCAGCGCGAGCACCAGCCAGGCCCGGGTGACCCCGGCGGTCAGTTCGTGCTGCGGCACCACGATCCGGATCACGCCGGTGCCGTCCGCCCGGCCCTGCACGGCGATGACCACCTCCCGGCCGGCCGCCGACTCCCCGGTGAGGCTCTGCCCGCGCGCGGCCAGGGCCACCGCCGGCGTACGGGGGGTCTGGGCGCCGAGCACCGTGCCGTCCGGCAGGAACACGCTCACCGGCCGCCCGGACTCCGCGGCGAGCTGCTCGACGGTGAGCCGGATGGTCGCCGCGTCGGCGGTGCCGACCACCGGCACGAGACTCTGCGCGTCGGCGGTGGCCCGAACGGTGGCCCGGTCCTCGGCGACAGTGCGGACCAGCAGCGCCAGCGGCACCAGGAAGGCGATGAGGGTCAGCACACTGACCGCGGCGACCAGCAACGCGAGCCGTGCCCTCACGGCTGCGCCGCCGGCGCTTCGAGACGCACCCCGACACCGCGCACGGTGTGCAGGTAGCGAGGCTGCTGGGCGTTCTCCCCCAACTTGCGACGCAACCAGGACAGGTGCACGTCGACGGTCTTGTCGGCACCCCCGTAGGGGATCTGCCAGACCTCGGTGAGCAGTTCACGTTTCGTGACCACCTGGCCGGGCCGGCCGGCGAGGTGGTGCAGCAGGTCGAACTCGCGCGGCGTCAGCTCGACCACCACCCCGTCCAGGGTGACCTGCCGGGACCGGGGATCGACGCGCAGCCCGCCGACGACGAGCGCCGGGTCCTGCGCGTCGGCACCGGAGGGCCCCCGCCGCAGCACCGCCCGGGCGCGAGCGTCGAGCTGCGCCGCCGTGAACGGCTTGACCAGGTAGTCGTCGGCACCGGCGTCGAGCACCCGTACGATCTCGGCCTCGTCGTCGCGCGCGGTGGCCACGATGACCGGCACCGAGCTGACCGCGCGCAGCATCCGCAGCAGCTCGCGTCCGTCCAGGTCGGGCAGGCCCAGGTCGAGTACGACGAGATCGGGACGGTCCTCCAGTGCGTCCCGGAGCCCGGCCATCGCGGTCGAGGCCGCGGCCACCGCATGGCCGCGTTCCCGCAGGGCACGGATCAGCGGGGTACGGATGGTCAGGTCGTCCTCGATGAGCAACAGGCGGGCCACAGCTGGCAGGCTAACCGCTACCGCTGTCAGCGAGGCGCACGTTAACCATGCCTTAGCGTCCGGATGTGCCAACGACAAGGACCGATCGGGGATAGTCAGAGCATGGGCCGTCGTTCGATTCTCGTCGCCGCCGGGTGGGTGGCCACCGTCGCCGTGGCGACCCTGATCGGGTTGGGCGCGATCCGGTTGGTGGGCGAGAGCCTCACCGGCACACCGGGTGGGGTGCGCAGCGAGGCCGAGATCGAACGGGCGCTCGCCTCGCCGGAGCCGGTGCCCACCGGCACGACGGGCACCGCCTCAGTCGGGCCGGGCACGGCCAGCCCCACGCCGAGCGCGAGCTCCGGGGTCCGCCGGGGGTTCGCCACCGACGGCGGCACGGCCGTGGCCGAGTGCGGTGCCGGTGGAGTGCGCCTCGTCTCCTGGGCGCCCGCGCAGGGCTACCGGGTCAGGGACGTGGACCGGGGCCCGGACGACGACGTCGAGGTCAAGTTTCGGGGGCCAACACGGGAGTACGAGTTGAAGGTGCGCTGCATCGGCTCGGAGCCGGTGGCCGTCGCCGACGACTGACGGCCCGGGAGCAGGTGAGGTGAGTGTCGCGGCGGTTCACCGGCTCTGCAGGGCGTCCACCAACCGCCTGAGCGTCGCGCGCGCATTCTCGAGATCGCTGAGGCTGAGGCCGGCTCGCTCTACGGCGTCCCGGCGGTCGGCGTCGGAGCGTTCCAGGAGGCCGGTGAGCGTGGCCAGCCCTGCCGTCGTGAGTGTCACCAGTGGCGCGCGGCGGTGATCGGGGTTGTCGTGCAACTCCACCATCCCGGCACGGGCCAGGTCGTCGACCACTCGCTGCACGCTCTGTCGAGCGAGGCCGAGTCTGCGCGCCGCGCTCGCGACGGTGCGGGCACCGTCGGAGAGCACGCTCATCACGTGCCATCGGGCGGCAGTTTGGCCCTCTTCTCGGGCGAGCTCCTCACTTGAGCGCCGGGACTCGCCTGCCAGTTCGTACACGTCTGCCACCAGCAGCCGATACGCGTCGACCCGGTCCTGTTTCCGTTCGGTCATCGGCAGCACCTTACCGCACGTTGACAGTCTACTACGGGAATGACAGCATGCTGTCATGATTCTTCGACTGTGGAGCGGGTGGACCGAACCCGCTCTCGCTGACGCCTACGATCGGCTGTTGACGCAGGACATCGCGCCCGCGATCCTCGCCCGGGGGGTGGCCGGGCTTCGGGAGCTTCGGGTTCTGCGTCGTTCCCCGCAGGAGCTGGACCCCACCGAGGGCAGCGAATTTCTCACCGCCATGACTTTCACGGACTTCGCCGCAGTGTCGGCCTTCACCGGCGGCGATCCGTCCGCCTCCGTTGTCCCGCCTGCCGCCCGCGATCTGCTCGGACGCTTCGATCGGCAGTCGCGGCACTATCTGACCCGAGCGGTGTTCCGCGCCGGTGATGGCCAGCCGCCAGGCGTCGGGTGAACACCCGACCACCTCACTGACCCAATGGCTGCTCGCGGTCGGCGTTCCGGCCGAGGGCGACCATCCGCAGGGTCTCCTCTCGCCGCCGCACCAGTAGCGCCCCGGCCAGGAAGGTCACCGGCGCGACGAGCACCAGCATCGCCCACTGAGCCGGCACCAGGGGGACGGTGTGTCCCATGTGCATGGTCGAGGTGACCCAACCGGCAAGGGCGCTGTCGATCACCAGGGCGAGGGCTGCCACGGGCAGCAGCATGACGACGATCCGTCGGCGTACCTCCGGAGTGAGCGTGGCCACCGCGATCACCATGGCCAACGCGGCAGCCGCCAGGCCCGCGACGTAGAGCCAGACAACCAGCTCACGGTATATGCAAGGACGACGAGCTGCATTGACGGACGTGGCCGGCACGAATCACCGTGCCGGCCACGTCAACGGTGGTGGTTCAGCTGGTGTAGGCCTCCACCTCCCAGAGCGAGTGGCCGTACCCGGTGCCCCGGGCGGTGCCGTTGATCCGCAGATAGCGGCCGTTGGCACCGAGCGCGGTGTGCTCGTCCACACCGCCGTCCGCGCCGGTCACCGTCTTCACCGTCGTCCAGGTGGTGCCGTCGTTAGAGGTCTGGATCTGGTACGCGCTGCTGTACGCCGTCTCCCAGCTCAGCTTGACCCGACCGATCGCGGTGGGACTGCCGAGGTCGACGCGGATCCACTGCGGGTCGGAGAACGTGCTCGACCAGCGGGTGGTGAGGCTGCCGTCCACCGCCTGGGCGCCGGACACGTCGGCCCCCTCGTTGCTGGAGGTCGACGTGGGTTTGTTGAGCAGCAGGTTGCCGCCGGTCGGGCCACCGGTGCCGCCGTACACCTCGAACTCGAACAGTGAGTAGCCCCAGGCGGTCCCCCGGGTGGTGCCCAGGAGTCGGACGTACCGGCCGGAGCCGCTGAGCCCGGTCAGGTCGTCCACCCCGCCGTCGCCGCCGGTCACCGTACGGATCGTGGTGAAGTTGACCCCGTCCGGCGAGGTCTGGATCTGGTAACCACTGCCGTACGCCGCCTCCCAGGTCAGCTTGACCCGGTTGAGCGAGTACGTGGCCCCAAGGTCCACGTCGATCCACTGCGGGTCACTGAAGGCGCTGCCCCACCGGGTTCCGGCCACGCCGTCGAACGCGTTGGCCGCGCCGTACGCGCCCTCGAAGCTGGACGCACGCGCCGGCTTGCCCCGGGCCAAGTTGGCGCCCGGCTCGGGGTCCGGGTCGGGGTCCGGGTCCGGCCCGGGACCGCCGGGGCTGGTGGAGAGCGTGAACTCGTCGATGTCGAACCACGGCCCAGCGCCCTTGAAGACCAGGAACAGGGTCCGGGTGCCGGTCGGGGCGGTGACCCCACCGGTGACCGTGGCGAAGTTGGCGTACCCACCGGTGGGGACCACGGTCGCCGAGCCGACCAGCGGCCCGGTGGGCGAGTCGACCCGCAGCTCCACCGTGCCGCCGCCACCGGCCGGTGCTCCGACCCGGGCGCTGAACGACTGGACGCCGGTCAGGTTGTAGGGGCGGAACGAGATCCAGTCGTTGTTGTCGATGTAACCGACCGCCGCGCCGCCGTGCCCCGCTGCCCCGGCGACGATCTGGACACCTGACGAGTCACCGAAGTGCTCGGCCTGGCGTACCCGTGGTTGCAGGACGGCCTGGGTGTGCGTGGTCAGCGGCGGCTGGCCCCCACCGCCCAGGTCGGTGTACTCGGCGTCGATGATGCCGAAGATGTTCGCCGCGGTGTCGTGCTCGCCGTCCGCCGAGGTCTGGATGACGCCGGAGCAGCCCTGCACGCTGCCGAGCTGGTGGCCGTGCGAGTCGTGGCCGAGGACGTAGTTCACCTTCACCCGGGCGCAGTTGATCGCACCGTCCTGGGCGTCGGTGACGGTGACCGAGAACGGCACGGCGTCCCCGAAGGCGAAGGTCTGCCCGTTCAACGGGGTGTTCACGGTGACCACCGGGGCGCTGTTGCCGACCGTGACCACCACGCTCGCGGTGGCCGTCTTGCCGGTGGTGTCCCGGACCGTCAACGTCGGGCTGCGGGTCCCGTTGGTGGTGTACGTGAAGCTCGGGTTGGCCGCTGTCGAGTCGGTGGTGCCGTTGTTGTCGAAGTCCCAGGCGTAGGTGAACGGGTCACCGTCCGGGTCGAGCGTGCCGGCCGAGGAGAAGGCCACGGTCAGCGGCGCGGTGCCGCTGGTCGGGGTGGCCGAGACCTTGGCGACGGGCGCTCGGCCCTCGCGGGCGTACTCGATGCGGTAGAGCGCCGAGTTGGCGTCGCCGTTGAACCAGCCGGTGCCGTAGTCGAGCACGTAGAGCGCGCCGTCCGGCCCGAACTCCATGTCCATGACCTGCGTGCCGGTCCACGGGAACGGGTTGATCTTCAGCGGTTGGCCGGACGCGTCGAGCTTGATGTTCTTGATCCAGCGGCGGCCGAACTCACCGGCGAAGTAGGTCCCGTCGTAGTACTCGGGGAACGCCACGGGCGAGGTGTTGTTTCGGTCGTACCGGTAGACCGGACCGCCCATCGGCGACAGGCCACCGCCGGTGAACTCGGGCGGCGAGCCGGAGCCGCCGTACGGCAGCCACGCCGAGACGGCCGGCGGCAGCTGGGTGATGCCGGTGTTGTTGGGCGAGTTGTTGACCGGCCCGCCGGCGCAGTTGAACTTCGGCCCGGACGGCCCGGACGGGAAGGTGTAGTCGTTGTACGCGTCGTTGCGGGCGGTGCAGTACGGCCAGCCGTAGAAGCCGGGCCGGTCGATCCGGGCGAACTCCACGTTGCCCGCCGGCCCCCGGTTCGGGTCGGCGGTGCCCGCGTCGGGACCGTAGTCACCGAGGTAGACGATGCCGGTGGCCTTGTCCACGCTCATCCGGAACGGGTTGCGGAAACCCATCGCGTAGACCTCCGGGCGGGTCCGCGCGGTGCCCGGGGCGAACATGTTGCCGGCCGGGATGGTGTAACCGCCGGCCGCGCTCGGCTTGATCCGGAGCACCTTGCCGCGCAGGTCGTTGCTGTTCGCCGAGGTGCGCTGCGCGTCGAACGCCGGGTTGCGCCCGGCCCGCTCGTCGATCGGGGTGAAGCCGGCCGAGTCGAACGGGTTGGTGTCGTCACCGGTGGACAGGTAGAGGTTGCCCGCCGCGTCGAAGTCCATGTCACCGCCGACGTGGCAGCACATGCCCCGGCTGGTCGGCACGTTGAGGATCAGCGTCTCGCTGGCCAGGTTGATGGTGTTGTCCGCGTTGACGGTGAACCGGGCGAGCCGGTTGACGCCTTCCCAGACGGCGAACTCGGCCGGCGTGCCGGTGGCCGGGGCGCCGCCACCGGGGGTGCTCAGTGGTGGGGCGAAGTAGGCGTACACCCAGCGGTTGGTGGCGAAGTTCGGGTCGGCCTTGATGCCCTGCAGACCCTCCTCGTCTCCGGTGTAGACCGGCAGGGTCGCGGCGATCTTGGTGTTGCCGGCGGCGTCGGTGTGCCGGATCACGCCGTTGCGGGAGGTGTGCAGCACGCCCCGGTCCGGCAGGACGGTCAGGCTCATCGGCTCACCGGTCTCGGCCGCGCCCTTGGCCAGCTCCACCTGCTGGAAGCTGCTGGTGACGGTGGAGCCACAGTCGGCGTCGACCTCCCCCGCCGCGGTCCTGATGCCACCGAGCAGGTGCTGACGGAAGCTCGCCTCGGTGTACGACGCGTCGGTGTGCCCCAGGCCCGTGTACCAGGCCCGGCCGCCGGAGTAGTTCTGGCACCAGGAGATCGGGTGGTCGGCGCCCATGCTCCCGCCGGTGTAGGTGCTCTCGTCCAGCGTGGCCAGCACGTGCACGTTGCCGCGGGGGTTGGTGCGGTAGTTGTACAGCTCGTCGAACCGGTTCCACCGCTGCGGCAACGTCGCGGTGGACGGGTGCACCTGGTCGGCGACCTTGACGGTGACGTTCTGCTCGGCGGGGTGCGAGGCGAAGTACGCCCCGACCAGCCCGCCGTACCAGGGCCAGTCGTACTCGGTGTCGGAGGCGGAGTGCACGCCGACGTAGCCGCCGCCGCCGGTGATGTAGCGCTCGAACGCGGCCTGCTGGGCGGCGTTGAGCACGTCGCCGGTGGTGGACAACCAGATCACCGCGGCGAACCGGTCGAGGTTGGCGTCGGTGAACTGGGCGGCGTCCTCGGTCGCCTCGACGGTGAAGCCGTTGGCGGCGCCGAGCTGCTGGATGGCGGTGATGCCCGGGGTGATTGATCCGTGCCGGAATCCGGCGGTCTTACTGAAGACCAGCACGGTGAACGGCGCGGCGCTGGCCGTGGGCGGCGCGGCGACGATGCCGCCGGCCACGAGGATCGTGCTCAGCGCGAGGCCGAGCCACGATCTCAGGGATCTGCGCACAGTGGGGTCCTTTCGCGGTGCGAGGGACGGCGTGCGCCGATCACGCCTGGCGGTGGTGGGACGAGACATGCGAATGCATCGTTGCGTCCGGATCACGGGCGCGTCAAGCACTCTCCCACCATCCGTGAGAGCGTTATCTCCGCAGGTCAGGGACGACCGTCGAGAGCTAGATCGAATAACGGTTTTCCGGCTGCGATCCGTGCGCGGAGGGCCCCCGAGGTGCGGTGGACGCGCTCGCGGCCCGACGCGTTCGGTAAATGACCGAAGCAGATCACAGCTGTTAGGCAAGCCTGGCCTATGCAAAATATCCCCGAAAGAGGTGACTGATGGGGATTTGTCCCGTCGGAGCCGGGTACTGGGATTGCCCGGCACCACCGACGGAAGCGAGATCGCTGATGACTGACATGCTGGAGATGCCGCGGGTTCACGAGTGCACCGTCACCGACTGCGGCTACAACCACGATGGCTGCCACGCGTTCGCCATCACCATCGGGCAGCAGAACGGGCACGAGAACGCCAACTGCGCCACGTTCATCGACACCTCGGCCAAGGGCGGGCTGGACCGGGTCATCGCCCAGGTCGGAGCCTGCAAGCGCAGCGACTGCCAACACAACGCCGAGTTGGAGTGCCACGCACCGTCCATCCGGGTCGGCCCGGGGCAGGACATCGCCGACTGCCAGACGTACCAACCGCGCTGAGCCCTGCGCGGACACCGATGGAGGCGGCCGAGACGGCCGCCCCCATCGCGCCTCAGATCACGCCAGGTACGACCGCCGCTCTCAGCGACCGCCCGCGACCAGCTCGGCGATCATTCCCTCGCAACTGCGGGCGACGACCTGCGCCCCGCGCCGCTGCGCCAGCGGAAGCAGTGGGTCCTCGGCCCGGTCCCGCCACCGCCACTGCGCGTCAGCGGCGACCTCCCAGAGCCGCTGCACGGTCGCCTCGTGCTCGACACCGAGCCGGGCGGCGAGGCCCACCCCGTTGCCCCCGACCAGTCGCTGCGCCTCGTCGGCCAGCTCCACGTCGAACCCGAGCCGGGTGTTGCGCAGCGCCACCAGCAGGCGCAGCTCCCGGAACTCGTGCGCACCGGCGAGGATCTGCTCGACCGCGCCGACCAGCTCGTCGGAACCCCGGGTGGGCTCGGCCCGCAGCAGCGTCTCCACCGCGGCCAGCGCGGACCGGGCCTTGAGCGTGTCTCGGCGATCGATGAAACAACGGGTCACCGACTCCCGCAGCTCGGTGAGGCCACTGCGCCGGATGAGTTCGGCGGAGAGCTTCACCCGACTGTCAAAGCCACTGCGGACCAGGGTGGCCGCCAGCCGGACACCGAAGATTCCGAACCGGTCCAGCAGCGCGCCGCGGACATCGGTCTCCAGCCGTACCGGCAGCTCGCCACGGAGGAAGCGCTCGGCGGAGATCAGGTGGGCGTCCAACTCCGCCCGGGGCACCGAGGCCAGCGTCGCGAGCGCCGCGAAGTCCGATTCGCCGAGCATCCGACCCGCCAGGCCGAGCATCCCGCTGCACGCCACCACGTTCACGCTGACTGCGCTCACCCGCGGATCGCGGTAGTGCCGCCGGGCGAGCTGACGCGCGCTGAGCAGACCGTCGATCCGACCTCCCCCGGTCTCGTCCGCCCGGGACAACACCATGATCACGTTGATCGGGGCGGCCTGCCCGACGGCGCCGTCCCGGCCCGCCTCCAGCATCCGCAGATCACTGTCGCGACCGTCACGGGTCAGGTACAACACCGCGTCCGAGTCCCGCAGCACCCGCTCCACCAACGGCATCCGGCCCTGCTCGACGTCGCCCGGGAGCGCCGGGGTGTCGATCAGCGTGACCTGCCGAAGCGCGCGCGTCGGCCACTGCACCACGATGTCGCGTACGTCCCCGGTGTCCCAGCCGAGATCCACCCGCAACCCGGTCGCCGACTTGACCACCGTCAGCTCCTGCGGGGGCTGACCGGCCGGGTAGGCGGTGGCACGCGGGGCAGGGCCGTCCTCGTACCAGGTGAACACACCGTCGGCCCTCTCGACCGGCGCGACCTCCTCGCCCATCAGCGCGTTGAGCACCGTCGACTTGCCGGACCGCCACGGCCCGGCGACAGCGATGCGCAGCGGTTGCTCCAACCGGGCCACCTGATTGCGCAACTGCCCCACGGCCCGGGGGTTGCCCTGATAGAGGTCGATGGCCTGGTGCAGCAACCCCCAGGCCGCCTCGTCCAGCCGCAGCCCCACTGTCATGTCTGCGGCTCCAACAGCAGGGGGGCCGAACGCGTGGCGGTCAACTGCTGGGCCTGCTCGTAGAGCGCGGCCAACCGGGTCATCTTCAGCCGGATCTCGCGCTGCCGCTGCTCGCGCAGGGAGGCGTCGGTGTCGGCCTCCTGCTTGGCGCTGCGGAACGACTGCACGATGGCCTCCTGAAGCTCCTCGGTCAGCCCCGTGAAGTGGTCACGCAGCATCCGCTGCACCTGCCGGACGGCGTCCCGGCAGTCCCGGGTGATCCGGACGAAGAAGTCGTCGACGTGGCGCTGGATCGCGGTCTTGACGGTCGCCTGGCGGCGTCGGAGCAACTGCTTGCTCTCGTCGCGGATGCTCTTGCCGCCGAAGAGCGCCCCGATGCCGACCGAGACCGGGTTGATCATCGGCATTCCGGCCAGGGTGGTCGCCAGGCCGAACATCAACATGCCGCCGTACGAGCCCTTCATGCCGGTGAACAGCTTCTGGCCGGTGGTGAACCTGTCGATCGTCGGCCGTTGCAACTCCGGCAGACGCCCGGCGATGTCGTCCGGCATGGACATGGACCAGGGTGGCAGGACGTCGTAGCCGTACCGGTTGAAGTTGGCGGCCACCCGGCGGGCGATCCAGTCGCAGCGCTGGATCAGCCACTCGTGGTTGGCCTCCGCCGCCTCGACCAGGCTCCGCTCCAACCAGTCCTGAAAGGTGTCCCAGGCGTCCAGCGGATCGGCGGTGTCGAACGCCTCGTCCACCGTGCGCAGGATCTGCCGGGTCCGGTCCCGAAGGTCGTACTCGATGTCGGAGAGCAGGTCGGCGATCTCGTCGTTGAGCGTGTTCTGCCAACGGGTGGAGCAGCGACGCAGCTCGTCGACCTCGCGCTGCGCGGCGTGCAGGCGGGAGATCGGCCCGGACTGCTCCTCGGCCTCCTGGGTCGCCAGCTCGGCGCGCAGCGGTGCGGCCAGCTGCTCCACCACCGTCCGGGCCACCGCCTGCACCGACGCCCGGGCCAGGTGGTCGGACTTGCCGGCCAGGTCCCGCTGTAGTCGGGCGATCAGCGCGGGGAAACCGGACTCGGCGTTGAGATCACGGTCGCCGGAGGCGGCGGCGCGCAGGCGTAGCGTCGCCGAGACCGGGATCAGCGCCGCCGGGACGCCGGCCTCGACGAGATGCTGCCGGTTGCGCTCGGCGACCGCACGCCAGTCCGCCACCAGATCGGTCTTGCTCTGCACCACGACCACGTTCGGGTGCGCGCGCATCACGTGCAGCAACATGTTCAGCTCGGCGACCGACAACTCCCGGGTGGAGTCCGAGACCAGCAGCACGGTGTCCGCGCGGGCGGGAGCCGCGACCGGGGCGGCACCGCCGACACCGGCGACCTCGTCGGTGCCCGGAGTGTCCACCAGCACCAGCCCGGCGCCGAGCAGGGCACGCGGCACCCCGATCTCGACGTACGCCGGACCGCCGCCCGCCCGACGCCCGATCATGCCGGCCACACCCGCGGCGACCTGGTTGAGCGCCACCGGGGTCCGCTCCACGGTCACCGTGGCGGCGCCGCCGACGGGACGACCCGATGCTGGTGGCGGGGCCTGAGCCACCGCGGCGGACGGGGCTTCGGCGTGCTGCACCACGGTCGGCAGGACTGTCGTGCGGCCGTCGCCCACCGGGCAGGCGGGGGCGTTGATGATCGCGTTGATCAGCTGGCTCTTGCCCTGGTTCGGCTCACCGATGACCAGGACCCGAAGCGTCGGGTCCAGCAGTTGGGCACGCTTCTGCCGCACCGTCTGGAGGAGGTCACCACGACCATGAGCACTGCACGTACGGGCGATCTCGTCCAGCACGTCCAACCAGATCCCGGCCATCACCGCACCAAGTGTGCGGATTTCGGCTCAATTATCAAGAGGGACCGGATGTGGAACCGGAGAGGGCCGGATCGCCCGAAGCGACCCGGCCTCCCGCTCCTACCGGAGATCCCTGTCAGAGCAGGCCGCCGGTGATACCCAGCAGGCCGTGGTCCGGCGAGGCGTGCGAGTCGCCCAGCACACCGTCGGTAGCGCCCCCGGTCACATCGCCGACCGCGCCGGTGACACCGGGAAGGAGGCTGTCCACCTGGTGCGTCACACCACCCACAGTGGACGGAACGTCGAGCGGCGGGACGACGCCACCGACAGCGCCGCCCGCGTGGCCCAGACCCAGCCCACCCAGGGTGTCGTCGACACCGAGGGAACCCACGACACCGTTGAGCTGACCGTGGGAGCCGGAGAGGACACCGCCGGTCAGGTCGCCGCCGAGCAGGCCCGGTTCGGTTGCGCCGAGGAGACCGCTCGGGTCGCCGGCCACGCCGGTGACGTTCCCCAGAACCGGGTCCGCGATGGCGTCCACCGGCTGCACCACGTCGGCGTCGAGGGTGTGCGCCACGTCGGAGACACCAGCCAGGTCGCTGTCCAACCCGTACGGACCGACGCCCAGGCCGATCCCCGGCAGCACGGTGATCCCGGCGGCGGCAGCCGACGGGTCGACCGCGATGGCGCCGAGCACACCGGCCTTGATGTCCACGCCGGTGGGAGAACTCGTGACGCTGATCTGCTGCGCCACGCTCTGCAACTGGCCCACCACGTCGGTGGTGTCGGTGACCAGCGGGTCGAACCCGAGCTGCCCCACGGCCGGCACCAGTGGGGTGAGGCCCTGCCCCGGCGCGTAGTCGACCACCAGCGGCACCACGTCCTGCACGTCCGCCGCGGTGATGTCGCTGAGCCCTGCGGCCCGCAACGCACCCTCGGGGTCGAGGTCGAAGGCCGACCGCGCGTCGGGGTTCGTCAACAGGTCGAGCACGAAGTCGTGGAGGGTCTGGTGCGAGTCCATGTGCCGGTTCTCCTCGGATCTGGCCGTCGGCAGGTGTCGTACATCGACAGTGACGCTATTGCCCGGCCCACCCCCGGGCATCGGGGCTCAGCCCGCATCCGGGCCGGTTGAACTAGGGGCTCCGCCGCCTCGTACGTTAGGGGGACAGGGGGAAACCGACCCGGCGAGATTAGGGTCCCGACCAGGGACTGATCTCTGGTACGAACGTAGGAGCCCGCGGGGTTCGCCGGGGGTGGGTCGTCGGCAGCACCGACGCCATCGCCATCGGCCGGCCAACTCACGGGGGGAGAAGAGACGATGCCGTACGTCCTGGGGATAGACATCGGAAGCACCAACACCGCCGCCGCGGTCGCACGGTCGCACGGCACGACCTGGACCCGCCCCGAGCCCGTCCCGCTGCAGGTCGGTTCCGCTCTCGTGCCGTCGGTGCTGTGCCTGTCCGAGGATGGCTCGCTGCACGTCGGCGAGCCCGCCACCGACGACGGCAGCCGCACCACACGCGACTTCGTGCACCGGATCGGCGATGACGTACCCCTGCTGCTCGGCGGCGAAACGTGCGCGCCGCAGACGCTCACCGCCGAACTGGCGGCGTGGGTGGTCGAGCGGGTCCACGCCCTGGAGGGCGGCCCGGCAGAGGCGATAGTGCTCAGCCACCCGGCGGGGTGGCGCCCCTACCGACGGGAGGTGCTGCACCGGGCGCTGTCCGGCTTCGGCCTGCGCAACGTGACGTTGCTTCCGCGCACGGTCACGGTCGCCGAGAGCCACGCGGCCCGCGGGTTCGCGGGCAGCACCGCTGTCGTCTACGCCCTGGGGGGCAACAGCTTCGAGGCTGCTCTCGTGCGTCGCACCCCGCGCGGCACCTACGAGACGTTCGGCACCCCACAGGGCCTTGACCCGATCGGCGGGGCCGACTTCGACGAGGCGCTGGCCGACCACACCCGTACCGCGCTGGCCCGGGAGTTGGCCACCAGCGCACGCCGCGGCACCCAGGCCGCGCTGCGCGGGCTGCGCGCCGAGTGTGACCGGGTCAAGCGGGTGCTGACCGTCGACCTGACGGCCGACGTGGTGCTGACCCTGCCGGGCGGCCCGGCGCGGATACCGGTGACCCGGGCCCAGTTCGAGGACATGATCCGCCCGACGGTGCAGGTCACCGTCGACCTCCTGCTGCGGGCCGTGCGCAGCGCCAACCTGACGCCGGGGCAGCTCGACGGTGTCCTGCTGGCGGGCGGGTCGACCCGCGTGCCACTCGTCACCGAGCTGATCAGCGCGGCCCTCCCGGTCCCCGTCGAGGTGGAACCGGACTCCCAGTTGACCGCCGCCACCGGTGCGGCGATGGCCGCGTGCCAGGTGGTGTCGCCGCGCCCCCGCCGACAGCCACCGGCCCGCGATCCATCCCCGGTCAGCGGTGCCGGTCGGGCCTCCGTCCCGGCCACCCGCCGCCCCCACCACGACACCACCGTCCCGGGCGATCCGCCACCGCGGCCCCCGGTCCGGGTCCTCCCACTGGACCTGCCGAAACCGTCCCGCCTGGCCTTGGCCCGCAGCCGGGGACGCGAAGGATGACCCCAATGATCATGAATGACATCGCCGAGACCGGGCTGACGCTGGACCGGGGGCCGCAGGTCCTGCTGGACACTGTCGGACAGGACCCGACCGGCCCGCTCAGCGTCGGCATCGCAGGCCCGGGCGGTCACGGGAAGACCGCGCTGCTCGCGGAGCTGGCGCGAGTCCATCAACGGGCCGGGATCACCGTGCGCACGACCGCCCCGGAGCCGGGCGAACCGGTCGACGCCGACACCCTGGTGCTGGTCGACGACGCGCACCTGCTCGACGACGCACGGATCGAGGTGCTGCTGGGTCTGGCCGCCACCCGTCGGCACCGACTGGTGGTCGCCCACCGCCCGTGGCCCCGGTCGGCGGCGCTCAGCGAGCTGGTCGACGCGCTCCGACGCGACGGGCAGGCCCTGCTCCTCACGCCGTTCACCCGGGAGCAGACCGCCGCCTACCTCGCCTCCACACCCGAGCTGGACAGCCGCGACGACCTGGTCGACTTCGTCCACACGCAGACCTGCGGCGTACCCCGGGATGTCGAGCGGCTGGCCCGCGGCCTGGCCGCCGCGGAGACCCCGACCGGCACGGTGGTCGACCCACCCCGGTCCGTCGTCGGCGAGTTCGGGCCGGACCTGGACGTCCAACCCGAAGCGGTACGACGGCTGCTGCTCGCCGTCGCGGCGGGCGGGACGCTGCCGGTGAGCATGCTCGGCGCCCTCCTGGGCCGGGAGCCGGCGGCGGTGGACGATCTGATCGCCACGACCAGGGCGGCCGGGCTGCTCGGTGCCGACGGCCGGCTCGCACCGATCGTCCGGCGGGCCGTCACGACGCTGAGCCCCACCACCGAGCGGACGGCGGTCTGGCGTCGGCTCACCGAGTTGCAGCTCGCCAGGGGTGGCGCGGTGCTGCCGTTGGTCCGGTCCCTGCTCGCGGTCGGCGCGCTCGGCGACTGCCCGGTCCCGACCCTGGCAGCGGCTGCGAACGAGGCTCTGGCCGACGAGCCGGCGTTCGCCGCCGACCTGTTCGCGGCCGCCACGGCGGCCGGACGGCCAGCAAGCGCCGAGCAGGCGCTCGCCGCCGCACTGGCCGGCAACCTCGACGACGCCCTACGGCTGGCGGACCGACTGCTGTCGACGGCCACTCCCCCCGATCGCCGCGAGGCGGCAGTGGTGGCCGCAACCGCCCTGGCGCACCGTGGGCACGTCGGTCGCAGCGTGGAGCTGTACCGGTGGTCGGGCACCGCGTCGGCGCTGGCGTTCGCCACCGTGGGCGGGTTCGCCACCGGCGACCTGAGCGCCGCCGCCGAGCCGCCGGCCGGTGATCCCGGCGGCGAGCCCCCGACCCTGCACGCCAGCGCTGCCCGGCTGATGGCCACCGGCGTCCGCGACAGCGTGACCGGCTCACCGACCGCCGCGCTCTCCGCGCTCGTGCAGGCCGCCGCGCTGCTGGAGCCGGACGGACGCGCGGCACTCCTACCGGACAGCCCGGCGGCGCTCGCCGCGCTGACGGCCGTGCACTGCGGCGAACTGGAGATCGCCGAGCAGGTGCTGCACCGTGCCCTGGCCGCCGGTGTCGGCGGCCCCCTGATGGCTCGTCGCCACCGGTTGTTGCAGGCCTGGATCCTGATGGTCCGGGGCGAGACGCACGCCGCGGCCGAACGTCTCGCCACGGTGACCCTCGACGGGCGGCCGTTGGAGTCGCGCGACCTGCTCTTCGCCGCCGCGATCCGGATGGGCGTCAGCCGGCGCAACAGCGACCTCGGTGCGCTCAAGCGCGGGTGGGGGCAGGCGCTGGAGGCGGTGGTCCGGCACCCCGTCGACCTGTTCACGCTGTTGCCACTGGGTGAGCTGGCCATCGCGGGCGCACGGCTCGGTGACCTGGCCCGCCTGGAGCCGTACCTGCTCCAGGGACGCGCCCTGCTGGGCCGCCTCGGCAATCCACCACTGTGGAGTGTCCCGCTGCACTGGAGCGGGCTGCACGCCGCCATCCTGACCGCCGAGCCGGCAGTCGCCGACGAACATGTCGCCGCGCTGCTCGCCGCCGCCGGTCACAGCCGGTACGCCGCAGTGGTCGCCGCCGCCGCGGAGAGCTGGGTGGAGGTGTTGCGGGGCGTCGTCGACCCGACCCGGGTGGAGGCCGCCGCCCGAGGGCTGCACGACACCGGACTGTGCTGGGACGGTGCTCGCCTCGCCGGTCAGGCCGCGATCCGCACCGCGGACCGGCGGGCGATGACCACCCTGCTGGAGTGCGCCCGCGCGCTCCAGGGGCGGCCACCCGGCGGCCACGGCGGGCAGACACCGACGACCGGCGCGAGCCCAGCGCGCGCGGCCGGCCCCACCCAGCAGGGGCTCAGCGACCGCGAGTACGAGGTCGCCGAGCTGGTGCTGGCCGGGTTGACCTACCGGGAGATCGGCGACCGGCTCTTCATCTCGGCGAAGACGGTGGAACACCACGTGGCGCGGATGCGCCACCGACTCAACTGTGCCAACCGCACCGAGCTGCTAGCCCTGCTGCGCACCATCGTCGCTGACCGGGCCAGCGACACGGCCGGACAGCCGTGGCCACAGCGGGCGACCCGATGAGGCACCCACGCGGCGGACGCCTCCGCACCGGGCGGGGCCGACCGTGACGCACGACGAGGTGCGACTGATCCGGGTCAGGCTGGTCGTGCTGTGCGCCGTCCTCGTCTCGCTCTGGTCCTACGCCGCCTACGTGGCCGGCCAGGACGCGGCCGACCTGCTGCGCGTGCGCGCCCTGGCGGACACCCTGGGCCAGCCCGCCGACCGGCTGATCCTGGGCCTGCAGGCCGAACGTCGGCTCACCGCCGAGCGGGTCGCCGCAGCCGCGCCGACGGCGCCCACGCTGGTCGCGGCGCGCGAGGGCACCGACCGGGCGGCCGCCGAGGTCCGCGCGTTCACCGAGGGCCGTGGCCTTCGACTGCTCAGCGCCGGTGACGTCCGCGACCGGGCCGGCGAGCTGGTCCGCCGGCTCGACGGCCTGGGCACGATCCGGTCCCAGGTGGACGCCGGGAGTCTCGACCTGGCCGAGGCCGTCGACGCGTACGACCAGGTCGTCGACGTCGCCTTCCGGGTGTACGGCCCGGAGTGGGGCGCGTACGAGAGCGCTCTGGCCGCCGACACCCGGGCGGTGATCGCGGTGGCCCGTGCCCGGGAGCTGCTCGCCCGGGAGGACACACTGGTCAGCGCGGCCCTGACCGGCGCTCGGCTCGGTGCCGACGAGCGGAGCCGGCTGATCGAGCTCGTCGGCGGCCAGCGGTACGCGCGCACCGAGGCGGCGGCAGGGCTGCCCGTGGACGGCCGCAGTGAGCACCAGCGCCTCGTGACCGGCCCCGACTTCGCGGGTCTGCTCGCCCTGGAGGCCCGACTGCTCGCGGCCGACACGGCGCTGACCGGGATCACCGTCCAGGCCTGGCGGGCCGCGGCGGACGCCGCCCTGGGCGCACTGCAGACGCTGGTGACGACCACCGCCCGCAGCAGTGCCGAGCGGGCCGCGCCGGGCGCCGCGGTGGCCGTCGCGCGTACCGGCGCCGTGGTGGGGCTCGGCCTCATCGTCGTGCTCGTGCTCCTGCTGGGTTGGGTGAGCACCGTCCGACGCCTGACCGAGGACCGGACCGGTTCGGACCACGACGCTCCGGCTCCGGCCGGTGATGCCACGGCGACGCCCGACGGCGCCAACCAGGAGTTGTTCCTGCGGCTCACCCGACGCAACCAGGTCCTGCTGCGCGATCAGCTCGGCCTGCTGGACGGGATGCAACGCCGGGAGCGGTCCGCCGAGGAGACAAACGAGCTGTTCCAGCTCGACCATCTCACCACCCGGATCCGACGAAACGTGGAGAAGCTGATCACGCTCGCCGGCGCGAGACCCGCCCGCCGCTGGCGACGGCCCGTGCCGCTGCTCGACGTGACGCGCGGCGCGGTCGCCGAGGTGCCGGACTACCACCGGGTCCTGATCGCGCCGCACTGGCCCTGGTCGCTCGCGGGCAACGCCGTCACGGACGTCGTCCACCTGCTGTCGGAGCTGATCGAGAACGCCCTCGCCTTCTCCGCTGCGGACACCACCGTACGGGTCAGGGGCGAGCACCGACCGCAGGGTTGCGCGGTCCTGGTCGTCGACGACGGGCCGGGTCTGGACACGTCCGCGCTGGCCGAGGCGAACCACCTGCTCGGCAACCCGCCACCGGACGGCCCACCTCCGGGTTCCGCGGGTCTGTACGCGGCCGCCGTCCTGGCCGGCCGATGCGGCGCACAGGTCTCGTTGCACCCGAGCCGGCGCGGTGGGACGGCCGCCACAGTGCTCCTACCGGCCGGGCTGGTCACACCGAACGTCACCGGCCGTGGAGCGGCCACCGCGCCACCCGGCACCCCCCACCCGCCGGCCCGCGACGCCGCCGACCCCTCCACCCCGAACGGCGACGGCGAGCTGCCGACGCGGACACGCCACACCGGACCGACCGGCCCGGAACCCGGCAGGACCAGCCTCGACACCGTCGAGTTCCCGGTCGCTAGAGCAACAAGGAGACACCCATGACGTCCGCAGTGGTCACCGACGACGACCTGACCGGCGCCCTGGACCGCCTGGTCGACCGAGTGCACGGCGCGGAGTTCGCCGTGGTGCTCTCCCCCGACGGGCTGTTCCTCGGCGGTTCCCAACAGGTCAAGGGCGAGCTCGCCGAGCAGCTCTCCGGCGTGGTCGCCGGTCTGATCGCGTTGGGGCTGGCCGCCACCCGGATCTGCGAAGCGGGCGGTCTGCGTCAGGTCGTGGTGCAGATGGCGCGAGCGTTCCTGTTCGTCGCCACCATTCCGAACGGCACCATCCTCACCGTGCGGATCGCCGGTGACGACGTCAAGGTCGGCGACATGGCGTACGAGGTGGCGCTCTTCGTCGGGCAGGCCGAGCGGCACCTGCCGATCCGTCTCGGGCCCGCCTCCTCGGCGACGATCGGGGATCCTGGTGCGCAGCACCGGCAGCGCTGACGAGGCGTGGTACGACGACGACGCCGGCCCGGTGGCCCGGCCGTACACGATGACCGGGGGGCGCACCGCGCCCACGGGCGACAAGTTCGACCTGATCTCACTGGTCGTCGCTCGCCGGGGGGTCACGCCGCCCACACCGCTCTTTCCCGAACAGGCGCGGATCGTCGAGCTGTGCCACGATCCGGTGTCGGTGGCCGAGGTGGGTGCCGAGCTGGACCTTCCACTGGGGACGGTGCGGGTGCTGCTCGGTGACCTGCTCACGGCCGGGCTGATCGAGACGCATGACCCGCCGATGCTGTCGGAGGTGCCGAACGAGGATCTGCTCAAGGCGATACTCGTCGGGCTCCGCGCCCTGTGACGGGGCAGATGCCATCCGCGATCCGCACGGATCGCGGGCGCGCATCCGGCGACGAACTGAAGGGGAGACAGGCAGTGCCGGCAACACCACCCCAGCCACGCCGTACCGTGGCGATCATCCTGCTGGACCGGATCGTGGCCTTCGGCACGACCGCGCGGCGGGTGCTCACCGGACGGGACGACGTCTCGCGGGCCACCTGTGTGGCCGTGGTCGCGGCGTTCGGGGTGCTGGTCGCGACGGCCGTCTCCGTCATCGGGTTGCTGCGTACGCCGGAGAAGCTGACGCCGGTGACCCTCGACGCGCCACCGTCCGTCGAGCAGGTGGGCACTCCATCGACCGGCACTCCCCGGGCGCAGGCACGGCCGGCGGCCAGCAGCCCGGCGGCGCCCGCTCCCCCACCGCCCGCGTCGGCCACCGCCGTCCCGACGACCGCAGGTGCGTCGACCCGGCCCACACCGACCGGTGCGACGGCTTCGCCCACCCCGACTCCCCTGAACGCCGACTTCGCCATCGCGGACAACGCCCTGCTCAGTTACGGTGCGGCCGTGACGATCAGCAACCCCGGGTCGGTGCCGGTGCCGCAGTGGACGTTGACCGTCACCCTGCCTCGGGAGTCGCTGCGGGTCAGCGCGGTCGAGGGCGCGCGGGTCAGCCGGGACGGTGCGGTGTGGACGTTCGTGCCGGACGGAAGCGCCGGTCAGGTGCCCGGCAGCACCTCGGTCCGGGTGACGTTCCGGGTCAACGGTTCACCGGCGGGTGCCGCCCCCGAGGCCTGCGCCATCGACGGGGCCGCCTGCACCGGCCTGCCGCACTGACCAGGTCGAGTCAGCGGGTCGAGTGCGGTACACCCGGCGTTCCGGCGACAGCCGGAAGCGCGGGCGCCAACGCCGCCAGGATGCACAGGCCGCCGATGGGGAGCAGGTTGAGCGTTACCGCCGGCGCCACGATGCCGACGACCAGCAGCGGAACGCTCCACCACGGCAGCCGCCGTCTGGCCACGAGCATGCCGGCGAGCACGACCAGGCCGAGGAAGAAGAACTGGGGTACGACGTCGTAGAAGGCCACCTCGATACCGGGGATGTCCTTGAAGTCCGCGCCGAGAGCCGACATCTCCGCACGGTCCGCGGCAAGGAGCCCTTCGACGATGTCGGCGCCGAACTGCACCATGGTCGCGGCCAGCCCGACCATGGTGAGGGCCACCACCCCGGTACGCCATGGGCTGCGGGGCAGCAGGCCGGCCAGGGCGAGCACGGCAGGGACGAAGCACACCATGCCCGCGAGGCCGACGAGATGCGCGGCCTGCCAGTCGAGCCCGGGGCCGTACACCCCGTCGGACCTACCCCACAGGCGTACGAGGCCGTAGGCCGCGATGCCGACCGGTCCGGCGATCACGAAGAGCGCAGCGCGTTTCATGCCAGCCATCATCTGGCCGGCGACACCCACCCGACCTCCGGGAAGCTCCCCTGCCCGGCCCTGGACTTCGTCTCAGGTCTTCCACTGAGCAGACCCTCGGTGCCGCCGGCGGTGTGAACGGGCTCACTGCTCCTTGATCAGTGGGGCGTAGGCAGCGCGGGTGAGCGGGTCGGCGGACAGCGAACCGTCGGCCCGGGGCACACCGAGCGGTCTGCCGTCGCGCAGGAAGGCCACTGTGGTGACGTCGTCGCGGCTGGTCAGGGTGCAGACGATCTGCCCGAAGGCGAGGACCTCGTCGCTGCGGCCGGCGTCGACGGCCGGCGCGTCCACCGCGACGAGAGCCTGCTTGCCGGTCACCGTCACACCAGCGGCGTTGACCGCTCCCGGCAGCGCGCTGGTCAGGTCGCTGTCACGTTCCTCCCCGGTGGGCCCGGCGAGCAGATGCCGCAGTTGGTCGGCCATGCTCGGCACACTGTCGACGCGCCGGACCACGGGGATGATCCAGTTGTCGCGTACGAGGCAGAGGGTTTCGACGACGTGGCCGGCCGGTGCGGTGGCGTCGGCGGGAACGGAGCTGTGGAACGGCCCACGCGGTGGCCGCACCGTTCGGGGACCGTCGTCGGTGGGGATGCCGCAACCGGTCAACAGCAGGACGAGCGCCAACGGGGCGAGACGGCGTCGGTTCACGGCAGGCTGCCCGGGAGCGCGACCCGGAAGCGTGCGCCGCCCCCGGGTCGGTCGACGACGGTGGCGTGCCCCTCGTGCGCGGCGGCGTGCTGGGCCACCAGCGCGAGCCCGAGCCCCGTGCCGTCACCTGCGCCACGGGTGTGGGCGGCCCGACCCCGGACGAAACGGTCGAAGATCGCCTCACGATCCTCCACGGGCACGCCCGGGCCATCATCGTCGACCTCGATGACGCCGGTGTCACCGTCGCGGCAGAGGCGGACGGCTGCGGGGCCGACGCCGTAGGTCACGGCGTTGTCGAGCAGGTTCGCCAGGACCTGGGCGATCCGCCGCCGCTCGACGTGCCAGGTCGGGGGGACGCCCGGTGCCAGGTGGACGAGGCTGACCGGCAGGTCGTACGCATGGCAGGCCTCCTCGGCCAGCTCCACCACGTCCACCGGGGCACGGTGTGCGGGCTGGTCGCTGCGGGCCAGGTCGATCAGGTCGTTGACCAGTCGCTGGAAACGGTCGATCTCGTCGGCGACGAGCCCGGCGGCAGTCGCCGTCCGGTCGTCCTGGTGTTCCCGACGACGGGCCAGGACGCTGGCCGCCGCAGCGAGGGTCTGCAGCGGTGAGCGCAGTTCGTGGCTGACGTCGGCGGCGAAGCGCCGGTCCCGTTCGATACGGCGGGCGAGCTGGTCGACCATCTGGTTGAACGAGGAGGAGAGGCGGGTCAGGTCGGGGTCGGTGGCCGGGTCCAGCCGGGCGGTGAAGTCACCGGCGGCGATCTTCTGGGCAGCGTCGGCGACCGCCGTCAGCGGCCGTAGTCCGTGTCGGGTGGCGTACCACCCGAGGGCGGCACCGGACCCGGCGACCAGCACCGCGACGGTGGTCAACGCCAGCGACAGAACCTGGAACGTCTGCTCCAACTCACGCATCGAGTTGACCTCGAAATATGCCGCCGACGAGGACAGCGGCACCCCCACCACCAGGGCGGGTTGCCCGGCGACGCGTACGCGCTGCACCGCCGGCTCCCCGGCGGCGACGATTCGACGCAACTCGGCGGGGATGGCGGCGGTGGTGTCCGGGTCCGCTGTGCGCGCGTACCACTCGCCGTTGAGGTGCAGCACCGGCCGCCGGCTCCCGCCGGTGTCCAGTGACCGGAGCACCTCCACCACGTCCGGACTGTCCGTGTCGAGCCCGGCGTGCACCACTGCGGCGTCGAAGTAGGCGGCCCGCAGTGCGATGCGTTCCCGGTCGTCGAGCAGGGATCGCCGGGTCAGTTCGTAGGAGACCAGGGCCATCGACGCGGAGAGCAGGAGCGCGCCGACCGCGAACGCGGCTGCCACCCGGGTACGCAGTCCGAGGCGTCTCATCGTTGCAGCTTGTAGCCCAGACCCCGCAGGGTCACCAGGTGACGGGGGTTCGCCGGGTCCGGCTCGATCTTCTGCCGCAGTCGGCCGACGTGCACGTCGACCAGCCGTTCGTCCCCGCTGTCGTACCCCCAGACCCGTTGCAGCAGCTGCTGACGGGACAGCACCCGGCCGGCGTGCTCGGCCAGCTCGCAGAGCAGGCGGAACTCGGTGCGGGTGACGGTGACCTGCTGACCGGCGCGGCGCACCTCCCCCGCCTCCGGACTGATCTCCAACTCGCCGAAGGCCACGGCCGGCACCGGATCCGGCGCCGACGCCGCCGCCAGCGGTCGGGCGCGCCGACGCAAGGCTCGCAGTCGGGCGGTCAGCTCCCTGATCGCCACGGGTTTGACGACGTAGTCGTCGGCGCCGGCTTCGAGAGCGGCCACGATGTCGTCGGTCCCGTCCCGGGCGCTGACGACCACGATCGGAACGTCGTCGTCACGGCGCAGTTGTCGGATGCACTCGAAGCCGTCGAGGCCGGGGAGCATCAGGTCGACGAGCACGTAGTCGGCCGGGTGGTGACGCTGGGCGCGCAGCCCCTCCTCCGCGGTAGCCGCGCCGAGGGCGTCGTAGCCCTCGTCCTCCAGTGCGAGCAGCAGCGCGAGCCGGATGCGGTCGTCGTCCTCGATCACCAGTACGGCCGTCATGCCGGAATCATCCTCGGCGGCCCGCCGAGCGGCCAACCGTGCTGCCCAGCTCGCGGTTTTGTCACACAACTGTCACAGAGCCTTGCAGCTATCGCCAACCCCGCCCGTAACGGTGGTGGTGGACCGAGGGGCTGACGGAGAGGGGCACGGCCATGACAACGCCGGTGATCCCGACGCGGTACACGCTGCCGCTGGTCGAGGTGCGCGTCACCGAACTCGACCTGGCCTGCCTACCGGAGGTCGGTGCGATGTTCGATCGGCTGCTCAGCCTGCGCCCCGTGCAGGTCGTGCTCGACCTCTCCGACTGCCGACACCTCGACGCCGCCGCCATCGGCCTGCTCCTCGACCTGCACCGAAGACTGGCTCGCGCCGACGCGGTCCTCACCGTGCGCAACCCGAACCCTCGGGTCCGCCGCATCCTGCACATCGCCCGCCTCGACCAGGTGCTGTCGATCGTCACCGACCCGGGCCGGGCGACGCGGACCGCGCCAGCCCAGGGCGTAGGAAGGACCCCAGCATGACCGTCGTCCCGGACGAGTACCTGATGACCCTGATCTGTGACACCTGTGGCGAGACCATCCGCGGCACCGCGTGCGTGCTACCCGACGCCGAGGTCGTCTGGACCCTGGTGGCCGAGCACGGCTGGACCGGCTCTCCGTTCGCCACCGGGCCGCACCGCTGCCCGCACTGCAGCCTGCTGCCACCCCCGCGCCGCGGGCCGGGCTCGTGCGACGACCACGGTCCCGGAGGCATCCTCGGCATCGACCACCTCGACGACGTCACCGTCATCGCCGCGACGGGCGACATCGACCTCGACACCGGCGACACGCTGCGCACGGCGCTGCGGCACGTGGCCGAGGTGGGCGGGCACGTGGTTGTCGACCTGAGCCGTGTGCACATCATCGACTCGACCGGGCTCGGTCTTCTCGTCCGCGCACACCGCGACGCGCGGGAACGCGGGGTCACGCTCTGCCTCGCCGCGCCGTCGCGATTCATCCGCACCGTCCTGCACACCATGCGCCTGGACGGAGCGTTCCCGATCTTCGAGAGCCTCGACGACGCCGTCGGCCAGTTGTCCGACGACGCCACGCGACGCCAGCACGTGGCCGGCTGACCGTGCACATGCTGCGGCGAGGAGGGGCGGGAGGGCAGCGCGGGCCGATTGCGAGCATCGCTCATGCTGGAGTGGTGATTCGTTTCGTACTGAACGTGCTGTGGCTCATCTTCGGCGGTGGCATCGTGCTGGCGGTCGGGTACGGCGTCGCCGCACTGATCTGCTTCGTCCTGGTCGTGACGATCCCGTTCGGGGTCGCGTCGCTCCGCCTCGCCGTCTATTCGCTGTGGCCCTTCGGCCGCACCCTGGTGCCGAAGCCCGGCGCGGGCGTCGCCTCCGGTCTGGCGAACATCCTCTGGCTGGTGCTGGCGGGCTGGTGGCTCGCGCTGTCCCACATCGTCGCCGGGGTCGCCCTCTGCGTGACGATCATCGGGATTCCGTTCGGCATCGCCAACTTCAAGCTCGTGCCGGCGGCGTTCTGGCCCCTCGGCCGCGAGGTCGTGGACTCGCCCTGAGCTTGGAAAATGGGGACACCTGGCCCCCTGCCACTTCTAACATATAGCGCACTGGGGGGCTTGCGGCAAGACCCGGTCCGTGCCGCAAAATCGTCGGCCGAGGCCAGAATCTGCCGAATTGGAAGTTCCCATTTGAATTCCTTGCCCACCTCCGTGTTCGATCTCCCCGATCACCTCTCCCCCAAGGCCGACCCGGCGCTGATCGGCCGCGACGAGCAGCATTTCGCGACGATGGCGGAGAGCCTTGATCAGCTGAACGCCGAGCTGTCCGAGCGCCTTGCCGCCGAGCGCAGGGCGCCCGGCGGCAAGGGCCGGCAGGCGATGGACCGGGACGAGGAGATCCGTCGGCTGACCGGCCGCCTGCGTGCGCTGAGTCGCTACGGTCTGGACCTGTGTCTCGGCCATGTGGTCGGTGCGGACAACCCCGAGCCCGTGTACGTCGGACGTCGCGGCCTCACCGACAGCGAGGGTCGGCGGTTGCTGCTCGACTGGCGCTCGCCCGCCGCCGAGCCGTTCTTCGGCGCGACCCACGCCAACCCGATGGGTCTGTCGAGCCGTCGCCGGTACCGGTGGACGCGCGGCCGGATCAGCGACTACTGGGATGAGGTCTTCACCCCGGACGGGTTCGTGGGGCACGCCGTCGCGCTCGACGACCAGTCCGCGTTCATCGCCAGCCTCGGCAGCGCCCGGTCGACCCGGATGCGGGACGTGCTCAGCACCATCCAGGCCGACCAGGACGCCATCATCCGAGCGGGATCGGCCGGGGCGCTCGTCGTGGACGGCGGTCCGGGCACCGGGAAGACCGTCGTCGCGCTGCACCGCACCGCCTACCTGCTCTATTCCGACCCTCGCCTGGGTCAGCGCCGGGGTGGCGTGCTCTTCGTCGGGCCGCACCAGCCCTACCTGGCCTATGTCGCCGACGTCCTGCCCAGCCTCGGCGAGGAGGACGTGCAGACCTGCACCCTGCGGAACCTCGTCGGCGAGGGTGCCGGGGCGACTGTCGAACCCGATCCGGACGTGGCCCGGTTGAAGTCCTCCGCGAAGCTGGTCAGTGCGATCGACGCGGCGGTCAGGTTCTACGAGGACCCACCGGTCAAACCGATGACGGTCACGACCGACGAGGCCGACATCTGGCTGGGTGCCGACGACTGGGCCGACGCGTTCCAGGCACCCGGGCCGGGCACCCCGCACAACGAGGCGCGAGACGAGATCTGGGAGGAGTTGCTCACGATCCTCGTGGACAGGTACGACGGCGACGAGCCGGACGACGTGGTCCGCAGGTCGCTGCTGCGCAACAGGGAGCTGCGCGCGACCGTCAACCGCGCCTGGCCCCTGCTCGACGCCGCCGACCTCGTGGGAGACCTGTGGTCGGTGCCCGCGTACCTGCGCACGTGTGCGCCCTGGCTCAGCCCGGCGGACGTCCGGAAACTGCAGCGCGACGACGCCCGGGCCTGGACCGTGTCCGACCTGCCGCTCCTGGACGCGGCACGGCGGCGCCTCGGTGAGGCGTCGCAGCGTCCGCGTCGGCACGACCCCGCCGCCGCCGCCGAACGCGAGCACCGGGCCCGGGTCGTCGACGAACTGCTCGCGGCCGACGCCTACGACGATGGCGAGGGCCTGCTGACGATGCTGCACCAGCCGGACCTTCGCGACGCCCTGGCCGACGAGTCCGCGCTCCCCGCCGCCGATCCGGATCTGCTGGCCGGCCCGTTCGCCCACATCGTCGTGGACGAGGCCCAGGAGCTGACCGACGCCGAGTGGCAGATGCTGCTGGCCCGCTGCCCGTCGCACAGCTTCACCATCGTCGGGGACCGCGCCCAGGCCCGGCACGGGTTCACCGAGTCGTGGCAGGAACGCCTGGAGCGCATCGGGCTCGACCGGATCACGCTGGCCACCCTGAGCATCAACTACCGGACCCCGGAGGAGGTCATGGCGGAAGCCGAGCCGGTCATCCGGGCTGTGCTCCCCGACGCCAACGTACCGACCTCCATCCGCAGCAACGGGCTGCCCGTCGTCCACGGATCGGCCGCCGAGCTGGGCGCGATCCTCGACGCCTGGCTCGGCGAGCACGCCGACGGGACCGCCTGCGTGATCGGCGATCCAACGTTCCCACCGACGTCCCGCGTCCGGTCGCTGAGCCCGGAGCAGGCCAAGGGTCTCGAGTTCGACCTGGTCGTCCTGGTCGACCCGGAGGCGTTCGGCACGGGCATCGAGGGGGCGGTCGACCGCTACGTCGCGATGACCCGGGCGACCCAGCAACTCGTGATCCTGACGATTTCCTGACGGCACGAGCTGTCTCCGCGGGGCCACCACTTGGGTGGCCCCGCGGAGACGTCGCTCACTGAACCGCTGCGGTCCCCTAGTTGCCGAGCGTGACGTGCAGGATCCGCTCGTTGCTGTTGTTCGGGGTGCTGTCCTTGTCACCGGTGTTGGTGGTGGTCAGCCAGAGCCCTCCGTCGGGAGCCGGCTCCACCGTCCGCAACCGACCGTAGGTGCCGCTGAAGTACGTCTGCACGTTCGTCAGACTGCTGCCGCTGATCACCGCGCGGTACATTCGGGCACCACGCGCGCAGGCCACGTAGAGCGCGTCCCGCACGATCGTGATGCCCGAGCACGACCCTTCGGCGGTGGGATAGGTACGCGCCGGCGCGATGAACCCGGCGGTGCCGCACGTGCCGCTGGTGCCCTCGCACGCCGGCCAGCCGTAGTTGCCGCCCCGGGTGATCAGGTTGGTCTCATCCATGACCGAGTTGCCGAACTCCTGCTCCCACAGCCGGCCCTGCGAGTCGAACGCCAGCCCCTGCGGGTTGCGGTGGCCGTAGCTCCACACGTAGTTGCCGAACGGGTTGTCGGAGGGAACGGTGCCATCCGGGTTGAGGCGCAGGATCTTGCCTTCGAGCGCGGCCCGGTCCTGTGCGTAGTTGCCGTTCTGCGCGTCACCCGTGCTGGCGTACAACTTGCCGTCCGGGCCGAACCGTAGGCGCCCACCGTCGTGGTATTTGTTGCGCCGGATGCCGCTGACCAGCACCTGCTCGCTGGCCGTGTTGAGTCGCCCGTTCTCCAACCTGATCCGCACGATCCGGTTGTCGCTGGGCGAGGTGTGCATGATGTACAACCAGCGGTCGCTGCTGTAGCTGGCCGAGATGGCGAGCCCGAGCAGGCCGCCCTCACCGTCGGTGCTCTGCACGTTCGGCACCGTGCCCAGGTTGGTCTTGGCGCCAGTGGTGGGGTTGAGCTGGATGATGTCGTGCGCGTCGCGGCGGTTGTAGAGCACATTGCCGTCGGGCAGCGTCACCAGCCCCCACGGGATGTCGGTGTCGGTGGTGACCTGGCGCACCCCGCACACCGGGTTGCCGCACGCCGCGCCGGTCGTCACTGTCGTCGTGCCGCTGCGCGAGGAGGCGTTGTCCTGGGCGTCCCGCGCCACCACGTAGTACTGGTACGCGGTGTTCGCGGCCAGCCCGCTGTCGGTGAACGTGGTCGCCGGCGGCGCGCCGGTGACCGTGCCGACCTTCACGCCGGCGCGGTGGATGTCGTACGCCCGGACCCCGATGTTGTCGCTCGACGCGGTCCACCGCAGTGTCACGGTGGTGCCCGACGCGGTGCCGGTGAGCTGTTGTGGCGCGGTCGGCGGCTGGGTGTCGGCCTGGCAGGGCGGCGGCGTGATCGAGACCGTGGTGCTCGCCTGGGACACGTTGCCGGCGGCGTCGCGGGCGTTGACGTACAGGCCCCAGGTCGCGCCGGCGACCACCGTGAGGGTGGTGGACAGCGTCGTGCCGCTCACCGATTTCATCAGCTGGCCGTCGTGGTAGACGTCGTAGAAGGCGACAGCGACGTTGTCCGTCGAGGCGTTCCACGCGAAGGTCACCGAGTTGCAGGTCAGGCCACTCACCCGCGGGCTGCCCGGCGCCGTGGGCGGCTGGCTGTCGCTGCTGCCCAGGGCAGTCGTCCACCGTTGGTTGGTCTGCCCGTTGCAGGTCCAGAGACCGACAGTGGTGCTGTTGGCGGTGCCCGCGCCGGTCACGTCCAGGCACAGGCCGGACTGGACGCCGACGATGGTCCCATTGGTGTTGATCCGAAAGCGCTGGTTGGCACCACCGTTGCAGCCGTTGATCTGCAGTGCGGCCGGCGCGGTGGTGTCCTGGCCGACCACGTCGAGACACATCGTCTCGTTGTAGACCCGCAGCTCACCGGCCGAGGTGAGGCTCCACGCCTGGTTGGCCTGACCGTTGCAGTCGTAGATGTTGATGCCGGCGCCGGCGGTCCGCACGTTGCCGACCACGTCCAGGCACCGGCCGCTGGCCACGCCGACCACCGTCGACGGTGCCGCTGCGGCGGCCGGCACGCCGACGGCCACGGTCAGCAGCGTCACCGCCGCCATCACCGCCGGCAACAGCCGCCGTCGTGGTTTGGTTCGCGCGATGACTCGCATCCGTCCTCCAGGATCAGGGCGTCGCCCAACGATAGACATCGACTATCAAAGATGCATTCGTCGCACAAGTCAAACGATGTCACTCGATCGGGGGCAAACCCGCAGAACGGCGTACGCTTCGCTCAGCCACCCTCCAACGACTCCCGCACGTGCCGACGAGCGTGATGGATCCGGGACTTCAGCGTGCCGACCGGAATGCCCAGTTGCCCGGCGATCTCCTGGTAGTCGAGCTGACACAGATCGCGGAGCACGAGAGCCGTCACCAGCTTGTCGGGATGAGCCGCACCCTGCGTGCGGCCGAGCCGACGCTGCCCGATCACAGTGGCTGCACGGATGCCGCCGACCGGACGGTCACCGTCGGCACCCTCGGTGGGATCGTCGCGCACTGGGCGCGATGCGGGGGCACGGAGACGTCGTTCAGCGAGGTCACCCTGGTCGCGGCCGACGGTTCGTTCGGCGTGTACGTGCAGGTCAAGCAGACCGACGGCGTGGACCGCACCGACGAGGTCCTCGGCACGCTGCGGGTGGACACGTCGGTGGTCACGCAACGCTAGTACCGTTCCCAGTTTCCGCTGCCGTCGGCCTTGCGCCACCGTCTGGTCTCGGTGTTGCCGTCGAGTTTTCGGACGGTGGCCTCCACGTTCTGGCCCACCACCCGGTACGAGACGAAGGTCATGACCCGGTCGCCGGTCGGGCTGGAGTCGTCTCCCAGGATGACCGGCCACGCGTACCGGTTCCGGCCGTTGTCCGCGAGCTGAACGGGCACGAGGGCCTGCCGCCGCGAGGCGTCGGGGTTGCCCAGTTCGACGAGGACCAGCGCGTCCTCGGTCGAAGGGGCGTTCGCCGGCTCCTCGACGATGAACTCGGCGTACACCGGCCGGGCACCGCCCGGCAGGATCCTGCACGGCACGTCGAGGCCGTTCGACCCGTTGCGGAACGACACGGAGTCGTCGGACTCACCGCAGAACCTCAGGTTACGGATCACCGCGTTGGGCCAGTTGGTCCGCCTGATCTCGCTTTCCTGAGTGGCCGGCCCGGAGGTGCGGGTGGCCGCAGCTTCCGGGGTGGAGCTACGGGTGGCCGGAGCACTCGGCCCGGAGCTGGTCGGCGCCGGAGCACCCGGTGTCGACGGGCTCGCGCTGCCAGCCGGAGAGCCGGCGGGTGCCGCCTCGCCGCCGACACGGTCGACGGATGACGTGCACCCGGTGACGATCGTGAGGGTGAGCACCACACCGGAAATCAGCTTGCCGCGCATGGCTGGTCCCTTTCTCCGCGGGTCTGTCACAGGGTTGGATACCCCGCCACGGGCATTGGTTCACGCGAAACTCCTACCGTCGAGCTGCTCTGGCAGACCGAACGCCCGGCGTCGACAGTGGACCGCCCGGGAGTACGATCCCGGTCACACCGCAGAGGTGATCTCCCGCCGACGACCCCTCGATAGGAGCCTGGCATGGCCGGCCCGGACGCCGAACTCACCGCGAAGCTTCAGCCCGACGTGCCGCACGCGGCCCGGATCTGGAACTACTGGATGGGCGGCAAGGACAACTTCCAGTCCGACCGGGCGGCCGGCGACGCGGTCGCCGAGGTCTACCCGGAGATCGTCCTCATGGCGCAGCAGTCGCGCCTGTTCCTGGTGCGGGCCGTGCGGTACCTGGCGGCCGAGGCGGGCATCCGGCAGTTCCTGGACATCGGCACCGGCCTGCCCACCATGCAGAACACGCACGCGGTCGCCCAGGGGGTCGCGCCCGACTCGCGGATCGTCTACGTGGACAACGACCCGATGGTGCTGGTGCACGCGCGGGCGCTGCTGGCCAGCACGACGTCCGAGGGTGTCACCACCTACGTACCCGCCGACTACCACGACCCGGAGAGGATCCTCGCCGAGGCGGCGCAGACGCTCGACTTCGACAAGCCCGTCGCGGTGATGTTCATGGGCGTGATGGGCTATGAGCCCGACCTCTCCGTGGTGCGCTCGATCGTCGAGCGGACCATGGACGCGATGCCCTCCGGCAGCTACCTCGTGCTCTGGGACGGCACCAACACCAGCCCGGCTGTCGTCTCCGGTGCGGAGCGACTGGCACAGAGCGGCGGCGTCCCGTACATCCTGCGCAGCCCGGCGGACCTGGACAGTTGCTTCTCCGGCCTGTCGAAGGTGGAGCCGGGCCTGGTGCCGATCCCCCTGTGGCGACCGGACGAGCCCGACGTCACCGCGATCGACGCCTACGGTGCGGTGGCCCGTAAACCCTGACCGACAGCACGCCGCCCCGCTCGCGCCAGCACGGCGGGAGCGGGGCGGACGTCGTTTACCGGGCGCAGGCCATCGTCAACCCGTCGGGCACCGCGCTGGTCGTCACCAGCATTCCGAACGTCGTCGCACCGTCCAGCGGTAGCGCCCCGTTGTGCGAGGCATTGCGGACCGTGACGTCGACACCGACGGTCTCGGCCACGCCACCCCAGGCGGTCTGGACGCGCTCGTCACCGGACCACCGCCAGGACACCAGCCACCGGTCCAGTGGTTGGGTCCCGGTGTTGCGGACCGTGACCGTGGCGACGAAGCCGTTGCCCCAGCGGGCGTCGATCGTGGCCGTCGCGCGGCAGGATGCCAGCGAGGCCGTCCGCGCCGACGCGTTCATGAACGGGTGCCGCCGACCGTCGACGTCGGTCAACCGGTACCAGTACTCCGTGTCCGGGGTCAGCCGGTCGACGGTGACCGAGCCGTCGCGCTCCGGCCCGGAGACGGCCACGGCAACCGGCGTCCGCCACTGTTGGGCGTCCTCACGGCTGGCGAAGAGGCTGACGGTCATCGGCGGGTCGTAGCCGCAGGGTGGGCGGAGGAAGATCGAGTACGAGATGGTGACGCTGGTGGTGGTGACCCCGGCGACGTTGGTGGTGATCGGCAACACGGGCGGGCAGGTGAGCGTCGGCGAGGGCGTCGGCGTGGCCGTGGGCGTGGGCTCTGTGGTGCCGCTCGCCCCGCCCCAGACGGCGAGCGCGACGGTCGTGACGGCGAGGAACATGCGAAGCATCGGTACCTCCGGTGGTTGCCGGGCACCGCTGACCGAGATCGCAGCCGGTGCCGTGCTCAGGATCCGGTCGCCGACGAGGACTGCCCGGCACGGGTGAACTGGCCACCTCGTGCGTCCTGTGGACCGGAGAGGGTGTGGTGCGCGCTGGCTCCCGAGCACGACCGAACCACATCATGGCAGTCGACAATCATCGATACAAGGCCGTTGGGGTTGGCCTCACCGGGGCGACGCGGCGACCCGCACCCGGTCGCTCTCCTTGTCGGAGAGGAACAGCGCCAGTGCCTGCCCCTGCTCGGCGACGGCGGTGCGGTCGGCCCGGGAGAAGCCGGTCAACGGGTTGACGGTCACCGTGCCCGCCTCGACGCTCCAGGTCGCGGCGACCCGGCCGTCGACCAGCACCACGCGCTCACCGGCCACGGACAGGCCGCGGTGGGCGTCGTCGATGATCCGGCTGCGGTCGTCGTAGCCGAGGATCGCGTTGTCGAACGCCGGGAGGAAGCGCACCGGAGCGGGTGTCTCGGGGTCGGGGCGTGGTGCGTCGGCGAGGTCGATCAGCTTTCGGCCGCGCTCGTCGCGGAAGGTGATCAGCTCGTCGCGCATCGCGGTCACCGCAGCCGGCAGCCCGGCGAGGCCGGACCAGGCGCGCACGTCGGCCGTGGCGGCCGGCCCGAACGCGGCCAGATAGCGCCGTACGAGGATCTGGCCGACGGAATCGGCGTCGTCCGGCGTCGGCGGGTGGACCTCCCGACCCAGCCACGCGGAGAGCAGGGCGTGTCGGGCGCCGCCCTTCATCCGCCACACTCCGCGCTGCGGCAGTTGGGTCAGCGGGACGAGGGCCATCGCCATCTCGCCCAGGGCCTGCGGGCCCGGTGTCGGCCAACGCTCGCCGAGCGCTCGCCCGATCTCTGGCATCGAGCGCGGCTCACCGTCGGCCAGCAGCGCCCGCGCCGCCGCGGCGAGCTCGTCGAGGCCAACCCCGTCCAACTCGCCGCGGTAGACCCCGAGCACCCGCTGGCACAGCATGGCCTGGTGCCGGGATCGCCAGGCCAGCGCGTCGTCGGCGACGAGCAGGTGCACGGTGCGGCGCATGAGATGGGTACGCACCACCTGTCGCTGGGTCAGCAGGGTCGAGAGCACCGCGGGGTCGAAGGTGCGCAGCCGCGACCAGAGCCCGACGAAGGGTTCCTGCGGTTCCTGCGCCTGCAGGCCGCCGAGGTGCGCGACGGCGTCGAGGACCGGAAGGTCGGCGCGATCGAGCAGCAACTGCCGGGCGAGCGTCGCGCGGTTGAGCGCCCGCGGGTCGAGAACGGTCACCTCCTCATTGTCAGGCCCGGGGGGACAGTCACTGACGACGCGGCCGGTCGACGGGGCGGGTCACCGGGAACGAGCCGTACGTCACGCCCGGCGCGAGCCTCCCGGTCGAGGTGACGGTGATCCGGGTGCCCGCCTGGGCTACCGTGGCGGTCGCGGGCTGCGGGGACACCAAAAACTTTTGTTCACTTCCTACAACTGAGAGACGGTTGGTTCGGTGGTTGCGCCATAGCGCTGGCAGCCGCCAGCCGGAAAGGTGATCACTGCTGGGAGCCGTCGTCTCGCGGCACGCAGTTCAAGGTCTAGCTAAGGGGTCAGTCGGGTGTTCAACCGTGTCGCCATCGTCAACCGTGGTGAAGCCGCCATGCGGCTCATCCACGCGGTCCGCGAGTTGGCCGCGGAGACCGGCAACCAGATCGAAACCGTCGCTCTCTACACCGACGTCGACCGCACCGCCACCTTCGTCCGCGAAGCGGACATCGCCTACGATCTCGGTTCCGCGTCTGCCCGCCCGTACCTCAATCTGGCGGTGCTGGAGCGCGCCCTGACGGAGACCGGGGCCGACGCCGCCTGGGTGGGCTGGGGTTTCGTCGCCGAGGATCCCGCGTTCGCGGAGCTGTGCGAGAAGATCGGCGTCACCTTCGTCGGGCCGAGCCCGGACGCCATGCGCCAGCTCGGCGACAAGATCGGCTCCAAGCTGATCGCCGAGGAGGTCGGCGTGCCGGTCGCGCCGTGGAGCCGTGGCGCCGTCGAGACCCTGGACGCCGCTCGCGCCTCGGCAGCCAAGATCGGCTACCCGCTGATGCTGAAGGCGACAGCGGGCGGCGGCGGGCGCGGCATCCGCGTGGTGCGCACCGAGGCCGAGCTCGTCGACGCGTACGAGCGGACCAGTCAGGAGGCCGCGCGGGCCTTCGGCAGTGGCATCGTGTTCCTGGAACGCCTGGTCACCGGGGCCCGGCACGTCGAGGTCCAGGTGATCGCCGACGGGCAGGGCACCGCATGGGCGCTCGGGGTGCGCGACTGCTCGGTGCAGCGACGCAACCAGAAGGTCATCGAGGAGTCGGCGTCGCCGGTGCTCGACCCGGCGCAGGCCGCCGAGCTCAAGACGTCGGCCGAGCGGCTGGCCATCGCGGTCGGCTACCGCGGCGCGGCGACCGTCGAGTTCCTGTACCACCCCGGCGACCGGCTGTTCGCGTTCCTGGAGGTCAACACCCGCCTCCAGGTCGAGCACCCGATCACCGAGTTGACCACCGGGTTCGACCTGGTCAAGGCGCAGCTGCACGTCGCCTCCGGTGGGCGGCTCGAGGGCGAGCCGCCGATGGAGCGCGGGCACGCCATCGAGGCCCGCCTGAACGCCGAGGATCCCGACCGCGACTTCGCGCCGTCGCCGGGGCGGATCGCGCGGCTGGACCTGCCCAGCGGCCCCGGCATCCGGGTGGACACCGGCGTCAGCGAGGGCGACACCATCCCGGCCGACTTCGACTCGATGATCGCGAAGATCATCGCGTACGGCCGCAACCGCGACGAGGCGCTCGGCAAGCTGCGTCGGGCGATGGCGAACACCACGGTGATCATCGAGGGTGGCGCGACCAACAAGAGCTTCGTGCTCGACCTGCTCGACCAGCCCGAGGTGATCGACGCCAGCGCCGACACCGGCTGGATCGACCGCGTCCGCGGTGAGGGCCGACTCGTCACGCACCGCCACTCCGCGGTCGCCCTGGCGGCCGCCGCCATCGAGTCGTACGAGGAGGAGGAGCGCGCCGAGCGGCAGCGGCTGCTGTCGACGGCGTCCGGTGGGCGCCCGCAGGTGCAGCACGCCAGCGGCCGACCGCTGGACCTCAAGCTGCGCGGTGTCGGCTACCGCACCCGCGTGGCACGGGTCGGCCCACACCGGTTCCGGGTCGGCATCGAGGCGGGCACCGTCGTCCGCACCGCCGACGTCGAACTCGACCGGTTCGACCGGCACACCGGCCAGATCGTCGTCAACGGCATCCGATACCGCCTGCTCACCGGCACGTACGGGCCGACCCACCTGGTCGAGGTGGACGGTGTGACGCACCGGGTCAGCCGCGACGAGGGCGGCGTCCTGCGCTCCCCGATGCCGGCACTCGTCGTCGCCACACCGCTGGAGGTCGGCGCCGAGGTCGAGGCGGGCGCTCCGGTGCTGGTGCTCGAAGCGATGAAGATGGAGACGGTGCTGCGCGCGCCGTTCAGGGCGCGGCTCAAGGAGTGCGCCGTCTCGGTGGGCAGCCAGGTCGAGGCGGGCGCGCCGCTGATGCGCCTGGAGCCGCTCGCGGACGACGCCGAGGAGACCACGGACGACCCGACCGCCGAGACCGTCGAACTGGACCTGCCGACCGCCTACGAGACCGTTCCGGCGGATGAGCGGGGCAGGCGCGGTCAGGAGGACCTGCGGGGTCTGCTGCTCGGCTTCGACGTCGACCCGCACGACGACCGTCGGGTGCTCGACGGCTATCTCGCCGCGCGGCGGGAGGCCGCCGAGGCCGGTCACCGGCCACTGGCCGCGGAACTCGACCTCATCGAGGTGTTCGCCGACCTCACCGAACTGAGCCGCAACCGGCCGACGGGTGAGGACGGCGGCGCCGCCCACGTGCACAGCGCGCGGGAGTACTTCCACACCTACCTGCAGAGCCTCGACGTCGAGCGGGCCGGGCTGCCGGACGCCTTCCAGACCAGGCTCGCCAAGGCACTCGGCCGGTACGGTGTCACCGACCTGGAACGCTCCCCCGCCCTCGAAGCCGCCGTCTTCCGGATCTTCCTCGCCCAGCAGCGCGCGTCCGCCGACGCCACGGTCATCGCGACCCTGCTGCGCGCCTGGCTGCGGGAGACCCCGCCGGACGAGAGTTTGCGCGAGCCCGCCGGCCTGGCGCTGGAGCGGCTGATCGCCGCGACGCAGGTCCGCTTCCCCGTGGTCGCCGACCTCGCCCGCGGCGTGGTGTTCGCCTGGTTCGCCCAGCCGCTGCTGCGCCGCAACCGCGCCCGGGTCTACGCCGAGGTCCGTGGGCACCTGCGGCACCTGGACGCGCACCCGGACGCGGCGGACCGCGCCGAGCGCATCGCCGAGATGGTACGCAGCACCGAGCCACTGGTCCGGCTGCTCGGCCAGCGGCTCGTCCGCGACCACCTCGACAACGCGGTCATGCTGGAGGTGCTGACCCGCCGGTACTACGGCAACAGGGCGCTCACCAGCGTGCGTACCCAGGAGGCCGCGGGCTGCACGTTCGTGGTCGCCGAGCGCGCCGATTCGAGCGTGGTCTCCGCCGCGGTGAGCTTCGACGCGTTGGGCGGTGCGCTGCGCGGGCTGGCCGAGCTGGCCGGCGACGAGGACTCCGTCGACGCCGACATCTACCTCGGCTGGGAGAACCAGCCGGAGGACTTCGACGCGATGGCGGCGGCGCTGGCCGAGGTCATCGCCGCGCACCCGCTGCCGCCTCAGGTCCGCCGGGTCACCACCACCGTCGCGGGTCGCGGCGGAGCGGTGATGCACCACCACTTCACCTTCCGGCCGTCGGGCACCCAGCTGACCGAGGACCGGCTGATCCGCGGCCTGCACCCGTACATCGCGCAGCGGATGCAGTTGGAGCGTCTGCACAAGTTCGACCTGACCCGGCTGCCGTCGTCGGACGAGGAGGTCTACCTCTTCCAGTGCGTGGCGCGCGAAAACCGGTCGGACGAGCGCCTCGTGGCGTTCGCGCAGGTGCGTGACCTGACCGAGCTTCGCGAGCAGGACGGCCGACTGGTCGCGCTGCCGACGACCGAGGACGCCATCGCCGCCTGCCTCGACTCGATCCGCCGCGCCCAGTCGCTGCGGCCGTCGAAGACGCGCTTCAACACCAACCGGATCGTGGTCTACGTCTGGCCGCCGAGCGAGCTCACCCGCGAGGAGATGGAGATGATCGCCGGGCGCGTGCGCCCGACGACTGCGGGGGCAGGGCTGGAGGAGATCCTGTTCATCGCGCGCCAGCGCGACCGCCGGACCGGCGAGCTGACCAAGATCGCCGTACGGATCTCGTTCGACGCCGCGGGCGGCGCGGAGCTGGCCGTCGGCGAGCCGCCGGTCGAGGCGATCGAGCCGCTCGACGAGTACCGGCTCAAGGTGTTGCGGGCGAGCAGCCGCAACACGGTGTACCCGTACGAGCTGACCGGCAGGCTCGGTGACTTCGTCGAGCACGACCTCGACGACGACCACGCGCTGCAGCCGGTGGACCGGCCGCGGGGGCGCAACAGCGCCGCGATCGTCGCCGGGGTGGTCACGACGCCGACCGAGCGCTACCCGCAGGGCGTCACCCGGGTGGTGCTGCTCGGCGACCCGACGAAGTCGCTGGGCGCCCTGTCCGAGCCGGAGTGCCGGCGCGTGATCGCCGCCCTGGACCTGGCGGAGCGGATGCACGTGCCGCTGGAGTGGTGGGCGCTGTCCGCCGGCGCCCGGATCTCGATGACGTCGGGCACGGAGAACATGGACTGGGTGGCCGCGGCGCTCAAGCGGATCGTCGAGTTCACCCAGGCCGGTGGTGAGATCAACATCGTGGTCGCGGGCATCAACGTCGGCGCGCAGCCGTACTGGAACGCCGAGGCGACGATGCTCATGCACACCAAGGGCATCCTGGTGATGACCCCGGACTCGGCGATGGTGCTCACCGGCAAGCAGTCGCTGGACTTCTCCGGTGGCGTGTCGGCCGAGGACAACTTCGGCATCGGCGGCTACGACCGGGTGATGGGCCCGAACGGGCAGGCACAGTACTGGGCGCCGAACCTGACGGCCGCCCGGGACGTGGTGATGGCGCACTACGACCACACGTACGTCGCGCCCGGCGAGGACGCGCCCCGGCGGGCGGTCACCACCGACCCGACCGACCGCGACATCTCCGACTTCCCACACGACGTGGCGGGCAGCGCCTTCGCCACCGTCGGGGAGATCTTCTCCGTCGAGGCCAACCCGGACCGCAAGAAGCCGTTCGACATCCGTACGGTGATGCGGGCGCTCTCCGATCAGGACCACCCGGTGCTGGAGCGCTGGGCGGGCATGGCCGACGCGGACACCGCGGTCGTGCAGGACATCCACCTCGGTGGCATCCCGGTCTGCCTGCTCGGCATCGAGTCCCGGTCGGTGCCGCGGCACGGCTTCCCGCCCACCGACGGTCCGGACACCTACACGGCGGGCACGCTGTTCCCCCGCTCGTCGAAGAAGGCAGCGCGGGCCATCAACGCGGCCAGCGGCAACCGGCCCCTCGTCGTGCTGGCGAACCTGTCGGGCTTCGACGGCTCACCGGAGTCGATGCGCAAGCTGCAACTGGAGTACGGGGCCGAGATCGGCCGGGCGATCGTGAACTTCCGGGGGCCCATCGTCTTCTGCGTGATCTCGCGCTACCACGGCGGTGCGTTCGTGGTGTTCTCGAAGGCGCTGAACCCGAACATGACAGTGCTCGCGCTGGAGGGCTCGTTCGCCTCGGTGCTCGGTGGCGCGCCCGCCGCCGCTGTGGTGTTCGCCGCCGACGTCAACGCCCGTACGGCGGCCGACCCCCGCGTGCGGGACCTGGAAGCCCGCGTCGGCGCCGCGGCCGGCACCGAACGCGCCGCGCTGACCGCGGAACTCGACGAGCTGCGCTCGTCGGTGCGCGCGGAGAAGCTGGGCGAGGTGGCGACCGAGTTCGACCGGGTGCACAACATCCAGCGCGCCGTGCAGGTCGGCTCGGTGGACGCCGTCATCCGCGCCGCAGAGCTGCGTCCGCGCATCATCGAGGCCATCGAGGCCCGCCTGGGGTGAGCGGACGGGATCGGGCGGGGGTCCCAGCCTCAGCTGGTTCGCCGCGTACGGCTCTGGTCGCCCTCGGCCTGCCAGGCGGCGACGAGGTCCTCCCTCGCCCGGGCGACCCGGGAGCGGATCGTGCCGATGGGGCACTGGCAGACGTCCGCGGCCTCGGCGTAGGAGAGGCCGAGCACGTGGGTGGCGACGAACGCCTCGCGACGCTCCCGGGTCAGGCCGGCGATCAACTGGTGCAGGGTCACGCCCTCGTCGGCCCCGGCGGCGATCGCGCCGGCTGACTCGGCCGCTGTCTGCCAGTCCGGCACCGACGCGATCCTCGGCCGGGCCACCGCCGTCCGGACATGGTCGACGGCGACGCGCCGGGCGATCGTGAACACCCACGTCCGGGCCGACGAGCGGCCGGCGAAGCCGGGCAGGTTGCGGAACGCCCGCAGGAACGTCTCCTGGGTCAGGTCGTCAGCCTCACCCGGCCCGGCGAGGTGCGACAGGAACCGCCAGACCTGGTCCTGGAGGGCCCGGATGAACGCGGTGGCGGCCTGCCGGTCACCCCGGCCAGCCTCCTTCGCCCAGCGGGTCACCTGGTCGTCGTCAGCGACGCCGTCTCGCACGGACCACCGTCCTGTGTGCCACGGGCGCTCCTTCATGGCGAGGTGCCGTCGTCGGGACGCCGCCGGTCAGCCGCGCATCCTGGTTGTCGCTGGCCGGTCCGGAAAAGTTCCCGGGCTCCCCCGTTCGGTCGACTTCCCGGTTGCGTACCGGCGGGCCGGGGGGCCACGGCGGGACGGCGCGCGCCTCGCCGGCCGCTCAACCCAGGACGGGCTGCTCCTCGATCTGCTCGGTGCTCCCGCGCCCCTGCGGCGGCACGGGGTCGGGCATGCGCCAGGACCGCCACAGCTGGCTGTAGCCGCCCCCGGCCGCCAGCAGCTCGGCGTGCGTGCCGTGCTCGGTGACACGCCCATGCTCCATCACGATGATGCGGTCGGCGGTGGCCGCCTGGCTCAGTCGGTGGGCGACGACCAGGGTGGTACGTCCCTCGGTGGCCGCCACGGCGGCGCGGTCGAGGTCACGCGCACCCGCGCTGCCCGCCTCCGCGGTGGCCTCGTCGAGGACCGCGACGGCGGGATCGGCGAGGACGAGGCGGGCCAGCGCGAGCTGCTGGGCCTGGGCCGCGGTGAGGTGCCGTCCACCCTCCCCCACCTCCGTGGCGAGGCCGTCCGGCAGGGTACGGAACCAGTGGGTGGCGCCGACGAGGTCGAGGGCGGCGGTCAGCTCGTCGTCGGTGGCGTCCGGGTCGGCCAGCCGCAGGTCGTCGGCGAGCGGCCCGGCGAAGACGTGCACCTCCTGGCTGATGAGGGCGATCTCGCGGCGCAGCCGGTGCTCGCCGAGCTCGGCCAGCGGCACGCCGCGCAGGGTCACCGACCCGTGGGTGGGCGCGATGATGCCGGCGATGATCCCGGCGAGCGTGCTCTTGCCCGCGCCGCTGGCGCCCACGAGGGCGACGCGCTCGCCCGGTGCGAGTCGGAGGTCGACGTCGCGCAACACGACCGGCCCGTCGTCGTAGCGGTGCTGCGCGACGGTCACCTCCAGTGCCGCCGGTTCGGGCCGCGCCGGCCGGGCGGGCTCCGGGCCGGCCGGGGTCGCGGTGTCCGGCAGCGCGGTGACCCCGACGAGCCGGGCGAGGCTGGCACCGGCCTGCAGCACGGAGTCCGACTCGAACAGCAGCAGGCCGATGGGGTTGAAGAGGCGGTGGAAGTAGAGCGCGGCGGTGGTGGCGGCTCCCACCGTGGCGAGGTCGTCGCGCACCAGCAGGAAGCCGGCGAGCAGCACGGCGGCCAGCCCCACGAACTCCGACCGGTTGATGCGCAGCCCGAACCGCGTGAACAGCCCGAAGATCTCCAGCGACAGGTCGCGGGCTACGCCGGAGCGCGCCGCGATCCGGGCGACGTGGGCGTCCTCCATCCGGTAGGCGCGCACGGTCGCCGCGCCGCGGAGCGCCTCGGCCGTCGCCTGCGCGCGTTCGCCAGTGGCCACCCGCTCAAGGGCGTAGTACGGGATCGACCGTTTGAGGTACCAGCGCAGCGCCAGCGCGTACGCCGGTGCGGCGACCAGGCCGGCGATGCCGAGCCGCCAGTCGAGGGCGAAGAGCCCCGCCGCGGTCAACACGACGGACAGCAGCGCGCCGAGGAAGGCCGGGCCGCTGGTGGCGATCACGTTCGTCACCACGGCCACGTCGTCGCCGGCGCGGGCAACCAGGTCCCCGGTGCCGGCTCGCTCCAGGGTGGCCGACGGCAGGTGCAGGGCGCGGTCGAGGACCCGCTCCCGGAGCCGGGCCAGCACCGTCTCGCCGAGGCGTGCGGCGACCGCGGCGCCGACCGCGGTGAGGAGGCCCGCGAGCACCGCGGCACCCGCGATCACGCCCGCCCAGGTCACGATCTGCGACGTGTCGGAGCCGGCGATGACGTCGTCCACGAGGCGACCGAGCACCCAGGGGGCGACGAGCCCGGTCGCGGACGCGGCCACCAGCAACGTGCCGGCGACGGCGCTGAGCCCCGGCAGGCGGGCCAGCTCGGTGCGGAGGGTGGCCCAGGTCTGTCCGGCGGTGGCCGTCGGCAGCAGTTGCCGGGGCTCGGCCCCGGTCATGGTCGGCTCGGTCATCGCAGGATCTCTTCCCGGTAGCGGGCGTCGCTGGCGAGCAACTGCTCGTGCGGCCCCTCGGCGATGACCCGGCCCCGGTCGAGCACGACGACCCGGTGTGTGACCCGCAGCAACGCCGGGCTGGTGGTGATCAGCACCGTGCCGTGGGTGTCCGCTCCGCGGGCCGAGGCCAGCCCTTCGGCGAGCAGGCCCTCGGTCACGGCGTCGACCGCCGTGGTGGGGTTGTGCAGCACCAGCACCGGAGGGTCGGCGACGAGCGCCCGGGCCAGCCCGATCCGCTGCCGCTGCCCGCCGGACAGGTTCGCCCCCCGTTCGGTGAGCTGGCGGTCGAAGCCGTGCGGGTGCGCGGCGAGCACGTCCTCGGCCGCCGCGGCCCGCATCGCGGCACGCAGGACCGTGTCGTCGACCTGGGCGCCGGCGCTGAGGTTGGCGCGCAGGGTGCCCTCGAACAGCGCCACGTCATGCTGCTCCACCAGGACCACGGCGCGCAGGGCGTCGATGTGCAGCTCTTCGGCGGGCACGCCGTCGACGTACAGCGTTCCCCGGCGGTCCGGTTGCGGCGCCCGGCCGGCCAGCACCGCGACCAGCGCCTCGGCGTCGCTCGGGTCGTAGGCGAGCACGCCCAGGATCTCGCCGGCGCGGACGTGCAGGCTGACACTGTCGAGGCCCGCGTGACTGACCCCGTCGAGGGTCAGCCGGGACGGGGTCGGCGCGGGCGGCCCGGCGTCGCCCGGCACCAGGACCGGTGCCGCGCCGAGGACCCGGGCGACCCGCCCCGCGGAGGCCCGGGCCATGGCGAACAGCTGTACGCAGTACCCGAGCGTCTGCACCGGCTCGGCGATGAACTGGGCCAGCCCGACGACGGCGACGAGTTCGCCGATGGTGAGCCGGCCCTGGAGCGCGAGCCAGCCCGCGACGCCGGCGACCGTCGCGAGGAACAGGCCGTTGACCATGGTGGTGAGCCCGAGGTGCAGGCCCTTGGTGGTGGCGGCACGCAGGGTGACGTCGAGCGCGTGGCGGCTGGCGCCCGCGTACCGGCGCGCGGCGTGGTCCTGCGCGCCGATACCGCGCAGCACGCGCAGGCCGGTGACGAGGTCGACGGCGAGCGCGGTGGTGGCCGCGAGGGCCTCCTGCTGCGACGAGCTGCGCCGGGTGAGCAGCGGTGCCATCCGTTGCAGGGCGAGGACCAGCAGGGGTACGCCGAGGAGCACACCGAGCCCGAGCGGGACGTCGACGACGAGCAGCGCGACGGCCGCGACCACGATGGCGGTGAACGCGGCGGCGGTGAGCCCGGCGACCCGCACGACCAGCGCGGACAGTTCGGCGTCGGAGGCCGTGACGGACAGCAGCTCTCCGTCGCGCATACCGGAGTGGTGTCCACGCGGGTCGAGGGCGCTCCGGGCGATCTCGACCCGCGTCGCGTGCGCCTCGTGCTCCACCGCGGCGTACGCCATCCGGGCACCGGTCCGGTAGGCGAAGGCCAGGACGGTGAACAGGGCGGCCAGCCCGGCGAGTGAGAGCAGCAGCGCGCGGACGTCACCGGTGGCGACCGCCCGGTCGATGACCACCCCGATGGCGACGGGGACGAGGGCTTCGGCGGCCTGGTGCGTGCACAGCAACGCGATGCCGAGCAGCACCCGGCCACGCTGTCGGCGCAGCGCGCGACGAAGCACCACGCCACCGCTGATCTCGGCGACTGACATGCGAGGCGGACTCCGTTATCGATTAGGGTTGGCTAACCTAACACGCTCCCTTGCGGGTCCGGACGGCGGTAGGGGTGCAGGCCGAGGCCGTCCACTGCCGCCGCCACCAGCGCCTCCGGGGTGAGCGCGACGTCGAGCACGAGCACCGACTCGTCCGGCTCCGCCGGCTCCAGCGTGGCGAGCTGGGATTCGAGCAGGCTCGCCGGCATGTAGTGCCCCTCGCGCAGGGCCATCCTGGCCCGGATGACCTCCGCCGATCCGGCGAGGTGCACGAAGTCCAACCGGAACGTGCCCTGGCGCAGCACGTCCCGGTACGACCGCTTGAGCGCCGAGCAGGCCAGCACCGTCGACCTGCCCTCCGCGCCGCGATCGGCGATCCACCCGGCGATGTCCCGCAGCCAGGGCCAGCGGGTGGTGTCGTCCAGCGGTACGCCCGAGCGCATGCGCGCCACGTTCGCCGGGGAGTGGAACTCGTCCGCCTCGGCGAACGCCAGCCCGGTGGCTGCGCCGATCCCCCGCGCCACGGTGGTCTTGCCGGCGCCGGAGACCCCCATCACCACGACGTGCCGGGTGGGCCGGGCGTCGCCCCGCCCCTCACCAGTCATGGATCGTGCCGTCCTTGAGCCTGTTGAACGGCAGGTAGGCCGGCTCGTACGGGAAGCGGGCCGCCACCTCCTCGTCGAGCTCCACCCCGAGACCCGGCTGATCGCCCGGGTGCAGGTAGCCGTCGGTGAAGGTGAACGACTGCCGGAACACCTCGTTGGCCAGCGGGGTGTGCTTCATGTACTCCTGGATGCCGAAGTTGTGGATGGCCAGGTCGAGGTGCAGGGCCGCGGCCATGCCCACCGGGGAGATGTCGGTGGGGCCGTGGATGCCGGACTTGATCTGGTACTGGGCGGCGAAGTCGAGCAGCTTGCGCATGGCGGTGATGCCACCGGTGTGGGTGACCGCGGACCGGACGTAGTCGATCAGCTGCTCGCGGATCAGGGTCTGGTAGTCCCAGACCGTGTTGAAGACCTCGCCGATGGCCAGCGGGGTGGTGGTGTGCTGGCGGACCAGCCGCAGGGCCTCCTGGTTCTCCGCCGGGGTGCAGTCCTCCAGCCAGAACAGGTCGTACGGTTCGAGGGCCTTGCCGAGCTTGGCGGCCTGGATCGGGGTCATCCGGTGGTGACCGTCGTGCAGCAGCGGCAACTCCGGGCCGAACTCACCGCGGACCGCCTCGAAGACCTCGGGCAGGTGGCGCAGATACGCGCGGGTGTCCCAGTCCTCCTCGACGGGCAGCGGGGTGCGCTGCGCGGGTTCGTAGTCGTAGCGCTGGCCGGTGGCGCTGGGCTGGGCGGCCACGCCGTACACCGCGTTGATCCCCGGCACCGAGGTCTGCACCCGGATCGACCGGAAGCCCTCGTCGAGGTGGCGGCGGATCGAGTCGAACAGCTCGGGAAGGTCCCGTCCCGACGCGTGCCCGTACGCCATGATGCCGGTGCGGGACGCGCCGCCCAGCAGTTGGTACAGCGGCATGCCCGCGGCCTTGGCCTTGATGTCCCACAGCGCGACGTCGACCGCCGCGATGGCCGCCATCGTGACCGGTCCACGACGCCAGTACGCCGAGCGGTACAGGAACTGCCAGGTGTCCTCGATCCGGTGCGGGTCCCGCCCCATCAGCAACGGGGCCACGTGGTCGCGCAGGTACGAGGCGACGGACAGCTCACGGCCGTTGAGCGTGGCGTCGCCCAGGCCGGTGATGCCCTCGTCGGTGGTGATCTTCAGGGTGACGAAGTTCCGGTCGGGGCTGGACACGATGATGTCTGCTGCGACGATCTTCACGGGGGTGCCTTTCGTTCCTTCAGGACCGGGGTTGTCTCACCATTCGGCGAACGAGCCGTCGGGGTGCCGCCAGGTCGGGCTACGCCAGGCGTGGCCCCGCTTGTCGGCCGTCCGCACCGCGTGCTCGTCGATCTCGATGCCGAGGCCGGGTGCGGTCAACCGCTGTACGTAGCCGTCGACGAAGGTCAGCGGGGTCTTGTCGAGGCAGTAGTCGAGCACCTCGGCGCCCTGGTTGTAGTGGATGCCGACGCTCTGCTCCTGGATCAGGAAGTTGGGCGTCGCGAAGCCGACCTGGAGGCAGGCGGCGAGGGCGATGGGCCCGAGCGGGCAGTGCGGGGCGAGCTGCACGTCGTACACCTCGGCCAACGTGGCGATCTTGCGCACCTCGGTGATGCCGCCGGCGTGCGCGAGGTCCGGCTGGGCCACGGCGATGCCGGCCTGCAGCACGGGGAGGAACTCCTGCCGGCTGTAGAGCCGCTCCCCGGTCGAGACCGGGGTGGTGGTGCAGCGGACGACCTCGCCGATCAGGTGCGAGTTCTCCGGCACCACCGGTTCTTCGAGGAAGAACGGCCGGTACGGCTCCAGGAGTGGGGCGACCCGCCGGACGTTGGCGAGGGTGGATCGCCCGTGGAAGTCGACAGCGACGTCGCGGTCGTCGCCGAGGACCTCGCGGGCGACGGCCACCCGCTGCACGACCGCGTCGAGTTCGGCAACCGAGGCGAGCGCGCCCATCCGCCCCGACGCGTTCATCTTCACCGCGGTCAGGCCCGCCTCGACCTGGGCGCTGATCTGGTCGCGAATCTCGGCGGGCTCGTCGCCACCGACCCAGCCGTAGACCCGGATCCGGTCCCGGACCGGCCCGCCGAGCAGTTGGTGCACCGGGGCGCCGTAGTGCTTTCCGGCGATGTCCCAGAGCGCCTGGTCCAGACCGGACACCGCACTGGCCAGGATCGGGCCGCCACGATAGAAGGAGCCCTTGGTCATCACCTGCCAGTGGTCCTCGATGCGCAGCGCGTCCCGACCGGTGAGCAGCTCGCTGAGCTGGTGGACGGCCGTGCGTACGGTCTCGGACCGGCCCTCGCAGGTCGCCTCGCCCCAGCCGACGATGCCGGACTCCGTCTCGACCCGGACGAACAGCCAGCGCGGCGCGACCAGGAAGGTCTCCACCTTTGCGATCTTCGTCATGGAGCTGTCAGCCCTTCGTGGCACCGGCGGTGAGGCCGGAAACGACGTACTTCTGCACGAACAGGGCGATCAGCATGATCGGCAGGGTGACCACTGTCGCGGCGGCCATCAGGCCGCCCCAGTCGATGCTGGCGTACCCGACGAAGTCGAAGATCGCCACGGGCAGCGTCTTCGTGTCGGAGCCGGAAAGCACCAGGGCGAACATGAAGTTGTTCCAGGAGAAGATGAACGAGAGGATGCCGGCCGTCGCGACGCCGGGCACCGACAGCGGCAGGGTGATCCGCCGGAACGCGCCGATGTGGGTCAGCCCGTCGACCAGCGCCGCCTCTTCCAACTCGGTCGGCAGGCCGTCGAAGTAGCCCATCATGATATAGACGATCAGCGGCAGCGACACGAACATGTGGCTCAGGATCAGCACGCTGAACCCGCCGACCAGCTTCAGGTTCGAGAAGACGTAGTACCAGGGCACCAGGAGCGAGACGCCCGGGATCACCCGGGCCATGAGCACGACCAGCGCCGACTTCTTCATGTTGAAGCGGCTCATCGAGTAGGCGGCGGGCACGCCCAGCAGGAGCGAGAGCGTGGTGGCCGCGAACGCCACCCAGAGGCTGTTGCCGATGAACTCGAGATAGTTGGCCTGCTGGAGGACGGTCTCGTAGTTCTTCAGGCTGGGTGAGAAGACGAACGCCTTGGCGGTGTCGTAGATGTCCACATTGGTCTTGAAGGACGCCGCGATCATCCAGAGCAGCGGCGCCATCAGCCCGAACACCACGACGACGAGAGCTGACGTGCGGAAGACGCGGTACGGCTTGCTCGGCTTCATCGGCCCAGCCCCTTCTTGCGATAGGTGAGGGCCCACATCACCCCGATGATGATCAGGAAGAAGATGATGAGGACGGTCGACGAGACGCCGTAGTCGTTGTAGTCGAAGCTGAGGCCGTAGGCGTACACGTTGAGGGTCTCGACCTCGTGGAACGACCCGCCGCCGCGCCCCTTGGTCGCGTAGAGGATGTCGAACGTCTTGAGCGCGTCGATGCCGCGCAGCAGGATGGCGACGATCACCGTGGGCATCAACAGCGGGAGGGTGACGTGCCGGAACCGCTGCCAGCTGCTGGCGCCGTCGATCCGGGCCGCCTCCTGGGGCTCGTCGGAGAGTGAGGTGAGCCCGGCGAGCAGGATCAGCACGACCATCGGTGTCCACTGCCAGATGTCGATGAACATCGTCGTTGGCAGGGCCGAGTTCTGGCCGGCCAGCCAGGGCTGTGGGCCGATGCCGATCCAGCCGAGCAACTGGTTCGCCATCCCGATGTTGGGGTCGAAGATGAGGCGCCACATCATGCCGACCGCGACCGGGGTGGCCACCAGCGGCAGGAGGATCGCGACGCGGACCCACTTCTCACCGCGGAAGGGCCGCCACAGCAGCAGGGCTATCGCCATGCCGAGAACGACCTCGAAGAACAGCACGACGCCGGTGAACAGGACCGTACGCCAGACCGCCGGCCAGAACCGGTCGGTGTCGGTGAGCACGTCGAGGTAGTTCTGGAACCCGATGAATTCGGATTCGGCACGCACCGAACCCTCGGCGTCGGTCAGGCTCAGATAGCCCGTCCACGCCACCGGAAAGATGATCAGCACGGCGACGAACGCCATGGCGGGTGCCGCGAAGAGCCACTTGCGATGTTTGTTGGCCCACTGCGACCAGGCCGACGACTCCGGGGACGCCATGGGGGCCTTGGGCGAATCGGTGCGGGGTGCGGTGACGGCTGACATTCAGATCTCCGGGTTCGGGGGCCAGGTCCCGGCGAGGCGGCGGAGCACGTCGGCTCCGCCGCCCGGCGCGTGGGTTACTTCGCCTCGTCGTCGAGGAACTTCTGGAACGCCGCGTTCGCCGCGTCCGCCGAGCTGGCGGCGTCCTTGCCGGTGATCGCGTCGACGATCGGCTGGCCGACGATCTCGCGCGCCTCAGCCACCTTGACCACCAGCGGGCGGTCGTGCCCGACACCGTTCGCGGTGCTGACCGTGTTGGCCTCGGCCAGGTCCTTCGGCAGGGTCGCGGTGCTCGCCGGGTTCGCCCAGACCGAGGTACGGGCACCGGGCACGCCCGCCGTCTGCTGCGCCAGCGCCTGCTCCTTGCCGGCCGCCCACTGGATGAACTTCCAGGCGTTGTCCTTGTTCTCCGAGCTGTCGTTCATGCCGAGCGCCCAGGAGGGGATGTTGTACGGCTTCGACCCGGCAGGGCCGGCCGGGAACGCGGCGAAGCCGACGGTGTCGACGACCTTCGACTTGGTGGGGTCGGTGGCGTTCTTGTAGAGCGAGTTGGCCTCGGTGTAGAAGGCGGCCTTGCCCTGCGTGAAGATCGCCATCGCCTCCGACCAGCTCATGTCGGTGCTGATGTTCTCCGGGCCGTGGTCCCGGAGCAGGCCGCCGTAGAAGGCGTACGCCTGCTTGGCCTGCTCGGTGTTGACAGTGGCCTTTCCGCTGCTGTCCACGAAGTCGCCACCGAAGCTGAAGAGGAAGCTGGAGAACTGGGTGACGGCGGCGGCCTTGCCGGTACGAGCGACGAAGCCGGCGACGCCGGGGTTGTCGGCCTCGATCTTCGCCGCCTGTGCCTTGAGTTCGTCGAGGCTCTTGGGCGGTGCGGTGAAGCCGGACTTGGTCAGCAGGTCCTTGCGGTAGTAGAGGACCTCCTGCTCGGTGATGATCGGCAGGCCGACCACCTTGTCCTCATAGGTCGTCGCCTGCACCGGCCCGGCCTGGAAGTCGCCGAACTCGAAGGCGCTGTCCGACTTGACCCTCTCGCTCAGGTCGGCGAGGTACTTGTTCTTGCCGAACTGCTTCCCCTCCTGCAGGGGCCGGTACATCATCACGTCGAGGTCGGTGGACCCGGCGTTCAGCTTGACGTTGTACTGGTCGGACAGTTGGTCCTCGCCGAGCTGGGTGACCTCAACCTTGAGGCCGGTCTGCTTCTCGAACTCCGGCAGGGCCTTCTTGATGTTCTCTGTCCAGACGTGGTTCACCAGCGTCACGCGGACGGTCTTCGAACCTTCGCCGCCATCGTCACCGCCGCAGGCGGTGAGGCTCATGGCGGTGACCACGGCCAGAGAAGTGCCGATTATCGATCGACGTCGCACGCTTGTCTCTCCTTCTGTCGTGGCCGCCGCCCTCGGAAGAGCCGCTACCTCGGTGTTACATCCGCTTAACATCGGGATGCTAGGCCGAATAGACGGATTACTTCAAGAGGTTGATGTAAATGATATGATCTTTGAGTGGAACCGTCCTCAGCAGAGGTTGCAGCCGCTCAGACCGCCCCCGCCGAGGCTGGGCTGCACGCCCGCGTCCTCGACCATCTGGGCACCGCCATCTGCGGCGGCGAGCTGGCACCCGGCGCGATCCTCAACATCGACGAACTGGTCGACAGGTACGCCGTCTCCCGCTCGGTCGTCCGCGAGGTGCTGCGCGTCCTGGCATCGATCGGGTTCATCGAGGCACGCCGCCGGGTGGGGGTGATGATCCTGCCGGCCAGCGCGTGGAACGTCTTCGACCCGCAGGTGATCCGCTGGCGGCTCGCCTCGGCTGGCCGGATGGCCCAGCTCCGGTCGATCACCGAGCTACGCACCGCCGTCGAGCCGCACGCGGCCTACCTGGCGGCCAACCGGATCGGCCACGACGAAGCGAGTGACCTGGTCGGGCTGGCGGCGAAGATGTGGGCGGCCGGCGAGGCCGGCGACGAGGAACGCTTCCTGCACCTCGACATCGAGTTCCACCGGCGCGTCCTGCTCGCCTCCGGCAACGAGATGTTCGTCCGGCTTCAGGATCTGGTCGCCGAGGTGCTCACCGGCCGGCACAAGCACCACCTCATGCCGCACCACCCGCACGAGCAGGCTCTCCAGATGCACGCGGACGTCGCCCAGGCGATCCAGCGACGCGACGGCGCACGCGCCCGGCAGGCGATGGTGCAGCTGATGGAGCAGGCGTTCGACGAGATGAAGTCACTGTGGGAGCAGACCTCGGTGCCCCCACGGAGCCCGGACCACGGCTCGACCAGCCGCTGATCGACTCGGTTTTCGTGAAGTCGCGGTGTCAGGTCGCCCCGGACACCGCGACTTCCGTGAAACCGAGTCGATCATGGGCCGGCGCCGGGTGGCGCCGACCGGATCGGTCTCAGCGCGCGGTGCCGCGACCCGATCGACCCGCACCGGCGGAGGGCCGGTGCGCGATGCGGGGAGCCCGCACGGCGGAGGCGTTGCCGGCGCCGGGGCGGTAGTCCCGTGCCGTGCTGGCCACCATCTCGTCGGGGTCGCGGGTGAGCTGCTGCCGGATGTGCGCCGGCACGACCTCGGACGTCGCCATCGCCAGGCGGACCTGCACCGACCGGTCGTCGACCAGGCGCTCCAGGTCGGCCTCGTCCAACTCCAACGAGCGGACCAGCGCGGCACGCACGTCGACCACCGGGTCCGCGGCGAGCGCGCTGCGCTGCGCGGCGGTGGTCCGCGGGTTGCGGGCGACCCCCTTGCGTACGCGGGCGGTGCGATCGGCCAGCAGGGTGTTGATCACGTCGAGGTCGTGGGTGTGGGTGGCGAGTCGTTCCCGTACCTCGGGTGAGACGTCGTCGGTCAGCTTGGCGGCCAGCTCGGGCTCCAGCTCCCGGCTCTCCGCGAGGAGGCCGCGCAGCTCCTTGTCCGATGCCTGCGCCATGGCCCGGCGGACCGACTCGTCGCAGGCCGGGTTGCTGGCGACCGCCCAGCGGATCCACCGGTCGTCGTCCTTGACGAGACGCAGGAGGTTGGCGATCGAGGTGGAAGGGTTCCTCGCCACGGCCTCCCGGACCTGACGATCCTGGTCCCTGGTGAGCGGTCGCAGGGCCTGCGCGGGCGCGTCGGCCCGAGCGGCGACCGCCTTGCGGACCACCGCCGACGGGTCGGACGCCAGGTCGATAAGGGTCATTTGTGGCGTTGTGGGGTCCTGTGCGAGGGCGAGCCGCGCGTCAGCATCGCCACCAATCGGACGGTGGGCGGTGGCGTCGGACCCGCTGTGACGGTCGGGCTCGCCGACGTCCTGCTGTTTCCCCATGACCCAATCATGTCACGCGCCCGATCCGGCACTGCGGGCCTGACCAGCGCCAGGTGGCACCTGGGCGGGTAGTCGCAGGCCGGACATGCCACCATCCACCGCCAGCGACGTCCCGGTCACCGACCCCGTGGTGGGCGACGCGAGGTAGACGACGGCGGCGGCCACCTCGTCGGCGGTCACCAGACGGCCGGTCGGCTGACGGGCGGCGAGCTGCCGCTTCTCCGCCGTCGGGTCGGCCGCGCCGGCCAGCAGGCGGGCCACCCATGGCGTGTCGACGGTGCCGGGGGCGACACAGTTGACCCGGATTCCCTCGGTCACCAGGTCGGCGGCCATGGCGAGGGTGAGGGCATGCACGGCACCCTTCGACGCCGAGTACAGGGCGCGTCGGGGCAGGCCGACGGTCGCCGCGATCGACGAGACGTTGACGATCGCCGCCGACGACGATCGACGCAGGTACGGCAGGGCGACAGCGCTGGTGCGGGCCACGCCGGTGACGTTGACGTCGAGCACCCTGCTCCACCGCTCGTCGTCGTCCTCCTCCACGGTGCCGACGGCGGAGATGCCGGCGTTGTTAACCAGGATGTCGATGCCCCCGAATGCCTCGGCGACCGAGGCGACGGCCCCGCTGAGCGAGGACCGGTCGGCCACGTCGGCCCGGACGCCGTGGACGTGCGGATCGTCGGGCAGGCCCGACAGGTCCAGGTCCAGGACGCCGACCCGGGCGCCAGCGGCCACGAACGCCCGTACGCAGGCGTTGCCGATCCCCGAGCCACCGCCGGTCACCACCGCCACGAGACCGTCACACCGCATGTTGCTCTCCCATTCCGAGTAGTCCTCCAGGTTGACGCACCGCCATCAGGAAGGCCGTGCGGTCGAGCAGGTCGAGGCTCGTCAGACCCATGCCGGCCCGTCGGGGTACGCGTACCTGGCGAGGCTCTCCGGACGCATCGCGGCGGAGAACCCGGGGGCGGTCGGCGCCACGTAGTGCCCGTCGGAGATCACCACCGGGTCGACGAAGTGCTCGTGCAGGTGGTCGACGTACTCGATGACCCGGTCACGGGTGGAGCCGGACACGGCCACGAAGTCGAACATGGACAGGTGCTGGACCAGCTCACAGAGGCCGACTCCCCCGGCGTGTGGGCACACCGGCACCCCGTACTTCGCGGCCAGCAACAGGATGGCGACGTTCTCGTTGACGCCACCCACCCGGCACGCGTCGATCTGCACGACGTCGACGGCGCCGGCCTGCAACAGCTGCTTGAACACCACCCGGTTCGCCACGTGCTCGCCGGTCGCGACCCGGATCGGCCCGCCACCGGGCGCGCTGGCCGACAGGGCGGACCGGATCGCCGCGTGGGCGAGCACGTCGTCGGGGCTGGTCGGCTCCTCGATCCACCACGGGTCGTACGGCGCCAGCTCCCGCATCCGGGTGACCGCCTCGGCGACGTCCCAGCGTTGGTTGGCGTCGACGGCGATCCGGATGTCCGGGCCGACCGTTTCGCGGGCGATGCGGAGGCGGCGCACGTCGTCGGCGGCGTCCGCGCCCACCTTCAGCTTGATCTGGGTGAACCCGTCGGCCACCGCCTGCTTGGCCAGCCGGATCACCTTCTCGTCCGGGTAGCCGAGCCAGCCGGGCGACGTCGTGTACGCGGGATATCCCCGCTCGATGAGCCGGACGATCCGCTGGGCCCGACCCGGCTGCGCCGCCCGCAGGATCTCCAGCGCCTCATCGGGGGTCAGCGCGTCGCTGAGGTACCGCCAGTCGACCAGGTCGACGATCTGCTCGGGGCTCAGGTCGGCCAGGTATCGCCAGACCGGTTTGCCCGCCCTCTTGGCGACCAGGTCCCACATCGCGTTGATCACCGCCGCCGTCGCCAGGTGCATCACCCCCTTCTCCGGGCCGAGCCAGCGCAACTGCGAGTCCTGGGTGAGCGAACGGGCGAACGCGCCGAGGTCGACGGTGTCCGGGTCGAGCCCGACCACGTACGGCACCAGCGCCTCGATCGCCGCGCGGCAGACCTCGTTGCCCCTCCCGATGGTGAAGGTGAACCCGTGCCCGTCCGGCCCGTCGTCGGTGCTCAGCACCAGGTACGCGGCCGAGTAGTCGGGGTCCGGATTCATCGCGTCGGAACCGTCCAGGTCACGCGAGGTCGGGAACCGCACGTCGTACGTGTCGACGGAGGTGATCACCGCCATCAGGCGCTCCCGAGCGTGCTGCGCTGCCGGCCGAGACCGTCGATCTCGACCTCCATCACGTCGCCCGCGGCCAGGTACGGGAACCGGCCGGAGAGCGCCACCCCCTGCGGGGTGCCGGTGTTGATGACGTCGCCCGGGTCCAGGACGGTGTACTGCGACAGGTGCCAGACCAGGTACGCCACGTCGAAGATCATGTCCTTGGTGCTGGAGTCCTGTCGGGGCTCACCGTTGACCCAGGAACGCAGCCGCAGCGCCTGCGGGTCCTCGATCTCGTCGGCGGTGACCAGCCACGGGCCGAGCGGCTGGAACGTCTCACAGGACTTGCCCTTCGACCACTGGCCTCCGGAGACGGCGAGCTGGAAGTCGCGCTCGGAGACGTCGTTGGACAGCGCGTACCCCGCGATGTGCCCGAGGGCGTCGGCCGGAGAGGCGAGGTAGCGGGCCCGGCGGCCGATCACGACGGCCAGTTCCACCTCCCAGTCGGTCTTCGTCGAGCCACGCGGGATCAGGACGTCGTCGTGGGGGCCGACGACGGTGTTGGGCGCCTTGTAGAAGATGATCGGAGCGGTCGGGGGCTCGGCCCCCGACTCGGCGGCGTGCGCGGCGTAGTTCTGCCCCACGCAGAGGACCACCCCGGGGCGGGCGACCGGCGCGCCGACCCGCTGGCCGGTGATGTCGACCTCGGGCAGGTCGGTGGCCTCCCGTGCCCGCTGGACGCCGTCGCCGGCAAGGAACTCCCCGTCGATGTCGGCGGTGAGCGACGAGAGGTCGAAGTGCCGTCCGTCGACGTACAGCACGGGACGCTCCCGCCCCACGGGCCCGACGCGCATGAATTTCACGAACCAACCTCCAGTGCATAGGTACGAGAGGCGGTGCCCGCCAGCACGGCGGTCCGCTCGTCGGTCGACAACTCAGCCAGGCAGGCGTCGAGCGCCGTCCACGCCTCGGCGTACGAGGCGACGAGGTCGCAGACGGGCCAGTCGGAGCCGGCCATCAGCCGTTGCGGGCCGAACAGCTCCAGCGCGGTGTCGACGTACGGCCGGATGTCGGCCACCCGCCACCCGGGGCCGGCCTCGGTGAGCAGTCCGGAGAGCTTCGCGACGACGTTGTCGCAGGCGGCCAGGTCGCGCACCGCGGCGCGCCACCCGGCGAGACCATCCGCGTCGATCCGCGGTTTGCCCAGATGGTCGAGGACGAAGGTGACACCGGGAGTGGCCCGGGCCGCCTCGGCGCAGGCGGGCAACTGCCCGAGGTGCACGACCAGGTCGAAGGTCAGCCCAGCGGCACCGATCGCCGCGAGGGCGGCACGCACGTCGGGACGGGCGAGGTGCCCTGGGTCGGCGACTGCCTGCACCTGGTCGCGGATGCCGACGAGCTTCGTCGCGCCGGGCAGGTCCCGGTAGCCGGCGAGGGTCGCGGGCAGGGCCGGGTCGGTGAGCGACGCCCAGCCGACCACGCCGGCGATCCGGGGGGTGGCGGCGGCGAGGGCGAGGAACTCGGCGGTCTCGGCGGCGTCGCAGCGGCCGGCCTCGACCAGCACGGTCGCCGTCACACCGGCCGCGTCGAGCCGGGGTACGAGGTCGGCGATGGTGTAGTCGCGCCGGATCGACTCCAGGCCCGGTGCGGCGAGCCAGGAATAGTCGGCGGTCCACAGGTGATGGTGAGCGTCGATGATCATGGCGTGGGCACCTCCTCCGGCAGCAGACCCTCGGCCTTCAGGTCCGCCCACAGCGCGCCGGGGACGTCCCACTCGAACATCGCCACGTTGTCGGCGATCTGCTCCGGGTCCTGGGCGCCGATCACCACGCTCGCGACCGCCGGGTGGCCGAGCGGGAACTGGATCGCCGCGGCACGCAGCGGCACACCGTGCCGCTCGCACACCGACCGGATCGCCATGGCCCGCCGCAGCAGCCCCGCGTCGGCCGGCCGGTAGTCGTAGTGGGCACCCGGCCTCGGGTCGGCCAACAGGCCCGAGTTGTAGACCCCGGCGGCGAGGACCGAGATCCCCTTCTGCTGGCACAGCGGCAGCAGCTCGTCGAGGCCGGACTGGTCGAGCAGCGTGTACCGGCCGGCGAGCATGAAGCAGTCGAAGTCGCCAGCGTGGGCCAGCTCGACCAGCGCCGGCGCCTGGTTCATCCCGGCGCCGACCGCGCCGATCTCACCGGCCTCGCGCAGCCGCGCCAGCTCCGGGTACGCCTCCGCCGCCGCCTCGGCGAGGTGGTCGTCCGGGTCGTGGATGTGCGCGATGTCGACCCGGTCCAGCCCCAACCGGGCCAGGCTCTCCTCGTGCGAGCGGCGCACCCCGGCGGCGGAGAAGTCGAACCTCGGCGCCAGGTCGGTCGACTCGGCCCAGAACCCCTGCCCATCGCCACCGCCGGGGACGAGCAGCCGACCCACCTTGGTGGAGAGGGTGAACTCGCCGCGCGGCTTGCCGGCGAGGACCGCCCCGGCCCGCCGTTCGGAGAGGCCGCAACCGTAGAGCGGGGCGGTGTCGAAGTAACGCAGCCCGAGGTCCCAGGCCGCCTCGACGGTGGCGTGGGCGATCTCGTCGCCGACGGCGGTGAAGAGGCCGCCGATCGGGGCGAGTCCCAGACCGAGCCGGGTCACCGCCACGTCCGTACGCCCCACTGTCACCTGGTCCGTGGCCCTCACGCCACCACCCCCTGCCCGTCGTGGATGAAGCGGATCACCGACTGGCTCATCCGGTCATAGTCGTGGTCGTTGTCCAACTCCCCGACGATGGCGAACTCCCGCATCACCGCGATCCGGTCGGCGAGGGTCACCATTTCCGGCAGGTCCGACGAGATCAGCAGGATCGCCATCCCCCGCGCAGCGAGACCGGCGATCAACTCGTGGAAGGCCGCCTTGGTGCGGACGTCGATGCCCACTGTGGGTTCGTCGATGATGAGCACGTCGCAGTCGGCGGCCAACCACTTGGCGAGGCTGACCTTCTGCTGGTTGCCGCCGGAGAGCTGGCCGGCGTGCTGGTCGGGCGAGGCGAGTCGGATGCCCAGCCGGTCCGCGTACTCGTCGACCAGGGATCGCTCCGCCCGGTCCCGGACCAGCCCGAGCCGGGCCAGCTTGCGCCACACCGTCACCGCCGTGTTGCGGGCGACGGTCTGGTCGAGGAAGAGGCCCTCCTCCTTGCGGTTCTCGGTGACGTATCCGATCCGGTGCCGGTGCAGAGCGTCGCCCACGTCCCGGATCCGGGCCGGGCGCCCGTGCACCCGCACCTCACCGGCGGTGATCCGGTCGAGGCCGAGGAGCGCCTTCGCCAGCTCGCTGCGGCCGGCACCGACCAGCCCGTACAGGCCGACGATCTCGCCGGGGCGTACGACGAGACTGACGTCGTGGTGGCCGGCGGTGGTCGCGACGTGATCCAGAGCCAGGGCCGGTTCGGTGTCCGCGTCGACTGTGCGCTCGGCGAGGTGCACCTGCTGGTACGCCCGGCCGACCATCAGGTCGACGATCTGCTCGCGGGTGTGGTCGGCGAGGGGTTCGGCCTCGGCGACGCTGCGCCCGTCGCGCAGCACTGTCACCGTGTCGGCGACCGCGAAGACCTCCTCCAGCTTGTGGCTGACCAGCACGGTTGCGTGACCCCGCTCGGACAGTCGGCGCACGATCCCGTAGAGCCGGTCGGCCTCGTCGTTGGTCAGCGAGGCGGTCGGTTCGTCGAGCAGCAGCACCGTCGAGTCGGCCGACAACGCCTTGGCGATCTCCACCAACTGCATCTGGGCCACCGAGAGCCGCGACACCGGCAGGTCGGGGTCCAGGTCGAGGTCGAGCAGGTCGAGGCACCGACGTGCCTCGACGCGCAGCGCCGCCCGGTCGAGCAGGCCAGCGCGCCGGGGCAGGTGTTGCAGGCAGATGTTCTCCGCGACGGTGAACGCCGGGATGAGGTTCCGCTCCTGGTGCACCACACCGATGCCGGCCCGCTGGGCGTCCTGCGGGTTGCCGAGCTGCACCGTACGCAGCTCGCCGTCCGGCCCGGGCAGCCGCAGGAGCCCACCGTCCGGCCGGTACACCCCGGTGAGGATCTTGATCAGGGTGCTCTTGCCGGCGCCGTTCTCGCCGAGCAACGCGTGCACGCTGCCGGCGGTCAGGGTAAGCGTCGCCTCGTCCAGGGCACGCACCCCGGGGAACGTCTTGACCAGGTTCTCCGCGGACAGCACGATGCTCATCGCTGACCTCCGGAGAGCTTGTCGCGGAACTGACCGAGCAGCACCGCGCCGAGGACGACCGCGCCGATGATGAGGTCCACCCACCGCCGGTTGATGTCGAACTGCGACTGGCTCACGTCGACCAGCCTTACCAGGAAGGCCGCGAGGACCGTGCCGGTCACGCTGATCATGCCGCCGGCCAGGGCCACTCCGCCGATGATCGGCGCGGCGAAGCTGGGCAGCAGCAGGTCGTCGCCGATCGAGGCGTTCACCGAGCCGAAGGCGGCCACAACGATCACGGCGGCGAACCCGGCCAGCAGCCCGGACAGGGTGTGGGCCAGCACCAGCGCCCGGTCGTTGGAGATGCCCGACAACCGGGCCGCGAACGGGTTGCCGCCGGAGGCGAGCAGGTGCCGCCCCGGCACGGTACGACGGAAGAAGAGCGCGACCGCGACCGCGATGGCGACCGCCAGCAGGAACACCACGGGCACTCCCGCCAGGGACGCCTGCCCGAACTCCCGCAGCCCGGGCGAGTAGCCCTGGTAGGTGCCGGTGCCGTTCACCCCGTACCGCAGCCCTTCGAGGATCGTCATGGTGGCGAGGGTGACGATGAACCCGTTGATCCGGGTGAAGATCACCAACAGGCCGTTGACCAGGCCGACGGTGGCGCCGAGGGCCAGCGCGGCGAGCACCGCGACCGGGGCCGGCAGACCAGCGTCGATCATCAGCCACCCCGAGGCCACCGCGCAGAACCCGGTGAGCACGCCCACCGAGAGGTTCATCTGACCGACGGCGAGCACCACCATCTGGGCCAGACCGATGACGATCGGCAGGGCGAGGAAGCGCAGGAACGCGTCCAACGTGCCGGCGGTGAGCAGGTTGAAGTCGGTGGCGACCGCGAGCGCCGCGAACCCGAGGGCGGCGATCACCGCGAGGGTGAACTCGTTGGTCCGGACCAGGCTCCTCATGATGTCGACACCGCCCTTCGCTCGGCGATCACGGCTCGCAGCCGGTCCAGCGACAGCGCCGCGAGCAGGACCAGTCCGATGTAGAGCTTCAGCTCCTCCAGGGAGAACTGGAGCAGGTTGAGGCCCTTGTAGATGACCTGGGTGAGGGTGGCGCCGAGCGCGGTGCCGAGGACGCTGACCGCGCCACCGGCGAGCAGTGTGCCGCCGAGCACCGGGGCCAGGAACGACGGCAGCAGGAACGACTCCCCGATGTTGGCGGAGAAGGCCCCGTTGTTGGCGGCCAGCAGGAACCCGGCCAGTGCGGCGAGCAGCCCGCTCACCGCGTGTGCGGCGACGATCCGACGGTGTGTGGGGATGCCGGACAGCTCGGCGGCGACCGTGTTGGAGCCCGTCATCAGGATCTCCCGACCCAGCCGGGCATGCCGGAACAGCAGCCCGACGCCGAGCGCCGCCGCGACCGCGATCGGCACGACCAGCGGGATCCGGGGTCCGCAGACATCCCCCATGCAGTAGTCGGCGAAGGTGTCGAAGCGCAGGGCGGACAGCCCGCTGGGCTGCACCGCGAACGACACCCCGCCGGTGGCCCACGTGTAGAGGATGGTGACCAGGCCCAGCAGCCCGAAGTCGAGCGCGAGGGTCACCACGAAGGAGTTGACGCCGGTCTTGGCGATGAGCAGGCCGGCGAGCGCGCCGATGCCCGCCCCGACGGCGAGGCCCACCAGCAGCCCGACCAGCAGGGGCACGCCGAGCCGGTCGTAGACCAGGCCCATCGCGAAGGTGGACAGCGCGGCCATCCGGCCGACCGCCATGTTCATGTGCCCGAGTGAGAGCACGGCGAGCTGGGCGAGACCGACCACGACGTACACGCTGATGTCGGCCTGTAGCGGCGCGAGGGTGAGCCGGGGGTCGAGGAATGCGGGGGTCAGCGACGAGAAGAGCACGACCAGCGCGGCGATGACGATGAGCAGGCCGAGTCGGGGGTTCGCCCAGACCGGCAGGACCCGGGTGGGAGGCCGGGCCTCGGCGGCCGGGGGCGCCGCCGGCGCCTCCGGCGCGGTTTCGGTCTTCACGCCACCCTCCTGTCCTCGATCGCGTCGCGGTCCCAGTCGATGCCGAGGCCGGCCTCGCCCGGGGCGAGCGCGTGGCCGTCGACGATCGCGACCTCGGTCCGGGTGATCGCGCGCAGTTGCGGGATGTGCTCGACGTAGCGGCTGTTGGGCACGGCCGCGCAGAGGCTCACGTGCAGCTCCATGAGGAAGTGCGGGCAGACCACCACGTTGCACGCCTCGGCCAGGTGCGCGACCTTCAGCCACGGGGTGATGCCACCGATCCGCGCGACGTCGACCTGGACGATGCCGGCGGCCTGGCGGCGCAGATACTCGGCGAACTGGCCGATGGAATACAGCGACTCCCCCACCGCGACGGGGATGCTGGTCGCGCGGGCGAGCAGCTCGTGCCCGGCGACGTCGTCGGCCGGCAACGGCTCCTCGAACCAGGCGACCTGGTGCGGTTCGAGCAGCCGGGCCCGGCGGATCGCCTCCGCGGCGGTCAGGGACTGGTTGGCGTCGACCATCACGTCGAAGTGGTCGCCCAGGGCCGCCCGGACCGCGCCGATCCGAGCCGCGTCCTCGGCCGGGTTCGGCTTGCCCACCTTGAGCTTGACGCCGGGCCAGCCGGCCGCCTGGGAGACCTTCGCGCCGGCGACCAGCTCGTCCTCGGTGAGGTGCAGCCAGCCGCCCTCCGTGTCGTACAACGGGATCCGGTCCTTGGCGCCGCCGGCGAGCACCCACAGGGGCAGGCCGGCGGCGCGGGCGCGCAGATCCCACAGCGCGGTGTCGACCGCGGCGAGCGCCAGCGAGGTGACGGCGCCGACGGTGGTGGCCCGGGTGACGGCGTGCAGGTCACGCCAGATCGCCTCCACCCGCGCGGCGTCGCGGCCGACCAGGTGTGGCAGCAGGTAGTCGCGCAGCAGCGCGAGCACCGCGGTGCCGCCGGTCCCGATCGTGTACGAGTAGCCCGTGCCGTGCCCGCCGTCGGCCGTGCGTACCTCGACGAAGACCGTCTCCTGCTTGAGGAACGACTGCACCGCGTCGGTGCGGACGGTCTCGACGGGGATGTCGACGAGGTACGCCTCGGCCTTCGTGATCTTCGACATCAGTTGCACTTGAGCAGGTCGCCGTCGAACTTCTTCCGCAGTGCCTCGGTGGTCGCGGTGCGGTCGGCCTCGTAGCCGTCCAGCTTGTCCCTGGTCACCACGAACGATCCGGAGTCGATCGTCACGCCGGGCTCGGAGATCGTGCAGCCACCGCTGAGCTTCATCAGCGCGTACGAGCCGACCCGGGCCTGGCCGACCGGGTTCTGCAGGACGGTGGCTGCCACCGATCCGCCCCGCAGTCCGTCGAGGACCGCCGGGTCGTCGTCGATGGCGATGACCTTGATGGGCAGCTTCGACTGGCGTACGCCCTCGGCGGAGGCGACCGCCGGGTTGTAGGCGGTGTTCACGATCGCCTGGATCTGACGGCCCTTGGCGGCGAGGAGGTCGGCCACCGCCTTCTGGGCGCTCTGGAGGTCCTTGTCGATGTCGGTGACGCTCTGGACGAGCACCACCTTGCCGCCGGTCTCGGCGACCGCCTTCTCCACGCCCTTGATCCGGCGCTGGGTGTTGGAGTCGACCTTGTTGCCGGTCAGGTGCACCAGGTTGCCCTGGCCACCCATGGCGTCAATGGCAGCCTTGGCGCCCTTGTACGCGGCGACCTCGACGTCGGTGGAGAGGCAGAAGTCGGCCTTGTTGGCCCCGGCGGGGCACGACGCCAGGGAGCCGACGGCGAAGCCCTGCCGCTTGAGGTCCTCGAAGGTGGAGTTGATGTTGTCCGGCGAGACGCCGAAGACGCCGAAGGCGTTGTAGCCCTGTGCGGCCAGGGACTTGAGCACGTCGTTCTGTTTGGTCTGGTCCCAGCCGGCCGTCTCGTTGAAGGTGACGTCGCCGAGTGAGAGCTCCGATTTCGCGGCGGCTCCGGCGTCCTTCCAGGGCTGGAAGTACGGATGCGAACCGCCGGGCACCAGCGCGACCTTGACCTGGGCTGGTTCCCGGCCGCCGGCTTCGGTGTCGGTGGTGTCGCTCTTCTTGGTGCAGGCCACTGTGGTCGTGGCGAGGGCCAGGACGGTGAGGCCCGAGCCGATCCGGGACAGCATTCTGCGCGACATGTTCGTCTCCTCGGGGCGGTGGTGGTGAGACGGCGGCGGAGGAACCTATTTCCTATAGGATGTTGCTTTGCTAGTGTGTACTCGCTCACGCCAGCACAGTCAAGGGGTTGCTTAGGAGACGAGATGGCCCAGCAGGAAGCACGCGAGGGTCGACTCCGTCCCGCCCGTCGGCTCACCCTCAGCGAGGACGTCTACGAGTCGATAAAGACCCTGGTGATGGACCACATCCTTCCCCCCGGGGAGCGGGTCAACATAGACGCCCTCGCCCGTGAGCTGGACGTCTCCCCCACACCGGTCCGCGAGGCCCTCGCCCGGTTGGAAGCCGACGGACTGGTCCGCAAGCGACCCCTGTCCGGCTACACCACCACGCCCCTGCTGAGCCGCGCCGAGTTCGACGACCTGTTCGACGTCCGCCTGCTGCTGGAGGGCGCCACCGCCGGCCGGGCCGCCACAAACGCCTCCACCGAGGAACGACAGCGGATCACCGCCGAGGCCGCGGCGAGCATCGATGTGCAGGCCGGCGACGGTTACCGCCGACACGCCGCCTTCACCGCGCTGGACGCGAGATTCCACGACCTGATCGCCGAGGTCGCTGGCAGCCCCCTGCTGCGCGACAGCGTCACGCGGCTGCACTCGCACCTGCACCTGCACCGGCTGTACTTTCCGGTCACCGGCGCTCCGGACACCAACACCGAGCACCAACGCATCGCCGCCGCCATCGCCGCGGGTGACTCCGAGGCGGCCGCCGTGGCGATGCGGGCCCACCTGACCGCCGCCCGGGAGCGCCACCTGCCCGCCTTCGACCAGCTCCCCGACCCCGGAACACCGCGCGACCCGGTGTGATCCCGCCCCCGACACACGTGAGGAGTCGCCATGCGCATCGCCCTCTTCATCACCTGCGTCAACGACGTCGCCTACCCGGCCACCGGCATCGCGGTCACCCGCATCCTGCGGCGGCTCGGCCACACCGTCGACTTCCCCACCCGCCAGACCTGTTGCGGGCAGATGCACGCCAACACGGGCTACCGCGCCGAGGCGATGCCGATGGTGCGCAACTACGTCGACGTCTTCGACGGCTACGACGCCGTCGTCGTGCCGTCCGGGTCGTGCACCGCGATGATCCGCGACCAGTACCCGCACCTGCACCCGCCCGCCGCGTCGGTGGCCGCCCGCACCTACGAGCTGTCCGAGCTGCTCGTCGACGTCCTCGGCGTCACCGACGTCGGCGCCGAGTTCCCCGAGACGGTCACCTACCACCCCACCTGCCACGGCCTGCGGATGCTGCGGTTGGGTGACCGGCCGCTGCAACTGTTGCGTCAGGTTCGCGGCATCCGGCTGGTGGAGCTGGCCGACGCCGAGGAGTGCTGCGGTTTCGGCGGCACGTTCGCCCTGAAGAACCCGGACGTCTCCACAGCGATGCTCACCGACAAGTGCGCCCGGGTCGGTGAGACCGGCGCGCAGGTGCTCGCCGCCGCCGACAACTCCTGCCTGGCGCACATCGGGGGCGGCCTGGACCGCCACCGGTCGGGCGTGCGGGCCGTGCACTACGCCGAGATCCTCGCCGCGACGGGAGCCGCCTCATGAACCGTCCGGTCGCACCGGCCACCGGCAGCGGACGCATCCGCACGCCACTGCCCTTCCCCACCGCGGCCAGACCGGCCGTCGCCGACACCCAACTGCGCGCCAACCTGCACCGCGCCACCCGCACCATCCGGGACAAACGCGCCCGGGTCGTCGACGAGGTACCCGACTGGGAGGCCCTCCGCGACACCGGCGCCGCGATCAAGGCGGACGTCCAACGCCGGTTGCCGGAGCTGCTGGAGCAGTTCGAGGCGTCCGCCACCGCTGCCGGCGCCACAGTGCACTGGGCCCGGGACGCGGCCGAGGCCTGCCGGATCGTGGTCGAGCTGACCCGGGCCACCGGGGCCGACGAGGTCGTGAAGGTCAAGTCGATGGCGACCCAGGAGATCGAGCTCAACGAGGCGCTGGAGGCGGCCGGGATCGCCGCGTACGAGACCGACCTGGCCGAGCTGATCGTGCAGCTCGGCGACGACACGCCCTCGCACATCCTGGTGCCGGCGATCCACTACAACCGGGCGCAGATCCGGGAGATCTTCCAGCGTCGAATGCCCGACGTGCCGGCCGACCTCAGTGACGAGCCGTCCGCGTTGGCCGAGGCGGCCCGCGCGCATCTGCGCCGACGTTTCCTTTCGGCCCGGGTGGCCGTGTCCGGCGCCAACTTCGCCATCGCCGACACCGGCACGTTGGTGGTCGTGGAGTCCGAGGGCAACGGGCGGATGTGCCTCACCCTCCCGGAGACGCTGATCAGCGTCGTGGGCGTCGAGAAGCTGCTGCCGACCTTCACCGACCTGGAGGTCTTCCTGCAACTGCTGCCGCGGTCGTCGACCGGTGAGCGGATGAACCCGTACACCTCGATGTGGACGGGCGTCACCCCCGGTGACGGGCCACAGGACGTGCACGTGGTGCTGGTCGACAATGGACGCTCTGCGGTGCTTGCCGACCCGGTCGGGCGGCCGGCGCTGTCGTGCATCCGCTGCTCCGCCTGCCTGAACGTCTGTCCCGTCTACGAGCGGGCCGGCGGGCACGCGTACGGCTCGGTGTATCCGGGCCCGATCGGGGCGATCCTGTCACCTCAGTTGACCGGCGTGGCCGACAACGCGTCCCTGCCGTACGCGTCGACCCTCTGCGGCGCCTGCTACGACGTGTGTCCCGTGAAAATCAACATTCCGGAGATCCTGGTCCACCTCCGCCAGCAGGCACCGCATCCGCTGGCCGAACGCGCCACCATGGGCGTCCTGTCGTGGGTGATGCGCAGCCCTCGGCGCTGGGCCGCTGCCCTGCGCCTTGCCCGGACCGGCGCGGGCCCCCTCGGGGCGTACCGCGAACGGCGCACTGGCGCTCGGACGCTGCGCCGGCTTCCCTGGCCCGTCTCCGCGTGGACCCGGTCGCGTGACCTGCCGCTGCCCGCGGCGCAGACCTTCCGAGAATGGTGGGGAAAGCAGTGACCGCACGTGACGAGATCCTGGCGCGGCTCCGCACGGCCCTGGCCGACGACCCGCCGCCCGTGGACGTGCCCCGCCGGTACCGCCGGGTCGGTGACCGCCCCGACCCGGTCGCGATCCTGGTCGACCGGCTGGAGGACTACCGGGCGGTCGTGCACCACGGCATCGGCTCTCTGCCCGGGCTGCTGGCCGAGGTGGACCGGCTAGCCGTGCCCGTCGACGTCCCCGCCGGCTGGCTGACCGGCTACGCCGGGCAGGTGCACCGCGACGCTCCCCCGCTGACACCGGCCGACCTCGACGCGATGGACGCGGTCCTGACCGGCTGCGCCGTGGCGGTCGCCGAGACGGGCACCATCATCCTCGACGCCGGCCCGGCACAGGGGCGACGAGCGCTCACCCTGGTGCCCGACCGACACATCTGCGTCGTCCGCGCCGACCAGGTCGTCGGCCTGCTGCCGGAGGCGCTGACCCGGCTGGACCCGCGCGCGGCACAGACCTGGATCTCGGGTCCGTCCGCGACCAGCGACATCGAGCTCAACCGGGTCGAGGGTGTGCACGGGCCGCGCCGGCTGGAGATCGTGCTGGTCGGCGGCACCTCAGGAGCGTGACGCCACCTGCTCGTCGCCTGACGGGGTCTCCTCCCGCAGCGGGATGCCCCGCAGGTTCAGCACCATGACGACTCCCACGCCGACCACCAGCGCGATGTCGGCGACGTTGCCGACGAAGAACCCCGCGTAGTCGATAAAGTCCACCACGTGCCCCCGGGCGAACCCCGGCTCGCGGAAGAGACGGTCCAGCAGGTGGGTCGTCGCGCCGCCGAGCACCAGCCCCAACGCCACCGCCCAGGCGCGCGACGTGACCCGCCGCGCCACGACCGTCACCGCGACCACCGCCGCGGCCGCGAACACCGCGAAGATCCAGGTGTACGCAGCGCCGATCGAGAACGCGGCACCCGGGTTGTAGACGAGTCGCAGTTGCAGCAGCTCACCGACGACGGTGATGGTCTGCCCGTCGGACAGCGCGGACTCGGCCCAGTACTTGGTGAGCTGATCCGCGGCGAGCACCACAGCAGCGATCAACACGACGGCGCGGAACATCCCGGAACCCTAGCCGCTCGACCTGGTTTTGCCATCTGAGGAAAAAGATCGCCACCTCTTGAAAAAAGTCTCACGGCGGTGAGGATATTCAAATGCGTCGTCTCCCTCAGACTTGCGGGCGGGTGGTCTCGGGCCTCCTCGCGCTCCTCCTCGCCTCGGCGGTCGCCCTCCTCGCGTCCGCCCAACCCGCCGCAGCTCACGGGACTCTCGCCATGTCCACTCCGGCAGGCGGCGCCACGGTGAACGAGCCGTTGACGTCGGTGCGGCTCTACTTCACCGAGAAGGCCGCCGCCAACGCGTTCTTCACCATCACCGCCCCGGGCGGCGTCCGGGTCGACGACGGCTGGTCGTACGGGGAGCCGAAGCCGCTGGACAAGCCGGTGCGGGAATACTTCCTGGTCAACGGGCAGTTCGAGCCACGGGAGTACACGACGGGGTTCCCCGCGGTGGTGCCTGTCTCCCACCTGCCGGCCAAGGGCCAGTACTCGGTGAGCTACCTGTCGGTCGCCTCGGACGGCGACACCGTGCGGGGCACGTTGACCTTCCGCTACAACGGGCGGGTGACGGCAGCGCCGCAGGGGTGGACTGCGCCGTCGACGCAGCCGGACCCGGCGCTGGTGGCCGCCACCGAGCAGCACGGATCATCCGGGCAGGGCTCAGCGGTTCCGACCGCCGCGGTCGAGCCGGCGGCCCCGCCGTCCGCGGCTGCGGCGGCGCCGCCGATCGGGTCGACCGATGCGAGCGGCCCCGGAGCACTGGCCTGGGTCGGCTGGGTGGTGGCGGTCGCGGCGGCCGGGGCGGTGGCCGGATTCGTCGTCTGGCGTCGCCGATCGGCGTCCACCGGCAAATCCACCGGCCGGGGCCGTACCTCGTCGGCGACCTCCGGTCGACGCGGCGGCGGCGCCCGTTCCACGACCAGGACCGGCGACGGCCGGACCGTCGGTTCCAAGCCCAGCGGCGGCAAGGTCGGCGGTGGCAAGGTCGGCGGTGGCAAGGTCGGCGGTGGCAGGGCCAACGGTGGCACGGTCGGCGCGGCGACGGTCGACCCCGGCACACGGGCCGACACGGACCTCGCCGCCGTGACACCTGGGTCCCGGCTGAGCAACACCCACCTGGCGCTGCTCGTCGGTGGGCTCGTGATCGCCCTGCTGGCCGGGTTCGGGCTGGCTCGCATCGGGACCGGCGACCAGAGCCCGGCGGGCGGCACCGCCCGTCCGCCCGCCGCAGGGCAGGCGGAGTCCGCGACCGACGGGCACCAACACCCGGCGGGCACCGGGCCGCACACGCATCGCGGTGACGGCGCGACGGGCGAGACGCTGGCGACCGGGACGACGGTCAGCGCCGGTGGGTACACCCTGCAACCGCTGGAGCGGTCCCAACCCCCCGGTGTACGCGCGGACTACCGGTTCCGCATCGTCGGGACCGACCGGCAGCCGGCGACGCGTTTCGCTGTCGTCCACGACAAGCCGTTGCACCTGATCGTGGTGGGCCGCGACCTGTCCGGCTACCAGCACCTGCACCCAACGATGGCACCGGACGGCACCTGGAGCGTCCCTGTGACGCTGGCCCGGCCTGGCGGCTACCGCGTCTATGCAGACTTCTCCGTCACCGCGACCAACGGCACGCAGGTCCCTCTCGTGCTGGGTGTCGACCACACCGTGCCCGGCGCGCACACCCCGACCGCGCTGCCGCCGGTGCAGGCCGAGACGACGGCCGGGCCGTACGCGGTGTCGATGAACGGCACCCCGACGGTGGGGGTGACGGCACCGATGCACTTCCAGGTCAGCGGCGCTCCGACCACGCCGGTGCAGTTGGAGCCGTACCTGGGCGCGTACGGGCACCTGGTCGTCGTCCGCGAGGGCGACCTCGGGTACGTGCACGTCCACCCCGAGCCGGAGCTGGTCGACGGGTCGGTCAAGTTCTGGCTGACCGCGCCGAGTTCGGGCCGGTACCGGGCGTTTTTCGACTTCCAGGTCGCCGGCAAGGTGCACACCGCCGAGTTCACGATCAACGTGCCCTGAGACCGGAACTTTCTCCCTGCTGCGGCCGACCATCCAGCCAGCAGCAATCATCGGCGTACCGGTGACCGTGGCGATCGGCTGGGCGCTTCCCCTGTTCGGGCTCGCCCTGCTCACTTTCCTCGTCATCGACGTCGTCGCCGGCGCGGTGTACCGACGCCGACGACCCGCCGAGGTTCCCACCTCTCCGGCACCCGTCGGAAGCTGATTCGCGAGGGCCGGTCACAGTGGTCAGACCACCGTCTGCTTTGTGGTCGGCAAGGCGTCGACCATCGACTTCTGCACGTTGATCGTGTCCGCGATGATCTCGTGGGGCGTGTTGGCCATCCACTGCATCACCGAGATGTCCTCGAAGCGCGGGTGCCGGAACATCTCCAGGAACACCAGCGGTTCGTCGCCGGTGTTCTCTATGTAGTGCCCGTACGCGAACGGCACGTAGCCCACGTCGCCGGCCTGGAAGTCGAACGTCCGGGCGGCGGCCTGGGCCGCGAAGACGCCCATCCGACCGGTGCCGGAGATGTAGTACTGCCACTCGTCGGTGGTGGGGTGCCAGTGCAGCTCGCGCATTCCCCCGGGCTCGACCTCGACGAGGGCGGCGGCGGTGGTCACGGACGCGGCGAAGTTGGTCGAGTCGGTGACCCGTACCGTCCCGCCGCGGAAGCGTTGCGGGGTCTGGGCGGTCATCCGGTGTTTGAAGCTGCGCGGGATGTCACCGGTGGGGCTGATCACCCGATCCTGTTGCAGGGGCGGCGGCACGTCGCCCTGGAAGATGTACTTCTCCCGCTCGGGCAGGTTCTCCATCTGTTCCATCGTCCAGCCGAAGTTCTTGGCCAGGACGTGCCGGGGCGTGTGGGCGAAGAAGTCGCTGAGCAGGAAGGTGTTGTTCTCCGAGAACGCCCCGTCGTTGAAGACGAGCAGGAACTGCGCGCCCTCGTCCAGCGCCTGGATGTTGTGCGGCACACCCTGCGGAAAGAACCACAGGTCGCCCTCCTTCACGTCCTCGATGAAGTTGCGTCCCTCGTGGTCGACCGCGCTGATCCGGCAACTGCCGCTGAGCATGTACGCCCACTCCGACTGCTGGTGCCAGTGGATCTCGCGGTATCCGCCCGGCTCCAGGCCGAATTGGACGCCGGCCATCTGGGTGGCGATCGGCAGATCCCGGGCGGTGACCTCGCGGGTCCAGCCACCCTTCTCCACCCGGGTGTGCGCCTGGGAGAACGAGAACTTCAGGTTGGGCACCAGTCGACTGTCGGTCGTCGGCGGCACCACCAGGTCGGGGTTCTGCCGCTCAAGTGCGATGTTGCGGCCGGGGATGGGCGGGCCGCCCTGGTCGCCGCGTCGCGGCTGGGGATCGCTGTTCGCCATGATCGCTGTCTCCTCACTCCGGTTGGGCCGGGTTGGGCGCGGACACGGATCCGCCTAGCAGGCGTGGCCGGGACGGCAGCCCCAGCAGGGTGCGCACGGAGGACCACCCGTACTGGACTGCGATCGCGGCGGGAACCGCCACCGCGGTCGCCACCACCACCAGACGGGTCCACGGTGGAGCGTGGCCACCGGCCCCGGTGCTGGCGAACACGACGAGAGCCAGCAGTACGACCCGGAGCCGGTGCACGCCCGGAAGCCCGGGCCACCCCGGCTGCTCGCGCCGATCGTTGGCTGTCGAACAGCAGTCGGGCCGACCCGTTGCGCTGCTCGGCAGCCAACCATCGAGGGGCGACGTGGAGTGAGCCATGCTTTCGATGATCGGGGCCGGTGCGGCGCCGTCGCATCACGTGATCGCGCCATTACGGCACGCCAAATCCGGGACGTCGTGGGCCATTCGGTGCAATCGCGCCGGTTCGTCGATCTGGTCGCCCGCCTCTGCCGCCATGGCTAGGCTCGGTCGCAGGACGGCATTTCGACGCGCCGGGTAACCACCGGGGAGAACGCCATTGTCCGAATCATCCTTCAACGCCGGAGCCATCCCGGCTGACGACATCGCCGCCGACGCCGAGCAACGACAACGGTGGCTGTTCGCCGCGGCGGATCAGCTCCGGCTCGACGGGCGCGGCCAGGCTGCCCTGCGCGTCCTCGCGGTGGAGATCGCCGCGAATGGCCGCGGTGAGCGACACCGCGCCCTGCTGCTCGGTCGCCTGGCACAGATCGCGGCGCTGGAGCCACCGTCGGTCGCCTTCGCGGGCCTACGGGAGTCGCTGAACCAACGGCTGGACGCTCCGAGCCGGGCCACTCTGCTCGCCGTCATCGCCACCGTCGCTGCCCGCACCGGGCATCCGGACGCCGATGCCCTGCTGCGCGAGGCGGGCACCGCGCACGCCACAGCGGGTGACTGGTCATCCGCCCGCCACCTCGCCCTCGGCCGGGCCGCCCGCGCGCTGTCGCACGGAGACCTGCCCGGCGCGCACGCCGTCCTGACGGCCATGGACCCGGACGCCAGGGCGGCCCGACGGGACGTCACCTCGGTCCGAGCCGAAGGAATCCTGGTGCAGCTCGGCCTCGGTCGGCACCAGGATGCCCGGACGGCGATCGGTCAGGCCTTCGACGACACCACCTCGACCGGTACGCCGTTGAGCGGCACCCTGACCGCCCTGGACTGCCTGCGCATGGTCGCGGTGGGCGAGTTGCCCGAGGCTGCCGCCCTCGCGGCCACCAGGCTCGGATCCGACTCGGTGGACATCAGTCAGGAGACACGTGCCCTGCTGGTCACGGTCATCGCGGAGGTGCACCACCGCCGGGGCGATCACCATGCGGCGCGCGCCATCCTGCGTACCTGCCTGACCCGGAGACGGTGGCCGGACAGTACGGTGTGGACTCCCGCTCTCTGCGTCGCCGTCCGCGATCCGGCCCTCAGCGAGCCGTCGAGCCTCCTCAACAGCATCGTCGCCGACCTGCACCGGTCAGTGCGGCCTCTCCTGCCGGTGCCGCAGTTCGGCCCCCGCCTGGTCCGCGTGGCAGTGGCCGCTGGCGACACGCAGGCCGCCCGCCGGGTCACCGAACTTGTCGCACTGGTGGCCACACGGACGCCGGTCCCGCTGTGGCAGGCACTGGCGGACCAGACCAGAGGGCTGCTCGATCGCGACCCCGACGCACTCCGCTCGGCGATCGCCGGGCTGCGCACCACCACCGCGTGGCCGGCCCTGGCCGACGCGTTGCTCGACCTCGCCAATAATCCCCGGCTGCATCCGACCGAGGCGTGGGACGCCGCGCACGAGGCGGCCGCCCTCTACGCCCGCAACGGCGCGCCGGGCGACCAGGCGACCGCCGACCGGAGATGCGCCGAACTCGCGGCCACCCCACGCCGTCGATCGTCGGTCGATAAGTCGTCCCGCACGGGCATCGACGCGCTCACGCCCGCCGAGGAGCGGGTGGCCGAGATGCTCGCCGCCGGTGCCACCAAGAAGGAAGCGGCCGGGCACCTCTTCGTCTCGTTCCACACGGTGGACACCCAGCTCCGGTCCATCTACCACAAGCTTGGCATCAACAACCGGATGGAGCTGGTGCGAGCCTGGGACCGGTACAGGTCGACAATCGGCTGATGACCGAGCCATCCGACGGTCTGGCGGTCAACTCCCTGACGTGGCCGTCACTTCTCGCTGTCGAGCAGGTCCATCATCGGCGCCGCATACCGCTGGCCGGAGGCAGCACCGGCCGGCACGGCACGCTCGATCTCGTCCAACGTCTCCTGATCCAGCGTCAGGTCGGCTGCTGACAACGACTCGGCCAGCCGATCCCGCCGCCGCGCACCTACCAGCGGCACGATCTGCTCACCCTGCGCGGCGACCCAGGCGATCGCCACCTGACTCGTGGTGGCCCCCAATCGCTGGGCGACCCGGCCGAGCGCGTCCACGAGGCGCAGGTTCGCGGCCAGGTGCTCGCCCTGGAACCGTGGGCTGTTCGCCCGGAAGTCCGTGCCGGTCAGCTCACGATCTGCCGACCAGTGCCCGCTGAGCAGACCTCGGGACAGCACACCGTAGGCGGTCAGGCCGATGCCCAGCTCGCGCAGCGCCGGCAGGATCGTGGCCTCCGGGCCACGCGACAGCAGCGAGTACTCGATCTGGACGTCACTGATCGGTGCCACCGCGGCAGCCCGACGGATGCTGTCCGCGCTCACCTCGGAGAGCCCGATGTGCCGGATGTAGCCGGCCTGCTGCATGTCGAGCAGCGCGCCCACGGTCTCCTCGACCGGCACCTGCGGGTTCAGCCGCGACGGCCGGTAGATGTCGATGTAGTCGGTGCCCAACCGGCGCAGCGAGTACGCCAGCCGGTCCTTCACCGCTGCCGCCGACACGTCGTACGGTGCCGCCTGGAACCCGCCGTCCGGTGTCCGGCGCGCGCCGAACTTGACGCTGATCACCAGCTCCTCTCGGCGGCGCTCCCGCAGCACACGGCCGATCAGCATCTCGTTGTGGCCCGACCCGTAGAAGTCGGCGGTGTCGACCAGGTTCACACCGGCGTCGATCGCCGCGTGCAGGGTTGCGACGCTCTCCGCCTCGTCGGCCGGCCCGTACAGGTCCGACATGCCCATCGCACCGAGGCCGATGATCGACACTTCCGGCCCGGAGGCACCCAACTGTCGCCGTCGTAGACCCGTCATGTTCCTCGTCTCCTTCGGTCGTCGTCGCGGTGCGTCCTGCTGTCGGGGCACCGTTGTGTACGCTGTGTCCATATAACCAGCACGAAGACACTCTGTCCATATAATTCGGAGGACCAGTGGCCCAGCTCACCCCGGATGCGAACACGCCACCCCGGCGTGGCCGTGGTCGCCGACCCGCCGACCAGGTACGCGCGGAGATCCTCACGGCCGCCGGTGATCTGCTGCTGGCCGAGGGCATGGCCGGCTTCACCATCGAGAAGGTCGCCGCCCAGGCCGGGGCCAGCCGGATGACGATCTACAAGTGGTGGCCCTCAAAGGGGGCACTCGCCCTGGACGGCTACTTCACCGTCGTCGCGCCCACGCTGGCCTTCACCGACACCGCCGACATCGTCGCCGACCTGACCAACCAGCTCGTCGCCTTCGTCCACCTCGTGCGCGACACCCCCGCCGGGCGGGTCATCGCCCACCTCATCGCGCAGGCGCAGACCGACCCCGAGCTGGCCGACGCCTATCGGCAGCGCTACTCGGGCCCCCGCCGGGCCCTCGCCGTGGAAGCCCTCACCCGGGCCATGGCCCGGGGGCAGCTACGCGCCGACATCGACCCCGAATCCGTGGTCGACCAGCTCTGGGGCGCCTGCTACCACCGGCTCCTCGTCCCCGACCTGCCGCTCACCGAGGACTTCGCCCGCACCCTGGTCGACAACCTCGTCCGTGGGCTGCGCTGACCGGCCGACCGCCACCTCGCGTTGCGGGGCTCACTCGGGTGGCGTGGCCCCCGACTGCTCGCTGACCATGTACGCCGCGTACCAGTCGGGCCAGTTCTCGTCCCGCTGGCCGGTGCGCTCCTCGTGCTCGCCGTGGGCGGCAGCCGCGCGTCGCATCGCGCTCGCCAGGTCGGTCGCCGAGCCGTACGACGTCAGCCCACTCTCGATCCGACCCGGAAGCCTGTTCGTGATCTCCTGCATCAGCCAGGTGTTGCCGTCCGGGTCGCGGAACGTGGCGCGCGAGACGTAGCTGCGCCGCTCCGGGTCCAGCCCGTCGACCGGGCCGGCCGGGCTGACGTGGAAGACCCCGCCGACCTCGACGCCGGCGGAGACCAGGGCGTTGCGGGTCGCCTCGATGTCGGACACGACCAGGTAGGCCATGGCCGAGCCGGGCGCCGCCGGCGTGAGCCCGGGGCCGAACTGCACGGAGCACCCGGAACCGTGCGGCGTCAGCTGGACGATGCCCGGCGGTGTCTGGTCGAGGCGCCACCCGAGGCGTACGTAGAACGCCTTCGCGCGGTCGACGTCCGACACCGGGATGACGATCACCTCCAGCTTCATGTCGACGCCCTCGACGCCCGACATGCCGCTCGCGTCGCCCTGAGCACTCTTCGGGCTCATCGCTGCCCCTTCCCGATCACCACGGAACCGCCTGCGTCTCTGCGGGATGCCGCGTTCCCGACATCAGCCGGACGACACCTTCGCGGCCCTACGCACCCCGACAGGGCGCGACGGGTGACGCCGTCTCAGCCCTCGGTGTCGTGACCGGTTGCCGGGAGGCTCGCCACGCCACGGCCCAGCGCGCTGCGGAAATCCTGATAGAGATCGGAGCCGAGCGTGTCGGAGAGTTTCTGCTCGATCAGGTTCACGATCCCGTCCGAGAGCTCCATGAACCTGAGGCCCCGATCGGTCGGCACGATCAGCTTCGCCCGCCGGTCGGCCGGGTCGGGCGTACGCCGGACGTAGCCCAGCCGCTCCAACTCGTCGAGGATCGCGCCCATCGTCTGCTTGTTGCGGCCTGCCAGGCGGGCGAGCTCGCCGGGGCGGGTGCCCTCCGCGTCCAGGTACGCGAGCACCGCGCCGTGGCGGGGTCGGACATCGTCGAACCCGTGCTCGGCGGAGCGCCGGAAGATCTCGCGCTGGACGCGCGCGGAGAGCTGCACGGCCAGGATGCCGAGGTCCGGGTCCTGCTCCTTGAGTGTGCTGCGCTTCATAAGTTGGTCCAATCATTGGACGGTACAGCTTTTGGACTATATGGTCGCTGACGTCGACCAGCGGCCCGACCGCGGTCTACCTGACCGGGAGGACGACCATGACCATTCTGATCACCGGAACAAACGGCACCGTGTCGAGGGAGGTGCTGCGGGAACTCGCCGGCGCGCAGCCGGTGCGCGCCCTCGTACGGGACATGTCCCGCACGCCCAGGCTCGACGGTGTCGACTACGTCGTCGGCGACCTGGACAGCCCCGCCACGCTGACCCCGGCGTTCGAGGGCGTGACGACCCTGTGGCTGCTGACGCCGATGGGCCCGACGGCGCCGAGCCAGAGCATGAACGCGGTGTGGGCCGCCCGGCAGGCCGGAGTGCGGCACATCGTCCGACTCTCCGCCATCGGTGCCGCACACGACGCGCCCACCCGCAACGGCCGCCTGCACGCGCTCTCCGACGCCGAGCTGCAGGAGTCGGGCATCCCCTGGACGATCCTGCGCCCGAGCCACTTCATGCAGAACCTGCTCGGCTCCAAGGCCGGAGAGCACCTCTACGGGCTCTTCGGCGAGGCGCGGGTCGGTGTGATCGACGCACGGGACATCGCCGCCACAGGGGCGGCGATCCTCGCCGCGCCCGGGCGGCACGAGAGCAGGATCTACACGCCCACCGGCCCGGAGAGCATCACCCTGCACCAGGCCGCCGACGACATCGCCCGTACGCTCGGACAGCCGGTGCGCTACGTACCGCAGAGCCCGGAAGAGGCACGCGACAACCTGCTCCGGGCGGGCCTCGACCAGTGGACGGCGGAGGTCCTCGCCGAGTACCGGGTCGCCTACGGCTCCGGTTGGGGCGACTTCACCAACGATCATGTCGAGAACGTCGTCGGCCGGGCGCCACGGAGCTTCGCCGAGTTCGCCAACGACCACCGCGAGCAGTTCGCCACGGCCTGACCCCCGTTCCACATCTCGGCGCGGTGCCCTTCGGCGCGACCCCACCGGAGGGCACCGCCACGTCGCACGCTGATCAGCGCGGGAGTGACGGGCAGCGGTCGCGCGGGTCACGGTTCGACGACGTCCTCGTCGTCCAGCACCGTCTCCGGGACACGTGCCGTCGTGCGGAACCGCTGCTGGTAGGCACGTGGCGACACTCCGACCCGGGCGAGGAACATCCGGCGCAACGTCTCCGGGCTGCCGATGCCGACCTGTTGGGCGCAGGCGGTGACCGACTGGCCCGCGTGCAGCAGGCGGATGGCCGCGTCGACCCGCACGCCCTCCACGTACTTGCTGGGGCTGCTGCCCAGCTCCTGCCGGAACAGCCGGGAGAGGTGACGCGGGCTGACATGAGCCCGGCTGGCGAGGGCGGTCACCGAGTGGTCGCCAGCCGGGTCCGCTGCCACCGCGTCGGTCACCTGTCGCAGCACCGGGGTGCCCGGTCGGGGCAGGGCCAGCGAGGGAGAGAACTGCGACTGACCGCCGGGCCGTTGCAGGAACACGACCAGTGACTGCGCGACCGACCGGGCGATCTCCTCGCCGTGGTCACGCTCCACCAGGGCCAGCGCGAGGTCGATGCCGGCGGACACCCCGGCGGACGTGAAGATCGTCCCGTCCTGCACGAAGATGGCATCGGGCTCCACCCGCACCCTCGGGAACGCGGCAGCGAGCAGTCGAGCGTGCTGCCAGTGCGTCGTCGCGCGCCGGCCGTCCAGCAGGCCGGCGCCGGCCAGCACGAAGGCGCCGGTGCAGACCGAGGCCGTACGAGCGGCCCGGCGGGACAGAGCCGTCGCGGCGGCGGTGAGTTCAGCACTGATCGGGTTCGTCGGGAGCGCATCGCCGCCGACCACGAGGGTGGTCCCGACGTCGGTCGCCGAAGCGACGTCGCCGTCCACGGGGACGCGCATACCCGTCGAGGCGCGCACCGCGGCGCCGTCGCTGGAGCGCACCTCCAGCTCGTACCGTGCGCCGAACCTGGCGGCCTCCGCGAATACCTCGAACGGCCCGGCCAGGTCGAGTAGCTTCATCCCGTCGAAGACCAGAGCCGTCACCCGGTGCGGCTCTGCCGCCGGACTGCCCACAGCGTGGCCCCCTTCACCCATGTCCCGATCTGAGGGAAGCATGGCAGATGGGACGGGGCGCTGGCCGGTCCGCTCGGGTGACGCTTGACGCATCGGAGCCCGGCCGGGCTCCCGGACCGACAGGAACCTCCATGAGCCAGACGATCGCCGGCATCGAGATCCCCGACTCACGGCTCGCCAACGACGCCACCGAGCTCGTCCGCCAGGCCACCGACGACCTGCTGTTCCATCACTCCCGGCGGGTCTTCGTCTTCGGCTCGCTCCAGGGTCGGCGGCTCGGCCTGAAGGCCGACCCCGAGCTGCTCTACGTGGGCGCGATGTTCCATGACCTGGGGCTGACCGAACGCTACCGCCGCGACGATCAGCGCTTCGAACTCGACGGCGCGGACGAGGCACGCCGCTTCCTCCGGTCGAACGGCATCGGCGAGCGCGAGGCGCGGCTCGTGTGGGAGGGCATCGCCCTGCACACCACACCGGAGGTCCCGTACCGCCTGGAGCCCGAGGTCGCCCTCGTCACCGCCGGGGTCGAGACGGACGTGCTCGGCATCGGCTACCACGAGTTGTCGCCCGCCGACATCGCGGCGGTCACCACGGCGCACCCGCGGCCGAACTTCAAGCGAGCCATCGTCGACGCGTTCGCCGACGGCTTCCGGCACCGGCCGGACACCACCTTCGGCACCGTCAACGGTGACGTGCTGGAGCACCGGGTGCCCGGCTACCGCCACATCGACTTCGTCCGGGTCATCGAGGAGTCCGCCTGGCCCGAATGAGACCCGGGGACCTAGACCTGCGGGTGGCCGAAGAGGCCGGGAAGGCCGCCGGTGTGCAGAAAGATCACCCGGTCGCCGTGCGGGAAGCTGCCGGCCAGCAGCGCAGCCATCGCCCGACCGGTGTACGTCGGGTCCAGGAAGACCCCCTCGTCGCGCGCGGTCGTCTCCAACGCCGCCCGCGCCGTGTCGGTGAGCGTGCGGTACCCGGCGCCCACCTGGGAGCCGTCGATCCGCAGCGCGTCCGGCTCGACCTCGCCGACGAGCAGCCCGGCGACAGTCGCGCGCGGGTCGGGCACGGCGCCGACACTCACGCCGACAACCCGCTCGGCGCCCAGTTCCTGCACGAGGCCGGCCATCGTCCCACCGGAGCCGAGCGCCACCACGACCTCGGCCGAGTCGATGTCCGGCACCTGGGCGCGCAGCTCCCGAGCGCAGTCCACGTAACCCTGGGTGGACGCGGGCGAGGTGCCGCCGAACGGGATGAGGTACGCGGATCGGCTCTCCGCCTCGTGCGCCACCACCTCGGCGAGCGGTCGGTGCCCGCCCCAGACGATCTCGGCGCCGGCGAGCCCGTCGAGCAGCAGGTTGCCGCGCTGCTCGTCCGGGGGCGGGCCGTCGAGCACCAGCACGCAGGCGAGGCCGAGCCGGGCGGCTGCGGCGGCGGTGAGGCGGGCGTGGTTGCTCTGCGGTGCGCCGGAGGTGATCACGGTGGTGGCGCCGACTGCGAGCGCCTCGGCGCAGGTGTACTGCAACTTGCGGATCTTGTTGCCGCCACCGCCGAGGCCGTTGAGGTCGTCACGCTTGAACCAGAGCTCGGCCAGGCCCAGCCGGGCGGCGAGCCGGGGCGCGGCCTCCAGCGGAGTCGGCCAGGTGCCGAGGGAAACGGGGGCGATCATCCGTGCAGCTAATCACTCCACTGCCCCGCCCGCAGCACCTCGGCCGACAGTGGCAGGTGACGCGTCAGCCCCGACGCACCGCGGCACGCGGCAGCGGGCCGACGTCCGAGTGGCGACCGGGCCGGAGTGCCGCGTGCCGCTGTCCAGGTCCGGCGCCGTCGCGGGCGGCGAGCACATCCGCCACCGCGCCGGTGGCGAACCCGTAGATGGACTTGTGCACCATGTCGATGGCGAGTTCCGCACGTGGCCAGGTCAGCGGGGGCGCCCCCACACCGGTGGCGTTCTCCAGGATCTGGTCGCTGGTCAGGCGCACCGCCGTGAACATCCCCGAGGCCCAGGTGCCGCGCAGGCCGGCCTGGGCCATGACACTTCGCAGCACGCCGACCAGCGCGCCCTGCCCGTAGTGCATCGCCAGGTTCTGCCACCGCGGCTGCTGCCCCGGACGTTCCGGCAGGCCAGTCAGCCGTGCCAGCACCCGGGCCGGCACGTACGAGTCGGGTCGGCCTGTCACCCGTTGCTCGACCTTCTCGGCAGCCGTCATCACCGCCGCCCCCACCAGACCTGCCACCAGTCCCTGCCACACCGCTCTCTTCAGCATGGTGGACGCCCTACCCAGTGGACGGGTACTCACACCCGTCTCCAGCCTCGCGTGGCCGCCGGATCCAGGTCCCGGAGGACGGGTTTGGTTTGTGCCCGCTTGCCGTGGGTAGCGTGATTTTCGGGTCAAGACACGCGCCCTTCGATGGTCATCCCTGCCTCGCGCCCACACGCGGCGGGTGGGCACCCTCGTCGATGGCGGAGGCAACGTGTGACGGACCGGATTCCTCTTCCGCAGCCACCACTCCACGGCCGTGTCCTCAGCGCGGCCCGGGTGGCGCCGCACCCTGCCCTCCGCGTATGTCCCACCTCCCCCGACAAAGGAGAGAGATGTTCAACCCCCTGGACCACAAAGGAATCCCGCTCGACGGTCAGATCCGCAACTGGCGTGAACTGAACGTCGAGCCGATCGACCCGGAGGCGGTCGACCCGTACACCCGGTGCCGGATCATCACGATGAACGGCATCGAGGTCGAGGCGATCAACTTCCAGCACCAGTTCGCCCGGAACTGCCCGGACCAGGAGGTCCGCCGGCAGCTCGCCTACGTCCGGTACGTGGAGAGCCAGCAGCAGAGGGTGGTGAACTGGCTGCTTCCCGGCGTCGCCAGCGTGCTCGAGACGACGCTCGGCTACGAACAGGTGGCCGTCGACCTCACCGCCTGGGTGGCCCGACACGAACCCGACCCCTACCTCAAGCAGGCGTACGAGTTCGGCGTGCTGGAGGACTTCGACCACCTGTACCGCTACGCCAACCTCTACGAGATGGTCGAACGGCGTAAGGCGGAGAAGATCGTCAACGGTCTCACCGAGGTCATGCCGGGTCGGCCGACCATTCAGGAGCACCGGCACCCCTTCGACGAGGTTCGCACCCCGTACGACCGCAACTCGGTGGACCCGCGCTCGAAGCTGCACGCGTTGACGATCCTCTCGGCGGAGCAGCAGGTGATGTTCTACTACATGAACGTCGGCCCGCAGTACATGGAACCGATCGCGCGCCAGCTCTACCAGGAGATCAGCCTCATCGAGCAGGAGCACGTCACCCACTACGAGTCCCTGCTGGACCCGGGCGAGAACTGGTGGGAGCGACTGCTCACCCACGAGTACAACGAGTGCTGGCTCTACTACTCCTTCCTGCAACAGGAGAGCGACCCCCGGATCAAGGCAGTCTGGGAGCTGCACCTGCAGATGGAGCTGGCTCACCTCCAGCAGGCCGCCGACCTGTTGCGCCGGCACGACGGCCGGGAACCCGAGGAGATCGTCGGCACGGCCGGGTTGCCGGAGCCGCTGACCTTCGAGCCCAACAAGGACTACCTGCGCCACCTGCTGGCCACCCAGATGGATCTCACCAAACTCGGCGAGGGCTACGTCCGTGAGGCCCACGAGCGTTTCGAGTGGATGCAGGAGCAACTGCACGACGGCCAGAAGCCGCCGAGCGAGCAGGTCATCGACATGCACCGGGAACGCTTCGGCGACGAGTACCGAATGGAGACCGAGGGGCCGCACCCGATCGAGGCGCTGCGCGCCGAAGGAGGCAGCCATGCCTGACGCCGACGCTCCGACCACGCCCGGGCCCGAGGAGGACGTGGTCGACCTGCTGCTCGCGCAGCACGCCCAGATCGAGCAGCTCTTCCTGCTGGTCATCGGCAGCACCGGCGACACCCGGCGGGACGCCTTCGACGATCTGGTCAAGCTCCTCGCCGCGCACGAGACCGCCGAGGAGGAGGTCGTCCACCCGCTCGCCCGGACGCTGCCCGGTGGGGGTGGGGACGCGATGGTCGACGACCGGCTCGACGAGGAGCGGCAGGCGAAGGAGACCCTGCAAACCCTGATCAAGGGCGGTGTGGACGCCGACGGCTTCGACACCGGGATCGTCCTGCTGCGCGACGCCGTACTCACGCACGCCCGTTACGAGGAACGCTACGAGTTCCCCCAGCTGCGCCAGCACGTCCCGGTCGACCGGCTGCGCAGCCTCGCCACCGCCGTGCGGGCGGCGGAGGCGTCCGCGCCGACGCGGCCGCATCCCAGCGCCCAGTCCGCGAAGGGCAACCTGGCCGCCGGTCCGGTACTGGCGGTCATCGACCGGGTACGCGACGCGGTGCGCAAGCCGTCGGAGAGCTGACCGGAATCAGGCGGGCGGTGATCCGGTCCGCGTGATCTGCCGACAGGGCCACCCGCCTCGTGCGGGTGGCCCTGTCGGTGAGCATCGTGCAGTCGCGGCGTGGCTCACCCGCGCTTCTTTCCGACAGCCTGGGCGACAAGGGCCTCCGCGACCTCGCGCACCTTGCGGTTGGTGTCCTGGGAGATCTTCGACAGCAGCGCGAACGCCTCCTCCGACGAGCACCGCCGGTCCCCCATGATGATCCCTTTGGCCTGCTCGATCACGGCTCGGCTGCGCATCGCCTCCTGCATCTGCGCTGCCAGTGTGGCGGCGTTCTCGTACAGGTGCGCGTTGGCCAGGGCCACCGCCGCGTACGCGGCGAAGCCTTCCGCGTTCGCGATCGAGGACGAATCGAAGGCGTTCGGCGAGTCGCTGTAGACGTTGAGCGCGCCCACCACCGACCCCTGGATGGGAAGCCCGATCGAGAGAGAGCTCTGCACCCCGGCGGCGCGGGCCTTCTCCGCCCATGCGGGCCAGCGATCTTCGGTGGTCATGTCCGGCACCGAGATGGTGTCACCGCTGGCGGACGCATCGAGGCACGGGCCGCGGTGCTCCTCGTACTGCCACTCGTCCAACTTACGGGCCAACTCGCCGGTGAACGCCCCGGTCGAACCGACCTGCCCCCGAACCAGGGTGACGGTCACCTCCCTGGTCCCGGGAATGCTCCGGTTGGCGAGTTCGGCGATCCGGCCCAGCATGTCGTCGAGGCTGATCTCGTCGAGTCTGACCCGGCTCAGCTCGGCCAACGCGTCAGCGGGTTGCATCGTCGGCTGCGTCATCGCCGTAGGCCCTCCTCGATCAGCGTCCGCCAAAATGCGACATTCCGGGATGGCCGGCACCCCGTCAACTGCGCTCCGGGGCGTTCGTCGTCAATCTTGGTCCTACCCCCTGACTCACCCACTCACACCCCGCCCGGAACGTGGCGGGCCGCGTTCCCGCCGATCAGCTCAGGCAGGTCGGGCCGGGAGCGCCAGGTCAGCGCCTCGTCACACCGAGCCGGCGAACTGGCTGACGTGGTAGGCGGTGCTGCGGCCGTCCGGCGTACGCGTCCACTTGGAGACCATCAGGTGAAGATCGTTGGCGTTGCGGCTCGACCAGGGATGGATGAACCCACCGTAGAGAGCCGGCTCCTGCCAGCTCGTCACCTGGATCTTCTCCGCCGTCCACGCCCGGTCCGGTCCGGACGCGGTCCGGGTGACCAGGCACCCGTTCTGGCAGTTTAGGTATGACATCACCCAGGTCCCGTCGGCCAGGCGGCGCACCGATGGTTCACCGAAACGGCCGGTGAGGATGGGTGTGCAGGGCCGGCCCCAGCCCCAGTTGGTGCCGTTCCAGCCCCAGCCCTCGTACGACTCGGGGTAGAACAGCCGGTCCCAGCGGACGCGGCGCAGCATCATCGGGCCGTCCTGCCGCCCCGCGCGCACCGAGAAGACGTAGACGTGATCGCCGTCGCGCTGCATGGTCCACATCTGGAACGGGTCCCTGTTGTCCGGGCTGTTCCACCACTTGAGCGGCGTACGGACGAAGTCGTTGCCGTTGTCGGAGAACGCCAGCCCCGCGTAGCGGGACTTCCACTGCGGCCCGGCCGGGCCGGCGGAGTTCCAGTTCTCGATGCTCATGTAGGAGATGACCTGCCGGTCGGTCTCCGGGAAGCTGATGCCGTCGTTGGGGATGACTGTCACCTCCGGCAGCCCGTCGATGCCGATGCCGTGGTGGCCGTTGTGCATCAGCTCGGGCGCGCGCCCGTTGCCGGCCACCCGCGCCGCGCTGTCGAAGACCACTCCACCCGCCGCGGCGGGGTGGACGGCTGAACGCAGCATCACCGGTGAGCGCCAGTCGTTCGGCACGGGCGGTCCCTCGGGCCACGGTGTGTCGAAGGTGTCGCCGAAGAGGTAGCCGATCGAGCCGTTCTCCAGCACGTACGGGATGCCCAGATCGGTGCCGGCCACCCGCCAGCGGCTGGAGGTGTCGAGGTCGGCGCCGGTCAACCGCTTCTTCCACACCGCGGCCTGGGCCGGCGCTGCCGTTGTCAGGACCGTGCCGACGGCACCGAGCGCGCCGGCCGCACCTATCGCGGCGGCGCGACCGAGCAGCGAGCGACGTCGCACACCCATGGCTGTCCCCTCCGGTCGGATCGATGCCCTCGACACCGGTTGCGGGCGAGTAAACCCGCGACAATCGTCGGTGTCAATACCTGCCCGCCCTGACCCGTGCAATGAAGGAATTCTTCATGACGCATTGACATCGATCATCGCCCTGATGACACTCTCAGCATTCGATACGGGTGTCCGAGGCGGTTCGCGACGCCACCAGGATGGCCGCTCGAGCCCCTGGGAGGAGCAGCGTGAGACGTACTCTCCTGGCCCTGCTGGTCGCCCTCGGCACCGCCGCGGCGACGGTCATGGCGGCGCCCGCGCAGGCCGACCCGGTCGGCACCCTGGCCTGCACCTCCATCCCGGCCAACCGCGACCCCGCGGTGACCCTGGTCGTCTACCGGGTCGCCCGCGCGCACAACGCCAACGACAAGGTGACGCTGTCCGCCTTCGAGGCGGGCTGGGTCGAGTCACACATGAACAACCTGCCGTGTGGCGACAAGTCGTCGCTCGGGGTCTTCCAGCAGCGCTGGGACTACGGCTGGGGAACGCCAGAGCAGATCATGGACCCGGTCTACGCCAGCACCCAGTACGTCACCCGGGCGATCGTCTGCGACCGCAACAACCCGGGGTTCAGCGCCGGCCAGGTCGCCCAGTGCGTCCAACGGTCGGGTTTTCCCGACCGGTACGACCAGGCGGCCGCCACGGCGCGGGCCCAGCTCAACGAGGCGGCCCGGACCCACGCCATCGCCGGCGGATCCGCCACCGACGTCACCGGCGACGGCCGCGACGACATCGTCGGCTTCACCCAGAACGCCCTCGCCGACGTCTACGTGGCCACCTCCACCGGCGGCTCGTTCGCCGGCACCTCGGTGAAGTGGAACGAGTTCTTCTCCATCGGTGGCGAGACCGCCTCCACCGGCGACGTCAACGGCGACGGCCGGGACGACATCGTCACCTTCGCCCACAGCAACACCGGCGACGTGTACGTCGCGCTGTCCACCGGCACTTCGTTCGGCGGCGAAGGGAAGTGGCACGACTGGTTCGCACCGGGTGCGGAGATCGGCGCGGTCGGCGACGTCGACGGTGACGGGCGCGACGACATCGTCGCGTTCACCCACAACCCCGCCGGAGACGTGTACGTCGCGCTGTCCACCGGCACCGGCTTCGGCCCCGGCCTCAAGTGGCACGAGTACTTCAGCCCGTTCGGCGAGTTTCCCGCGCTCGGTGACGTCAACGGCGACGGCCGCGACGACCTCGTCACCTTCACCCAGGGCCCCGCCACCGCCAGCGACGTCATCGTCGCCCTGTCGAACGGCAGCTCGTTCGGCGCCGCGCAGAAGTGGCACGACCTGTTCGCCGTCGGCGCCGAACTGCCCCGCGTCGGTGACATCAACGGCGACGGCCGCGACGACATCGTCACCTTCACCTGCAACGCCGACGCCGACGTGTATGCCGCCACCTCCACCGGCACCGGCTTCGCCGGGACGACAGTGAAGTGGAACGACTACTTCTGCCTGGCCGGCGAGTTCCCCTACCTCGGTGACGCCGACGGGGACGGCAGGGACGACCTCATCGTCTTCACCAAGGGCGGCACCAACGACGTCCACGTCGCACGCTCCACCGGCACCGGTTTCCTCGGCGCCACCAGATGGCACGACTTCTTCGGCCTCAACGGCGAGACAACGCTGTGACCCGCGGATTGGAGACCCCATGCGGCTGACCAGGCGCAGGTGCGCCCTCATTCTGGCGGCGGTACTCGCCGGGCAGGTCGCGACCGCGCCGGCCGACGCGGCCCGGCCGGTGGCGCCCGGCCCGCTCGCTGCGGACTTCGCCCGGGCCTCCGCCGAGTTCGACGTGCCCCGCGACCTGCTGGTCGCCGTGGGCTACGGCGAGACCCGACTGGACGGGCACGGCGGCCTGCCCAGCCAGGCCAACGGATTCGGCGTCATGCATCTCGTCAGCAACCCCACCCAGCACAGCCTGGAACGGGCGGCCACGCTCACCGGCGAGCCGGTCGACCGGCTGCGCTCGGTCACCTCCGCCAACATTCGCGGAGGCGCCGCGGTGCTGCGTGACCTGGCCGACAGCGAGGGACTGACCGCCGGTGCGCGCGACCGGCTCTCCGCCTGGTACCCGGTGGTGGCGCGCTACAGCGCCGCCACCGACGACTCGACGGCCCGGCTCTACGCCGACCACGTCTACGACCTGCTGCGGACCGGCATCGCGGCCACCACCGTCCGGGTCGCCGCGCAGCCGGTGCGCCCCGAACTGGGCCGGTACGCGTCGATCACCCCGGCCGGCGCCGGCCCGAACGTCGCCGCGGCGGCGGTGCCGGAGTACGGGCCGGCCCGCTGGGTCTCCGCCTACGGCGGCAACTACCAGGCCGGCCGGTCGTCACGGATCACCACCGTCGTGGTGCACGTGACCCAGGGGTCGTACGCCGGCACGGTGAGCTGGTTCCAGAACCCGTCGGCGGGGGTGAGCGCGCACTACGTGGTGAAGTCCAGCAACGGTGAGATCACCCAGATGGTGCGCGAGGGAGACACGGCCTACCACGCGCGCTCTGCCAACCCCTACGCGGTGGGCATCGAGCACGAGGGATTCGTGGACAACCCGGCCTGGTTCACCGACGCCATGTACCGGTCGTCGGCCGCGCTGACCCGCTACCTCTGCGAGAAGTACGGGCTGCCGAAGACCCGCGCGGCGATCAGGGGGCACAACGAGATGCCCGGCAACGACCACACCGATCCCGGTCCGAACTGGAACTGGAACTACTACATCTCCCTGGTCAACCCCGGCGGCTCGGGAGGCCGCTACCTGGCGGGGTCACCGACGGACTTCACCGGCGACGGCCGGGACGACGTCGTGAGCTTCACGCAGGGCAGCCTCAACGACGTCTACGTGGCCACCTCCACCGGCAGCGCGTTCACCGGTACGTCCGTCAAGTGGAACGACTTCTTCGGCCTCAACGGGGAAACCCTGCTGTCCGGGGACTTCAACGGCGACGGGCGCGACGACATCGTGGCCTTCACCCACGGCTCGCTCGCCGACGTGTACGTGGCCCTCTCCACCGGCACCAGCTTCGGCGGCGGCCTGAAGTGGCATGACTGGTTCGCGCCGGGCGCGGAGGTCGGTGCGGTCGGCGATGTCGACGGCGACGGACGCGACGACATCATCGCGTTCACCCACGACACGAACGCCGACGTCTACGTGGCGCTCTCCACCGGCACAGGCTTCGGCCCCGGCCTCAAATGGCACGACTACTTCTCCATCCCCGGCGAGTTTCCTGCCCTCGGCGATGTCAACGGTGACGGCCGCGACGACATCATCACCTTCACCCAGGGGCCGCTCACGGCGTCGGACGTGATCGTCTCCCTGTCCACAGGAAGCGGATTCGGCGCGCCCCAGAAGTGGCACGACCTGTTCGCCGTCGGCACCGAACAACCCCGCGTCGGCGACATCAACGGCGACGGCCGCGACGACATCGTCACCTTCACCTGCAACGCCGACGCCGACGTCTACGCCGCCGTCTCCAACGGCACCTCGTTCGTCGGCACCACAGTCAAGTGGAACGACCTCTTCTGCCTGCCCGGCGAGTTCCCCTACCTGGGTGACTACAACGGCGACGGCAAGGACGACATCGTCGCCTTCACCAAGGGCAGCTTCAACGACGTCCACGTCGGCCTCTCCACCGGCACCACCTTCCTCGGCGCCACCAAATGGCACGACTTCTTCGGCCTCAACGGCGAAACCACCCTCTGAGTACGTCAGGAGTCCCGCCATGTCCCGGCCTTCGCGTACCCCCGTCCTCCGCGCCCTGGTCGCGCTTCTCACCCTGGCCATGGCGGTCCTGACCGCCGTGGTGGTGTCACCCTCGCCAGCGATGGCCGCACCGAACTTCAAAGCGCCGTTCCCGTGCGGGCAACGCTGGACCTACGACCACCACAGCGCGGAGGTGCGGCAGGCGTTGGACTTCGTGCGCGCCGACGGCGGCGCCACCGGAGGCACCCCCCAGGTGGCGTCCGCAGCGGGTGTGGCCCGGCACTACTCCCAGCCCAGCGGGGCCGGTAACTACATCGTCGTCGACCACGGTGGGGGCTGGACGACCTACCACTTCCATCTCAGCGCCTACTCGGTTGCCAATGGCGCGTACGTGCAGCAGGGACAGCAGATCGGCATCACCGGCAGCACCGGCAACTCGTCTGGGCCGCACGTCCACTACGAGCAGCTCTACAACGGAGTCGGACAGACGATCGTCATCAACGGCGTCTCGCTGGCTCCCTACCCGGCCCAGTACAACCAGAAGTACCTGGTCAGTGACAACTGCGGCGCTCCGTCGGGCGGCCGCTACCTGGCCGGCTCACCGACGGACTTCACCGGCGATGGTCGCGACGACATCGTCGCCTTCACCCGCGGCTCACTCAACGACGTGTACGTGTCGGCGTCCACCGGCTCCTCGTTCGCGGGGACGTCGGTGAAGTGGAACGACTTCTTCGGGCTCAACGACGAGACGCTGCTGTCCGGGGACTTCAACGGCGACGGGCGCGACGACATCGTGGCCTTCACCCACGGCTCGCTCGCCGACGTGTACGTGGCACTGTCGAACGGGTCGTCGTTCGCGGGCGCCACGAAGTGGCACGACTGGTTCGCCCCGAACGCCGAGGTGGCCGCGGTGGGGGACGTCAACGGCGACGGACGCGACGACATCGTCGCCTTCACCCACGACGGCGCCGGGGACGTGTACGTCGCGTTGTCCTCCGGTTCGTCGTTCGCTGGAACGGCGCTCAAGTGGCACGAGTACTTCTCGATCGCCGGGGAGTATCCGGCCCTCGGCGACGTCGACGGCGACGGACGCGACGACATCATCACCTTCACCCAGGGGCCGCTCACGGCGTCGGACGTGATCGTCGCCCTGTCCACGGGAACCTCGTTCGGGGCGGCACAGACCTGGCACGACCTGTTCGCGGTCGGCACCGAACAGCCCCGCGTCGGCGACATCAACGGCGACGGACGCGACGACATCGTCACCTTCACCTGCAACGCCGACGCCGACGTCTACGCCGCCGTCTCCACCGGCACCTCGTTCGTCGGCACCACCGTCAAGTGGAACGACCTCTTCTGCCTGCCCGGCGAGTTCCCCTACCTCGGTGACTACAACGGCGACGGCAAGGACGACATCGTCGCCTTCACCAAGGGCAGCTTCAACGACGTCCACGTCGGCCTCTCCACCGGCACCACCTTCCTCGGCGCCACCAAATGGCACGACTTCTTCGGCCTGCCCAACGAGACCACCTTCTGACCCAGGGAGACTCCAATGCTCGACGTACCCCCGTCCGCGTCGATCAGCCGGCGCCGGCTGATCGGTGGCTCCGCGGCGGTGGCCGCCGCCGGGCTGTTCGCCGGCGCCCTCGCCGCACCGTCCGCCGCCATGGCCGCCACCGACGGGTACGGCCTGCGCATCGTCGACCGTAACGAGAACGGTGGCCGCCTCCAGTACTACCGCTTCGCCACGGACGCCATCGAGTGGGACCCGGGCGTCAACGTGCTGCTGCCTGACGGGTACCACACCAGCGGCAAGCGGTACCCCGTGCTGTACCTGCTGCACGGTGGCAACGCCGACTTCCGCACCTTCCACCTCCAGGACAACATCATCGGTCTGACCGCCGGCCGGGAGGTCATCGTCGTCATGCCGGACGCGTCGACCGGCTGGTACTGCAATCCGGTGAACAGCTTCGTGGGACCGCGCAACTGGGAGACCTTCCACATCGCCCAGTTGCTGCCGTGGATCGACGCGAACTTCCGTACCTTCGCCGAGTACAACGGACGCGCGGTGGCCGGCTTCTCGATGGGCGGCTTCGGCGCGTTGAAGTACGCGGCCAAGTACTACGGCCACTTCTGCTCGGTCAGCTCGCACTCCGGGCCGGCCAGCCTGCGTCGGGACTTCGGGCTCGTCGTGCACTGGGCCAACGCCACCTCGGCCGCGCTGGACCTCGGCGGCGGCACCGTCTACGGGATCCCGCTGTGGGACGAGGCGCGGGTCAGCGCCGACAACCCGGTCCAGCGAATCCCGAGTTTCCAGAACAAGCGGATCTTCCTGGCGGCCGGCACGTCACCCGACCCGATCAACTGGTTCGACACCGTCAACGAAACCCAGGTGCTCGCCGGTCAGCGCGAGTTCCGCGCCGCACTCGCCCGGGCCGGTATCCCGCACGAGTGGCGCGAGGTGCCCGGCGGGCACTTCTTCCGCCACGACCTGTTCGTCCAGGACCTCAACGGGATGCTCGGCCGGCTACGCCGCGCCGGCTGAGGTGGCCAGCGGCGGCTCGCTGTGCATGCTGGGCTCGCGGCGGCTCGCTGTGCATGCTGGGCTCGCGGCGGCTCGCTGTGGACGCGGCGTCGTGGTCACTGACCGGCACGGTAGCTTGCTGGTCATGGCCACGAGCGTCGACGTCCGTCTAGACCTCGCCAGCCGTGCCGACCCGGGTCGCGCCGAGGCGTCGAGCCGTTTCCTGCAGATGGTCCCCGGCGGTTACGGCGAGGGCGACCGGGCCATCGGCGTGTCCGTGCCGGACCAGCGCAAGGTGGCCGGCAGATACTGGCGCGACCTCTCCCTGGCCGAGACAACGACGCTGCTGCACTCCGACGTGCACGAGGAGAGGCTGACGTCGCTGCTCATCCTGGTCCGCAAGTTCACCAGGGGCCACGAGCAGGAACGGGGCGAGATCTACCGCCTCGTCCTGGCCAACACCGACCGCATCAACAACTGGGACCTGGTCGACTCGTCGGCGCCGTACATCGTCGGCCCCTGGCTCGTCGACAAGGAGCGCGGTGTCCTGGACCGGCTGGCCGGGTCTGACCTGGTGTGGGACCGGCGCATCGCCGTCATGGCGACTTTCGCCTTCATCAAGGCCGACGACTTCGAATGGACCTTCCGGCTCAGCGACCGGCTCCTCCAGGATCCGCACGACCTCGTCCGCAAGGCGGTGGGGTGGATGCTGCGTGAGGTGGGCAACCGGGACAGAGCGGCGGAGGAGGAGTTCCTGCTCCGCCGCTACCACGCCATGCCCCGGGTCATGCTGCGGTACGCGATCGAGAAGTTCGAACCGCAGCGACGGAGGGAGTACCTGTCCGGCACGCTCTAGACGACCGGGTCAGCCCGGTGTCGCCGGCGAGATCGGGAAGTTCCGGTTGAAGACGTTGTCCGGGTCGTACGTGGCCTTGATCGCGCGCAGTCGGCTCAGCGTGGGCTCGGGCCAGGCATCCAGCAGTCGAGCCGGGTCGGTGTCGGACTCGAAGCTGAGGTACATGCCGTCGAGATGCGCGTACAGCTCGGCCCACAGCTTGTCGAGTTGCGGCCTGCGGTCCGGGACCGTGGCGGCGAGCACCGAGAAGTTCTGCTCCCGGTGCGGGTACGCGGTCGCGTCGCGAGCGACGTCGTTGACCGCCGCGCCGACGGACCGGAGCTGCATGATCATCACGTCGCCGGAACGGATCATGTTTTCCATGAGGTCGGCTGCCTCCGGTGTGACGTGGTGCAACAGCCCGCTGCGGGTGTCCCGCAGACCCTGACCTCGATGGTCGTTGCCGGGGGGCACGACGATCGCCGGGTACGGCACGAGTTGCGCCTGCTGATCGAGAATCGGGCCGATCTCCAGGAACGGGCTCAGCGCGGACTGCGCCGCCTGGATGTCGTCACCGGCGTACACGAGGGTGACCTGGGCCATCGGGGGGTTTCCACGGCGGCCCGGGAAGAGGGACAGGAAGCTCGTCAGGTCCCGCGGCGCGTCCTCCACGAGCCGGCCCCAACGGTGCAGCAGTTGGGCGGTGTCGGTGGCGTCCGCGACGAGGTGGGCGTAGACGACTTTGTCGACCTCGTACGCGTCCAGTTCGAGGGCGGTGACGACGCCGAAGTTGCCACCGGCGCCACGGACGGCCCAGAACAGATCAGCATGGTGCTCGTCGTCCACCCGGAGCAGGCGGCTGTCGGCGGTGACGATCTCGGCGGCGACGACGTGGTCGATGGTCAGGCCGTGCCGGCGCGCCAGATAGCCGACGCCTCCGGTGGTGGCGAGGCCACCGACGCCCACGTCACCGTAGTCACCCGAGCTCATCGCCAGGCCGTACGGGGCGAGCGCCTGGGCCACCTCCCCCCAGCGGGCGCCCGGCTCCAGCCGGATCCGGCGAGTCGCCCGGTCCAGCACCTCGACCCGGTTCATCCTCGACATGTCGATGACGATCCCGCCGTCGTTCGTCGACCGGCCGCTGATGCCGTGCCCGCCGCTGCGCACGGACAACGGGACGTCCTGGGTCCGCGCGTACGACACGGCATCGACCACCTCGGCGGCGGTCTGCGGCCGGATCACCAGGGCCGGTGACCCCTGCCAGCTGTAGGTGTGGCGCACACCCTCGTACTCCGGATGGCCGGGCTCGACGGCGCCGGTGGTCAGCGATGCGGGCAGCGCGTCGTAGTCGAGGCCCGGGTGCCGCTCGGACCGGGCGGCGACCGCGTGGGTCGGTCCGGTGCCGGACGCGGTTCCCGCCCGCTCCCTGGCGACCGCCTCCCGCAGCGCGGGGGCGACCTCCTGCCCGAGGGTCTGGATCAGTCGCGGGTCGTCCCGGCCGATCAGGAAGGTGCTGAAACCCTCTTCCAGGACCAGCGGGAGGAGTTGTTCGACCCACTGCTCCGCGGGGCCCTGGAGGAAGCCACGGCTGCGCGACGAGACGTCGACGGTGAACAGATTGAGCAGTCGCCGGATCTCCCGAGGGTCACGCCCCGCCCCGACCGCTGCCTCGTCGATGAGCCGGTTGGCGGTCACCCGGTCCGGGGACCGCAGGTATTCCAGGGTCGGCAGCCAGCCGTTGGCCTTCTGACCGGTCAACGCCAGCATCTTCGGCTGGTACGCGCCGAGCCAGATGTCGATGTCGTGGGCCGGCGCGGGGCCGCGCCGCATGCCGGGGATCGGGTAGTACTTCCCGTCCCGCCGCAGCGGCCCGGGGGCCTCGGCGTCCCAGACCCCCCGCAGGACGTCGATCGCCTCGCGCAGCGCCTCGACACCCTGCCCCGCCGTCAGCCGACGAGCGCCCATGCCCTCGATTCCGTCCCAGAACGCGCCGGCGCCGAGGCCCAGCTCGAAACGACCGTGGGACAGCCGGTCCAGGCTCGCCGCCGCCCTGGCCAGGACGGCCGGCGGGCGCAGCGGGAGGCTGAGGACGTTTCCCGAGATCCGCAGTCGTTCGGTGCGGGCCGCGACCCAGCTCAGCAGGGTCCAGGTGTCGAGGAACTCGGCGTTGTACGGATGGTCCTGGAAGGTGGTGAGGTCCAGTCCCGCCGCTTCGGTCAGCTCAGCGAGCGCCACCACGTGGTCGGGGTCCTGAGCGGTGGGCGTCAGAAACGTGCCGAAGAGAAGTTCGTGCCCGTAATCAGACATTTCGTCAGCATCTCCGTGGTCATGTTGCCAGAATATAATCTGCACAGCAGATCGTATGTCCCACAACGCACTTGCCCACTGGCTGATTCCTCGGTGCACAGGAACTTCGGTTTGATCAACACATCGCCTGCTAGCGTCCGGTGCATGTCCGCCACCGACGCGTGCGAGCTGCCGGCCGACCGCAGGCGCGGTTCGACCTTCGGCTGGTCACTGGGTGTCGTGCTGCGCCGCTGGCACGAGTACGTCGAGGAGACACTGAGCGACCTGCCGCATCGCAGCCGGGGCTACCACATCCTGGCCGTCGTCGTACACGAGGACGTGCCCACTCAGGGCGCGCTGGCCGCGCGCCTTTCCATCGACCGCAGCGTCCTGACGTACGTCATCGACGACCTGGAGAACGCCGGTCTCATCGAACGGAAGCTCGACCCTCAGGACCGGCGCGCCCGCCGGGTCGTGGCCACCGACCGCGGGCGTGCGGCACTCGCCGAGGCCGAGCGACGGGTCGCCCACGCCGAGGACCACGTGCTGGGCGGGCTGCCCGAGGATCAGCGCGACGCCTTCCGCGACTTCGCCGCCCGCGCCGCCGAGGCGATCCACGCCGCCGCGCCCGCCACGGACCCCTGCGTCGCCGTGCGGAGCGTCCTTCCGCAGACCGAACAGTCAGACGAGTAGGCCGCCGGGCCGCCCGCCGAGGTCGTCGCCCGCGACATCGCCCTCGGCGCGCTCGCTTGTGGATCGGCGACGAACCTCACCCGAGCGAGGGAGTGCGTTCCCCTGCCGGCGGGGGCCGTCCGCGCGCTGGTCCCGCGAGGATCGACGCATGACGACATCGGCACCGGCCGTCCGCGAGGCGGGCCATGGCCTGACGTACGCAGTGCTCGGCTGGGCCGTGGCATACGGGGGTTTGCGTCTGGCATGGACCGTCGGTGAAGCGCCGGAGTTCGGGCGGTTCGGGACGGACCTGCTGGGTTTCACCGGCTGGTGGTCGGTGGCGATGTGCGTCGCGGCGGGTGTCCTGGCGGTTGCTCTGGACCGGCTGGTGGTGTGGCGGCCAGTGCTCGCGGCAATCGCCTGGGCGACCGCCGGGGCGCTGGTCGCCGCAGCCGCGATCCTGCTGCCGGAGCTGGTGGGCTTCCTGCTGTTCACGGTCGGCCCGTACTTCGACCCGCTCGCGTTCGCCAGCCGGCTCGGCTGTGTCACCGGAGCGGTCCTGCTCGGCCTGGCCACCGCCCGCTATCAGCGGCGCACCCGGGGCGACTGTCCGGACTGCTGCCGGACCGTCCGACCGGGTCTGCGGCGCTCGACACCAGCGCGGTGGGCGCGGTGGGCCGCGTACGCCGCGGTGACCGGCCTCGTCGCCCGATTCGCGGCCCAGGCCGTGGTGGGATTCGACGGTCTCACCGACGACGCCACAATGGTCGGGCTGATGATCGGCATGGTGCTGGCCGGGGTGTTGTTGCCGCTGGCGCTGGTGCACCACTGGGGTGAGGTCTGGCCGGGATGGGTGCCGCTGCTCGCCGGCCGCACGATCCCTCGTCTGCTGTTGCTGGTGCCCGGCTTCGGCCTCGGGACGGGCATCGTGGCCTACTTCGGCATGGGGATGGTGCAGGTGGTGTCGGGATCGGAGAGCGAGTTCTCCGACGCGTTCCTCTGGGTGGCGATGTCGGCGTACAGCATCCTGGGGCTCGGCCTCGTGGCGGCGTCCAGCGACTACCACCTGCGCACCCGCAGGCCGTGCGGTGCCTGCGGCCGGTGACCGTTCGGTCGACGGGCACCGCGGGAACGGCCCCGCCGCGCTGCGAACAGGCGGCAGGGCCGTGCGTCGAGATCGTCGATGACGTCGTGTGCGTGATCCGTCAGGGCGTGACGGAACGGCTCGGGCTCAGGACGTTCCCCGTACCGCCTCGATGATGGTCTCGGCGACCTCGCCGGGCTGGGACGCCGTCATCGCGTGGGAGGCGCCGACGATTTCCCGGACGCCGCGGGCGTCGGCCCGCTCGGCCATGAAGCGGTGCGCCGCGACCGGGATGTTGTGGTCCTGGTCGCCGAAGACGAACCAGCTGGGCAACAACTTCCACGCCGGTGTCGTCGACGCCAGGCCCTCGCCGAGCGCCTGCTCGGTCACCGGCCGCTGCGTCCGGGCCATCAACGCCGCCACGTTGCCGGACACGTCCTGGACGAACTGTTTGTGGTAGGCGTTCTGGGCGATGGCCACCTCGTTGCCGCCGGTCGCCACCGGGTAGGAAACCAGGGTGTCGGCGAGCGTGCTGCCGGGGAACTTGCCGGACAGCGCCAGCGCCGACTCACCCGTCTCCGGGGCGAAGGCATTGACGTAGACCAGGGCACGCACCATCGGGTCGTCGGCCGCCGCCTCGGTGATGACCATTCCAGCGTACGAGTGGCCGACGAGCAGGACCGGTCCGCCGATGCCTCGTACCACGTCCCGCAGGTATGCGGCATCTCCGGCGACGCTGCGCAGCGGGTTGGCGGCGGCCACCACGTTGTAGGCCGCACCGAGCCGCTCGATCACACCGTTCCAGCTCGCCGACTCGGCGAACGCGCCGTGAACGAGGACAACGGTGACGTCTTGGTCTGACACGGCCATCGGCTCCTTTGCCTGAGGACGGGCTCGGGTGGACGCCTCGTCCGACTACGTGGGCGCGGCTGATTACCCACCCTGCGACCAGGAAACGTCGCGTTCAGGTCGGCGTCCTGACCGACGTGCTCGGCCTCGGCCCCGGCCTGGAACACGATGAGCTGGGTGAGATCCTCGGCGTCCACCGCGCGGGGACTTCAGGAACGAGTTCCTGCGGGTCCAGTTCGACGGGATGAAGAATCGACCCGAGACCACGAACGGCACGGTCGCCCTGGCCGCACTGACCGGACTCAAGCTCCCATCGGACGAACTCTTGTGGAAAGGATCCGAGCATGCGAGCGATCACCGTGCGAGACCGTGACGCGGGCGTCAATGGGCTCACCCTGACCGACATGCCATACCCGCACGCCGCGGAGAACGACGTCATCGTGCGCGTACACGCCGCAGGGTTCACTCCCGGAGAGCTCGGCTGGCCGGCAACGTGGACCGACCGCGCCGGCCACGACCGGACACCCAGCATTCCCGGCCACGAGCTGTCCGGCGTCGTGGTCGAACTCGGCTACGGGACCACCGGCCTCAGCGTGGGCCAGCGGGTGTTCGGCCTGACCGACTGGGCCCGCAACGGGTCCCTGGCCGAGTACACCGCGGTGGAGGCCCGCAACCTGGCCCCTCTCCCGGCCGACATCGACCACACCGTGGCCGCCGCGCTGCCCATCTCCGGGCTGACCGCATGGCAGGCACTGTTCGACCACGCCCACCTCACGACCGGCCAGACCGTCCTCATCCACGGCGCGGCGGGCGGTGTCGGCTCGATCGCCGTCCAACTCGCCCGGGAGGTGGGCGCCCGGGTGATCGGCACCGGCCGAGCCGACGACCGTGCTGCCACCCTCGCCCTCGGCGCGCAGACCTTCGTCGACCTGGACGCCGACGATCTGCGGCAGGTCGGCGAGGTGGACGTGGTGCTCGACGTCATCGGCGGCGACATCCTCACGCAGTCGACCGAACTGGTACGCCCGGGCGGGACACTGGTCACCATCGCCATGCCGCCCACGGTGCAACCCAGGGACGGGCGAGCCATCTTCTTCGTCGTCGAACCTGATCGCGTCCGGCTGGCCGACCTCGCCCAGCGCCTCCGTACCGGACGGCTCAACCCCGTCGTCGGCGCCGTACGACCACTGGCCGAGACGGCCGCCGCGTTCGCCCGCCACCGTCGTACACCCGGCAAGACGATCATCCAGGTCGCGGACGAACAGTTGCCCGCCGCCGACGGCTTTCGCGGTTGAGGACGGGACACGGATCGCAGGAAGGGGCAGGCTGCGTCCCGGCGAGAGATTATTCAGGGGCCGTGTCGATCCGCAGGCCGCTCGTTCGACGTGGGGGTGCGAGGCCCGCCGGGCGGCCCCGCCCGACGAAGGAGAACGCGATGGCGCAGTACATGCTGATCATGCGGGGCACCGACGAGACCAACGCGGCCGTGATGGCCAACGTCGACGAGCTGATGACCGCGACCCGCCTGTTCATCGAGGAGGCGGCCAAGGCCGGCGTCTACGTCGCCGCCGAGGGGTTGGACGATCCGAGCCAGGGCGTCGTGGTGCACTTCGGCGACGAGGCACCGGTGGTCACCGACGGGCCGTACGGGGAGACCAAGGAGTTGTTCGGTGGCTTCTTCCTGCTCGACGTCGCCACGATTCAGGAGGCTGTCGAGTGGGCCAAGCGGGTTCCCTCGGTTCCCGGATCCAAGATCGAGATCCGTCGGGTGCCCGGTGAGGACGAGGTCCCGCAGGACAGCGGGAAGTTCGTCACGGAAGGGACCTCGCACGGGAGCAGCGGCCGGGTCTGATGGGTACGGCCGACATCGAGGCCGTCTGGCGGATCGAGTCGGCCCGGATCGTCGCCGCGCTGACCCGGTTCACCGGCGATTTCGGGCTGGCCGAGGACGCGGCCCAGGAGGCGGTGGCCGAGGCGCTGGTGTCCTGGCCGCGTGCCTCTCCGGCCAATCCGGGCGGCTGGCTGATGGCCACGGCCCGGCGGCGGGCGATCGACGCGATCCGCCGCCGGGCCGCCCTACGGGACCGTTACGCCCTGCTGGCCGCCGAACCCGCGGTCGACGCGGAGATCGACCCCGACCGGATCGACGACGACATCCTGGCGCTGATGTTCGTCAGCTGCCACCCGGTGCTCTCCCCGGAGACCCGGGTGGCGCTGACCCTGCGCGTGGTCGGCGGCCTGTCCACCGAGGAGATCGCCCGCGCGTTCCTCGTACCCGTGCCGACCGTGCAGGCCCGAATCACCCGGGGCAAGAAGACGATCGCGGCGGCCCGGGTGCCGTTCGAGCTGCCGGCCCCCGATGAGCGCCGGGAACGGCTGGGTGGTGTGCTCAGCGTCCTCTACGTGATCTTCACCGAGGGTTCGACGGCCACGTCCGGCGACCGGCTGCTGCGCCCCGACGTCGCGTACGAGGCGATCCGGCTGGCCCGCACGCTCGCCGCGCTGCAGCCGGACGAGCCGGAGGTGCACGGCCTGCTCGCGCTGTGCGAGCTGACGGCCGCGCGCTTCCCGGCCCGCACCGCCGCGGACGGCACGCCGGTCCTGCTCGAGGATCAGGACCGCCGACTGTGGGACCGCGCGGCGATCCGCCGCGGACTGGCGGCGTTCGCCAGGGCATCGACCCGTCGCCTCGGCCCCTATGGTCTGCAGGCCGCCATCGCGGCCACCCACGCGTCGGCGCCCTCCGTCGAGGAGACCGACTGGGACCGGATCGTGCTGCTCTACGAGGCACTCGGTCGGGTCGCGCCCTCCCCGGTGGTCGAGCTCAACCGGGCCGTCGCCGTGGCCATGGCCTCGGGGCCGGCGCAGGCCCTGTCCATCGTGGACGAGCTGGTCGCCTCGAGCCGACTGGCCGGGTCGTACCTGGTCCCGACCGTACGCGGGGAGCTGCTGAGCCGTCTCGGCCGCCGACCCGAGGCGCGCGCCGAACTGGAGCTGGCCGCTTGGCTCTGTGCCAACCAGCGCGAGCGCGCAGTGCTGCTCCGCAAGGCGGCCGCGCTGAGCTGACTCCGCAGCCCTTCACGCCGCGCCGTCACCCACCGGGGCGGCTGCTCGTCAGCCAACCGGTGAGCTGCTGGCTGGTCTCCGCTCCGAGCGCCGCCGCCGCTCGTGCGGCCAGGGTGACGAGCTCAGCGTGCTCCGTCCCCGTCACCTGCAAGGGTGGCTGAGGGACACGGTGCGAGGCTGTCCGTGTCGCGTCACGGGTGATCCGGGTGGCGTCGGCCGTGCCCCGCTCGGCCAGGCGTGGGTCCGCGTCGACGGCCAGGATCAGCGCGGCGCGCAACTCGACGCCGACACCCCGGCCGCGCAGGAGCCGGTAACCGGCCCGGCGCAACTCCACCCGGCCATCCCCGGGCCACCGCCCGTACCAACGGCGCGTCATCGTCAAGGCACGCGGCGACCTCGGCGTCCTGCCCCGCGCGGACCAGCCCGGTCAATGCCACCGCCCGCACCTCGGCCCGAGCCGATCGAGCCAGACGCTTCAGGGCGTCGAGCCGGCGGGTCCACACCGCCTCACGGCACGCCGCTTCCGCCGCCCGCGCCCGAACCCGCACATCCGGATCCGACTCGGCAAGCTCCCGATCATGGCGACATCCTGCCCCAGCCGACCAGCCCGACCGAACCCCATTTCCGGCCGAGCAGCGAACCGAGGCGGACGGCAACTCCACCGGGTCGGGCCCGTGCCACCAGCCCTGCCAGGCGGCACCTTCCGCTACCGACGGCGGAGCAGTACGCCGCCCGCTGTCCCCGCGACAATCGGAAAGGCGGCGACCAGCAGCAGTTGGGCGCTCACCGGCAGGTGGGAGGCGAGACCCAGGAGACCGGCACCGATCGCGGAAGCCGCCACCTTCAGTCCGGCGCCGATGGTGAAGACCTGCGTACGGGTCGTCTCGGTGGCCAACTGGTTCCGGGCCAGGAACAGCGCTGCGGCGCACGGCCCGGTGAAGAGCCCGGACAGCGCAAACAACGCTGCGGTCAGCGGTAGGGAGTGCACGGCGGCCGCCAGCGCGAGGGGTACGCCGACCGCGGCCATGGCCCAGACCGTCACAACCGGCGCGCGGGAGGCCGGCATCGGCCTCCAGGCCCAGAGCAGGGAGCCCACGAACGCACCTGCGGCGATCACGCCGAGCAGCAGGCCAGCGCGCGTGGGTTCGTGCGCGGCGGCAGCCAGGGTGGTGGCGACCACGGCGAGACCGCCCAGGCCCAGTTGACCGAAGCTGGTCGCGAGGGTGAGCACTCGCAGGGCCGGATCGCGTGCGACCGCGCGGGTGCCGTGGAACAGGCCAGCCGTTCGTGTCCGCGCCGCCACGGTGTCGGAGGTGGGCAGATGCAGGGAGGCGACGCCGAGTGCGCCGAGTCCGGCGGTGATCGCGAGCGCGAGGATGGCGGTGCTCGGGCCGGCTGCCGCCGCGACCAGCCCGACCGCCGCCGGCCCGGCCATGCCGGCGACGTTGTAGAACAGCGAGTCCAGCGCGAAGGCACGAGCCTCGTGCCCGGGTCCCGCCAGCTCGCCCAACCGGCTGGTCAGCCCGCCGGTCACCGCCGGTCCGCAGCACCCCGCCACCACGAGGACGAGGTAGGTCTGCCACAGCGGCGCGTGACCGAGCAGGGCGACCGGCGCCGCGAGGGCCCCGGCGAAGACGGTGATCGCTCCGGCGAGCACGGCCGCCGGCCGTCGCGACCGGTCCACCAGCGCACCGACCAGGGGCGCGGCCACCACGTGTGGAATCAGCAGGGTCGCGACCAGCGTTCCGCCGACGGCGGCGCTGTCCGCCCGGTCCAGGGCGAGGAGCACCAGTGCCACCCGTGCGCCCTCGTCGGCGGTACGCGCCAGTAGCGCTGCGGCCAGGTAGTGGGCCAGCCGTGCGCCGTGCCGGCGGGTGCCGGGATCGGTTGCCGTCACCTGTTGGACCGGTGATGCCATCGGATCACTCTTGCATCGCGTCGCGTCACCGGTCAAGATGGTGACGTGAGATTCGAGTTCATTGCCGACCGGCCGGTACTGGACTTCCTTCCCACGCTCGCCGAGCGCGGCCACACCGACATCGAGCAGCTGACGGCCCCGCAGGATCTCGCGGACTGGGCCGTTCAGGCTGGCGTCGTCGAGCAACCCCCTCATGTGGACGATGCGGCTCTGCGGCAAGCCAAGGATCTCCGCGAGGCGATGTTCCGCCTGGTCCGAGCCCTGATCGACGGCACCGACGCGGCCCCGGCCGATCGCGAGCTGGTCAATGATGCCGCGGCTGGACCGCTACCCGAGCTGCGCCTGGACGTCGACGGGGTGCACCGGACGGGCGACACCGACGCCGTCCTGACGGTCCTCGCGCGCGACTGCCTGGAGTTGCACGCCAGCGACGACCGTCACGCCCTCCGGTGGTGCGCCGACGAGCACTGCACCCGAGCGTTCGTCGACCGGTCGCGAGGCTCGCGGCGACGCTGGTGCGGCATGCGCGGCTGCGGAGATCGCGCCAAGGCCGCCGCGTACCGCCGTCGACGGCGAACCTCGGCCCCCTGAGGGCAGCGGCCCCGATTCTTCACCCCGATGTCACCGAGCGATCCGGTCGGCGACGTTTCGGTGTCCGCCCGCAGGAGTTGGCTGCCAGTCGTCGCACTTGTCCTGACCAGGAGCTGATCGCCGTGCCTTCTTCTCGTCGTACCTTCCTCGCTGGCAGCGCCGCCGCCGGCGTTGGCCTTGCCGTCGCCGGCGGCCTGCCGTCGCTGGCCCAGGCCAGCCCGGGCCGGCCGCACCCGCCGGTCAAGTCCGGTCCCGTGCCCTTCCCGCCGCTCGTGGACGACCCGAAGGGAATCCTGGCCCTGCCCGAGGGCTTCAGCTACACAGTGGTCACCCGGACCGGCGTGACCCGGCTCGACCGTGGCCAGGGCATGACCCCGGCCGACCACGACGGCATGGCCGTCTACGACGCCGGCAACGGCCGCTACACCCTGATCCAGAACCACGAGATCGACCCCGGCGCGGAGTTCGGCGTGCCGCACGTCAAGGGAACGGTGTACGACCCGGGCGCCGTCGACGCCGGCGGATGCACCGTGATCAGGACCGACCGTGCGGGCCGCAACCTGGGTGAGTTCGTCGCCCTCTCCGGCACCATCTCCAACTGCGCCGGCGGGCCCACCCCCTGGGGGACCTGGCTCACCTGCGAGGAGACCGAGGACCGGGCCGGCGACGAGTGGGAAGAGGGCGGCCGGTCCGGCGTCTACCAGAAGGACCACGGCTACGTCTTCGAGGTCTGGGCCGACGGCAGCGCCGACCCGAGGCCGATCAAGTGCCTGGGTCGCTACTCCCACGAGGCCCTGGCGGTCGACAAGGACCGCACCCACATCTACCTCTCCGAAGACGCCGACGGGCCCAACGGCCTCTTCTACCGCTGGTCGGCGCCGCGCGGCGTCAAGGTCGGTCCCGGCGTGCTCACCCGGCTCGCGCCCAACGCCGGCGTCCTCGCCGCGATGCAGATCATCATGGACGACGGTTCGGTGCTGCCGGACGTCGCCTACCTGACCTCCGCGCAGCTGGGTCGCCCCTTCCCCGTCCGGTGGATCGAGGTGCCGGACCGCGACGCGCGGGACAGGTCCGTACGCGAGCAGTTCACCGATGGCCAGGTCACCCGCGGGCGCAAGTTCGAGGGTGTGTGGGGCACCGACGAGGGCGTGTACGTGGTCAACTCGTACGCCTGGGACGAGGGTGACCTGCCGGCGGACGCGGCACCGCACGACGGCATGGTCTGGTTCTACGACTACAAGGCCCAGACCATCCAGCTGGTGACGTACTTCCCGCACCAGAGCGCCTCCGAGGAGGGGACGCCGGTCAGGTACAACGACATCACCTTCGACGGCCCGGACAACGTGACCGTCACCCCGTGGGGAAGTCTCGTCCTCGCCGAGGACGGCAAGGGCACCTCCCACGTGCTCAGCGCGGTCCCGGGCGGCCCGACCTACGCGATCGCCCGCAACCAGCTCAACGACTCGGAGTTCTGCGGGCCGACCTTCACCGCCGACGGCAGGGTGCTCTTCGTCAACATGCAGGACCCCGGCCTCACCCTGGCCATCACCGGCCCGTGGGAGAAGTACCTGGGCTGAGCCCGGATTCGGATCGATCGGTGGGGGGCGGGCGGACCGCCTGACCCCCACCGCGTCCACACCTCAGTGCGAGTGACGGGGCACGGCACTGCCGCTGCCGCCGACGAGGAAGTCCAGGTCCGCGCCCTGGTCGGCCTGCAGGACGTGCTCGCTGTACAGCCGTACCCATCCCCGGTCGGCCACCGGCGGCGGCGGCCGCCACGCGGCCCGGCGCTGGACAAGCTCGGTGTCGTCGACCAGGAGTTCCAGGCTCCGCGACGGGACGTCGACGCGGATCAGGTCGCCGGTGCGCACCAGCGCGAGCGGGCCGCCCACGGCCGCCTCCGGGGCCACGTGCAGGATGCAGGTGCCGTAGCCGGTGCCGCTCATGCGGGCGTCGGAGATCCGCACCATGTCCGTGATGCCGGCCGCGAGCAGCCGTCGTGGCATCGGCACGTTGCCCACCTCCGGGAAACCGGGGTAGCCGCGCGGCCCTGCGTTGCGGACCACGAGCACCGTGTCGGGGGTGACGTCCAGGTCCGGGTCGTCGGCGGCGACGACATAGTCTTCGATCCGGTCGAAGACGAGCGCGGGACCGGTGTGTGTGAGGAGCTGGGCGGAGGCGGCGGACACCTTCAGCACCGCCCCGGACGGCGCGAGCGAGCCGCGCAGCACCACGGTGCCGGAGCCGGCGGGCTGGAACGGCTCGGCCAGGGTGCCGATGACCTCCCGGTTCCAGCACTGGGCGCCGGTGATGTTGTCGGCCACGCTCCTGCCGCTGACGGTGACGTGGTCCATGTTCAGCAGCGGGGCGATCTCCGCCATCACCGCCGGAACGCCGCCCGCGTAGGCGAAGTCCTCCATGAGGTACGCCCCGGACGGCATGAGGTTGACGAGCATCGGCACGTCGGCGGTGAGGGTGTCGAAGTCCTCCAGGGACAGGGGGACGCCGAGGCGTCCGGCGATGGCGAGCAGGTGTACGACGGCATTGGTGGAACCGCCGATCGCGGCGTTGACCCGGATGGCGTTCTCGAACGCCTGGCGGGTGAGCACCGTGGACAGCCGTTGGTCCTGTTGGACCATGGCGACGATCCGGCGGCCGGCGGCGTGTGCGAGCGCGTACCTGCGGGAGTCGACAGCCGGCACGGCGGCGGCCCCCGGGAGTTGCACGCCCAGCGCCTCGGTCACGCAGGCCATCGTGGAGGCGGTCCCCATGGTCATGCAGTGGCCCCGGCTGCGGGACATGCCGACCTCCGCCTCGGCGCAGTCGGCCGCGCTCATCCGGCCCGCCCGCATCTCCTCGGTGAAGCGCCAGACGACGGTGCCCGAGCCGATGTCCTGGCCGCGGAACTTGCCGTTGAGCATCGGGCCGCCGGTCATCATCAGAGTCGGCAGGTCGACGCTCGCCGCCCCCATCAGCAGACCAGGCGTGGTCTTGTCGCAGCCGGAGAGCAGGACGACCCCGTCGAGCGGGTTGGCCCGGACCGACTCCTCCAACTCCATCGCCAGCAGGTTGCGGTAGAGCATGGTGGTGGGTCGCATCAGGGGCTCGCCCAGGCTCATCGCGGGGAACTCCAGGGGCAGGCCGCCGCTCTCCCACACGCCCCGCTTCACCGATTCGGCCAGGTCCCGCAGGTGGGCGTTGCAGGGTGTCAGCTCCGACCAGGTGGTGGCGATGCCGATCACCGGACGACCGTCGAAGACGTCGTCCGCGAACCCCTGGTTGCGCATCCAGGACCGGTGGATGAACCCGTTGCGGCCCTCCGCACCGAACCACTGCCCGCTGCGCAGCGGTGGATTCGTCGTCGACATCGGCACACCTTCCTGTCGTCGTCCCGCCCGGCGTCTGCGAGCCGGCGGGTCTGGCTGGTGACATCGGGACCAGGGGCACGTGCGGGAGCGACCGACGGCGCGGCTACTCCCCCTTCGGTTCCAATTTCCCGTCGACTCGGCGCGGAATGGCGGTGTACGCGTCCCGAAGCTCGTCGGGGAGGATCCACTCCGGGGCGTCCTGCCACGCCAGCGGACGGAGGAACCGTCGGATCGACGTGGCGCCCACCGAGGTGTGCACGGCGTTGGTCGACGGCCAGGGCCCGCCGTGGTGCTGAGCCCACGACACGCGGACACCGGTGGGATAGCCGTCGAAGACGATCCGACCCGAGCGGGCGGCGAGCACGTCGACCAGCCCGCGCACGGCATCTGCGTCATCGTCGTGTCCACGATGGACGGAACCGGTCAGTGACGGCGGGACGGTCGCCAGCACGGCGTCGAGTTCGGCGACGTCGCGATACCGGACCACGACCATGAGCGGTCCGAAGCACTCGCCGGCGATCTCGGCGGTGAGTCCCGGCAGGTCGACCTCCAGCAGGGTCGGCGCGACGGTGAAGCCCTCGCCGGTCTCGACCTGGGGCCGGGCCGAGACACGCGCACCGGCCTGCTCGAAAGCCGTCGCGCCGCTCTCATAGGCGTCCCGGATGCGCTCGTTCAACAGGACCGTGCCGCCCGCCGAGGCGACCCTCCCCCGCAGCCTGTCGACCAGGTGCTCACCGCCCGGATCCGCCGGGATGAACGCCAGACCAGGCTTGGTGCACAGCTGACCACCCGAGGCCGTGAAGGAGGCGAACAGCCCTTCGACGATCGCGTCTGCCCGGTCGGCGGCCGCGCCGGGCAGGACGACGATCGGGTTGACGCTGCTCAGCTCGGCGTAGAGGGGAATCGGGTCGGGTCGTTCGTCGATGGCCGCCTGGATGGCCCGGGCGGCGCCGACGGAGCCCGTCAACGCGACCGCGCGGATCGCGGGGTGGCGCACCAGCGACCGGCCGGACTGCTCCCCGTACACGGTGGTGATCACGCCGTCGGGCCCGCCCAGGTCGCGAATGGCCGACCCGATCGCGTCGGCGGAGGCGTGCGACGTCAGCGGGTGCGACGGGTGGGCCTTCAGGACCGTGGGACAACCCGCGGCGAGCGCGGAGGCGGTGTCGCCTCCGGCGACCGAGAAGGCGAAGGGGAAGTTGCTGGCTCCGAAGACGGCGACCGGCCCGAGGGGCACGAGCATCCGCCGCAGGTCGGGGCCGGGCCCGATGGGGGTGTCGGCGGCGTGGTCGATGGCCGCCTCGACGTACCCGCCGTCGCGCAGGACGTCGCCGAACATCCGGAACTGGAGAGCCGACCGGGTGAGCTCCGTTTCGAGCCGCGCCTGGCTCAAGCCGGTCTCCGCCTCCGCGACGGCGACCAGGTCCGCGCGACGGGACTCCAGGGACTCGGCGATGCGGTCCAGCATCTCCGCCCTGCCGATTCTGCCCAGGCCGGAGAGCCACTGCGCGGCACGGGACGCCTGGCCGGCGACAACCTCCAGCCGAGACTCGTCCGTCTCGTTGAGATCGGTCGCGCGACGCCGACCGTCGCGCGGATCGACAGTGTTGACCACGTTCACAGCAGCCCTCTCCTCCCCAGATTGCCCATCAGATCGCGGACGCCGAAGTGCCAGGGCTCGCACTCCTCCGCGTGCCACACCCGGTTGACCAGGGTGCCGAGTGCCGGACAGCTGATCCGTACGACGTCGTCGACCTTGTGGGTGAAGCCCTCACCGGCGCCGTCGCGGTCCTGGATGGGCGCGAACATCGTGCCGAGCATCAGGGCGGCACCGTCGGGATAGCTGTGGTGCGGGCCGATCAACTGCCGCACGAGGTCCTCCGGGTCCCGCGACATCCGGGTCATCTCGGAGACCGCCTCCAGGAGGAAGCCGTCCAACCCGCGGACCTCCAGGCTGACCTCGAGTTCGCGGACCCGATCCATGCCGAACCGGTCGTCGAAGAGCCGGATCAGGGGGCCGAGGGCACACGAGGCGTTGTTGTCCTTCGCCAGCGGAAGCAACAGCGCCGACCGGCCCTCCACATCCCGCAGGTTCACGTCGTTGCCGAGGGTGGCTCCGACGATCCGGCCACTGGACTGGACGATGAGCGTGACCTCGGGCTCCGGGTTGTTCCAGGTCGACGCGGCCAGCACGCCGACCGGAACGGCGGTGCCGACGGCGGACAGGATCTGACCCTTGGTGAAGATCTCGGCGTCCGGGCCGATCCCCACCTCCAGGTACTGACTCCACATGCCCTCGGCCACCAGCAGATCCTTGAGCCGCTCCGCCTCCGCCGAGCCCGGAGCCAGGCTGTGCAGGTCGACACCGACGTCGGCGAGCATTCGGCGTCGGATGTCCCCCGCGAGCGCCAGGTCTCCCCGGGCCCGTTCCTCGATGACGCGTTCGATCATCGAGACGGGAAAGGTCACGCCGGCGGCCTTGAGCACCTGAAGGTCGACCGGGGCGAGCAGCCAGGGCCGCGTACGGTCGCGGGTCTCGGCCTCGGTATTGGCCAGTATCTCCCCGAGGTCACCCACCCGCGGCCCGTCGAGCCCGGCCACCGTCGCGGCGGGGTCGGGAAGCTCGCAGATGTCCCGGACGGTCGGGAACCGCCGGCTGATGTCGAAGACATCGCCGTTTCGGACGGTCACGGGCGAGGGTCCGTCGACGGACGGGTCCCAGATCCGGCCGACGAGGACGCTGTCGTCGGCGTCGTCCGGCAGCGCCTCGACGGCGGTGCCGGCCCAGCCCGCGCCCGGGGTCGTGCGCCGGGGCCGTGGCACCGTCATGAGCCGCTCCCCAGGTCGAAGAAGGATTGCTCGCCCCGGGGCGGATGTCACAGACGGCGTCCTGGTACATCCGGAGTGGATACGAGTCAGCGTCAGGCGTATGAAATTGCAACGATCGTAGCGCCATGTGCAACGCTGTCAAGCGCTGGTTGCGCATAGCATGACCCTCATTGCGTATTATGCAATCGAAGTGGCGGTGATGCTCCGCCGCGCGGAGGGAGACAGGGCCTTGGCGCAATCGATTCGCCGTGCGATCGACCTCGTCCGTCGGTCGGCGGAGCACCCGCTGTCGCTCACGGAGGCGGCGGACGTGCTCGGCGTCCACAAGTCCACGGCCCTGCGCATCCTCCAGACACTGGAGTCCGCGCGCTTCGTGCGCCGGACCGGCGCGGGCACCTATGTGCTCGGCAGTGGCGTGATCGAGCTGTCCGAGCTCGCGCTCGGCTCGATGGACCTGCGCCAGTTCGCCGCCGCACACCTGCGTGCGTTGCAACGCCAGACCAGCCACACCGTGCACCTGGCGCAACTGACCGGTGACGAGATCATCTACATCGACAAGGTGGACAGCCCGGCGTTCGACGCCGTCAAGCTGCCGTCCCGGGTGGGCCGCGCGGTGTCGATCTATGCGAGCGCCGTCGGCAAGACGATCCTGGCCTACCTACCCCAGGATGAGCGCGACCGCCTCCTGTCCCCCGTCGTCTTCGAGCGGTTCACCGACACCACCTTCGCCGACCCCGAGTCGCTCGCGACCGAGTTGGCCCGAATCCGGGAGCAGGGCTGGGCCACGGACAACGGCGAACACGACGCGTACGTGATGTGTGTCGCCGCACCGGTCAGGGATTCACGAGGGCAGGTCATCGCCGCCGCCTCGATGACGGCGATCGAGGTCATCGCGAGCCTCGACCAGTTGAAGAGCGCCCTTCCGCTCCTGCTGAGGACCGCGGACCAGATCTCGTCCGAACTGGGCTACACACCTCCGTCACCCGCGAGCACTGACGGCTCGGTCGACGACGACCGCCTGACGAACACAACCAGCTGAGGAAAGAGGGCACGAGGACGGCCCCGGCGACCGTTAGAATCGCCGCCGTGGAGCTGGACGAGACCGCCGCCCGACTCGGGGTGCCCGTCGAGGACGTCGAACGCGTACACCAACTCGCCGGTGACCGGCCGTCGGCGCCGCTGCCCGACAAGGCCGACGCGCGCGCGATCCTCGGCCGGCTCGCGGTGCGACCGGACGACACCACCGAGATCATGGCCGGCTGGGCCGACTCCGACTCACCACACTGGACCCCGGAGCTACGCTGGCTGCTCGACCGGTCGATCGCTCTGGTCCGCGCCGACCTCGGCGGCTACGGCTGGCTGTCGCCGGGGCCGGAGTTGCCGCGCGAGCGGGGCCCGGCGTGGCGGCATCTCTACGTGTACGCGTACCTGGCCCTGGTCGACGTCGTCACGGCGTACCACCGCGATCACGGCATCGCCGACGCCGTGTCCTGGGTGACCCTGGCGGACCTGGGCCGCAACCTCGCTGTCGACCGGCGGATGCGCGGCGAGGGCTGGCCGGTGATGCAGAGCTGGCTGACCCTGCACGCGCGCGGTGGCCTGTTCGAGCTGGGGCGGTTGCAGCACCAGCGCGGTGTCAGCGCCATCGACCTGCACATCCCCGAGTCGGGACCGCTGACCCCGGAGGCGGTCGCGGCGTCGCTCGACGAGGCCCGCGCGTTCTTCCCCCGCCACTTTCCTGACGAGCACTACACGGCTTTCGCCTGCGGCTCCTGGCTGCTCGACCCGCAGCTGCGGGAATACCTGCCCGAGGACTCCAACATCGTCCGGTTCCAGCGGAGGTTCGAGCTGGAGCCCTACGACGAGCAGGAGGGGCCCGACGCCGACGTGGAGGTGCTGCGGTTCGCGTTCCGCAGCCTCACCACGCCGCTCGACGAGCTGCCACGCGGCAGCGTGCTCCAGCGCGCGATCGTCGATCACCTGAAGGCCGGCCGGCACTGGCAGTGGCGCCGCGGTCGCTTCCCGATCTGACCAGTCCCTGGCCGCCGACGAGAGCGCAGCCGACGAGAGCCACCGACGCCCCGCGTGCTCAGGTGACGCGATGCCGTTGGTAGTGCCGGGCCGCTTTGGCGCGAGAGCCGCAACCGTCCATTGAGCACCAGCGTCGGGTGCCGTTTCGCGACGTGTCGTAGAAGTGCAGGACGCAGGCGGGGTTGCCGCAGGCACGGATGCGGCTGGGTTGCTGGCGAAGCAACTCCAGGTAGTTGACGGCCGCCTGCCAGGACGGAAGCCATTCGGTGTCCACGTCATGGTGCTCCTGCACGGCCCCCTGCCTGAGCGTGTAGCGCGAGGCGCCGCGGGCGAGGATCGCGTTGACCTCCCGTTCGGCGTCCTCGCCGGGCTGCTCCAGGACGCGACGCAGCGCCGCGCGCGCCTCGCGCAGCGGCATCTCCACCGACGCGGGCTCCCCCGGCAGTCGGTGCTCGGCGAGCCAGTCTCGCAGCCCGTCGGGCTCGTCGAACAGGTCGACCATGCGGCCCCGCTCGACCCACTGGGTGTTGACCAGGTCCAGTGCGAGGGGCTCGCCCACCAGCGGCCGACGTGTCATGGCGCCAACCTTACCACCGTTCGCCGTTTGACAGGTTAGGCAGGGCGGCGTACCTTCTAACCGGCTAACTAAGCCAAGGGGGTTAGACCCGAGTTCGGAGGGCGTCCGCCATGCCACATCGCTACCTACAGGAACTGACCAGCGCCTCAGTGGTCGCCGCGCAACAGCGCTACGGCAGCCGCCCCGCCATCGCGCGCATGGTCGCCGGCTGGGACACGGACGCGATGCTCGGCGCCGACGAGACCGCCTTCATCGCCGAACGCGACAACTTCTACCTCGCCACCGTCGGCGAGAACGGCTGGCCGTATCTGCAGCACCGCGGTGGGCCGCCCGGCTTCCTGCGCGTTCTCGACCCCACCGACGGGCACAGCGTGCTCGGCTGGGCCGATCTGCGCGGCAACCGGCAGTACCTGTCCGTCGGCAACCTCGGCGCCTCGCCGCGGGTATCGGTGCTGCTCATGGACTACGCCCACCAGCAGCGACTCAAGATCATCGGCACGGCCCGCGTTACCGACGTCCGGGACCGGGCATCCGAGGGCCTGATGGAGAGGCTGTCCGTGCCCGGGCAGCCGGGCAAGGTGGAACGCCTGATCACCGTCGACGTGCACGGCTACGACTGGAACTGCCCGCAACACATCACGCCCCGCTTCGGTGAGGCGGAACTCGCGGACGCGCTCGCGCCGATACGCGACGAACTGACACGCCTGCGCGCGGACAACCACGCCCTACGCGCACAACTGCACGGCCACGCCCTACCCGACGATCAGCGAGACAGGGACAGCCATGAGCACTGACGCCCCCGACCCGAACGCGCCGCCGCGGCACCCGTTGCCGCCGTTCGACGCCGAAACCGCACGAATCAAGGTGCAGGCCGCCGAAGACGCCTGGAACACCCGCGACCCGCAGCGCGTGGCCGCCGCCTACACACCCGACAGCATCTGGCGCAACCGGTCGACATTCCTCACCGGCCGCCACGAGATCGAAGCGTTCCTGACCGACAAGTGGGAACGCGAACTCGACTACGTGCTCCGTAAACAACTGTGGGCGTTCCACGAAAACCGTATCGCCGTGCGGTTCCAGTACGAGTGGCACGACGCCGCCGGCCAATGGTGGCGCAGCTACGGCAACGAACAGTGGGAGTTCGACGAGCGCGGCTACATGGCCCGCCGGGAGGCCAGCATCAACGACGTCCCCATCTCCGCCGAGGAGCGCCGCATCCATGGGCGGAGGCCCCCGGGCGACGACGCCGACATACCGCTGCGGTGACGACCGCCGGCACCACAGCAAGACCAGGGAGAAAAACCATGAACAAGCTGACCGTACGCTCCCTCGGCGGCCCGACGGCAGTGTTCGACTACGCCGGCTCGCGCGTCGTGTTGGACCCGACCTTCGACGATCCGCGGACGTACCAGAACGGCCCCGTGACGGCGACCAAGCTCACCGGCCCGAGCGCAGCGCCCGAGGACCTCGGCCAGGTCGACGTGGTGCTCGTGTCGCACGAGCACCACATCGACAACCTGGACATCTCCGGGCGGGAGTTCGCCCGCCGGGCCCCACGGGTGTTCACCACCGCCGCTGGGGCACCGAATCTCGGCGCCGGTGCGGTCGGCCTCCGGCCGTTCGCGCACGCCGAGACCGGCGACATCCGCGTCACAGCGGTTCCAGCGCTGCACGGAACGCCGGAGATCGGGGTGCACAACGGCCCCGTGGTCGGCTTCGTGCTGGAGGCGACCGACTGGCCAACGGTCTACGTCAGCGGTGACAACGCCTCCCTCGACGTCGTGGCCGTCGTCGCGGAGCAGTTTCCGGCGATCGAGATCGCATTCCTCAATCTCGGCGCGGCCCGGATCGCCGTACGCGGAGACGGGTTCCTCACCTTGACGGCTGACCTGGCGGCCCGAGCGGCGGCCCTGCTCGGCGCCCGGGCGGTGATCCCTGTTCACCAGGACGGCTGGGGGCACTACACCCAGGATGCCGACGACGTCGTACGGGCCTTCGAGGAGGCCGGCGTGCGGAATCTGCTCGTCGACCTGCGTCCCGGCGACTCGACGACCGTCTGACGAAGAGTCCACAACGTACTCAACGACGCCTGAGTACCCGCCGTCAGGCGCCTGCCCCGGCGGCTCGATAGCGTTGCCGCGTGGTCACATTCCTGCGCCGGTGGACGCTGCGATCCTCGAGCTTCGCTCTGACCTGGCTCTACACGCTCTACCGGATCCATCCGGCGGTGTGGCGGCTCACGGCACGTCAATACCGCCCGTACATGGGTCACTTCGCCCGACTGCACGCCTGGATGACGTGCCAGTTCGCCGCGATCGACGTCCCCGCGTACGACGACTTCCTGCGCCGTGGCAACTGGCGGTTCCGGTGGTTCGACCTGTCGTCGTACCCCCCGACCGACAAGCGGTCGTACGTGCAGGCGTACCCGGAGGCGCAGCGTTGTCGGCACGGTGAGATCGAGATCGCCGGCAGCGTGGTCGACGAGTCGTCGGGCTCGTCCGGGCAACCGTTCAACTGGATCCGCAGCCGCCGTGAGCTGCGATCGGTGCACAAGAACCTGGCCGGCTACGCGACAATGGTGTTCCCGTCGAAGCGGCGGTTCGTCATCAACGCATACTCGATGGGCGCCTGGGCCACCGGCACCAACACCGGCATTGCCATGTCCACCATCGCGATGGTGAAGAACACCGGGCCAGACCTCCAGAAGATCGCGGACACCCTGCGCTACTTCGGGCCCGGCTTCGACTACATCGTGACCGCGTACCCGCCGTTCCTCAAGCACCTGCGCGACAAGCTCGACGCCGAGGACTTCCCGTGGGCCGACTACCGCATCAGCGGTCTCGTCGGCGGCGAGGGGATGACCGAGGCGCTGCGCGACTACCTCCAGGAACGTTTCCTGAAGGTGCGCTCCGGCTACGGGGCCAGCGACCTCACCATCGGCATCGCCGGGGAGAGCGACTTCAGCGTCTGGGTGCGTCGACGACTGCGGACCGACGCCGCACTGCGGGCCACCCTGCTCGGCGCCGACGAGCACCGGCTGCCGATGATCTTCCAGTACAACCCGCTGGAGACCTACCTGGAGACCACTGCGGACAACGAGGTGCTCTGCACCATCAACTCGACGGCGGTGCTCAATCCCCGGGTCCGCTACAACATCGGCGACGAGGGCCGGCTGATCTCGTACCCCGATGTCGTGGCCGCGATCACCGACCCCGCCGCGCGGGCCGCCGCGGACCGCGCCTGGCAGGTCGACCGGATGCGGCTGCCGCTGCTGTTCCTGTACGGCCGCAAGGACAGCACGATCTCCTACATGGGCGCCAACATCTATCCGCAGGACGTCGAGTACGGCCTCTACACCGGCAACCCTCAGGCGCACCTGCTGCAGAGTTTCTGCCTCCAGGTGGTCGAGCAGGCCGACCTGGAGAGTCGACCGGTGGTCAACCTGCAACTTCGCGACGGCGTGGCCCTCGGCCCCGACGAGCGGCGAGCCCTCGTCCACACCTGCCGTGCGGGGGTGCTGCGTCACCTCGCCGAGGTCAGTCGGGACTTCGCCGAGTCCCTCGCCGAGGACCCGTCCGCAGCCGACCTGCGGGTGGAGATCCACGAGTACGGCACCGGCCCGTTCGCCGGCGCCGGCTCCACGATCAAGAACGTCTACCTGGTGAGGGGCGTGCCGGCATGAGGACCACCGACTTCTCCGCGGCTCCCCCGGTGGGCCAGGCGACCGCCATGTTCGTCGGAGCTACCCGCTATCGGGGGCCGCGCTCGATCTTCACCCTCACCCGGACGTGGTTCCGGATGGTCCGGCAGATGAGACGGATGAAGGGGTACCGCTGGCACACCGTGTATTACCAGTTTCCCTTCACGCTCGGCACCATCGCCTTCTTCAGCGACCGCGACGCACTGCTGACGTTCGCCCGCAGCCGCCACCACCGCGACCTCATGTGCTGGGTGACCGATCACGGCACCACGAACGCGACCGGTGGATACATCCGCCTGTACAACGCCGAGCCCGAGGGCTACAGCAACGGCATCTGGCGCGCCGAGTCGGACGGCATGGCGCACATACCGACCTTCACCCCGCTCTCCACCGAGACGGCCGGCCCACCGGTGCACCGCGGATGAGACTGGATCCGGTGCGGTCCCGGGCCGACCTGCGGGCGTTCGTCGACTTCCCGCTGCGGCTGCACCCGAGCGACCGGTACGTACCCCTGCTGTCGTCGGTCATCGCGGCCCACCGCCGCACCGCCGACCTGTTCCTGGTCCGCGACCGCCACGGTGTGGTCGTGGGGCGGACCAGCATGCACCGCAGTGCCGCCTTCGACGCCAAGGTGGGCCCCCGACAGCTGTTCGGGCACACCGAGTTCGTCGAGGACGACGACGTCTTCGCCGCCATCATGGACGCGGTCGAGACCAGGGCCGACGGTCGGCCACTGTTCGGGCCGGTGGCACTGCTGCCCAACCAGACCGGCGGCGTGATCACCTCCGGCTTCGCCGACCGCGGCTTCGTGGACTCCGCGTGGAACCCCGCCTACTACCCGCACATGTACGAACGGCACGGCTTCCACCGTCGCTTCGAGGCCGACACCTGGCTGGTCGACGTCCACGGCACGGCCGTCGCGGACCAGGACCACGGTTTCGTCTTCGACGACGCCCGGATCGCCGCCGAACAGCTCGTCGTCCGGCACGGCTCCCGGTGGCGTCTACGCGGCCAACTGCCGATCCTGCGGCGAATGCTCAACGCGAGCTTCGCGCAACTCGGCTACTACACCGACATCTCCGCCGAGCAGTTGGCGGAGCAGACCGACGGTCTCGCGTTCCTACTGGACGAGGCGCTGCTCCTCTGGCTGGAGAAGGCCGGCAGGCCGGTCGCGTTCGTCGTCACCGTGCCGGACATCTCCGAATACCTCATGCGCGTCGGTGGCCGGCTCGGTATACCCAACCAGCTCCGGCTGCTCGCCACCCGCCGCCGCTACCGCAGCGACGCCGTCCTCATCATCAAGGGCACCGTGCCCGACGAGCAGGGCAAGGGGTACCTCACGCTGCTGTCCAGGGAGCTGCACCGCAACCTCGCCAACTTTGGCTACCGCACGCTGCGCAGCACCTTCGTCGAACGGACGAACATCGCCTCGGCCGCCCAGTACCGACGGGCCGGCGGCCGGCCACTGCACGGGTACACCTTCTACGAGAGGGCGGCGGTCGCGTGAGCTGGGTCGAGCGGTTGCGGGCCAACGAGGCGATCTGCCGCCGGGCGCCGAGCGCGCACAACACGCAGCCCTGGCGACCGGAATACCACCCGGACGAGATCACCATCGGCGTCGATCCTGCCCGCAGCCTGCCCGACTCCGACCCGACCGGGCGCGACCTGGCCCTCGGCATCGGCGCGTTCGTCGAGACGTGCCTCATCGTCTCCGCCGAACTCGGTCTCACCATCACCGCGGCCCCCGGCCCTCGACTGGTCCCCGCGGCGGACCGCTACGCGACTCCCTTCACCATCGCCGACGTCGAGTCCCGCCGGGTCGCCCGTGGCCCGTACGCGCCCGGGTGCGTCGACGCCGCCGTCATCGCCGAACTGGGCCCCGGCATCGCGCACGTTCCGGCCCGGGATCTCGTGTCGGACCTGGTGGTCGCCGACCGATGGCTCTTCGGCACGCCGGCCGTCGCGGTCGAGCTGCGTGACTGGCTGCGGCTGAGCCCGACCCACCCTCGCTACCACCTCGACGGACTCACCGACCGGGCGCTCGCCCTGTCCTGGTTCGAGGCACGGTTCCTGTCCGCCGCGCTTCGCGCGTACCCGGTCACCCGCCGGCTGGGCCTCCCGGCGCTGCTGGCCGCCAGCGGCCGCGGTCTGTTGCGCTACGACGGCAGCGTCCTGGTGTTGCTCGCCGACGACGGCGACCGTGTCGCCGCAGGCCGGCGTCTGCTGCGTACGTGGTTGACGCTCGCCCGGCACGGCCTGTCGGTCCATCCACTCAGCCAACTCGTCGACTGCCCGGCGACCGCCAGCCGGCTGGCCGAGCGGGTGGGCGGCGAACCGCTCGCAGTGTTCCGCGTCGGCCGGCCCCTCGCCGAGCCGGTCCGCTCGGCGCGACACTAGCGCCCCTCCCGGCCCGGTCACCTCGCCCTGCCGTACACAATCGGGTTGTCCTGTGCGGGCGCAGGCGTGACCATGGTCGGCATGGCGGGAGCTCGCGGGTGAGATCGCCACTTCAGGGCGGGCTGCCGCTGCGGGACGCGGTGGTGGGCGCCGTCGTGGAGATCGCCTGCGACGAGTCGGGATTCTCGGGCACCAACCTGCTGCACTCGACCGCTCCGGTGATCACGCACGCGAGTGTCGACCTGATGGTCGACGAGGCCGTCGCGCTCATCACCGAGCTGCGGTCGGGGTTCCGGTTCTCACCACACGAGCTCAAGTCCGGGCGGTTCCTGCGCGGCTCGGGTGCCGACGAAGCCCTGGAGTGGTTCCTGACCGCGCTGACCGGTCGCGCGCACGTCCACCTGATCGACAAGGAGTTCTTCCTCGTCACCCGGATCGTCGAGTTCCTGCTGGCCGAGCCGTCGTACGCGGCCGGCACCCGGCTGGCCCTCGACCAGCGGCCGACCGCTCTCGCCCTCTACACGGCCAGACACTCGGCCGGCAGCGACTGGGGCGCCTTCCTGGCGGCGTTCGTCGACCTCGTCCGGATGAAGCGGCGGGTGCCGGTGCGGCAGTCGGTACAGCGGTTCTTCCAGGCCCGGGACTTGCTGCTGCACCACAGGCTCGGCGCGGCGGCCGACGCCGTCCTCGACGGGCTCGACCCGGGCCATGTGCGGGCCGTGGTGGCCCGGCTCGACGACGACCGGTCGGTGCCCCCACCGCTGGAACCGCTGCTGCCGGCGCTGGCGGAAACGGTCCTGTCCTGGAGCGGCGGCCAGCGGCAGGTGCTGGTGACCCACGACGAGCAGAGTGCCCTGACGGCCGATCGACTGACCCGCCTCCAGCGGATGATGGCCGGCGGCGGCGCACCGTCGGCGGCAGCCGACACGACCTGGGCTCTGCCGGATGGAGTGTCACCCCTGGCTGGGCTCGTCATGGTCGACTCCCGTGACGATCCGCGCGTCCAGGTCGCGGACCTCCTCGCGGGGGTGGCACGGCGCAGGCCCGGGATCATCGGCGACGCTCTCCGTCAGCCGCCGCCACCGCGCGATCCCGTGGTGTGACGCCTGACCGACGCGTCCCCGGCGCTCTCAGTCGAGACAGAACTCGTTGCCCTCGACGTCCTGCATGACGAGGCACGACTCGTTCTCGCCGTCGGCCCGCAGCAGTTGCACACGTGCCGCGCCGAGGGGGATCAGTCGCGCGCATTCCGCCTCCAGTGCGGCCAGGCGCTCCTCACCCACCAGCCCTGTGCCGACCCGCACGTCGAGGTGCACCCGGTTCTTGACGACCTTGCCTTCGGGAACGCGCTGGAAGAACAGTCGAGGGCCCACGCCCGAGGGATCGACGCACGCGAACGCGGCACCCTGACGCTCGGGCGGCAGCGTGCGATCGACCTCCTCCCACGAGGCGAACCCCTCCGGCGGGGGCGGCACGACGTAGCCCAGCACCTCGCACCAGAAACGAGCGACGCGCTCAGTTTCCGTGCAGTCGAAGGTGATCTGGACCTGCCTTACCGTCGCCATCGGTCCACCATAGAGGGTGCGTCGTCATCAGTGGACGGGCCTCTGACCAGGTGCGGCGCGACGGAAGGTGTAGCCCGCGTTTTCCGGGGGCAAGCAACGCAGATGGACCGCACGACAGGGAGCGAGGAGCGACCGCTCGGCCAGCGGTGCCGGACCGGTGACTCGGACCGGGCACGGCTGGCGACACGGCTCCCTGTGCGATGCGCCTGAGGCACAGCCTGCCCGCGGTCGCGCTCGGTGCGGTGGCACTGGGCGTGGCTCTCGGCGCTGACCCCGCTCGCGCTGACTCGACGTCGTCACTGCCGGTGCCAGTGCCAGTGCCGACCGGTCCCCACCCCGCGACGGCCGCCACTTCACCGAATCTCATCGAGGCGTTGTTGCCCGACGTGGTCGAGTCGCCGCTGTCCATCCCCCTGCCGCTGCCGTCAATCACTCCCCTGCCGCTGCCGTCAGCCACTCCCCTGTCGCTGCCGTCAGCCATCCCCCTGCCTTCGACGTCGGCCAGGCTTCCGGCCGCCAAACCGACCCGGCGAACAGGCGTGCCGTCGTCGTCCTCGCCGCCCACCGCCCCCGTCCCGTCCGCCTCGGCTTCGCGGGCTGCCTCGCCACCGTCGCCGTCGGCACCGCCAGCACCGTCGACCTCCGGGACGGCGACGGTGTCCCGGGACAACCCCCACGGCAGCGTCGAACGCCGCGCGCGGGATCGGGCCCAGAGGGCGGGTCACACGCAGGTGTCGATGATCGCGGTCCCCGCGCCGACGCCGCGCCCACCGGCTCGCCCCGAGCCGGGGCTGCCCGCGTTCGTGCTGGCTGTCGCGTCCACACCCACCGGCGTCGGCGCCAGCGGTGTCGATGTGCCGACGTCGACAGCTGAACATCCGCCACCCATCTCGCCGCTGTCCCGGGGGCTCACTGTCGCCGCCGTCGACATGCGCGCCACCAGCCGGCCCGTGGAGCGGGGCCCTCCGCCGCCGCGGCAACCCCTGATCAGTCAGCCGCGTCCACGACGTTGATCAGGAGAGACCATGGAAATAGCCGTTGTCTGGATCCCCGCCAATATCGAACCGTCGGAGCCCGCCGTCGCGATGTGTCTCGCACACCTTCGTCGACACGACTACCGGTTGAAGGGAATCGTCCGGGCACCCTGGGAGACCGTCGAGCAGCAGATGATCGACGGTGAAGTGGATGTGGTCGTGATCGCCGACCCCGCCCACCTTCCGCCGGACCGGTCACCCCGGATCGAGGTAGCCACTTCGGCGTCGACGACTCACGAGGACCGATCGGCTCTCGACCCGCAACTTGGCTGAACCGACCAAGCGCCCCGTCCACAACGGACGGGGCGCTTGGTCGTGGTGCTCCCGCCGCACGCGCCCCTATAGTGAGTTCCATTATGAGACTTACTGCCTTCTGGCGCTGGTGGGGCGCCAGCACGACCAGTCACCTCGGTTCGGCGATCGGTGGGATCGCCCTGCCGCTCACCGCGCTGAACGTGCTGCACGCCTCGGCCCTCGAAATGGGTCTGATCACGGCGGCCGGCTACCTCGCGTACCTGCTGATCAGCCTGCCGGCGGGGGTGATCGTGCAGCGCGTGCCGCTGCGCGGCACGCAGGTCGCCCTGGACCTGATCCGGGCCCTCGCCATCGCGTCCGTGCCCCTGGCCTGGTGGTTCGACGCCCTGACGGTGGCCCAACTGATCGTGGTCGCCCTGGTCGTGAGCTTCGCCAACGTGCTGTTCGACGTGGCGAACCAGACCTTCCTGCCGGAGATCGTTCCGGCCGCGCAGTTGCAGGCGCGCAACAGCCTCAACTCCGGCACCTATGCCGCCACCCAGCTCGGCGGGCCGTCCCTGGGCGGGCTCGCGGTGCAGTTGCTGGGCGCGGTGCCGACGCTGTTCGTGGACGCCGTCAGCTACCTGATCTCCGCCGTGCTGCTGCGCACCCTTCCGGCCCGGCGTCTGCTGCGCCCGGCCGAGCGGCCACCGATGGTCACGATGATCCGCGAGGGCTGGCACTTCGTGCTCCGACACCCGATCATCGGACCCTCCATGTGGGACGCCACCGCGACGAACTTCGTCTGCGGCGGGATGCTCGCGCTCTTCCCGTACTACCTGGTACGCGAGCTGCACGCGTCGCCACTCATGGTCGGGCTGCTGCTCGCCGCCGACGGGCTCGGCACACTCGTCGGCGCCGCGCTGACAACCCGGTTCACCGACCGGGTCGGCACCGCACGCGGCCTGGTCATCGCGGCCGTCGTCGGGGTGGCCGGGGCGCTCGTCATTCCGCTGGGCAGCGGCACCGCCGCCTATCTCGCCTTCGCCGTCGGGAACCTCGTCTTCGCCGGCTCCTCGGTGGTGCTCAGCGTGACCACCCGCACCTACCGGATGCTCGCCAGCCCGCCGGACCTCCTGTCGCGGGTGATCGCCACGGTCAAGTTCGTCTCCTGGGGCGCCATCCCGCTCGGCAGCCTGCTTGCCGGCCTCCTGGCCGGGCCACTCGGCGCGCGTACCACGCTGTTGATCTTCGGTGCCCTCACCGTACTGTCTCCCATCATCTACCTGTCGACCCCGATCCGGCGGCTGCGCGACCTGCCGCTCGACGCCGCTGCGGAGCCCGTCGAAGCCCGGGTGTGAACCGCGCGACAGAGCGGTGAACCGGCGGGCACCGCCGCCGGCCTTCCACCCGGCAAAATTGGTCCCCTCGTTTGTCGATCGGCGATCAGGTTGACTCGTCGGTTAGGTAGGCGGGCCCGGCGGGGCTCCACACGATGGGATGCGCGACATGGCGAAGTACCTGATCCTCATCCACGGCGACGAACGGCAGTGGGCCGCGATGTCACAGCAGGAGATGCGGAAGCGCGACGAGGCCCACGGCGCCTTCTGCGCCGCAGCCGGTCCGGCCGTCCTCGACGGCCAGCAGTTGGAGCCGGCTGCCGTCGCGACCACACTGCGCACCGACCCGCACGGTCGGGTGGCCATCACGGACGGGCCGTTCCTGGAGACCAAGGAGGCGGTGGGCGGCTACTACCTGATCGAAGCCCCCGACCTCGACGAGGTGATCAGCCTGGCCTCGCGGCTGTACGAGGTCTCCGCCGGGCACAGCGGGGTGGAGATCCGTCCGGTGGTCGATCACGGATGAGCGCCGAGGTGGTCGCGGCGGTCGCGCAGGCGCACCGCCGCGACTGGACCCAGTTGCTGGCCGCGACGGCACGCCTGACCCGGGACCTCGATCTCGCGGAGGAGTGCACCCAGGACGCCTACGCCCAGGCGCTGCGGGTCTGGCCGCAGATCGGCATCCCCGATCGTCCCGGTGCGTGGCTGACAACCACCGCCCGCAACCGGGCGCTGGATGTGCTGCGCCGCGAGTCGGCGTTGCGTCGGGCTCTACCGCAGCTGGTGACCGACCAGTCGGTGCCCGGCCCCGAGGACGGCCTCGATGACGACCGGCTCCGACTCGTCTTCACCTGCTCTCATCCGGCCCTGTCCCGCGACGCCCAGGTCGCGCTGACACTGCGGCTGGTGTGCGGGCTGTCCACGGCGGAAGTGGCCCGCGCGTTCCTGGTGCCGGAGCCCACAATGGCCGCACGGATCACCCGGGCCAAGAAGAAGATCACCACGGCCCGTATCCCGTACCGTGTGCCGTCGCCCGACCACCTCGCCGGGCGGGTCAGCGCCGTCCTCGAAGTCGTCCATCTGATCTTCACCACCGGCCACACGGCGCCGAGCGGCGGGCACCTTGTCCGCCGTGACCTGGTCGACAGCGCGATCAACCTCGCTCGCATGCTGCACCTGCTCATGCCGACCGACACGGAGATCACCGGCCTGCTCGCGCTGCTGCTGCTCATCCATGCGCGTGACGACAGTCGCCTGTCGGCCACCGGTCGGCTGCAACTGCTCTCGGAGCAGGACCGCGGGCGTTGGGACACCCGGCTGATCAGCGAGGGGGTCGCCCTGGTGACCGTCGCGCTGCGTCGCAGGCCGCCGACACGGTACGCCGTCGAGGCCGCGATCGCCGCCGTGCACGCCGAGGCGCCGACCTGGCAGGACACCGACTGGGCGGAGATCGTCGGGCTGTACGACGTCCTGCTCCAGCTCTGGCCCTCGCCGGTGGTCGAGCTCAACCGTGCCGTGGCCGTGGGTCTGCGCGACGGCCCGCAGGCCGGTCTCGACGCACTGACGCCACTGCTCGCCGAACCGGTCCTGGCCACCTACGGCTACCTCAGCGCCGCCCGTGGTGACTTCCTGCGCCAACTCAACCGCTGGGCGCCGGCGGCGGACGCCTACCAGGAGGCCCTGGCCCACACCGACAACAAGGTCGAACGCGCCTTCCTCAGCGAACGGCTCGACGACGTCCAGCGCCAGGCGTCGGCGACGATCACCTTCGAGGAGGCGTACCGGTGACAGGTGGTCGGGCCGAGCCCGTCGCGGTGTCCCGGCGGATCGCCGCGCCAGCGGCCGACATCTTCCGGATCCTCGCGGATCCTCGGCGACACACCGATCTCGACGGCTCCGGGATGCTGCGGGGTGCCGTATCGGACGCGGTGGTCGCCGCCGTCGGCGACGTCTTCGTGATGAGGATGCACTACTCGCGGTATGGCGACTACGAGATGAACAACCACGTCGTCGAGTACGAGGTGAACCGGCGCATCGGCTGGACACCGGAGCCGGGCCGAGGCCACCCGGACACCGCACCCGGCGCCACTGCTCAGGCGCGATGGGGACACCGGTGGACCTACGAGCTGACGCCCGACGGCCCGGACGCGACCATCGTGACCGAAATCTATGACTGCTCCCAGCTGCCGGCCGACGAGCAGGCGGCGATGGACGGCGGGCGCGGCTGGATCACGAGCATGACCGAGACGCTGGAACGGCTGGAGGCGCTCTGCGCCAACCCGCCCGACTGAGCCAGCGGCCCTTCTACGAAGCCGCGAAGGCCAACCCTTGCTCGGCCAGCGCGGCGGCCAGGATGTCGACCGCCTTCGGGCCCACCCCGTGCATGGCCAGCAGATCGCCGCGGCTGTGGGTGGCCACCTGGGCGAGCGTGGTGATGCCGGCTTCGAGCAGGGCACTGGTGGCTGGTCGCCCGATCGGCGGCAGGCCACCGATCTGCGCGGGCACGTCTCGGGTACTCACGGAATCACGATAGTCCGCCCCCAGCCACCGGGGCCTCGGGTCACGAACCGTCCGGAGGGTTGGCCGGCTGCTGTCCCGGCCAGAACGGCCACTCCTCGAACGACCGGCAACGTCCGTCCTCGGCGAACCGCATGACCCACAGGTCGCGGTACTCCTGCTCGACCGGGTCGCCGTAGCGGACCTCGTGACGCGACACGGCAGTGTCACCGTCGACCGCGACGATCTCGCTGGTCATCCGGAACACCTCGTCGGGGCCCTTGCGCTGTTTCTCCCACATCTGGGCGATGGCCGGCAGACCGACGACAGGTGTCCAGTACGGCCCCTGCTGGTAGCTCGCATCCTCGGTGAAGAGAGTTACCAGGGCATCCGTGCCGGGCGTCCGCCACAGCCGCTCGTACGCGGTGAGCCATTCGTTGACGTGCGTCCTGTCCATGGACATCACTGTGCCATTCGACGGGCCACGCGCGGCAGGAACCGACCAGCCGCAGGTCATCACCGGTCCACTGCGTCGTAAGGTGCATCTCACACCCGAAGAGCTGGAGGCTGCGGTGACCGCGACGACGCCGACCGACACGGTGCTGGCCGAGGTGATGGCCGAACTGGCCGCGCTGGAGGACCACCGGACACGCGAGGTGAACGCGAAACACGGTGACGACCACGGTGTGCACCTCGGCAAGGTTCGTGCGGTCGCCAAGCGGCTGAAGACGCAGCAGGAACTCGCCCGCCAGCTCTGGAGGACCGGCGACACCGCGGCGAGACTGCTGTCGCTCCTGATCTGCCGTCCCAGGGCGTTCGAGCGTGCCGAGCTGGACGTCATGCTGCGCGAGGCACGCGCGCCCAAGGTGCACGACTGGCTCGTGAACTACGTGGTGAAGAAGAGCCCGCACGCCGAGGAGCTGCGCCTGGCCTGGTGTGCCGACCCGGACCCGGTGGTCGCGAGCGCCGGCTGGGCGCTGACCACCGAGCGGGTGACGAAGAAACCCGAGAGCCTCGACCTGCCGGGGCTGCTCGACGTCATCGAGAGCGAGATGAAGGACGCGCCGGATCGCCTCCAGTGGGCGATGAACCACTGCCTGGCCCAGATCGGGATCGAGCACGCCGCGCACCGCGCTCGCGCGATCGGCATCGGCGAACGTCTGGCGGTGCTCAAGGACTACCCGACATCCCCGGGCTGCACGTCTCCGTACGCGCCCACCTGGATCAACGAGATGGTGCGCCGCGCGCACACCTGACCAGTGCGCCGATCGAGCGCATGGTGGTGGCGGCGCGGGGAGGGCCCGGACCTCCCCGCGCCGTAGCTGTGCCAGGCCACCCCCGGGGTACTGCGCCCGCAGAGCGGCCACCTCGACGAGCAGCGTCCGACCCGACGACAGTTAGCGATGGCAACCTGATGCACAGCCCGACCGACGTCGAACCGACCCGACTCCTGCACCAGTGGACGGGCGGCGAGGCTCCCCGGCTGCTGGGGCGGGGAATGGAGGGTGCCGTCTACGACATCGGCCAGGAGCGGATCGCCAAGGTGTGGTTCGACGGGTCGGAGGCCGCCTTGCAGCGGGTTCGGGTGTTCTACGACGCGCTGGCCGGGAAACCTCTGCGGGTCGCGGTCCCACGGATCCACGAGGTCCACCTGATCGAGGGTCGCTGCGTCACCGTCGAGCAACGGCTGGCCGGCAGAACCATGACCGAAGCGCGGAAAGAGGGTCGCCTCACCCTCGACGAGGCCAGGTCGGCGTTCGTCGACGTGTTGGCCCAACTGGGGGCAAGCGGGCCCCTGCCCGAGGCGCGGAAGCTGTCGGTCCTGGACGAGACGATGCCGCTCTACGAGACGGACGACGCTTTCCCTGACGCGCTTTACGCACTGGCCACGCGTCGCGTCGCCCGATTCCGACAGGTCCTCGGCCCGGCGGTCGAGGACCTCGACAGGAAGCTGGACGCGTTGCAGGACCGGCTGCGGGACGTCGACAGCGGACGACGCTCGGTCGTCCACGGCGACATGATCCCCGGCAACATCCTCGTGAACGACGCCGGCGGCCCTGCCGCCGTACTCGACTGGGGCTTCCTCACGACCGAGGGTGACCCGGTTTTCGACGCCTCCGTCGCGGCCTCGATCTTCGACATGTACGGCCAGCATGCCCTGGACACCGAACGTGGCCTCTACGCGCAGATCGAGGAGCGCCTGGGCTACCCGCGGCAGGCGCTTCTCGTCTACCGCGCGGCCTACTCGCTGATCACCGCGAACGCCTACGACGCCGAGGGCGGGGACGGTCACTTCGCGTGGTGTGTCGCGGCCCTGAACCGGCCCGACGTCGTCCGGACGCTCCTGGGCTGAGCACCACCGCCGGACGCACCCGCCCCCTTCTGATCTTGCAAACGTCGTCCCCCACGGTGTCGCAGCCCTGAGGAAGACTGGCGGTCATGGCTGACTTGAGCGATGCGAAAGCTGCGCTGCACCTCTACCTGAAGGAAAATCGCGACGACCTGATCTGGAAGCTCGACGGGCTAAGCGAACGCGATGCGAGAATGCCCCGCACCGCGACCGGCACCAACCTGCTGGGCATCATCAAGCACTGCCTCAATGTCGAAGCCGGCTACTTCGGGCCAACCTTCGGGCGCGAGTTCCCGACGCCGGAGGAACTCGTCCCCATGCAGGCGTTCGACGAGGACCCACAGGCAGACTGGTACGCGAGCGAGGACGAGACGAAGGACGGCCTGATCGATCTGTATCGCCGGGTCGGGGTGTTCGCCGACCAGACGATCGACCAGCTGCCGCTCGACGCGCCGGGGCAGGTGCCGTGGTGGCGCCCAGGCCGGCAGGACGTGACGCTGCAGCGGATCATCATCCACGTGACCTGCGACCTCGCCCGTCACGCAGGGCATGCCGACATCATCCGCGAGCAGCACGACTCGGCGATCGGCCTGCGGCAGGACAACACCAACATCCCGGACGACTACGACTGGTCGGCTTACGTCGCCAAGCTGACGAAGCTCGCGGACCGCTTCGCCTAGGGCACCCACGAACGCGCCGCCCGCCGCGGATCTGCGGCGGGCGGCGCGTGACGTCAAAGGTTCGCGCCCCGCGGGGCGGCAGAGCGGGTCACGGGCAGGGCGTCCGCGCGCAGACGTCGATGACCTTGCCGGTGAGCAGGAAGGCGGCCTTCTGTCTCTGGGCTCCGGCCTGGGCCCGTGGGAACTCGTGCGGATCCTCCCCGTACTCCGGCCCGGCCGGGGCGAGGTTCGTCGGCGGCGGCGCGTACGCCGCGCCGCTGTTCCAGATCACGAGCGCCGAGCCCGTGTACGGGTAGCGGCGGATCGGCGCGATGCCCCAGTACGGACGCACGTCCGATGACCAGCCGTCGGCGAGCGCGGGGGTCTGCAGGCGAGCCCCGATGGTGCGCGCCTGGACCTCCGCCGCGGCGGGCGAGACCTGCTGGTCACCGAAGGCCACGTGCATCAGGACCTGGTGCGGTGGGGTGCCGGGCAATGGTCGGTCGGTCATGTGCTGGGCGTACCCGTTGGCCTCGGACCGGTCCCACAACATCTGCAGCAGCGCGAGGATCAGCTGTTGGTCGACCTTGTCCGGGTAGTAGCCGTCCATGACCGACTGGAACGGGGCGAAGTCCACGCTGCGTTGCAGCAGCGTGGAGTAGTTCATCGCCGGTACGCCGAGCACCGAGCGTGTCCAGTCCTGGGCGATGGCGGTGAGGGCACCACCGTTGATGCCACCCTGGCTGTTGCCGTCGTAGTGCAGCCCACCGGCCAGGTTGATCAGCGGTCGTGCGGTGGCGTCTCGGAACGCCGGGTGGGCGGCGAACCCGCCCGGGTGGATCATCGCGCGGCCCAGGAACAGGAAGTTCAGGAAGCTCTGCTGCAACCGGTCCGCCACGGCGGGAAAGGCGCTGAGGTCGGTGAAGGCACCGGCCACGTAGGGGACGTCACCGGCGGCCATGCCGATCCAACTTGTCGCGCAGAAGGTGAAGTTGTGGGTGTTCGACATCGTCCTGACGTTGCCGGCGTTGATCTCGGTCGGCTTGCCGAGCAGGCCATGGCCGTAGAGCGACAGGTGTGCCGGCTTCGCGGCGGAGGCGCTGCGCGGGATGTTGCAGACGAAGTCCGCCGCGATCGTCGCGCCGGACGGCGTGGGCAGGGCGTTCGGCGTCTGTGGCGTCCCGGTGCCGCCAGCGGGCCCGTAGTGAAGCCGGGAGCCCGGCCCGCCGTCGCCGGTCAGATAGGACGGTACGCCGATGGTGCCGGTCACCTGCCGGGCGATCAGCGGCTCCTGCTCCGGTGGGTAGTCGGTCACCTGGGTGACGGTGAACGACGGTGCGGCTCGACGGAGGCTGGCGAACGCGCTGTCGCGGACCGCCAGCATCCGCCCGGTCAGACCCTGCCGGCTGGCCACCGTGAAGTCCCAGGCCAGGTAGAGGCTGTGCCGCTTGACCCCGGTGCGGGTCAGGTCGGCGAGGATCCGTTTCATCTGCGGCGCACGGCTGTCCCGATGGCTGAGGCCGGCACCGGTCACGTACGCCCTGAACGCCTTCGGTGCCGGGATCGACGCCCCGTTGCCGTCGCGCATGCCGCGCAGGCCGACGACGTAGCGGGTGCCCTCGGTCAGCGCCACCGCAGGTCGGATGATCAGCACCTGCCGGTCGGTCTGGCCGGTCGCGTGGGCGTCCAGCTCGGCCCAGTACGGCGTGCGCTCACCGGTCCGCGCGTTGATCAGCACGATCGGCGCGTCCGGCGCCAGCGAGCGGCCGATGTCGGTGACCGGCGCGATCCCGGTCGTCGTGGCGTCGAGGCCGGGCACGCGCACCAGGATCGGCGAGCCCGGGCTGAACCCGTCCTGCCGGTTCCATTCCGTCGGGTCGATCGGGGTTCCCTGCACGTTGGCGGGCATCGCGGCGGTCGCGAGCCGCACCCGCTTACCGGTGGGGCTGGTCCGGTCCGGCACGGTGAAGTAGTCGTTCGGGAAGGGCAGCAGGCAGGCCGTCGGGTCGATCGGGTCGCAGGCCTGCTGCCCGGTCGGTGCAGGAGTGGCGGGCGGTGCCGCAGCGGCCGACGCCCCGAACAGGACGGTGCCCGCGGTCACCAGCACGGACACGGCGAGACGGAGCCCTCTGATTGTGGTCACACGCATCTCCTTCGACGCAGGTGGTGTTCTTCCTACGCTCGTGAAGGAATCTCAGCAACCAGCACGACGCCCGTGGATGAGCAGGCCCCCTGAAGGAGCAGTGCGACCGCGCCGAGGGCTCCGTCTGTCATTGGTCGGGGGCTGACAGGCTAGTTTGCTCGGATGAGTCTTCTCGATGACGTTGCGCGGCGTGACAACTGGCGATGCTGGGTGTGCGACGAGCCGGTCGACGCTGACATGTCGGTGAACGACCCGCGTGGGCCCAGCGTCGACAGCCGCACCGCCGACAAGAAGGCCAAGGTCGTCGAGCGGCTTGCGCACCGCGCCTGCAACACCCGCAAGGGCGCCGTCAAGGTGGTCATCGCCTGGCCGGACCGTCTGCACGTGGTGGAGCCCGCGCCGCTGATCACCGTCGCCGAGAGGCTTGAGCGCAAGGGCGGCCGGGAGTTGGTGGCCCGTTGCCCGAGCAGGAAGGACGCCCAGGAGGCGGCGGACTGGTTGGTCGACCGGTTTTCCCGGCTGGTGCCCGGGCTGCCGGTGACCGCGAGCGTCGACGCGGGCGGCGGCCAGTATCTCGTCGCTCTGGCCACCGGCCGCCGCTGACTGGCGACCTGGCCGGCGGAACGTCACCGGCCAGGACCGCCCCGCCACGGGTACGGCAATGCGTCCGGACGCTGTCCGGACGCATTGGCATCGGCAGGTCGCTGACCGGCCGGTGGGTAGCAGTCTTGCTCAGAAAGGGGGTGCGTCCTGGCCCATCAGCGCCAGCACGACGCCTCCCTTTCCGCTCTTGAGGCCCTGAACGACGACCTTGCCGGTGCTGCCGTCGGGCAGCTCCAACGTGAAGGTCTTCCCGACCGCGTTCTTGGGGCCGTTGCCGGCGCTGTTGGCAGGTCGGAAGTCACCTGCCCACGGCGGGACCCCGCCCCTGCGGGCGGGCTCGGCGAAGAGAGCGGCGGTGCCGGGGGTCCTGGTGCCATCCGACGAAAGGAGCACTGAGGCGCTGCGAAAGGTAGCCATATGCGGCAAGGATATCCCGGACCGCGCCCATTTGCGCCACCGCGGCTCCCCGTGACGCGCCTGGTGCGCAAAGGGCACTATCAGCGGATGGGCGACCAACCGAAAAGTGTGCGTGCACGGGTGCGCCACCTGGCGGACCGTTCCTACGTCGTGCTGATCGACGGGCCCGATGGCGAGGTGGAGGTCGGTCGTACCCGCCGGACGCGTGAGGTGCTGTCCATGGCGCGAGCCGGGGCCGCACGTGCGCTTGGTGTGCCGGAGGGTGGTTTCGACCTCAACGACATCGCCCTCACGTTTGCCCGACCGCCCTACGGGACGGACGGGCAGTGGGTCCGCGTCGTCGCGGCGGAGGACCCCGACGACCCTTCCGGGGCCAGCGAGATCGGCTTGCTGGGCAGGGCGTACTGGTTCGATCACGAGGCCGCGTGGTTCGTGACGGTGACCGGCTCTGGCACCGGTCTCCATCCCAGCGAGCACCTCGACTTCGCCCCGTCGGTGACCGACGAAGAGGTCGCCGCGTTCGACGAGTACATCTCGGGCGCCAACCAGACACCTTGACACCTGTCGATGTTAGCGCCAACACTGAGACCGCAACCTGGGCGCAACGCCACCGTCATATCTCGCGATTCACTCGCGCATCGACCCCGGCGGGGCGCCGCAGGCTGGCGGCGCCGTCACCTGGACGTCGCGGCCGGTTCCGGCCCCACGTGCTGCTCGGCGTCGACCTGATCGGCCACGACGCCACCGGCCGGCACCACCTGCGTCGATGAGTCGCTCACCAACCGTACGGAGGACAGATGCCGCTGCCACTCCACCCACGCGATCCGCTTGCCCGCCCGGCAACCGGCCGGGGGCCTGCCGGCCGCCGACGCCTACGGTCGGTCGTGGCCGCGGTGTTGGTGGTGCTCGCCGTGGCAGCTGGCCTGCCGGCGGCCGGGCCGGCGCACGCCGCACCGGCGGTCAACTACACCAACCCGCTGGTGAACCAGAGGGCCGACCCGCACATCGTCCGGCACACCGACGGCTACTACTACATGACCGCGACGGTGCCGCAGTACGACCGGATCGTGCTGCGACGTGCGACCACCCTCCAGGGCCTGGCCACGGCGGCGGAAACCACGATCTGGAACCGGCACACCAGCGGCGAGATGGGCGCCCACATCTGGGCGCCGGAGATCCATTTCATCAACAACCGGTGGTACGTCTACTTCGCCGCGGGCCGCACCGATGACGTGTGGCGGATCCGCATGTACGTGTTGGAGAACTCCAGCGCGAATCCGCTGACCGGGTCGTGGACCGAACGTGGTCGGATCACGACACCGTGGGACACCTTCAGCCTGGACGCGTCGACCTTCGTCGCCAACGGGGTGCGTTATCTGACCTGGGCGCAGCAGGAGCCGGGCATCTCCAACAACTCCAACGTCTACCTCGCCCGGATGGGTGCCAACCCGTGGCAGATCACCGGCACGGTGACGCGGCTCGTCGTGCCGACGTACGACTGGGAGACCCGCGGCTACCGGGTCGCCGAGGGACCGGCGGTGATCCAACGCAACGGCCGCATCTTCCTGACCTACTCGGCCAGCGCCACGGACGCCAACTACTGCCTCGGGATGCTGACCGCCTCGGCCACCGCCAACCTGCTCGACGCCGCCGCCTGGAGCAAGAGCCCCAACCCGGTGTTCGCCAGCAACGCCGCCACCGGTCAGTACGGCCCCGGCCACAACTCGTTTACGGTCTCCGAGGATGGGCAGAGCGACATCCTGGTCTATCACGACCGCAACTACCGTGACATCAGCGGCGATCCGCTCAACGATCCGAACCGGCGGACGAGGCTGCAGAAGCTGTACTGGAACGCCGACGGCACCCCGAACTTCGGCATCCCGGTGCCCGACGGGGCCACACCGGTGCGGCTGCGTTCACACGATCTGACCAGCAGCTACATCCGGCACTACGACTATCGGGCCCGGGTCGAGCCCAACGTGGCCAACCTGGCCGACTCGCAGTTCCGCATCGTCAGCGGCCTCGCCGGGGGCGGGACGGTGTCGTTGGAGTCGACCAACTTCCCGGGGTACTACCTGCGTCACCGTGGCTACGCCCTGTACGTCGAACGGAGCGACGGCTCGTCGCTCTTCGGCGGCGACGCGAGCTTCCACCGCCAATCCGGCCTGGCTGCCAGCACCGGGGTCTCCCTGGAGTCACAGAACTTCCCCGGCCGGTACGTGCGCCACCGCGACGGACTGCTCTACCTGGAAGCGGTGAGCACGAGCGCCGAGCGAGCCTCCGCCACCTTCCACCTGGAATAGCCGCGGGACCACTCCCCCATCGAGCCAGGAGTACCGATGACCCCCACCACCACGAGACCGTCCAGCCACGGCTCGATCCGCCGCGGCCGGCGTACCGGCCTCGTTCTGGCCATGATCACCGCGCTGGTCGGCGCCGCCGGCGCTGTGCTGGTCGGCGCGCCGCCGGCAGAGGCGGCCACCATCGACACCAACGCCTACTACGTCCTGGTCAACCGGCACAGCGGCAAGGTCCTCGACGTCCGGGACACCTCGACGGCAGACGGCGCGGTGATCCAACAGTGGTCCCGCAACGACGGCGAATGGCAACAGTTCCAGTTCGTCTCGTCCGGCAGCGGCTACTACCGCCTCAAGGCTCGACACAGCGGCAAGGTCGTCGACCTCTGGGAGTGGAACACCGCCGACGGCGCCGAGTACCGCCAGTGGCCGGATCTCAACGCCACCAACCAGCAGTTCCAGGTGCTCGACTCCGACGGCGGCCATGTCCGGCTGATCAACCGCCACTCCGCCAAGGCACTCGAGGTCTGGGAGCGGTCCACCGCCGACGGCGGCCGCATCAGCCAGTACACCGATCAGAACGGTGCCAACCAGCAGTGGCAGATGGTCCAGGTGGGCGGGGGCAGCACGCCACCCGGCTGTGGCAGCGGGTCGACCAACGCCGAGGCCGTGCTGAGCGGGAGCACCTGGACGGCCCGTAACGGCTCGTCGACGGTCTATTCGGGTACGAGCATGTTGTCGGCCATGCAGGCGGCGGTCAATTCACTGTCGGCTGGTCGGACGTCGAAGCAGCGGGTCGTGGTCCGCGGCTCCGGGTCGATGAGCGCGGGTTCACGGTTGTCGCTGCCGTCGTACACGACGCTGGCGGTGTGCGGCACGATCAACGTGACCGGATCGGGCTCGGGCGACCAGGCGCCGGTCTACTCGCGGGGAACCACGGATGTCGAGGTGCAGAACCTGACGCTGACCGGGTCGCCGTTGTACGGCATCTTCATGCGCAACGTGAACAACCTGACCCTCGGGCAGATCGACATGCGGCTCTCCGCCGGCCTCGGAGTACGCATCGACAACCACGGCGGCGATCGGTCGGTCAAGGTGCGCAACGTCCGCATCGACACCGTGTACGTGTCAGGCACCGGCACGCACGGGGTGGAGACGTACGGCGTGGACGGTCTGACCATCGGAACTGTCACGGCGCGGAACACCCGGGACTCCGGCCTGCTGCTCAACGACACGATCAACGCCACTGTCGGCACGGTCGACGCGCAGGGCGCCGGTGCCGGCACCGGGTACGCGGCTTTCCGGATGGCCAACCGCAACGGCCGGGTGGGCAGCTCGTACCCGACCAACATCCGGGTCGGAAATGTGATCGCGTCCGGGGGTGGCCGCGGGATCTTCTGCGTCTCCGAGTCCGGTGGCGCGGTCATCGACCGGGTGACGATCTCGAACACGGGGAACAACTCGATCCTGGTGGAGAACTGCTACAACGTCGTCATCGCCGGGGTGTCCGGGACGGTGACGGGCGGCGGCGAGATCAGGATCGCGTCGCGGACGGAGTTCCCGATCTCCTCGGGCATCCGGTTGCAGAACCTGACCGTCAGCGGCACCAACATCACCCAGAGTCCCTGCGGTGGCGCGAACAACACCATCAGCAACGTCACCCGGGTCAACTCGACGCTGACCTGGTGTTGAGAGGCTGGCCGCCGCGTACTCGATGAAGGGCGGTGGGTCCGCGCACGTTGCGGGCCCACCGCGGCGCTGCCTCCCGACTCCCCGCGCGGCGATGAGCAGTTATGGACGCACGACGCAGGATGATGAGCGGATTCCACAACTCGAAGCAGGAGGTCCGCGTGCGCGTCGTCCGCGTCCTGGCCAACCTTCCGGTGCCTGACATCAGCGCCGCCAAGGGCTTCTACAGCGACTACCTCGGGTTGAGCAACGAGGAGTTCAACCTGGGCTGGGTGGCCCGCTACACCTCGCCCGACAGCGGCGCGAGCGTGCAACTCGTCTCCGGCGACGCGTCCGCACCCGAGGATTCGGTCATCTCGGTGCAGGTGGATGACGTGGACGGCGCCTACGCGGAGGCACAGCGCCTCGGTTACGCGATCGTGCACCCGCTGACCACTGAGCCCTGGGGAGTGCGGCGGTTCTTCGTCCGCGCTCCGGACGGCAACGTCATCAACGTGGCAGCCCATAGTTCCTGACCAGGGACCAGGGACCAGGGACCAGGGACCAGGGCGGCGGCCGGGCCAGCCAGGTGCCGGCTGTCGCAGACCTCGTCAGCGGTTGAGGTAGGCGGCCAGGCCGCCGAGTTCCTCGCTGGCGATGAACACCGAGCGCACGTTGAGAAGGGCCTCCTCGACGTGCGCGGTACAGCCCCATGCCGAGTCACCCCACGAATCAGCGATCTTGATCTCGGCGGGTGCGGTGCAGCCGGGAGCATCGCCGAGCTGGCAGTGCTCCGGGTGTGGCAGTGCAGCCTGCGCGGCTGCGGCGGCACGCATCCGCGCGGCGAGTTCCGCGGAGGCGGCAGCACGCTGCTCGGCCTCGGCGCGCAGTTCCCGTTCCACGCGTAGCACCCTGGCCAGCTCGTCGTGAGCCGCCCTGGCGCGTGCTTCGGCGGCCGTCTTCGCCTGTTCGATGTGGTGGCGTTCGATGGCCAGGGCCGCGGTGCCGGCGAAGACCCGGGTGAGAGCGAGGTCCGAGTCCTGTGGGACGCGCGGGGTGCGGTGGTACATGGCGAACGTGCCCAGCAGGCCGCCGTCGCGAGCCAGGATGGGAGTGGACCAGCAGGCCGCCAGACCTGCCCGGTCGGCCAGATCCCGAAAGTCGTTCCAGAACGGGTCGGTGGTGATGTCGGTGACGATCACCGGTTCCCGGCGGTGGGCGGCGGTGCCGCAGGAGCCGACGCCTTCGCCGGTGGCGATGCCGTCGATGGCCTGGTTGTAGAAGGCGGGCAGGCTGGGGGCGGCGCCGTGGCGCAGGTGCCGGCCGTCGGCATCGGCGAGCAGCACCGAGACGAGCACCTCCTGCGGTGCCAGATTCTCGATACAGCGGGCCATCCCGTCAAGCACCTCAGTCAGGGGCGCCTGGCGGGCGATCTGCTCCAGCAGGGCGCGGTGTTCGGTCATCAACCGTTGGGCGTGCTTGACCTGGGTGGTCTCCACGCCGAGCACGCGGATCCCGGTCACCGTACCGGCTGCGTCTCGACGCGGCTCGTAGGAGACATCGAAGAAGGCCTCCCGGGCCTGCGGGCCGATGCCCAGCACGACCCGGACGTCACGGCCGACGTATGCCTCGCCGGTGCGGTAGACCTGATCCAGCAGAGCGATGAAGCCCTGATCGGCCAGCTCGGGCATCACGTCCACGAGAGCGACCCCGGTGCGGACCCGTTCCTGACCGATGGTCTCGAAGAAGGCCCGGTTCGCCGTCTCCACCACATGCGCCGGGCCGGTCAACGACGCGAAGACGGCCGTGGACTGCCCGAACAACGCCCGCAGATCCTCCTCAGCCGCTCCTCGCCCGGCAACCGCCGGATCCGCGGCAGGCACCGCCGTCATGTCGTGGTCCGCCTCTCCTCGGTTGCGTGGATGGTCCGTGACCCACTGGCCGGCGACGGAGGCCAACCACCGCCGTCGGTCACGTGTTCGCACCACCAACCTACGGGACACCGCTGCGGTGTCCACAGGACCGTGGCCGCCTACGCTGACATCGACGTGAAGGCCGGGCCGACAACGGTTCCTGGTGGCCGCCGGGGGCGTGCAGCCGCAGGCAGGGGTGCACGCAGATGAGAGGTGTGTCCTGATGAGCTCGACGACGACGCTGCTGGAACGCCTGCTCCAGGCCGGGATGAGCGAGGTCGTCACAGTGGAGCCGGTAGCGGGCGGGCTCGCTGCGCTCGCGGGCATCGCCACCCGTCGGGACGCCTCGTCGGTGTTCGTCAAGGGCTTCGCCGACGCGCCCGCCGAGGGGGTCTTCGTCGCGGAAGCCGAGGGGCTGGCCGCCCTACGCGAACTCGGCGGCATGGCCACACCCGAGGTGCTCCTGGCGGACCCGGAACTGCTCGTGTTGTCGGTGCTGCGCCCGAGGCCGCACACCGAGAGCTTCTGGGAGCAGCTGGCGCACCTGCTCGCCCGCATGCACACGAGCACGACCCATCCTCGCTTCGGATGGCACCACGACAACTGGCTGGGCCGCCGCCGCCAGGTCAATACGTGGCATGACGACGGGTTTGCGTTCTTCGCAGAGCACCGGCTGCTTCGGTGGCTCGGGGAGCCCCGCGCCGAGGCGGCGCTCGACGCGGCTGACCGGGCGGCATTGGAGCGGCTGTGTGACCGACTGCCGGACCTGCTGCCGGACCGGCCCGCGTGCCTGACACACGGTGACCTGTGGACGCAGAACATCATGGCCACCCCGGACGGGCAGCCCGCGTTGATCGACCCGGCCGTGTCGTACATGTGGGCCGAGGTCGACCTCGCCCATGTGTGGTCCACCTCGCCCCCGCCCGAGGCGCAACGGTTCTTCCAGGTCTATGCGGACCTGACCTCGCTGGACGACGGCTGGCAGGCCCGCATGCCGGTCGTCCAGCTGCGACAACACCTCGCCGTGCTGGCCCAGTTCGACGACGACTGGGGTGCTGGCGAGCAGATCCGCGCCACCCTTGCCCCGTTCCGGACGCGATCCTGACCAGAGGCCCGGCAGTTGACCGCCGCAACCGCGCGAGCGGCCGCGTCGGAGCGGGTCTCACCGACGAGCGTCGTCATCATCGCCGCCCCGACCGCGACCAGGGCGACGCCCACGGACGTTGACGGCGGCCACCAGGGTGACGATCGCAGCGGTCAACTGCAGCACACCACCGAGCAGATCGACCAGGCTGGAGATGGCGCCAGCGTCGGGAACAAGGTGCATCGCGGCCTCCGGGTTCGTGCCCACCGTCCGCTTCCTGCGGAAGGCCCTCCCCCGGGCCCAGCGGTAACCGCTTGGACGCCGCTGCCATTGTGGCACCCTCCCGCACAGCAGAGGAAGGTGTGCACCAGATCGACATCTGCTCATACCAGGCGGTCACCGCCTCTGCACAAGCTCCGCCGCCCTGTGGGGGGTGCTGTCGCCGCCTGCCCGGGTGCGACGATCGGGGAGGGCCTGGCCGTGCGCGGTGAGGAGGTCGCCGACGTCGAGCCCGACGTCGCGGGCTGGCTGCGCCGGATCGGCCTGCTCACCCGATGACCCGCCGGAGAACGCCACCAACCCGAGGGCGAGGTCATCGGCCGCTCATCCGTTGGTCCCGGTCGCGACGCCTTCCCGCGTCGCGGCCCAGGTGGCGAGCAACTCCAGGCCGTCACCGGAACTGGTGCCCGGCTCGGCGGAGTAGGTCAGGACCGTCAGAGACTCGTCGCCGGACAACTCGAGCACTTCGAAGGCCAGGTCCAGGTCCCCGATGGCGGGGTGGCGGAAACGCTTCGTGCCGTGACGGTGCACGTAGACATCCTGGGCGGCCCACCAGGCGCGGAAGGACTCGCTGCGCATGGACAGCTGGCCGATCAGGTTCATCAGTTGCTGGTCCTCGGAGTGCTGCGCGGCCGCGATGCGCAGCGCGGCGACGGCGGAGCGGGCCACCTGCGCCCAGTCCGGGTAGAACGCCTGAGCGTGCGGGTCCAGGAAGATGAACCGCATCGAGTTCACCGGCAGCGCCGTGTCAACGGCGAACATGGGCGCGTAGAGGGCCATGCCCAGCGGGTTGGCGGCCAGGATGTCGAAGCGGTGGTTGCGGAGGAACGCCGGCACGCCGGTCATCGAGTGCAGCACCCGGCGGACTGCCGGCCGGATCTCGGTGACCTTGTCGCGGCGGGCGCGGGTCCGGGCGGGCCGGGAGCCGGAGGCGCGGGCGAGGTGGTGCAGGTGGGCGGTCTCGGTGTCGTCGAGCTGTAGCGCGCGGGCAATGGCGTCCAGGACGCTGTCGGACACGCCCGCGAGGTTGCCACGCTCCAGGCGGGTGTAGTACTCGACGCTGACGCCGGCCAGCGCGGCCACCTCGCCGCGGCGCAGCCCGGCGACGCGCCGGTTGCCGTACGCGGGGATGCCGGCCTGCTCGGGGCTGACCTTGGCCCGGCGGGAGGTGAGGAACGCCCGGACCTCGCTGCGCTTGTCCATGTTTTCCAGGTTAGGCACGCCGCCCGGCAGGAGGGGGACCCTGCCAGTACCCGTTTGAGCAGGGGCTCCCCGGAAACCTGACTGCGGTGTGTGCTTGCTGGGGACAGGACCGACCGACGGGGCCAGATCGAGGGGATGTTGTGGCAGACGAGACGACGACCAGCTGCTCGGGCGATGAGCTGCCGCCGGACGTCCTCCCCAAGATCGACGCCGCCTGTCACGCCCGGAACTGAAAGGAAACGTTTCCATGCCAACCCCGCACCTGACGTTGAACAACGGCGTCGAGATTCCCGCCGTCGGACTCGGCGTCTTCCAGACGCCTCCGCAGGAGACCCGCTCCGCGGTCGAGGCGGCGCTCGCCACGGGCTACCGACACATCGACACCGCGGCCGCGTACGGCAATGAGCGTGAGGTCGGCGAGGCGATTGCCAGCTCGGGCGTCGACCGTTCCGAGGTGTTCGTCGAGACCAAGATCTGGATCAGTGACTACGGGTACGACCAGACGCTGCACGGCTTCGAGAAGAGCGCCGCCAAGCTGGGCGTCGAGCAGATCGACCTGCTGATCCTGCACCAGGCGTTGCCGTCGGAGTTCGACCGGACCCTGGATGCGTACCGGGCTCTGGAGAAGCTGCTGGCCGACGGCAAGGTCCGCGCCATTGGCGTCAGCAACTTCATGGTCGACCACCTGACCGCACTGCTCGACACCGCGACTGTCGTGCCCGCGGTGAACCAGATCGAGGTGCACCCCTACTTCGCGCAGCGCGAGGTGCAGGCCTTCGGCGCACAGCACGGCATCCTCTCGCAGGCCTGGTCGCCGATCGGTGGCATCACCTTCTACCGCGACGGGGAGCACACCAGCACGTTGCAGGATCCAGTGATCGAGGGCATCGCGAAGGCGCACGGCAAGACCCCGGCGCAGGTGATGATGCGCTGGCACGTGCAGCAGGGCCGCTCGGCGATTCCGAAGTCGACGAAGCCCGTGCGGATCGCGGAGAACTTCGACGTTTTCGACTTCGCGCTCACCACCGAAGAGCTCGCCGCCATCGACGCCCTGGACACTGGCAAGCGCGGGGGCCCTGAACCTGCTGACATCACCCTCGCCACCTTCGGCAGGCCGATCCCCGAAGCCTGAATCCACCCCGAGCCCGCTGTCCCGCAGGCCCACGCGTGGGCAGCCGGCTATCCACTTCGATGAACGACAGGGAGAGCAGCATGCGTACGGTAAAGCTAGGTGAGCTCGAGGTTGCCCGCATCGGGCTCGGTGCGATGGGGATGTCGCATGGTTACAGCGGCGCCGGCAGCGACGATGCCGAATCGATCCGCACCATCCACCGGGCTCTCGAGCTTGGTGTCACCCTGATCGACACTGCGGAGATCTACGGCCCGTACGTCAACGAGGAACTCGTCGGCCGCGCTCTGCAGGGTCGCCGCGACCAGGTCGTGCTGGCCACCAAGTTCGGTCTCATCTCCCACGATGGCCGCGTTGCCGGAGGGCTGGACAGCAGCCCGGACAACATCCGCAGCGCGGTCGAGGGCTCACTCAAGCGCCTCGGCACCGATCACATCGACCTGTACTACCAGCACCGCGTCGACCCGAGCACCCCGATCGAGGACACCATGGGCGCCCTCGCGGCCCTGGTGCAGGAAGGCAAGATCCGCTACGTCGGCCTGTCCGAGGCCTGGGTCGACACCATCCGCCGCGCTCACGCCGTACACCCGGTCACGGCCCTGCAGTCGGAGTACTCGCTGTGGACGCGTGATCAGGAACAGATCCTTCCCGTGCTGCGCGAGCTGGGCATCGGTCTGGTGGCGTACTCCCCACTCGGCCGCGGTTTCCTCACCGGCGCCCTACGCACTCCGGCCGACGTCGAGCGCCTCGACGACAGCGACTTCCGCAAGAACCACCCGCGCTTCACCGGGGAGAACTTCCAGCGCAACCTGGGTATCGCCGACCAGGTGCAGGCGGTCGCCGACCAGGTGGGTGCGACCTCAGCCCAGGTCGCCCTGGCCTGGCTGCTGGCGCAGGGCGACGACGTCGTCCCGATCCCTGGCACCAAGCGGGTCAGTCGGGTCGAGGAGAACGCCGCTGCGGACACCGTCACTCTCACACCCGTTCAGGTGGCGACCCTCACCGCGCTGCCCGTTGCCGAGGGCGGTCACCACACCGACGAGCAGATGCGGATGATCGAACGCTGAGGCTCGACCAGACAGCCGGAGATGATCAAGGGTGTGTCACATCCATCGCGACACACCCTTGATCATCTGCCGGGACGCGACGGTTCGCCGCCAACAGTTCACCGCTGACGGTTCACCGCGCAGGATCTCGACGGGTCAGCAGCCGATGCGACTGGACCCGACCGCGACGTCGTCGTACCAGAGGGTGTCGGCCCCGCCGCCGTAGCTCTCCCAGCCCAGCTTCAGGTCGGTGAGTTGCGGTCGCCAGGTGCGGTTGTACCACTGGCCGTCGATGTCGTGCGTCGGGACGCCGTCCGCGGTCAGTCCGGTGACAGCGGTGCCGTCCAGCCACGTACGAAGCTGACCGGCCGAGCCGTCCACCATGAACTCCACACAGGCCCACCGGTTGACCGGTAGTGGCAGGCTCTGCGCCACCCCCGCCGGGCTCTGCTCGGGCAGGGTCGCGTCGTCGGAGGCGCGGTTCCACTGCAGGGCGCCGTTCTGGCCGCCCAACCGCAGGTCCTTGTTGCCGTCGGCGGCGTCGGCCATCGTCACCATCGTGGTGTGATCGGTGGGCTGGGCGGTGGTGTGCCGCACCCAGATCCGTCCGTACCGCACACTGCCGACGCCGCCGAGGTTCTTCGTCGACCTGATGAAGACGTGGTTGCAGTACCCGGCTGCGCCGTTGATCCGGACCGCCCGGCTGCCGCTGTGCGTGGTGGTCGTGTCGATGGTGGCCGTGCCGGCTCCGGAGCAGTCCGGGCTCACCACGGCCCAGTCACCGGACGGCGTCGAGCCGGTCTGGTTCTCGAAGCCGTCGCAGAGCACCGCCCCGGCGCATCCGACCGGCGGCTCGGTGGTCGGCGGAGGTGTCGTGGGCGGGGGCGTCGTGGGCGGAGGTGTCGTGGGCGGGGGCGTCGTGGGCGGAGGTGTCGTGGGCGGGGGCGTCGTCGGCGGAGGCGTCGTCGGCGCAGCACCGTTGCACGGCACTCCGTTCAGGCTGAACCCGGTCGGCGCGCCACCGCCGGTGCCGAACGTGCCCTGCACGCCGAACTCGGTCGCGCCGCCGGCCGGGATGCTGCCGTTGTACGACGCGTTGCGGGCGGTCACCGTCGATCCGGACTGGCTGACCGTGGCGTTCCAACCGTTCGTGACGCGCTCGTCCCCGGCGTACGTCCAGGTGACGGTCCAACTGGACACAGCGGTGTCGCCCGGGGCGACCTTGATGTTGGCGGTGAATCCGCCGGACCACTGGTTGGGCGTGTAGTCGACCCGGCAGCCCTGGGCGGCTGCGGCCGGGCCCGTGAGCAGGGCTGCGCCGGTCACGGTCACGGCGGCGGCCAGCGCGGCGACGACCACCAGGGTCGGAGCGGGGCGGGCACGGAAGATCGTCATGAAGGGTCCTTCTGCCATCGAGCTGAGCGGAGGCGACGCGGCGGCGCGCGTCCGGGACGGACGCGGCGCGCGACAGCGCGCCCTGGGTGCGGCGCGGCGGTGCGCCACAGCGGCTGGTCGGCGCGTACGACCGAAGTGCCCGGCTCGGGGTGGACCTGTCAGCCGCCGACGGCCCGGTCGCCCGGACCACGGCGGTGCCCATCCTCAATCTATTTACCGCTCTCGATTTAATCAAGCGTCGGCAAGGCGGTGGTGGTGAGCGTCGTCCCGAATGTGCCCGGGAGGCGGCATCATCACGGCCCGCCCGGGTAGTTGGACGGGTAACAACAGGCCGAACGTGTCCGGCCCCTGGGAAGGAAGAACTTGTGCGTGGTGTCGTGATGCACGCTCCCGGCGACGTCCGGGTCGAGACGCGGGAGGATCCCAGGATCCTGCTCCCGACCGACGCGATCATCCGGGTCTCCGCGACCTGTGTCTGCGGTTCGGACCTGTGGCCGTACCGGGGGGTCGAGCCGGTCAAGGGACCGTCGCCGATGGGCCACGAGTACGTCGGCATCGTCGAGGAGGTGGGCGGCGAGGTCCGCACCATCAGGCCGGGCCAGTTCGTCGTCGGCTCCTTCTTCGCCTCCGACAACACCTGCCCGATCTGCCGTGCCGGTTACCAGTCCTCATGCGTGCACCGTGAGCCGGTCGGCGGGCTCGGCGCCCAGGCCGAGCACCTGCGCGTACCCCTGGCCGACGGCACCCTGGTCGCGACGCCGGAGATTCCCTCGGACGACCTGATCCCGGGTTTCCTGGCGGCCTCCGACGTGCTCGGCACGGGATGGTTCGGTGCCGTGGCGGCCGAGGTCGGCCCCGGCAAGACCGTCGCGGTGGTCGGCGACGGTGCGGTCGGTCTGCTCGCCGTGCTGGCCGCGAAGCGGCTCGGCGCGGAACGGATCATCGCGATGAGCCGGCACGAGCCGCGCCAGAAGCTCGCCGCGGACTACGGGGCGACCCACATCGTCACCGAGCGCGGCGACGAGGGCGTGGCCCGCATCAAGGACCTCACCGACGGTCTCGGGGCACACTCCGTCATCGAGGCGGTCGGCACCCAGGAGTCGATGATGCAGGCCATCCGGGCCACCCGGGCCGGTGGTCACGTCGGGTACGTCGGCGTGGCTCACGACGTCGAACTGCCCGGGGAGGAGCTGTTCTTCTCCCACGTACACCTGCACGGCGGGCCCGCCCCGGTGCGCCGGTTCCTGCCCGAGCTGATCGACCTGATCGCGACCCGGCAGATCGACCCCGGCAAGGTCTTCGACCTCACCCTTCCCCTCGACGAGGCCGCCGAAGGGTACCGGGCGATGGACGAGCGCCGCGCCATCAAGGTCCTTCTCAACCCCTGACCATCCCCGTCGTTGCCCCGTCGGCGCGGTTGGACCACACCGACGGGGCAACGATCCTCGGGAAGGGCGCTACTTCTTGGCGATGGTGATCGTCGCCGTGCGGTAGTTGTTGCGCTTGTCCGTCTTCGTCGGGTCGTAGTTCTTCTCGATGTTGCCGGCGCTGTCGACCGAGAACCAGCGGAACGTCGTCGTCTCGGTCACGTGGAACACCTGCCCCGGCTCGCGGAACTCGGTGGCCGCGTAACGGGGCGACTCAAGGGTGGGCCGGCTGCCGTCGGTCGTGTAGTAGATGGTGGCCGGCTCGCTGGTCTCGAAGCGCACGTCGACGGGCCCGCGGTACTTCCCGTCGCCGGGGACCAGCCGGGACGTCGGGTCCTTCTTGTCCTTGCCCCAGTCCGCCGCGACCCGGAACATCTCCATGATCCCGTTGGCGTACTCCATCGTTTCGGCGTGGCCACTGACCAGCTCTGGGTTTCCCGTCCACTCGGGTTGGAACGAACCGCCCTGCCAGTTGCCAGTTGCGGGGTTGTAGACGGAGCCGCCGACCTCCCAGCCGAACGCGTAGATGCCGTAGGTGTAGTACAGGTCCTCGCGCACGTTGCCCGCTGAGGAGTAGAGGACGTCCGACGAGCCGCCGACGTTCTCCGGCGTGACGACGGTTTCCCGGTGCGCCTTGACCTGCGACAGGATCCGAGCGGCCGACTGCCAGTAGAACGCCTCGTCACCCAGCGGCGGGCGCGGCGTGGTGATCCGTCCGTCCGCGATGTAGGCGCCGGGCTGCCAGAACAGCTGACCGCCGTTGGAGTGCACCGACATCATGAACTTGATGTTCGAGTACTTCTCGACCAGCCAGATGATGTTCTTCGACTCGGGCTCGGACAGCTCCTCCGGCCCCTGGTAGGTGCCACTGACGCAGTTGGTCGACCCTCCCGCGTAGCCGTCGTGGCCCGACCCGACCCGGTAGTTCCGGTTCAGGTCGACGCCCCACGAGTTCCGCTGCGCCGGATCGGCGCTCGCGTCCGGGCAGTGGTTCGTCATGTTCTTACGCTGCGAGGCGAAGTTGTAGAAGCTGTAGTTCGCCCCGTCGGGGTTGTTGGACAGGATGAAGAAGATGTCGGTGTTCTCGACGATCTTCTTCGTCTCCCGGTCCGACCGGTAGTTGTGCACCAGGCGCTCGGCCGACTCCAGGCTGGTCGTCGCCGGCACCCACTCGCGGGCGTGGTCCTGCGCCTGGATCAGGACACCAGGCTTCTTGCCGTCACGGTGCTTGCCGATCCGCAGGACCGGGATCGTCGCGGGGCCCCGCGGCACCTCACCCTCCGGTGCTCCGACGCGCTTCTGGTCCAGGAAGTCGGTCAGCGCGACCGGGCCGGCCGTCGGCGCGACGATGCCGCTGCCCTCGTTGGTGCGGTACGGGTGCGCCCGGTCGATGAGGCCCGCGGACCGGGTCCGCAACGCGTCCGCCACCTGGGTGGCCGTACTCGCCGGCGCCCCGGCAGCGTCCGTGGCGAGCAGGACGCGAACCGCCTTGCCCGTGACCTCCACCGCGAGCGGGAGGTTCGCGTCGGGCCGGTCCACGAACTCCACTGTGATGTCGTTGCCGCCCTCGTGGCCCCACGCCGCGGAGGTTACGACGACCGCCGCCTGCCCGGTGCCGCCGAGCTGAGCCTGCGCCTTGCGTTGGTACCCGTTGGTCTGGTTCGGCAGGTAGACGATCTCGGCGATGTCCGGGTACTGGCGGGCGATCTCCTTGGCGCGACTGTAGAGCTGCTGCGGGTGCTTGTAGCCGTCCACGAAGTCCGACTTGTAGGACGGGTTCGCCGTCAGCGGCGGCGGGGCGTTCTCCAACCAGTTCGAGACCACACCGGTGGTGACCCCACCAGTGGAGCTCGTCACCTGGATCCTGGTCGGGCGGGTGTCGAGCTTGAACAGGTTCCGGTGGAACATGTACTGCCCGGAGTCGACGAACCGGCTCATCGTCCGGGCGAAGCCGAACGGGGTGCCCTTGCCCGAGTCGTTCTCGACCTGCATCCCGACGATCGGGTCCGCCTGCTGACCCTCGGTGGTCCGTGCCTCGACGTACAGGAAGCCCTGGCCCTTCGTGGTGAACCAGTCGGCGCGGGCGATGCGTACCGTCGCCTGGTGGTTCGACGGCTCGACAGCCCGCGCGCCAGCGGCGTCGACGGCGATGCCGCCGTCGGCCTGGTCGCTCCAGGCGAAGCCGGCCTCGTCGGCGAGCACCTCGACGCCCATCGCCGTGAGTTCGGTGACCTGCTCGGCGGTCACCACCGCCTCGCCTTCGATGCCGGTCGGCACGCGTCGGAGGCCGTGCTCAAGGTCGAAGCCGGCGGCGGCCACCTTGTCCAGCATGTCGGCGCCGGTCAGCCTGATCTGTACGAGGCGTACCGACTCGCGATCCTCAGGTTGGGATCGGCTGGTGGCGGCTGACGGCCCGGTGGGATCGGCGCCCGCAGGCCCGGTTGCCACGAGGATGCTACCCACCAGGGCGGGCAGCGCCAGAAGCGCGATGCGCCGTTGTATGTGCCGCATTCCCCCTCCTTCTATTTACGACGGGTGGTTGAGGTGGTGGCAGGACTCCGTGCTCGTCGACGATCGTCGTTGCGAGAAGGACGGGAGGACGGGAGCCGGCTGGGTCCGGTGAGCGTATGTGCGTTTGCGGCCGCAGTGGATCGCCTCGATCGAATTTGAGCATTCCTTGAGGCGATCAACACCGCGGACGGCGCGAACGTGTCCACGGTGGGCGGCGCCTGCCACGAACGCGACTCGCCGTCGCGCGGTTCGCCCGGTGGCGGAGACCCGACACCGGAGCGCGAGGTAGCCGACTGTGACCACTGCATCACTGCGCGCACACTCCTCATCGACATGTTCCCGTCGACTGGAGGAACACATGCGTCTCCGATCGTTCGTCACCGCCGCGCTGGCCGCCGTACTGGCGGCCAGCGCGCTCGCGCCAGTGACCCCGGCAGCGGCGGCCACCGCCGACCGCTGGGGGTTCGCGTACGTCAAGGACCCCACAGTGCCGGTCTGGACCGTGCTGGACACCAGCCGGCAGTGGGGTAGCTGGAAGACCGCGTTCCCCGCCGCGTGGGCCGACGGTGTCAAGCTCGCGCCCGGCCGGTTCCAGGTCCGTTTCCCGCAGGTGGGGGCCAGCTCGCGCGGGGTGCCGCACGTGACCCCGGTGAACCGGACCGGGCACTACTGCGAGGTGGTCCGCTGGTTCCAGTCCGGCGCCGACGAGATCGTCGACGTGCAGTGCCACAAGCCCGGCGGCACGCGCGAGGACACCCCGTTCACAGTGCTCTGGACGACCAGCTCCGGCGTGCTGGCGGCCGGCACCTCCCACGCGTACGCGCAGTGGGGCGGCGGCGTGGTGGTGCAGTCGTACAACTCCACCGGCGTGGTGAACACCGTCGGCCCGCTGGGCGTCGGCCAGTATCTGGTGCGGCTGCCCGGGGTGGGTCTGGCCGGGCTGCTCGCCGGCAACGTGCAGGTCACCGCGGTGCAGCCGAACGCCGGCCCTCGCCGGTGCAAGGTCTACTCCTGGAACGCGGTCGGCACCGACGTGCAGGTGTACGTCTTCTGCTACAACCAGGCCGGTGCGCTCACCAACACCGACTTCGCCCTCTCGTACCACCGCCGTCGGCCGGTGATTGGCTCCCTCGGCCCGCCGTCGTACTTCGGTTACCTGGGTACCGCCGTCGGTGGGCCCACCAACGACAACTCGGTGCTCGGCGTCGGAGCGAACACGGTGGCACCGCTGGCCCCCGCCGGCCGCTACCTGGCGACCTTCCCGCAGATCGGCATCAAGGAGACCCACGCCCAGGTGATCGCGCAGGGTGCGGGTAGCAACTACTGCCACCTCACCCAACCCTGGACGTACACCACCAACGCCGACGTCGACGTGATCTGCTTCGACAACGCCGGCGTGGTCACCCCGCACCGGTTCCTGGCCACCTTCACCTCGCGGCTCTGACGCCGCCGGCACCGGCGGTGGCAGCCCTCAGGCCACCGCCGGTGACCGCGTCCGTCACCCCCGCGCGGAGGTGTACGCAGCTACAGGGCAGCCGTGGTCTCTTTGAGGATGCCGGCAAGCGCGTCGTAGTCGACGGTCTGCCCGTCCTTGATGTCGACGGCTTTGCGTTCACCCTTGCCCAGGGATCGGAGGAAACCCTTGACCTCGGGAACGTCCGTCGCGTTGAACACCATGAAGGAGATCTTGTCCTTGGCCACCGAGATGACGGCCGCGTAGTGCCCGTTCTTGAGGTAGTGCGGCTTGCCGTACTGCAGTCGCTCCTCGACATCAGGAATGGTCTGGACGACCATCGCGCGCAGCTTCTCGCACACGTCGATCTGCCACGGCTGCGTCTTGTTGATGTACTGGGTGACGTCGTCACTCATGGCCATCTCCTTATTGTCGTTGCCAAAGGATGGTCGACCCGCGACGCTTCACCCGCAGCCCGACCCGACCTGATCCGGTCGCCGCCGGAGCCGCCCCTGCCCGGGCAGGATCGTACGACGAATCCGCACCTCGGAGGGGCCCCGTGACCCTGGGATGTCGGCCCCGCCGCACCGGTCGGGTGCAGCGGCTCCGGAGCCCTGGATTACGGTGACCAGGAAAGGTGGGTGGATCATGGTGCCGCAGGTGTCACCGCGAAGGGCCTGGGCCGTGCTCGTCGCACTCTCCCTCGCCGCGTTCGCGTTCATCACGACCGAGCTGCTGCCCGTCGGGCTGCTGACCCACATCGCGCCCGACCTCGACCGGTCCCGCTCGCAGGTGGGTCTGCTCGTCAGCGGGTACGCCATCGTGGTCGTGCTGGCGTCCGTGCCTCTGGCCCGGCTGACCCAGCGGATACCCCGACGCCAACTGCTCGGCGTCACGATGCTCCTGTTCGCCGCCGCGAACGCCCTGGCCGCGCTCGCGTCGACGTACGCGGTGCTGGCCGGCTCCCGCGTCGTGACGGCGCTCGCCCAGGCGCTGTTCTGGTCCATCGCCACGGCAACCGTGACCGGCCCCTTCCCGGCCGCGGTGCGCGGCCGGGTGGTCGCGCTGTTCGCGACCGGAGCGACGCTCGCCCCCGTGCTCGGCGTACCCCTCGGCACCTGGCTCGGGCAGCAGGCCGGCTGGCGTACGGCCTTCGGGGCGCTGGCCGGAGTCGGGCTGGCGATCGCCGTCGCGGTGTTCATCCTCCTTCCCTCCTATCCCCCGGCTGCTGGCGGCGCCGCCCGTGGCACCGCACCCGACGGGCGGCGCTTCGTCCTCCTGCTGGTCGCGACCGCCCTCGGCATCGGCGGCTTCATGACCCTGCAGACCTACGTCACACCGTTCCTGCTCGACGTCACCGGCTTCGCCGACTCGGTGCTGGCACCACTGCTGTTCGTCTCCGGCGCGGCCGGCGTCATCGGCACCCTGGCCGCCGCCCGCACCCTGGACAGCCGGCCGACCGCCTCCCTGCTGACACCGCTGAGCATCGGCACGGCCTCCCTGTTCGGCCTGTACGCGCTCGGCGCGCTCCGACCCGGCGTGGTCGCACTCCTCGCCGGCGTCGGCCTGGCCTACGCGGCGTTCGGCTCCGCCGTGCAGAGCCGCATGCTGCAACTGGCCCCGGGCAGCACCGACATCGCGTCGGCCGGCGTCAGCACGGCCTTCAACGCCGGCATCGCCGGCGGTTCGCTGCTCGGCGGCGGCCTCCTGCCCACCCTCGGACCGCGCCCGCTGGCGCTCGCCGGCGGGCTGCTGACGCTGGCCGCCTTCGCGCTGCTCGCCGTGGACGCGTGGCGGAGCCGCACCGTCGGGTCAGCGTCGGCCTCCGCCCCCGGCAGCCCGGCGGCCGGGCGGGAGATCACGCCGGCCCGGACGGGAACGGCGTTACACGACTGACAGAGCGCGGCACGGATCGCGCTCTGCTCTCGTCATCCGTTGGTGAAAGGGACGAACTGGGCGACCTCGCGCATCCGCAGTCCTTCATAGAGTCTGCGGGGCACCGGATAGGCGCTGTCGCCGCGCGGGCCGACAACTGCCTGAGTGGCACCCAGACCACGTGCGACGCGCAGCATCTCCGCGCACAAGGCTCGGGCCAGCCCACGCTCGGTGTGGGTCGGCGCGGTCCCGACCGGCTCGAACAGGACCGACCCGGACTGCGGGTCAAGCCATCCCAGACCGAAGGCGGCGAGCGAACCGTCAGCCGCTTCGGCGACCAGGTCCAGATCTGCGCGGTAGACCGGCGTGCCCATGACCGCCAGGTGCTTGTCGACCGAGTAACTTGAGCCGCGCTCGTCACCGGTCACCGGCAGGTTGAGCATCTGCTTGATGCGTGCCGGGTCCCAACAACGACGATGGACCTCGACCCGTTCCGTCACCTCGTCAGGATGAACCCGGCGAATGGAAAAGCCGTCGGGGACGCGATGCGCCTGCAGGTCGGTGAGGTCGTCGAGACTCCGCCACAACTGCGCGAACCACGGCCCGTCGGCTTGGCGGAAGCCCTGATCGACCAGCGCACTGACGATCTCGGCCTGCTGGAGTGACACCTCCACCGTGACGCGGGGTGCCACCTCCAAGACGTCGTTGATGGCGTTCGCGAGTTGACGAGTGGGCATCCCCGGCGCGAGGTGCAGGGCAACTGTCGCCTGTTCTGCGGCCGACTCCGGCAGCCAGATGTCGGCGAACCCCCGAAGCGGGTCACCCCATTCAAGGGAGAGGTCGGGGGCCGTACTGCCGTCGCCGTGGGCAGAGGCCCACGCGACATTGCCGACGTGCAGCCGCTGCTGCGGAGTCCAGGTTCGTCCGACACAGCCCAGGCGCGCGGAGAGGTCAGCGGTATTCACCTCAGCAGTCCGCCAGATACGCCTTGTTCAGGTCAAGCTCAGGCGCGCGGCTATGACGGACCATAGGTGAATGATCGGTGACCGGTGGGGCGTGACCGACAGCGAGACGCTGCGTACCTATCCCTGTGATGACCTCGTCGTCGCACCCGCCCTACAAGCCTGGCGCGGAGTGTCGATCGCGGTGCCAGCCGCAGCAGTGTGGCCGTGGGTAGCCCAACTGAGGCTTGCGCCCTACTCGTACGACTGGATCGACAACCGCGGCCGGCGCTCACCTCGACAGTTGCAGGGCCTACCCGAGCCCCAGGTCGGGGAAGCATTCACCACCGCCGGCGGAAGGAAACTAGGCAGGATCGTCTCGGTCGACCCCGGCAAACAGCTGACGAGCACCATCATGGGCGCCTTCATGTCCTACGTCCTTGTGCCTGAGGGGCACGACACGACGCGCTTGCTGCTCAAAGTCGTCATGCGGACGAGCCGCTGGGCCGCACCCGGCCTGTCCATCGGCGACCTGGTCATGGCTCGACGACAGTTGCTGAACCTGAAGGAACTGGCCGAGCACGGCCAGCACCACAGACCCACCACGAAATGAGCTCCGGCGAACGTTGATCGACAGTCCCGGCCGGCTGCTGCGCGTCGCCCGCCCCGCATTCTGGGACACGCAGATCGCGGCTACCTATTGACTGGTGGTACGACCGCAGCCCGGCCAGGCTTGGTCGAGGTGACCGGTGGGGTCGCTCTCATCGCGGCTGCCCACCGCAGGTTGGTGTGGCTCTCATCTGGCGTGCGCCCC